>CALUWE010000011.1 GCA_944324425.1 Candidatus Gastranaerophilales bacterium
AATAAAGTTTCAATCAATAAAGAAGTTAAAGAAATTAAAGGCAGTTTGTTTGTAACAGAGCAAGAAACCGCCCAAATCATAATAAATAAACAACAGGAAAAAGATGTTGAAGACTTGGAAATCATTTGGATGGCAACCGTGAGCAAAAACCCCATTATAAAATTTACGTTAGAAAAGCTTGCAATTCCTGAGGAACAAAGAAGAATTCATTCTTCTTTGATGGCAAAAAGTATGAGTGCAATTATATCAGGTGCTTCCATATTGCCTTCATTTTTGGGGATGAATTACGGCATACAATCAGCTTCTTATGCAACAGCAAGGCTTGCAAACAATTTAATTAATAAAAAAAATACGGATATTTTACAAAATTCGCCATTGACGGATACTGAGGCAATTGAACTTGCAGGTTTAATTGAAGATTTACAGGATGAAATTGTTATTGCATATTACTGTTATAAAAATTCTCTCATCAGGCTTAAAAATTTAAGAGAACAAATGCTTCTTAAAAATAAAAATTATAATGATGCAATTAAGCATAACGACAACTTGGAAATAACGGTTAATTCCGCTGCTTGGCAAAACAAATTAATTGAAGAATATGAACTTAAACAGGAAGCAAAAAGATATTATTTAATGCTTCAAAGGTTAGCGGGAACGGAAGCTATTGATAAACTGAACCTTGTTGTATATGAACTCAAAACTCAAGGGGTTGAACAATCAGACCTTAATTTTGAAAAAAGAGAATTTAAGGCAGAATTTGTGAATGAAAAAAAGAAAGGAAGTAAAAAATGAAGAAATTAATTTTATTTGCCTTTCTTATGCTTTCTGCCCCCTCATATGCAGGCATTACTTATGAAACCTTAAACATTCAAGCACCTTACGCTACAAGGCTTGGGGTCGGAGATAAGCCCGAAATTCAATATGAAGAAGTAAAAGCAACAACTAAAAAAAATGAAATTATTGCAAAAACAATTGAAGACAAAGAAGACAATTTAAGCCTAAAAGATTTAAACATCAAATATTTGGCAGATGAAATTTCAGCCGAAATGGATATGGATTCGGCGGTTATTTTATCTGATTTAAGCTTGCTTTATAATAGCGCAATACAAAGAAGCGAAACCATAAGATATGCAATATATAAGCTTTCAAACCCCGAAGAAAACAAACCGGATGAAGGCGCAATTAAAAAAATTCTAAAGCCGATTGCAAGTTTTTCATCCATTGCGGGAACCGCCCTATCAAATAACCCCTATATGGCAACAGGCGCTTTAATCGGGGGAAGCTTAATAGGGGCTATGACCTCGGACGATAAAAAAGTGAATTACAAATTCACAAAAGTAAATGACGCCGATATGGTGGTTTTGGTTCGAAAAATAGATGAGCTTCAAAAGAAACTTCTTTTTCTTTATATGGATTATATTACCGCAAAAGAACTTTATAAAATGGCCGAAGATAACGTTCAAAAAAGAAAAATTATGTATGATACAGTTCAAAAAGAAGGTACAAGAGAAGAAATTATCATAGCCGACGTTTTTTACAGAGATGCTCAGGAATATTTGATAAAAACAAAGGCAAAATTTGATTTATCAAGAACAATATTAGAGAACCTAACAGGAAAAGAAGCACTTTTAGAAATTGAGAAAGCCGATAAAAAATAAAAAAGCCGAAAAATTAATCTCGGCTTTTTTATTATTCCATATTCTGTTTAAGCGGGTTTTTAAATTTGGTTGTTGCCCCTTGAAAGAGTAATTCAACTTCCCCCGTGGGGCCGTTTCTTTGTTTTGCAATTATAATTTTGGCTTTATTTTTAACATTCGGGTTTTCTTTATCGTAATATTCTTCCCTGTATATAAACATTACAATATCGGCATCCTGTTCTATTGCGCCTGATTCCCTAAGGTCTGATAACATAGGTCTTTTATCGTTTCTTTCTTCCACTTTACGTGAAAGCTGGGATAGCGCAATTATTGGAACATTTAATTCCCTTGCAAGAGATTTTAAACCCCTTGAAATTGCCGAAATTTGTTGAATTCTATCAGATGAACTTTTATCATCGATTAATTGAAGATAATCAATAATAACCATCCCTAAATCAGGCCTTTGCATTTTTAATCTTCTGCACTTTGCTCTAATATCAGAAACCGATACCCCTGCCGTATCATCAATATAAAGAGGGCTGACGTGCAATTTGTCCATACATTCTGCTATTCTTTGCCAATCGCTTGGTGCAATATCACCGGTTCTTACCCTTTGCGCGTCAATTTCGGCTTCAGAACATAAAATTCTTTGCACCAATTGAACTTTTGACATTTCAAGAGAAAATATTGCAACCGGAATTTTATGCTGAATTGCGATATTTTGCCCTATATTAAGAGCAAATGCCGTTTTCCCCATTGAAGGACGTGCAGCCAATATTATTAAATCAGACCTTTGAAATCCTGCGGTCATTGCGTCTAAATCATAATAATCAGAAGGAACGCCCGTGTAGGTTCCTTTGTTGTTATACCTGTATTCAAGTTGTTCAACTGTTTCTGGCAAAATTGAGCTTAAGGTTTCCAATTGGCCTGATGTTTTACTTTGAGAAATTTCAAAAATTAATTTTTCTGCATATTCAAGAGATGTTTTTGATTCGGGGTTTTTAAAAGATTCTTCAATAATTAAAGAGCCTGCATTAATTAACTCTCTTTTAAGTGCGCTTTCTTTTATGATATTTGCGTAATATTCAATATTTGAAGTTAAAATTGTATCAATAACCAAATCATTCAAATATTCTCTGCCGCCAATCGAATCAAGTGCATTTTTAGAGTTAAAATATTCCGCAATGGATAATGAATCAATGGGTTTATTTTGATTGAACAAAAGCATCATTGCTTCATAAATAAGCTTATTTCTCGGGCTGTAAAAAGATTCGGGCTTTAAGATTTCAACCACCCTATTCATAGTTTCATTGGGGTTAATTAAAATTGCCCCCAAAACCGCTTCTTCCGCTTCAATGCTGTGAGGCGGCAACTTAGAAGATATTTTTGTCGATGTTTTTGTTTGTGCAACCATAAATTAAATCCCTGACTTATTAAAAGTATAGAATAAAAGTTAGCATGATAAACGCACATTGTAACAAAAATTTATTTAACTATACTAAAGTATGAAAAAATTCTAACTAAAGTCTGATTCAAAAAAGGGGCTCAAAAGTATATTATTAACCTATGGATTAGATAAACATCCTTAAAAAAGCAATTTATATCTAACTGGTGATGGCAATACAGTGGAGCTTGAGAAATCGGCTCCTTTTTTTATTTCACAAAGAAAAAGTTTATTGTATAATAGATTTTGTATTAACTTAGGTGGAGTTTATTTTATGTATGGTATTATCTTAGCCGGCGGTTCAGGTTCAAGACTTTGGCCCTTATCAAGAGAGTTGTATCCGAAACAGCTTTTAAAATTGAACACCGAAAAGAGCCTTCTTGAAGCTACCTATCTGAGATTAAAAAGCTTCATAAACGTAGATAACATCATAAGCATTACGAATAAAAAACACTACTCAAATGTTAAATCGCAATTAGACCAAATTGCAAAAGAACCCGTTTTGCTGTCGGAACCGGTTTCAAAAAACACTGCACCGGCCGCAAGCTTGTGTGTCAAATACATCTTGGACAAAAACGGGGATGACCTTATTTTGGTTACTCCTTCAGACCATTTAATTAAAGACAACAAACTTTTTAGAGAAACCGTTGCAATCGGTGAAAAATATGCAAAAGAAGGAAAAATTGTAACCTTCGGCGTTAAGCCGGCTTCACCCCAAACGGGTTATGGCTACATCAAAGCAGGAAAAGATATAAACAAAGAAGCATATATTGCACAAGAATTTAAAGAAAAACCTGATGAAAAAACAGCTAAAAAATATTTTAAATCCGGTAAATATTTCTGGAATTCAGGAATATTCTTATTCAAAGCAAGCGTCTTTATGGAAGCTCTTTCAAAATATGCACCTGAAATTTATTCCGTTTTGAAAGAATTTAATTTCAAAAAAGAAACAGATGCCGACTTTATGAAATTCGACAAAATGCCTTCTATTTCAATAGATTATGCAGTTATGGAAAGAGCGGATAACATTGTAATTGTTCCTCTGAAATCCGATTGGAATGACCTTGGCTGCTGGGAATCAATTTATGAAATTAATAACAAAAATAAAGACGGAAATGTTTTTATCGGAAACGTTATTGAAAAAGATTGCAAAAATTCAATGTTATATTCCTCTGACAGACTTATTGCAGGGGTAGGCTTAAATGATATTTTGCTTGTTGAAACGGCAGATGCAATTTTGGTTTGCGATAAAAATAAAACTCAAGATGTAAAATTTGTTTATGACAAATTAAAAGAAATGAACAATGAAACCCACAGAATTCATACCACTGTATATCGTCCTTGGGGTTATTACACTGTTTTAAACCAAGGAGAAGGGTATTTAACAAAAATGATTTGCGTTTCTCCAAGAGGACAGTTGAGCTTGCAATCTCATAATTTCAGATCCGAACATTGGGTTGTATTAAGCGGTTCCGCAAGAGTTACGCTGGACAATAAAACGTTTATATTAAAACCCGGCTCCAGCATAGACATTCCCGTTAAAATGAAGCACTCTTTAGGGAACCCTTATGACGCCGAGCTCAAGATTATTGAAGTTCAAAAGGGCGACAAATTAATAGAAGAAGACATTATAAGATACAAAGATATTTATGGAAGAGTTAAGGCAGAGTAAAATTTCACCAAATGCTATAATTATTGGTATAATTTATGCCTCAATTACACTTTTGTCTCTTTTTCGCCATGAGATATGGGCAGATGAAGCACAGGTGTGGATGATATGCAAATATATATCTCTGCCTGATTTGTTTTCACATTTGATTAATGAAGGACATCCTCCGTTTTTCTATTTAATTGTTATGCCTTTTGCCAAATTGTTTGACAATATTATTTGGATGCAGTTAATTTGTTGGTTATCTTGTGTTTTAGCGGTTTTTCTTTTATGGAATAATTCAAAGTTTACTACTTTGACAAAAACGGTTATTACAATTTCCGCTCCGTTTATTTATTTTTTTCCGACAGTTGCAAGAAGTTATTCAATAATTCCTTTGTTTGTATTTTTACTTGCGATATTTCACGATAAAACAAAAGAACATCCCTTTGTTTATACTTTTTTGTTAATTGCTCTGACTCATACTCACGTCATTATGGCAATGTTTACTTTTCTTTTGTTTATAAGATTTTTGTATATAAATATTTATCTGCCGTATAAAAATAAAGAAAAGCAGGATAAAAAATATATTATCTCATCGATATTAATTATTCTCGGGTTTTTTGGGCTTTTTATTCAGCTTGTCGGAACAACGTCGAGTAATGCGGCAATAAACTTTGACAACAAAGATTATTTAGGTTCGATTACAAGGGTTTTTGGGCTTTTTATATTTAATTCGTTTGATTCTTTCTTCCTTAGAGCAAGCAGCTTAAAGATAAACCTCTACACAATTTTAATGCCCGTTTTAACCATAGCCGCTTGGATATTTGCAAATGTGCAAATATTTAAAAAAAGCAAAAAAATGTTTCTGTTTCTGTTTCTCTCCGTATTTTTCCAATTCGCAATTTATGTTTTTACATATGCATATCACATATATCCGACAAGAATTTATATTGTGCACACGATTCTTATTTTTAGCGCTTGGATAATTTTAAAAGAAGAAAACAAAAAGCTATTAAATCTTGCGGTTATTTTTGTTTTCCTTTTAACGTTTATAAACAGCTTTAAAAACTACTACGGGGATATATTATTTGACTACACCCCCTCATATAAATTTTCACAATTTATGAAGCAAAATATAGATTTTAATAATTCCGAAATATATATTGATAACCCTAACGGGGCAATTGCACTCGCATATTATATAGACCCTGCGGAAATTATAAATATTTATCAAGAAAAACCTATCAAATATATTCATTGGGGAGATTATTTCCTTTTAGATAAAGGTTATTGGCAGCATATATTTTCGGAAAAAAGAAAAAACGGCAACAAAAAAGACTTGTACGTTCTGATTAATAATGACTGCACGCAAGGCTTTTGCGAAAAACAAACTCAACAAGATTCTTTTGAAAAAATATACAAAACCGGAGATTCTTTATCTAACGGTGAAGATTTTACATTATATAAATTCAGGGAGTAATATGAATATCTTAAATAAAAAAACCGCCGTAAATATACTTATTGCAATTTTATACGCAGCAATTACAATGTTTTCGGTAATGCACCATGAAATTTGGTCGGATGAAGCACAGGTGTGGATGATATGCAAATATATATCTCTGCCTGATTTGTTTTCACATTTGATTAATGAAGGACATCCTCCGTTTTTCTATTTAATTGTTATGCCTTTTGCCAAATTGTTTGACAATATTATTTGGATGCAGTTAATTTGTTGGTTATCTTGTGTTTTAGCGGTTTTTCTTTTATGGAATAATTCAAAGTTTACTACTTTGACAAAAACGGTTATTACAATTTCCGCTCCGTTTATTTATTTTTTTCCGACAGTTGCAAGAAGTTATTCAATAATTCCTTTGTTTGTATTTTTACTTGCGATATTTCACGATAAAACAAAAGAACATCCCTTTGTTTATACTTTTTTGTTAATTGCTCTGACTCATACTCACGTCATTATGGCAATGTTTACTTTTCTTTTGTTTATAAGATTTTTGTATATAAATATTTATCTGCCGTATAAAAATAAAGAAAAGCAGGATAAAAAATATATTATCTCATCGATATTAATTATTCTCGGGTTTTTTGGGCTTTTTATTCAGCTTGTCGGAACAACGTCGAGTAATGTCTATATAACTTTTAGGGATGATGATAAAGTTGCGGCGCTTGCAAGAATAATATTTGCTTTTATTTTTGGTTCAATGGATGCCTACTACATTAAATCACACGCAAACTATTTTAACTTTTGGACAATCAGCTATTGTTTAATTTATATGGCAACATTTGCTTTAATGGCAATAATGCTTTTCAAAAACAACAAAAAATTATTCCTGTTGTTTTTGATTCCTTCCTTGTTTCAAATTGCGGTTTATACAACTACATATAACCAGCTGGTGCTGCCCACAAGAATATTCACTTTATACACAATTATAATTTTTGCATTTTGGATTTTATTTAAGGAAGACAATTTTAGTGAGACAGGTTTTTTAAGCAAAAAGAAAAACATAAAGGCAATCTTTACTTTGTTTTTCGCCCTCATGATTTTTAACGGCATAAAAAGTTATTATGCGGATGTTGCCTTTGACTATTCGGCATCCAAAAAAATGGCGCTTTTTATAAAAAATAATTACATAGACAAAGGCAAAAACCCGATAATTTTTTCTGACACAATTAATTTCACGGTAGCAATCAACTATTATCTTGACCCCGAAAATAATTTGTACTGGGCAAAAACAGGCAGACCTTATAAATATGTGGTTTGGGGAAAAGACATAGTCCCAACATTTACGGAAGACAAATGGAGATATTATTTTAGCGAAATCAGAAAAATAGACAAAAAATCAACCCTGCTTATAGTGAAAGATCTGAATGCCTTTTGGGACATAAAGGCAAATCTTGAATGGAAGGATTTTAACCTTGTTTATATATCGGGTGATTCGCTTGAATATTTTGAAAAATTCAGACTGTATGAATACAAATACTAAAAAGGAGGTTAAATAACCTCCTTTTTATTTATCTGAAAACCATTACTTTTTCTTCAACTTTATCTAAAACTTCTTTTGCTTTAATTCTTGCCTTATTTGAACCTTCGATTAAAATTTCTTTAAGTTCATTCGGATTATTTTCGTAATGTCTTCTTTTTTCTCTGATAGGTGCCATTTTTTGGTTTAATTTGCAGGCAAGCTTTCTTTTACAATCGGCACAGCCTATTAAACCTTTTTTGCAATTATCTTCAATTTCACTTATTTCATCAGATGAACCAAAAATTTTCCAATAAGGGAAAACAACTTCGCATTCATCGGGGTGTCCAAGGTCAGTTTTTCTTATTCTTGAACGGTCTGTAATTGCAGTCATTATTTTTTTGGCTGTATCTTCTTCCGTATCTGAAATTTTAATATCATTATGGAAAGATTTGCCCATTTTGTTGCCGTCCAAACCTTTTAACAGCGGAATTTCAGTTAATTTAGGCTTGGGTTCAATTAAAAGGTCTGTTTTATAGATATTATTAAACCTTCTTGCAATATCTCTTGTAATTTCAATGTGTGCCACCTGATCAATTCCGACAGGCACATATTCCGCATTAAAGGTTAAAATATCCGCCGACATTAAAATAGGATAACCTATAAGACCGTATGAAAGAGAATCTTCATTACTTCCCTTTTCTTTCATAATTTTTACCATATCTTTAAGCGTAGGGTCTCTTTCCGCCCAGTTCATGGGGGTTATCATGCTCAAATATATGTGCAATTTTGCAGTTTCCGGAATTAAAGATTGAAGATAAACAGTTGAAACATTAGGGTCAATTCCAACTGCCAACCAGTCTAAAAGTACTTCTTTTGTATTTTGTTTTAAAGAATCGGTTTCATCAAATTTTGTTGTTAAAGCGTGCCAGTCTGCAATACCGTAGAAACAATCAAAATTTTCATCATCTTGAAGTTTTACCCAATTTGTTAAAACCCCCAAATAATGACCCAAATGCAATTTTCCTGTCGGTCTCATTAACGAAAGTATGCTCTTTTTACTCATTTTCTTTGTTTACCTCTTTAAGAACTTTTAGCGCATCTTCAAAATCCGGAAATTTTTTAAGCGCCGTTGTTGCATATTCCTTAGCACATTCTTTGTCATTCATTTTTAAGCAGCACTCAGCAAGCCTTGTTGCAATTATGTGGTTATCAGGATATTCTTTGAACAATTTTTTAAATATACCCGCCGCTTTTTCATATTCTTTCAAATTTTGGTAAGTCATTGCAAGAAGATTCAAAATTTCCGCACCGCTTGCATATGTTATTAAGTCTTCCAAAAGCTCTTTTGCAACTCCGAATTTTCTTTCGGAATATATAACTTTTGCAAGACCAAAATTAGCCTGAACATTTTTCGGGTTTAAGCTTATAGCTTTTTTGTAATTCTCAACCGCTTCATCTTTCTTTTGAAGCATTATGAGATTTTCTGCATATGATGAATAAAAAAGCGAATCCTTGCTGTCTAACTTTATTGCAATTTGGAAGTATTCGTCAGCTTCATTGTAACTTCCGCCCTTAAAAAGACTAAACGCATAATTATACGCATATTCAGGATCAACAGGATCAAGTTCAAATGCTTTTTTCAGCTCTTCTTGTGCCCAATCAACAAGGTTCATATAAATATATAAAATGCCCAAATCCTTCCTTGCAACGGCATTATCAGGTTCCAGTTGAACACATTTTTTAAGCGCTTCTTTGGCAGATTCAAAATTAGACAACTGCGCCTGCGCAATTCCCAAATTATAATAAATTTCATAATCTATTTTGCCGCGCTTAATTAGAGTATCAAAGATTTCAATTGATTCTTTGTACTTTTCCTTCATTCTTAAAACAAAGCCTTTTTTCTTTAAAAGCTCAACTGATTTAGGATTATGCTTTAAAAGCTTGTCCAAAGATTGAAGCGCATCATCATATTTATCGGATTCTATTGCGCAATGTACAAGATTATTAAGGTAATTCAATTTGTCAGGATACAAAACACTTAGTGTTTTATAATAATTAAAAGCTGAATCATACCTTTTAACTGCTGCCATACAAGCAGCTAAACCGGAAAGCGTTGCCGGAGTAGGGTCTTTTATATAAGCTTTATTAAAAAACTCAATCGCATTGTTGTAATCTTGCTTTAGTTGGCAAATGGTTCCTGCATTAAAATTTAATTGCGAATTGTTCTCATCCAGCTTTAAACCTTTTTGCAAATAAGCCAAAGCCTCATCAATTTCGCCTGTTGCAATTAAACAGCTTGCAAGATTATTAATTATTTGGATATGTTCAGGCACCAAATTGTGTGCCAGCTTCAATAATTCGGCGGATTTTTTTTCATCGCCCAATGCCATATAAGCAGATGCCAAAATATAAAAGGATTGAAAATCATCCTTACCAAGAACAATTATTTTATTTAATTTTTTAACAATTTTTTCATAATCGCCCGTTTTTAAATACAAAACACCTAAGCTTTTATAAGCATCATAATATTCTTCTCTTAGGGAAATGACTTTTTTATAAGCTTTTTCGGCGCCGCTCAAATCATCCGCCTTTTCTTGGCAGCAGCCCAAATAAAACCAAGAATTGGCATCGTTTTTATCTATTTTTACGGCTTGTTTAAAATATTTAACCGCCATATCGCACTTATCAAGATTAACCAAGGTTAACCCCATGGTTTTATTGCCTTCAAGATGGTTTGAATCAATTGCCAAAAGTCTTGCGAGTTTCTTTTCGGCGTTTTTAAATTCCGATTTCTGAATATAATCGCACGCTTCGTTTAACAGTACCGCGGTTTCTTCGTTTTTTTCTTTCATTTCTTCCATAATAAAAATTATATCAAAAAAACAAAATATAAATAAAAACGCCCCATAACTCAGCTGTTTATAGGACGCTTTTTATTGAATGTTTTTTCTTTTTTTACAGAGTTCCTGATTCCGGAATAATCATATCCCCCGTTATTAACATAAACAAATTGTCTTCAGCTTTTTCGTTATATTTGAGAACGGGAACCAATTTCTTGTTTGCAAAGTAAATTGCAGCATTTCTTTTTGAATATTTTTTCTTTGCATCGTTTTCAATTTTTCTTGAATTTTTTTCTTTTTCAAGAACTACATCGCCTTTGTATGTTGCATATAAAACACCCGCAATAGGGAACTCTGTGCCATCGGTTAAAATTGCTTTGTTAAATACGATATAAGCTTTGTCTTGTCTTTTAAACCAATATGATTTTTCTATTCTTTCAACATAGCCTTCAAATTTTGTACCTTGTGAGTATAATTTAGTTCCTTCAACCGAATATACATCCTTAGGTGAAACATATGTTACAACCTGGCCTTCAGCCACAGTTTTTGAATTTAATCTTTGAAGCGATCTTACAGGAACAATGTTGCCTGCAACAATTACTTTTCTTGTTTCATAAAGGTTAACGGTATTTTGATATGCATGTTTAAATTCGCCCAAAGTATTTGTTCCCACAAACACCGGAACAAATCTTTCTTCGTTAGCAACTTCAATTTCACTTGCGTCGGTGTCTTCTTTTGGCAAGTAAGATAACTTATAAGCATCGATTGCTTCTTTTATTCTCATCATCAAAACTGCGGTTTGAGCACGTGTTAAATAATCATTTGGAAGAAGTTTGCTTTCTTCGGGATAATTTACATATACATTATTAATTACATTATTAATGTATGATAACAATGCCCAATTAGGGACATCGTCTTTATCTTCGAATTTGTCCAAAACTGATTTATCCCAGAAATCACTTTTTACGATATTTGCAACAACGCTTGATGCTTCACTTCTTTTCATTTCTTTGTCGGGTTTAAAAGTGCCATCCGGATAACCGAATATAATTTGCAGTTGGCTCAGCGTCAAAATACTTCTGTCATAAGGGCTTGAACCTTTAATATCGCTAAAATTGTTATCAACCGAGCCTGCCAAATCTCTTTGTATTAATTCATATACGGCATTTGCAAATTCTGCCCTCGTAACGGGAGCGTTCGGATAAAATTTGTCGCCTTTTAATGTCAAATAGTTATTGTTAACAGCTTCAACAATTGCATCTTGAGCCCAAAACCCTTGCGGAACATCGGTAACTACTTGAGCTGATACAAAGTTTGTTCCCATAAAAATTAAGGAGCTTACAGCACATGTAATAAATAATTTTTGAAAAGATTTCATATTCCCTCGCTTTTACCTACAATTCTCCTAAATCCCATTTAAAAATTCTAAACTGATTCAGGCCTAATTGGTGCAACTTTTAAGAAAATTTTACACTAACAGAATATGAAACGCAATAAAAAAAGTAACATTACTTCATACAACCTAGAAGGTCATCAGGCTGAAATTTAATGCAGGCTGAATTTTCGCAGTTTGTCAATCGCTTATGCCAAAGGCAAGGGCGGCAATCAAGGTTTTTTGTAATCACTTTTATGTTGTCGGATTTATAAACAAGTTTGCTTTCATTTGTCGGCCCGAATAAAACATAAATTTCTTTATTTAAGGCAGATGCTATATGAAAAGGTGCGGAATCGCAGCATATAATTGTTTTTGCTTTATTCATAAGACTTGTTAATTCATATAAGTTTTTTGTTTTATTAAACATTGAATAAAATTTTGGGTTAGATGAAATTTCGTTATTCTCTATAATTTTATTAACCGTTTCATTGTCATCCGGCCCGCCTGCTATAACAACGTTTTCACCTTTTTCAAGAAGTTTTTTTATTGTTTCAATCCAAAAATTTGTATCAGGACACTTAAAAATTCCTTTATTCACGCTCATTAAAGAAACCCCCGGGTGAATTAAAATAAAATTATTTTCGCCAAAATTAAAAGGCAGGTTAAAGTTTTTATCAAAATTAATTTTCGGAAGTTCAAAATTGACATCACCAAAGGGTTTTATTAAATCAAAATACATATTTCCCGCATAAACATTTTCATTCAAAGGAACTTCAAAATTTAAAAGTTTAGATGTTTTTGTTTTGTAGCCAACTTTTGTTTTAGCCCTTATTAAAAACAAAATAATTGCAACAAAAGGCGATTTACCGCTTGATATAACCGTATCAAACCCCATAAACCAAGTTTTAAAAATTAATTTTAAAATGTTTATATATTTTTTTATGCCAATAGCTTTTATATCAACTGTTATAATGTCATCAATAATATTTGTTAAACCTTTTACCCCTTTTGCTCTTGGCTCAAGACATAAAGTTACTTTTGAATTCGGATATAACTTTTTAAACCCTTCAATTGCGGGTAAAAAAAGAATTTCATCTCCAATTCCGCCGTAATTTATAAATAAAACTTTATTACAATTCTTTTTCATATAAATATTTTATTATAAAATAAATTAAAGACACTATTTTATTATTGGAGTTTTATGACATCAACCATTGCTATTGTCGGAAAATCTGGAAGCGGAAAGTCTTCCGTATCTTATTCTCTTTGCAATTTAATTAAAAATAAATTCAAAGATAAATCCATTCTTATGGTAGATAATGACTTAACTCAAGAACTTGCGGGTTTTTGGGGCTTAACAATAGATAATACAATTTATGGAATAAGATCAGGAAAGCATGAATATAACACAGGCATTCCGTCTAAAATGACAAAACAGGAATATATTGAATGGGCATTAGAAGATATTCTTGTTGAAATAGATTCAAATGTCGATATTATTGTTTCATGGCTTACTGCCTCAAAAGATTGCCGCTGCCCGATTACAAAGCAAATGAATGATGCACTTGTAAAATTGGTTGAAAGATATGATTTTGTTATTTTTGATTGCGAATATGATCTTAAATATCTTCATCAACTGGTTGATTACCCCATTGATACAACGCTTTTAATTACAAATGCGGGGAACAAACAAATTGAACTTGCAGGTAAAATTTTTGAAAATTCAAAAAAATATTCAGCCGAAGGGCAATTTGGGGTTATTCTAAACAAAGCAACGGAAGAAAATGCCAATAAGACAATCGAAGCAATTAATTCCCTCGGGCTTAATTTCTTGGGGTTAATTCCCGAATTTAAAAACGGCGTTGATTTTGATGAAGTTGAAAACTCCTTAAATACAATTTATCAAAGGCTAAATCTTCCGCAAGGGTAAAAAATTATGGCAGAAATTATAAATGGCAAAAAAATTGCAGAAAACATTTTAAATAACATAAAAAAAGAAGTTGAAAACTATGATATAAAACCGACTTTGGCGGTTATTATCGTAGGTAATGACCCTGCAAGTAAGGTTTATGTTAAAAATAAAATTAAAAAATCGGAATTTTTGGGGTTTAATTCAATTTTAAAAGAATTGCCTGAAAATACAACAAAAAAAGAACTTCTGGATGTTATTAAAAATTTAAATGAAGATAAAAATGTAGATAGCATTTTACTGCAACTTCCTTTGCCAAAAGCCTTAGATGAAAAAGATTTCTTGGATGAAATTTCCCCCATAAAAGATGTGGACGGGTTTACAACTTATAATTCAGGCAAACTTTTTAAAGGCGAAAAACCATATGCCATTGCCTGCACTCCAAAAGGAATTATAAAACTTTTAGAATCGACAGGCATTAATATAGAAGGAAAATCAGCAGTTGTTGTTGGCCGCTCTAATATTGTAGGAAAACCGATTGCGGCATTATTATTACAAAAAAATGCAACCGTTATTCAGGCTCATTCCAAAACAAAGAATTTACCTGAAATTTTAAATATGGCGGATATAATTATTTCCGCAACAGGAAAAGAAGAATTTATAAAAGGCGATATGGTAAAAGAAGGCGCTGTTATTATTGATGTAGGTATTACAAGAAATAAAAACGGCAAACTGACAGGCGATGTTGATTTTGAAAGCGTGAGCCAAAAAGCTTCTTATATAACACCTGTCCCTGGCGGTGTGGGGCCTATGACAATTGCAACATTAATGGAAAACACACTTGAACTTTATAAACTTCAAAAAGGCATAAAGCAATGAAAAATATAAGAACAAGCATTACAAATAAGCACAGAGATTCTTGGGTTGAAGTTAATTTGGAATATTTGGAAGAAAATATTTCAAAAATTAAAGAACAAATAAAAGATGTTGAAAACAAAAATCTTTTAGCTGTCATAAAAGCAGACGGCTACGGCCATGGAAGCGTTATGATAGCGCCAATTTTGCTTGCTTGCGGAATTAAAGCCTTCGGAGTTGCATCAATTGATGAAGGAATTGATTTAAGAGAAAATAAAATCAA
This sequence comes from Candidatus Gastranaerophilales bacterium, assembly GCA_944324425.1. Classification (GTDB taxonomy): domain Bacteria; phylum Cyanobacteriota; class Vampirovibrionia; order Gastranaerophilales; family Gastranaerophilaceae; genus Galligastranaerophilus_A. Next base: position 14,970 of record CALUWE010000011.1, read on the forward strand.
TTGCCCCATTTTGGTTTTGGGTGCAGTTCCTGTTTGGGCATTTGAAACTGCACTTAACTATGATATTGAAATTTCCGTTTTTAATGATGAGCACATAGAAACCTTAAAAATGCTTTATGAAAGAACGGGCAAAAGAATAAAAGTTCAGGTTAAAGTTGATACGGGCATGAACAGAATAGGCATTAATTATAAAGATGCGCCAAAATTTATTGAAAAATTAAGAAATTCAGAATTTGCAGATTTGAAAGGCGTTTTCACCCATTTTGCAGATGCCGAAAACCGTGATGTTTTAAAAATGCAATTAGACAGATTTAACTATGTTCTGGATAATATTGATACCAAAAATTTAATGATACACTGCCAAAATAGTATCGGCGCCTTTTTATTGGATGATAAAAGGTATAATGCAATAAGGCTGGGTATTATAATTTACGGCATGACCCCTTTAACAGATGGCATTGAACCTGTTTGCAAAATTCCTGATATTAAACAATTGATGTCTGTTAAAGGAAGGATTACAAACATCCACACAATTAAAAAAGGTGAAGGCGTTAGCTACGGGTACAAATTTATTGCAGATAAAGACATAAAAGTTGCAACCATTCCGATAGGTTACGCAGACGGTGTTTCAAGAAATTTATCCAATAAAATTCAAGGTTCAATTAATGGCAAATTAATTAAACAAATCGGCAGAATTACAATGGATCAAATGATGTTTGATATAACAGATATTGATGCAGAAATTGGCGACATTATAACAATTTTGGGGTATGATGAAGACAATTTCATCTCGGTTGACAGCTGGGCAAAAATTTTAGATACAATAAATTATGAACTTACTTGCAGGCTAAAAGTAAGATTACCAAGGGTTTATGTAAGATAAGAAGGCAAAAATGGACAAAAAAACTTTTTTATACGAAGAACAAGAAAAACTAAACGCTAAATTAATTCCTTTTGCAGGATGGCTCATGCCTGTTTCATATACAAGCATAATTGAAGAACATAACGCCGTTAGAAACAATGTCGGGCTTTTTGATGTTTCCCATATGGGTGAAGTTTTTATTTCAGGAAAAGATTCTCTTAATTTCTTGCAAAAGCTTGTTCCGCAAGATGTTTCAAAATTAAAGAAAAATAAGGCCGTTTATTGTCAATTAACAAATAAAGAAGGCTGCATTATTGATGACCTTATTATCTATAAATTAAATGAACCTGATAAAGAATATCTTTTAATTGTAAATGCTTCAAGAATTGATGAAGACTTAAACTGGATGGTAAGAAATTCATTGGGGTTTGATGTAAACATTGTGAATGATTCTCATAACTATTCCCTTCTTGCAATTCAAGGCCCCAAAGCTTCTTTGTTGGTTGAAAAATTGGGTATGAAACAAGAAAGTCAGCCTGAATATTTTTCAATTAAAAGGGGTGAAGTTGCAAACATAAATGTTTTAGTTGCAAGAACAGGCTATACAGGGGAAGACGGCTTTGAAATTCTTGTTAAAAACCCATATTCAGCCTACCTTTGGGATAAGATTTTAGAAGAAGGAAAAGAATTTAACATAATGCCTATTGGTTTAGGCGCAAGAGATACTCTAAGGCTTGAAGCCGCACTCCACCTATACGGCAACGATTTGGATGAAACAATAACGCCTGTTGAAGCCGGCCTTGCTTGGTCCGTTGCAAAAGACAAAGAAGAAGATTACAACGGAAAAGAAGTTATAATGGGTCAAATTGAAGGAAAAATCAAGAAAAAGAAAAAATTAATAGGCTTTGAAATGGTCGATAAGGTTCCTGCCCGCCATGGGTATGAAATTTTTATTGACGGCAAAAAAGCGGGCATTGTAACCTCAGGCGGCCCTTCACCTGTTTTAAAAAAGAATATCGGGCTTGGTTATTTAAACCTTGATGATGATACAACACTTAACACAATGCAAAAAACTATTGGCACAAATATACAAATTATGATAAGAAATAAACTGTACGATGCAAAAATAGTTAAAAGACCATTTATAGAAAAACGATATAAAAAGGAAAACGTATGACAGAACAAGAAAGAAAAGTTCCCGAAGGAATACTCTGCTCGAATACCCACGAATGGGTGTTAGAAGAAGGCTCTACCTGCACAATCGGCTTAACTGACTATGCTGTTGAACAATTGGGCGACGTTGTTTTTGTTGAACTCCCTGAAATCGGTTCGGAATTTACCAAAAACGAAGTTTTTGCAACAATAGAATCCGTTAAGGCAGCTTCTGAAATATATATGCCTGTTGGCGGCAAAGTAGTTGAAGTGAACGAAGAACTTATAAATTCACCTGAAATCATAAACGAAGACCCATATGAAAAAGGCTGGCTTATAAAAATCGAATCTGAAACATTAGCTGATGATACTGTCGGATTGCTTGAATACGAAGATTATAAAGAAGAAGTAGCATAAATTAATGAGAAATTTTGAAGCACATACAGATGAAATCAGGCAACAAATGCTTGATGAAATTAACGTGAAATCAATTGATTCCATGTTTGATATGATTCCAAAAAAATGTTATCTGGAAGAATTAAAGCTTGATGACCCTATAAGCGAAATGGAAGCGCAAAAGGAGTTATTTAAGCTATCAAACAAAAATAAAACAAACTGCATTTCATTTTTAGGGGGCGGAGCGGTTAAAAAATTTATCCCCTCTGCTATACAATATGTAGCTTCAAGATTTGAATTTTTATCTGCATACACTCCTTATCAGCCTGAAATTTCACAAGGCACGCTTCAGGTTATGTATGAATTCCAAAGTTATATTTGCAATTTAACAAAAATGGATGTTGCAAATGCTTCTGTCTATGACGGAGGCACAGCATGCGCAGAAGCCTGTTTAATGGCAGTTAGAATTAATAAAATAAAAAGAATTTTTATCTCCGATAAATTAAACCCAAACTATATTGAAGTTATAAAAACTTACCTTTGGGCGCAAGATATTGAATTTGTTATTGCAAACGAAGCGCCAAAAGATGTTGAATTTGCCGGAAAAATTTATTCATACCCCGAATATAACGGTGAGCTTAAAAAATTGCCCGAAAAAGAAGGAAAAGCATTAATTATAGCTTCGGTTGATTTATCAATTTTACCTGTTATTGAACCGCCAATGGCAGACATTATTGTTGGCGATTATCAAGCCTTTGGCCTGCCTTTAAATTTTGGCGGCGCTTATGGCGGCTTTGTTGCGGTAAAAGACGCATATAAAAGACAAATTGCAGGAAGAATAGTAGGAAAAACCCTTGATAAAGAAGGAAAAGAAGCATACGTTTTAACGCTTCAAGCAAGAGAACAGCATATAAGGCGCGAAAAAGCAACGGGCAACATTTGTTCTAACCAAGCCTTAACTGCCCTTTGCTGCACACTGTATCTTTCTTTAACAGGTAAAAATGCGCTAATTGAATTTGCAAACCTTTCATATAATTTGGCGCATAAATTATCCGAAAAATTAAATTCAAAGGGCTATATAACTTTAAACAACAATTTCTTTAATTCTTTTGAAATTAAAATGAAAGAAAATGAAACGGCAGATTCTTTCCTTCGAAAATTAAAAGAAAGAAACATTTTAGCCGGTGTAAAAACAGCTCATAACAAAGTTCTTGTAACATTAACCGAATATAATTCGGAAAATGACATTGAAGCTTACATTGAAGCCTTGAATTAATTATTTTTTAATTTCAACTGCAGGCTTTATATTTTCTTCCTTGTTAAACTTTGATTTTATACGGTTTAATATTGAATTTTTGTTTTCTTCTTTTACTGTTTTTACTTCTTCTTTGACGGGTTTTAACCAAAGATATTCATAAGGTCTTAAATTTACAATAATTTTTCTTGAAGCAAATAAAGACTTAATATCCATATAATTTTCATCAATCAAATCGTAAAATTCAATGTGTTTTTTACCTTGAGTTAAAACCATATCGATAGGAAGTTCAATTTCAACCGTCTTTTTTTCGCCCGATAAATTTTGAATTACAATTAATCTTTCATCTTTTAACTTTCTTTGATAAGTTAAAATTGAAGGGTCGCTTGCTTTAAGCAAAGTAAATGTGCCTCTTGAAATTTCAGGTAAAGCTTTTCTTGTTTCAATTAAATTCTTAACTTTTTTATAAATTTTACTGTTAAATTCATAATAATTTTTGCTTGAACCATAGAACATTTTGGCATTCACTTTGCCTCTGTTTATATCTCTTGAATCAAAGTATGATAACAATTTAATTTTATTTTTCTTTTGTTTTATTTCTCTTGTTTTAGCGGAATCAATTGCGTTTGAATAATTGTTTCTGATGCCGATTTCATCGCCGTAATATACAATCGGAATTCCTTTTATTGAAAATAAAATGGAAAATGCCATTGCAATTCTTTGCGGGTTATTATCCAAAAAGTTTGCCATTCTGCCTGAAACGCCAAAGCCTTCTCTAAATTCAACACCCTTATTTACAAGCGAGTTATAAATAAGCTCTCTTGTAGCAGGGTCAATCATCTCTAAAGTTAATTCGTCATGAACCCTTAAAAATACTGCCCAAATGGCACTTGACGGAATTTCGGGCGTTACCTTTACTATATCTTTAAAATATTTTGAATCTTTTGTAATTAATGTCGCCCAAAGTGCAGGCATATAAGGAAAATGGTAAGCAATTTGAAACTCATCCGTTCTTTTTATTTCTTTTTCGCCTTCTTTATTTGCAACATTAACTTTTCTTTCATTCCCAAAATAAGGAAGAATTTCTTTTGGCTGCTGGCAAGCTTCAGCTTGAATTACAGACCTTGGGGAAACCGCTTGAATGTATGCGCTTAAAAGTTTAATTATGCTGTGGGTTATGGGTTGGTTTTCCGCGTTTGTGCCTTCTTCTTTTGAAAGATACGGAATTGCATCCATTCTGAAAATATCAACGCCCATATTCGCCCAATAGTTAATGGTCTCTAAGTTGTAATATAAAACATTTGGGTTTAACCAGTTAATATCTGGCTGGAAGGGATAGAAGGTGTGGTAGATATAATAATCCTTGCCATTCACCGTTATTTTTCTGTAATGGTTTTCTGAAATTTCAGGGAAAATAAGTCTTCTTTTTGAAATTTTGCCGGATTCTTCAGTATATTCTACAACAACACCCAATTTTTCATCTTTATATCTTTTATATTCGGGCATTTTTTCTTTATAGACAAAGTAATCAAGCTTTGTAAGGTCGCCTTTTAATAAATCCTGAAACCAAACGTGCTGGTCTGAAAAATGGTTTAAGACTAAATCTGTTTTAATTTTAAACCCTCTTTTTTTGGCTTCTTTAACGAAATTTTTAAATTGCGGCATTCCGCCCAAATCCGCACGAACATTTTTCGGGTTTTTAACATCAAACCCTGCATCATTCATGGGAGATTCGGCAAAGGGGAGAATATGCAAGGTTGTAACGCCCAAATCCGACAAATAATCAAGCATTTTAGCAACATCATTAAATTGGTTCTGCTTGTTGTCGTCTTGAACACCGAATTGATCGGCATAAAAAGTATAAATAATTTCATCTTTATACCAATCATCGGCCCTTTTAATATCTTCTGTTAAAAATTCATTACTTCTTTCTTCTTTTGTTTTTTTTGCTATTTCATAAACTCTGTTAAAAATTTCATCCGAATTTTCAACACCATATATTTTTACAATTTCTTGTTTTATTTCTTTTTGAAGTTTATTCGGAATAACAATATCTTCTTTTTGAAATGCAACATCAACAATGTTTTCATCCTTTGGGGCAATTTCTTCAGCATATAAAACACTTGAATCAGTTATCAAAATTAAAGATATTAAAAACAGAGAAATTATTCTTTTTATTGTCATTAAAGCCTCATCTTTGTTTCAAAAGCAACATATTTTATTTATAAAAATTTTACAACAAAAGCTTTTAAAAATAAAAAGAATTAGTTAAAGTGTATAGGTTTAATTTTTCAAAAAAGGTTTTAATATAGTTCAAAGTCAAGAAAAGGAAAGAAAATGGTTATTGAAAAATTTACAGGGGTGTACCTTACAATTTGCTTTGGATTTATATTTTTGTGCACGGCTCTTATTCTTTAATAAAATCTAAAAGCTCAGAATAATCGGAATTAATTTGCTTTTTTAATTCCTCAATATTTGAAAATTTAATTTCCCCGCGCCTAAAGGTTTGAAATTCAACTTTTAACTGCTCCCCATACAAGTTGCCGTCAAAACCCAAAAGGTGAACCTCTAATGTTTCAATTAAATTTTTATCAACACTCGGGCGAATGCCGAAATTGATTAAAGAAGGGTATTTTTTATTTTCAAAATAACTGAAACCGAAATAAACGCCGTATTTTGGTTTAATTAATTTGTCGTCCAAAATTATATTTGCAGTTCTATACCCTAACTTTCTTGCAATTTCTTGCCCCTTAACAACAGTTCCTTTAATTGAAAAATTTCTGTTCAGCATTTTACCTGCAAGCTCAATCTCGCCATCTGATATAAATTTTTTGATATTTGTGCTTGAAATCAAAACATTATTTTCAAAAACAGGGTTTATTTCAACATAGCTAAAATCGCTGTTGAACGATTTTAAAAGTTCAATGTCGCCCTTTTTGTTTAAACCGAATCTGTGATTGAAACCCGTTACAACAAATTTGGGGTGAAAATGTTCGATTAAAATTTTATTAACATAATCAACCGCATCCATTAATTTATATTTATTAAAATCTAAAACGTATATATCATCCACGCCTAAATTTTTAATTAAATCAATTTTATCCTCTAATAATGTTATATATGAGGGACTTTTACCAGTTAAAATGTAATAAGGCGAATCCGAAAATGTAATAAGAGAGCTTTTTAAACCGTTTTCTTTTGCAATTTCAACCGCTTTTTTAATTAAAGTTTGATGGGCAAAATGAACGCCGTCAAAAAAACCAAGCGCCAAAACGGTATTTTTATTTTCGTTTAATTCAAAATAAACGCCCATTTTAATTTTTGTTTTCCTGCTTCGGAGGTTTTTTATTTTTATGATTTTTCTTAACAGGTCTTTGTGTCATTAAATCATTCTTTTGCTGCAATCTTCGAACAGACAAGACGTCTTGCATTGATTGAAGGTTTGTTATAATTTTTTTCAGGGTTTCAATATCGTTTAATTCAATTCCAAGGTCAATAATGCCGAATTTTTTGTTTTTTGAATAGCTGTAAGCGTATGAAACATTTGTATTTGTATCAGCAATTTTAATCAAAACATCTTTTAAAAGGCCTACTCTTTCTTGCGCTTCAATTCTTAAATGCGCAACATATGTTCCTTGAGAAACATTATCCGCCCATCTTACATCCATCATTCTGTTGGGGTCAATATCAAACAAGCATTTGCAATCAAGCCTGTGAACAGAAACACCTTTAGACCTTGTAACAACGCCTACAATGGGTTCGCCTGGGAGTGGCGAACAACATTTTGCAAGGCTCCACACCATATCTTCTAAACCTATAATGTCATTTTTCTTTGAAGCCTTTTTCTTTTTATAGGTTTCTGTCTCGTGGTCAATTTCTGTTAAATCTTGTTTTGTTGGTTTGTGGATTTTATTTAAAATTTTTCTTAATGTTGTTTCACCGTAACCGAGTGCCGCAAAAAGGTCATCCGCCGATTTGTAATTCATTTCTCTTGCAGTGCGGTCAATTTCGCCTGATTTTAAAAGCTCATCAAAAACAGCCTTTGTAAGTTCGGTCTCTAAGTTGCTTCTTCCGATTTCAAGGTTATCTTCTCTTTTATATTTTTTAAACCAGTTTCTTATTTTATTTGCCGTGTTTTTGGTTGCAACAAAATCAAGCCAGTCAATTTTCGGCATGCATTGTTTAGAAGTTAAAATTTCAACAATATCGCCGTTTTGAAGCTTTGTATCAAGCTGCACAATTCTGCCGTTAACAAGTGCACCTACTGTTCTGTGGCCGACTTCCGTGTGGATTCTGTATGCAAAATCAACGGGCGTTGAACCATAGGGAAGATCTATAACATCGCCTGCGGGGGTGAAGGTGAAAACTTGGTCTGAAAATAAATCCAATTTAACGGATTCTACAAATTCTTTAGCATCTGTTTCATCTTTTGAAATTTCAATAAGTTTTCTCATCCAGTTAAATTTAATATCGTTTGCATCTTCCGCCTTAACAGAGCCCGATTCTTTATATCTCCAATGAGCAGCTAAACCGTATTCTGCCACTTCATGCATTTCTTTTGTTCTTATCTGAATTTCAAAAGGCTTATTTTTTAAACCTATAACAGATGTGTGCAAGGAACGATACATATTGCCTTTTGGCATTGCAATGTAGTCTTTAAAGCGGCCGGGGATTGGTTTAAATTGGGAGTGGATTATGCCGAGCGCATTGTAGCAATCTTTTTCGTCATCCACAATAACCCTTATTGCGGTAATATCATACAATTGGTCAAATGAAACATTTTGACGTTTCATTTTATTATAAATTGAATAATAATGTTTTGCTCTGCCATATATAGTTGCATTTATGCCGTTTTCTTCCAAGTGTTTTTTGGTTATTTCAATTAAAGAATTTACAAGCGCATCTCTTTCGTTTTTGGTTTGTGCAACAAGTTTTGCAATTTGATAATATTTTTCAGGCTCGATATAGCGAAGCGATAAATCTTCCAATTCCGCTTTCATTTTCCCGATACCAAGGCGGTTTGCTAATGGCGCAAAAATATCAAGCGTTTCTTGAGCAATTCTTTTTTGTTTGTTTGCCGCCATATAATTGAGTGTTCTCATATTATGAAGTCTGTCTGCCAATTTCAAAAAGATTATTCGAACATCTTCCGCCATTGCAATAAACATTCTTCTGAAGTTTTCAGCTTGGCGTTCTTCTTTTGATTTAAAGCGGTATTTGCCCAATTTAGTAACACCTTGAACAAGCTTCAAAACATCTTCACCAAAATTTTTAACTATTTCATCGGGGCTTGTATCGGTGTCTTCCAAAATATCATGTAAAAAAGCGGCAATAACGGTATGAGTATCAAGTTTTAATTCCGCCAAAATTTTTGCAACCTCAATGGGGTGAATTATATATGGTTCTTCTGAAATTCTATATTGCCCCTCATGGAGTTTTGCCGCAAAAAGATAAGCCTTCTCAATTTCTGCAATATCTTCAGGACGCCTGTTTTGGGACATTAAAATATGTTTAACTTCAAGAAAGTGTGTAAGATGTGTCATTAAATGATATTATGCCTTATAATACGTATGAACGATAATACTACTTTTTTATTCTTTTTACTATATACCATTGAAAGTATTTTTAAAAAATGGAAAATTCTTACGTTTCAAAAATTAAAGAAAAATTAAAAAAGGGCGAGCCCGTTAATTTGAAAATAAAAGTTATTGCAAATGCAAAAATTAACTGCTTGGAAGAGTATACGGACGATATTTTAAAATTAAGAATAAACAAACCCGCAGTAGACGGCAAAGCCAATAAAGCAATAATAGAATATCTTGCAAGCTTGCTTGAACTGCCGAAATCTAATATAGTTATATTAAAAGGAGAAAAAAATTCCCTAAAAGACTTGCTAATTAACCCAAAAAGTCATATAATCTAGGTATCAAGGAAGGATGAAAATTTATTGGAATATTAAGTTTTAATACAATTTCTTAACAAATTTCGGTTAATATGACAATTTATTCTATGTTCTTACTTGTAATATATGTGAAAAAATAAATTTGACTTGAAGGTTAGAATTAAGTGACACCCAGTAATAATACCCCAAATGAAGAAATAAGCAGCAATTCATATACCGAAAAGGAAAAACCGACAGCAGCAAAAAAGGCAATATCGCCTATTTTGACAAACCCTATTATGACCGGTTCTCCCATCGGTTCCAGAACTTCTGCAAATAAATTATATTCAACGGGATCTGCCAGAAACCACCTTATAAAACAGGTTAATGTCGGTTTTCAGGAAGTTATGCGTTTTGTAAACGATGCCTTCTTAGTAAAAAATGATTTGGGACAATTATTTTATTCACTGAACAACATAATGGTGAATAAACTTCAAGTAAGTTTCACTGCAATCGGGCTTTATAATAAGCATTCAAATTGCGTTAACATAAAATTAATAGATAAAATCGGTTCAACCTATACAACAAAAACGATTATGACAGATGAAAACAATCCTGTCGTAAAAGCAATAAGAACCAAAAAAACAGTAACAACTCAAGATACAGGCTTTTTAAGCTCATGGTATCAAACCCACGCATCAACCGCTATTATTCCTTTAATGGCAATTGATGAATGTATGGGTGTTTATATCGTAGGTAACTACCACTTAAGCGCCACCATTGAATTTTGCCAGCTTATAGCAAACACAATGGGGCTTTTTGCACAAACTAAAAATTTGCTTGAACTTGTTGAAACAAACTCAGATACGGATTCTTTGACAGGCCTTGCAAACCACAGACATCTGCAGGAAGAACTCCACAGACAAATTCAAACGGCAGAAAGCAAGGGTGAAACAATTTCAGTTTTAATTACAGACGTTGCAAACATAACAAGAATAAACAGAGACTTAGGCCATGCAAGGGGCGATGAAGTTATCAAAACGGTTGCGCAAAAAATTAAACAAAATATCAGAAATACAGACTTTGCAGGCAGATACGGCGGCGATGAAATTGCAATCATAATGCCAAATACAAGTTTAGATGAAGCAAAATATATTGCAGAATATTTATCTTATGTACTGTCTTGCGTTTATATAGATGACGTTGGCCCGATTAAGGTTTCAATGGGTATTTCATCTTATCCTAAATCATCAGAAAACCAAGAAAAGCTTTTAGTTTTAGCAGAACAAGCAATGTACATTTCAAAAAGCAAATCCGAAGAAATGGGCAACTGCAAAGTTATTACAAGCGAAGATTACAACTTCTGGGATGATGAAGCGCTTAAATGTTTTGCTGAAGTTTTAACCAAAAAACACGCTCAAATCGGCGTTCAGTTCGAAGAAGAATTAATTAACAAGTTCCATAACGAACAAATAATCTCAAGCTCACACTTGCTTGATGTTGTTACATCTCTTGCAAACACAATTGATGCCAAAGATACATATACAAAAGGCCACTCTGCTTGCGTTTCAAGATATTCTGAAGCTTTAGCCAGAGCAATAGGCTTGCCTGAATCAGAAGTTGAAAGAATAAGGTTAGGCGGCTTGTTGCATGATATAGGCAAAATCGGCATTCCTGAAAATGTTTTAAGAAAGCCATCCATGTTAACTGATGAAGAATGGGAAATTATGAAGCAACACCCCGTAATCGGTGCAGATAAAGTTTTAGAACCAAATGAATCTTTGAGAGACTTAATTCCTATGGTTAAATATCACCACGAACACTATGACGGCACAGGCTACCCTTATGGCTTAAAAGGTGAAGAAATTCCCCTTTCTGCAAGAATTGTTGCAATAGCAGACGCATACCACGCCCTAATTTCAGACAGACCATACAGAAAAGGTTTGGGCGTTGAAAAAGCTTGCGAAATTTTGAAATTGGGCGCAAACATTCAATGGGATAAAGAACTTGTAAGACAATTTGTAATTATTGCCCCAAGCTTATCAACAAGTGCATAAATAAAAAAATTAATATAATAATAAAAGGCTTACAAATTGTTTTTGTAAGCCTTTTTAAATATACATCAAACAAAAATTAAGCTTTAGCCGCTTTCATAAGCCAGTCCATATTTTCTTTTTTAGCTAAAATCGTTTTTTGCATATCGGATAATTTTTCAGCCAATGTCATATCACCGGACAATGAGTGATGATTAACATATTCAATTCCGATAACATACCTTAAAAGTCTTTGTCTGCCTTCAGGTGTTGATGTTATTTTACAAATACCGTCAGGTGTAAATTTCTTTTCCAAGCCGGCAAGCCTTTTTAATTTTCCTTTATCGGAATTTCCCATTGCATCTTTTGTGATAGTCATTTCTATAAAATGGTTCGGCAAAGAATGAACGGTTATTGGGTTCATTCCCTTATATATCTCATAAGCTTTTTCATCCAAATGATATTGAACCGCATTTTGTGCGTTTTTGCCGTAGCTGCCCAAAAGCATTTCAGAAACAATTGCTTCTATATCATAATCCGAAACGCTGAGCTGTGATTCTGCTTGCGCCTCACCGGATGCCGATATAAGCTTGCTTGTATCAAATTCAAAAGGGGGCAGGTCTTCTTCAACATGGGCAATCGAATCATCTAACATATCCGAAACTTTTGCCAACTGCTCTTGGAACCCCTTTTGCTGTCTCGTTGCAGCTTCAGCTTCCTGTGCTTCATATTCATCCAAAAAGGCTTCTAAATCTCCGCCCGGCACTTGCACTTTTTTATAGTCCGATGACTCATCAGCCAAATGCGAGGAATCAGAAACTTCTGCGCCTGCAGCTTGTTCAAGGGTTGCAATTTGCTTAAGCAGCTTATCAATGCCGTCAATAAGGCTTGCATTGTCAGTATTTACAGGTGTTTTAGAAGAAATTTTTTCAGCCGCAGCCGGTTCACCTTGAACATCTTTTATATCTTCATTTGCCCCCTCTTCAGCCTTCAAAGTATCTAAAATGGAATGCTCGGGGAGCATATAAACTTTTTTTGGAGCCGGAAGAGCCTTTTGATAATGAAAAACAGCCTTTTTAGAAGTATCATCTTCTTTTTTGGGTCTTTCTTCCGTTATTTTTTCATCCTGAGGTGCGGGGTCATCTTCCTTAACGGGAGTTTCATCCTTTATTTCTTCTTTTTCTTCGATAACAGGTTTTTCTTTTGTATCCTTAGCGGTAATTGCAACCGTAGCTATGCCTAAAGTTGCAAGCCCTGCCAAAAACAGAGCCATTCTTTTAGCATTTTCTTTAATTTTTTCCCTTTTGGGGTGTTCCTTTTTAACTTTCTTTTTTTTGCCTTCAAAAGCCGTATTATCAATAGTTGAAAAACCTATTTTAGAAGCTTCCATAAAAAATACCTTCAAAATTTAGCCATATAATTAATAAACAATTTTTGGGCAAAAAAATTGCCCCTTGAGTTTTCAAGAGGCAAAATTTATTTATTTATTAAAATTATAAATGCATTAATTTTACAATGTCTTTAATATCGGAAGATGTTTTTTGAACTTGTGATTTTGCGTTTTTAATTGCGCAATCAGGGTCTTTTAGGCCGTTACCCGTTAAAATGCAAACAATTTTTGAATTAGGCTTAATTTCATTTTTCAATTTAATTAACCCTGCAACACTTGCAGCACTAGCAGGTTCAACAAAAACGCCTTCTAAAGATGCCAACAAGCTGTGAGCTTCCAAGATTTTTTCATCATTTACCATATCAATAGTGCCTTTTGATTCATCTCTTGCAGCCTCAGCTTTTTTCCAGCTTGCGGGGTTTCCTATTCTGATTGCGGTTGCAATTGTTTCAGGGTGCATAATTCTTTCGCCTTTAACAATAGCAGCGGCGCCTTCTGCTTGAATACCCATCATTTTTGGAAGTTTTGAACATTTTTTAAGGTTGTAAAATTCAGTGTAGCCCTTCCAATAAGCTGTAATATTTCCTGCATTTCCAACTGGAATAAAATGATAGTCGGGAGCATCTTCAAGAGCTTCGATTATTTCAAATGCGCCTGTTTTTTGCCCTTCTATTCTATATGGGTTCAATGAATTTACAAGAGTGATAGGATAATGGCTTGAAATATCTTTAACAGCTTCCAAGGCTTCATCAAAATTGCCGTTAATTGCAATAACTTCGGCGCCATACATCATAGCTTGCGATAATTTGCCAAGTGCAATATAGCCATCGGGGATTAAAACGTAACATTTTAAGCCTGCTCTTGCACCATAAGCAGCAGCTGCAGCTGATGTGTTACCTGTGGAAGCGCAAATAATTGCTTTTGAACCTTCTTCTTTTGCTTTTGAAACAGCCATTGTCATGCCGCGATCTTTAAAGCTGCCTGTGGGGTTTGAACCTTCGTATTTAAGGTAAATTTCACACCCGTCTAAACCTAAAAATTTAACTAAATTATCCGCTTTAATTAAGGGGGTGTTGCCTTCTGATAATGTAACAACAGGGGTTTTATCAGAAACAGGTAAATATTCCCTATATTTATTAATTAATCCGTCGTATCTCATCTTTTTACTTCCTAAATTACTCTGATTAAATTTGTAACTTTTATATTTTGTTCGTTCAATTTTTTGACTGCATTTTGAATATCCGCTTCATATGAAGCTTCCGTGATTACAACAATTAATGCGGTGTTATCTTCTTTAATGCCTTTTTGCAAAATGCTCTGCAAGTTGATATTATTTTCAGCACATACAGAACCTATGATACCTATTGTGCCCCTTGCGTTTTGGGCGTTAATTGCAATAAAGTATGAATTTTTCGTATTTAAAATGTCTGCTTGTTTTGCTTCAACATCTGTTTTCACCCTTGATGAAGGCAAAATTGTATCCGTATAAGAAATTTCAGCAGCTATTGCTAAAATATCACCTACAACAGAGCTTGCAGTAGGGCCTTCACCTGCACCGGGGCCTGTAAACATAACAGAGCCGACAGGACAACCTTCAAGTTGAACCGTATTTATTGCATTGCTTATTTTTGCAAGCATTGAATTTTCTTCAACCAAAACAGGGTGAACCCTTATATCAAGTTCATCGTTTTCAAGCTTTTGAGCAAGGCCGATTAATTTTATTTTATACCCCAATTCTTTTGCACATTTAATATCATCTTGGGTAATTTTTGTAATACCTTCTCTATATATTTTTTTATAATCAATTTTTTTGTGGAACACAATGTTTGATAAAATTGCAATTTTAAACATTGTGTCAAAGCCTTCAACGTCATTTGTAGGGTCAGCTTCTGCGTAGCCCAATTTTTGAGCGTCTTTAAGGCATTCAAGATAGCTTACGCCATCTTTTTCCATTTTAGTTAAAATGTAATTTGTTGTGCCGTTTAAAATGCCCATAACTTTATTGAATTCATTGCCTTTTAAGGTGGTTTTAATAGGCCCTATAATCGGTATACCGCCTGCAACTGCCGCTTCATATAAAACGGTAACATTGTTTTCGTTTGCAAGAGAAAAAATTTCATCGCCGAATTTTGCCAATAATTCTTTATTAGCTGTTACTATATGCTTTTTATTTTTAATTGCAGTTTTTAAAACTTCTAAGCAAGGGTCAACACCGCCTGCAACTTCAACAACAACATCAATTTCAGGGTCATTTGCAATTTCAAAAGGGTCATCTGTTATATATTGAACATCAACTTCCCTTTTTTTATTTTTGTTTCTGACGGCCGCTTTTACTATTTTTATGTTATCAAACTTGGATAACGCTTTAACTACGCCCGTACCGACCACGCCGAGCCCAATTATTCCGATTTTTAAAACATTATTTTCCATAAATCGAATTATACAATAAAAAAATGCAAAATTATAATTTTGATGTATTATTTTCTTATAAATATTTTATTTAGAGGAATTAAAAAAATGACAGATGAAATAAGAGTCAGAATTGCACCTTCTCCAAGCGGCAATTTGCACATCGGAACAGCAAGAACAGCTTTATTTAATTATTTATTTGCAAAAAAAGAAGGCGGCAAGTTTGTTTTAAGAATTGAAGATACAGACGCTGAAAGAACAAAACAGGAATACATTGATAACATTTTTGATTCACTAAAAGCATTGGGCTTAAATTGGGATGAAGGCCCTGATGTTGGCGGCCCTTACGGCCCATATACACAATCAGAAAGGTTTGATATTTATCCAAAATATGCTCAAATTCTTTTAGATAAAGGGTATGCCTATGAATGCTGGTGCACAAACGAAGAACTTGAACAAGAAAAAGAAGAAGCGGTTAAAAACCACAAAGCTTATGTTTATTCAAGAAAATGCCTTAATATAACACCTGAACAAAGGGAACAATATATAAAAGAAGGCAGAAAACCATCAATCAGGTTCAAAGTTGAACATAAAGAATTGATTTTTAACGATATGGTTAAAGGTGAATTAAAGTTTGATACAAGCTTAATCGGCGACTTTGTAATTATGAAATCAAACGGCACACCGACTTATAATTTTGCTGTTGTAATTGATGATATGTTAATGAAAATAAGCCACATTATAAGAGGCGAAGACCACATTTCAAACACACCTAAACAAATTTTAATTTATGAAGCCTTGGGTGCAAAAGTTCCTGAATTTGGTCATTTAGGAATGATTTTAGCGCCTGACAGAAGTAAATTATCAAAAAGACATGGTGCAACCGCAGTTTCTGACTTTGTTAAAGAAGGTTATTTAACAGACGCCCTTATAAATTTTGTTGCGCTTTTGGGCTGGGCGCCAAGCGATTCCGTTGAAATTAAAACAGTTGATGAAATTGCAAAAGATTTTAGAATTAAAGAAATTTCAAGCTCAAATTCAATTTTTGAATATGACAAATTAAACTGGATGAACGGTCAATATATTAAAAAAATGGATATTTCAAAATTAACTGATATGATTATTCCGTTTTTATCAGATTATGACTTATCTGAATTAACCAGAGAAAAACTTGAAAAAATGGTTGAAATTACAAGAGAACCTTTAACAACATTAAAAGATATTCAAAATGATGTTCCCTATTTCTTTGGAGAAATTGTTCCGTTGGATGAAGTTAAAGAACTTTTAACAACAGAATTATCAAAAAATGTTTTGAACAAATTCATAGAACTTGCTCAAAAATGGGATTTTAATAACGAACAAGAACTCCACGATGACCTTCAAAAGTTAAGGGATGATTTTAAAGCAAACTTTGGCTATAAACCGAAAGAAACTATGTGGGCAATAAGAGCCGCTGTTACAGGAAGAACAAGAGGCGCTGATATGGTTGGCATTTTAACCATTTTGGGTAAAGACAAAGTTTTAGAAAGAACCAAAAAAGCCATGGCGCTTCAAGTGAGGGTATAAATGAAATTTTTACATTCAATGATAAGGTCATTTGATGTTAATAAATCAATGAAATTTTATACAGAGCTTTTGGGGCTTAAATTAAGCTATAAAGCGGATTTAGAAGATTGCACGCTTTATTATCTTAAAGATGAAATCACAGGCGTTGAAATTGAATTAACCGCAAACTTTGAAAAGCCTGAAAATAAATATGTAAACGGAGAAGCCTTTGGGCATTTTGCTTTTGAAATTGATGATTTTGAAGAATTTACAAAAAAAGTAAATGAGCTTGGGTATAAATATTTATATGAACCGTTTGAAATTATCCTAAAGGGTGAATCTGATATTAAGAAACTGAAAATAGCCTTTATCGAAGACCCTGACGGAAACGAAATTGAAATAATTCAAAAATGAAATTGAAGCGCCTTTATGAAAGGCGCTTTTTACATTCTTAACAATTTCTCTTAATTTATGGCAATTATATAAAGAATATATACTTTATTAAAATATAACGAGAGTAAATTGAGAGAGTATGGAAAATTTTAGTACTAATTTTGACGCATATAATAAACTTGCGTTATCCAAAACAAACGATACATATAATACAAATTTAACAACTTTAAATAATAATGAAGCTTCAATTTTTACATCGGAAAATGCAACAAATTCAATTGCAGGTGATGTTGAATCATTAAATGAAGCTTTTAATGAAGTTCAAGATGAACAAGGTTTAATAGGTAAACTTTGGAACGGCTTTAAAAATTTAACAGGTCTTGGACTTTCATCCGATGATGTTCAAGAAAAAATAGAACAATATGAACAAGGTGAAATAACATACGAAGAAGCGCTTGAAACAATTGAAAGCTTTTCTGATAAACAAGAAGGCGCAGTTAATATAATTGCAAACACTGCAACAGGCATCGCAACAGCAGGTATAGCAGTTGCAACGGGCGGTGCAGGTGCGCTTTTAATGGGCGCGGCAATTGGCGGCGCTACAAAAGCAGGTATTAAAACTCTTGATAGAGCAACAAATAATGTTGAAGGCGACGCCTTAGACGCTAAAGAAATAATAAAAGACACTGTAACAGGTGCTGTTGATGGTATGGTTTCAGCTGCAACCGCAGGCATGATTAAAGGGCCGATTGCAGGACAAACCGTAAAACAGGCAGTTAAACAAGGTGCAATTCAAGGCGCCAAAGCAGGGGCTATTTCAGGCGGCGTAACAGGTGCAACCGATTATACCGTAAATACAATAGCCGACGGCGAAGAATTTACAATAGATGGCCTTGTTAAATCAACCGCACAAAACGCGTTAACAGGTGCAGCATTTGGCGGCATCTTGGGCGGTGTTACGGGCGGAATTAGCCAAAATAATTTAAATAAAAAAGTAAAAATTACTCACGCAAAAAACCCTGGCGCAGCCGTTGATAACCAAACTCAAGCGGAAGATTACCTTGATAACTTCAATAAAAATCATGAAAAAATCGCAATAAAAGACCCCGATACGGTGGCTGCAAAAACAGAAAAATTATCCGACCTTTCTAAAAAATCAGAAACCTTAGCAGCACAATATGATACACAATTAGATGAAGCAACCGAACAGATTAATAAAGCATTTTCAGATAAAACAGACATTGAAGTTATAACCGCAAGGTCAAAAAGCCAAAAATCAACTTTTTCAAAATTAGCCAAAAAACATTTGGAAAAAGGTAAAGAGCTTACAACAATAGAAGATTGTTATAAAGAAATAGGCGATGCCTTAGGTATCAGAATTCAAATGAAGAGCGTAAGCCAAGCAGATGCAACAGGCATTGTTGAAGATGCACTTAAACAAAAAGGTATAAATGCTTCATTTGATGATTTTGTAAGATTTATGCAAGGCGACAGCGGTTTAGGCGATGAAACCGCTAAAGCATTATCAGGTGTCAGCGATGAAATCTTGGACGCACTTAAAACAAGACAAATGCAAAGTGCGGTTGACCAATTAACACAAGGTATCAGAAGCGGCGACATCAAAATTACCGAATTGAATAACTACGGAGACAGCTTAACATCGTATTTTACAAAAAAACAAATTCAAGAAATTGTAGATGCTTATGATTATGCAGTATCCAAAGGCATCGTTTCGGGAGATAAACCCTTTGAGATTGTTACACAAACTCAGGCGCTGGATACAAAAGACTGTGAAATTTTGGAAAATGACGTTATTAAATGGCCTTCAAAAGCTTCTGAAGGCTCTACAATCCAAATAAAACAAAAATCAAAAGGGGCAGTTAAAGAATCAGGCTATACATCAGGCCAAATGAACACAAAGCACAAATTGTCAAATAGCACGATTGCAAACGGTGAACTTCAAATCAGAGGCACTGAAGTGAATGCTTTTGCTGATGTTGAACATATTCCATACGATATCAGAACGGGTAAAATTGCAGCAAGTGATTCAAAATATTCCGAAATATATTCACTTATTAAAAAAATGGATGATACAAACTATACAAGCTATAACCAATATCTTTCAGATACATACAAAACATTAAGAATGAAAGAATTAGGACTGTTGGACGAAGCGGCAACACTGCCTAAAATTTCCGACTACATTAAAAGCGGCATTTCACCGGAAGATTTAGGCAAGCTTGACATGCAAGGTTTAATTGCAATAAGCAAAGCGCACAAATAAGCGCAATATTTTTTATTCTTTAGTTTTAAATATGGTACAATGGAGAAAACAATGAATATTTCACAAATTTATAAATTTCATAATACACCGTTTAGGGGCATACAAAAAGAAACAGGAACCGCAAACGTGCAAGAAAATAAAGATAAAATGGATTATTTCACAAATAAAACTCGTGAAGTTTTAGCCGAAAGAGCCGAAATGGAAGTACCTGAAAACGGCAAATTTTCAAGCATTTCAGTTTCTTTTAAGATTCCTGATACCCAAAATAAAGCAAAAGTCATAATCGGTCATGATGAAATTGAACCCAAAAATTTAAGAAGACTGTCTGTCGGCGTTCACCGCGAAAGCAGCGACAGGTTGACTTCAAGTTATATTTTAAAAGGCACTAAAC
Source organism: Candidatus Gastranaerophilales bacterium (assembly GCA_944324425.1). GTDB lineage: Bacteria > Cyanobacteriota > Vampirovibrionia > Gastranaerophilales > Gastranaerophilaceae > Galligastranaerophilus_A. The sequence goes on from CALUWE010000011.1 coordinate 34,961, forward strand.
AGGAAATTCTCGATTATCTGAAAGACCCAAAAAGCCAAGATGAATTAATTAAGGTTGTAGGCCAACTTTCAGAAAGCGTCGACAAGCACTACTCTGAACAATAATTATAATTGAACATCTCTCATCATATCTTTTAATTGTTTAATTGTGCCTTCCATTGTAACTTTTTCACTTGCTTTTTGCTGTAAAAAGGCGTTTATTTGAGGCATCATTTTAATTGCAATATCAAGCTTTGGGTTAGAGCCCATTTGATACATACCAACGTCAATTAAGTCTTTATTTTCTCTGTATAATGCCATTAATTGGCGCATTTTACCTGCGGCTTCTTGGTGTTCTTTATCTGTTATTGTGGTAAAAAGCCTTGAAACAGAACCTAGTACATCAATTGCGGGGTAGTGGTTCATCTCGGCCACTTTTCTTGATAAGAATATGTGCCCGTCTACAATACCCCTTACAATGTCAACAATAGGGTCTGTTATATCATCGCCTTCCATAAGAACGGTGTATAATGCCGTTATAGAACCTCGTTCGGAGTTTCCCGTTCTCTCTAAAGCTCTTTGAAGCCAAGAAAAAATTGATGGCGGATACCCTTTCATTGTGGGCGGTTCCCCGATTGATAAGCCCACTTCACGCCCTGCCATAGCGCAACGGGTAACAGTATCTGTCATTAAGAAAACTTTTTTGCCCTTATCTCTGAAATATTCACAAACAGAAGTTGCGGCAAGCAAACATTTCATCCTGATTAATGGAGGAAGGTCGCCTGTTGCGCAAACAACAACGGATTTTTTCATGCCTTCTTCGCCCAAAGAATCTACCATAAACTCTTTAACTTCTCTGCCGCGTTCTCCGATTAGCGCCATAACGTTAACATCGGCTTCTGAGTTTCTTGCAATCATGCCTAATGTTGTACTTTTGCCAACCCCTGACCCTGCAAAAAGCCCCATCCTCTGGCCGCCGCCTAAGGTTAAAAGCCCGTCTATCGCTCTAATTCCTGTAAAAATTGTGTTTTTAATAATGGGTCTGTGGAATGCATCAGGAACGGTTCCGTTTATATTAACATACTCCGCATTTGTCGTATCCAAAGGGCGGCTGTCCATGGGCTCTCCAAGAGGATTTATTAGCCTTCCCAATAAAAAATCACCGACAGGAAGCATAATAGGCCCGCCCGTTGTTTCGACTAAAGACCCCTGTCCTATTCCTTCGCCGTCGTACAATAAAAGTAATTGCGCCATATCGCCTTTAAAGGCAACAACTTCAGCTGCTTTTTTTTCGCCCGTATAGGTTTGGATGTAGCATAAATCGCCGATTTTAAGCCCGGGAAGTTTAACTTCAACAGTTAAGCCCATTAATTTTGAAACAACTCCTTTATATTTGTACAAAGGAATGTTTTCCAAAGTTTCAAGCGCTTTTATTTTTGTATTGTGAATTTTATATTCTAACTCTTCATCCATAATTAAATTATAATAACTATTTAAAAACTATCAAATTATTTAAGTTTAATTAATGAAAAAAGCCCCCTTATTTTAATTAAGGGGGCTTTTTGAATTTTGTTCGGTTTTATTTTTTTTCGTGCTTTGCTTCAATATATCCTGCTTTTGATGCGGAAGAAAGCATTGCCAAAGGCAATCCTAAAAGCAAAACGCCAAGTCCGGCCGCCGCTGCGGCTTTTGTTGGCATAGATGATTTAACAAATTTTTGACCCAACTTAGTGCCTGACAACATTTCTTTTAGCGAAGTATGAACTACGCCTCTTGAACATTTTGCCGTATTATCCGGATTAATAAATATTTTTATAACATCTGATTTAACATTAACTTTATCTAAAAAGCTGCCCAATTTACCTAATGATTTTTGTGCAAATTCGCTTCCTTTTTTTGTATATTTTGAAGCAAGACCGGCTGCACCGGCAGAAGCCAATGAAATTGTACCTAATTTGCCCATTGTCTTTGAGGCTTCTTTATTTATTTCGCTAATTGTTTCGAATTTATCTTCGATTTTATCGTTTGATACCACATGAGCAGTTGAACCTATACATCCGACCGGCTCTTTTCTTTTTGCTGCAAGCTTTTCCATTTCTTCAGGACGCAAAAACGGCGATTTTATCATTATGATGTTTTCGGCCAAGCCCTTAAAACCATTGTCTGACACTACTATCCCTTTCTTCCTGATTTTTTTGACAGTATATCTGAAACAAAACAATCAAAAAAATTTACCTGCAAAAAGAAAAAACTTAACAATTCAAAATATTTTAAAAACATAAAAAATAAAGCTCTACACGGGCAAATTTTGTTACCTGCGGATGCTCCCACAGGTGGGTGAGTGCCTCGACAAATCCGTTTCCTTTAAAAAGGCGAATACCCCAAGGTATACTTCAATTGCCTTAAATTAAGAGCTGCTCTCCCGTTTTATTAAAATGTAGGAACAAAATTACAGCCCGCATAAAGCAATAATATTTTAACATTATTTTTTACAGTTTGTCTATTTTACGATAGAATAATTTTATAAAGGATGGATTTTATGAAAAAGATTTTGATTTTGGTTTTAATGCTTATAATTTCAAGCATTAGTTGTTATGCAAAAGAAAATGTTGATGTCGATATAGAAAAAAATATTTCAATTCAAGCAAGAATTAATGAGGTTGGGTTCAGAATTTTGAATGCCAATAAACTGGACAGACACATTACATTTTTATACCACAATGAAGATGTTTTAATAAAAGGCGACCCCTCCGTTGTTAAAAGGCAAGTTGTTATTTATGACAAAGATCTTCAATTTGTTGAAACGGATGATGAATTGGCCGCATTAATCTCAAGAGAAACTTCAAAAGCGGTTAAGTCTTTTGACGGTGCCTTAGGCGGATTTGTCAGCAGCCTGCACATTAAGATGGCCCCCAAAAAATATGAAATTGTAGCGGATAAAAGAGCTGTTGAATATATGGTTCGTGCCGGCTATAACCCATTGGGCCTTATAACATTCATTAATAAAACCTGTCCGCAGGCAAGACAAGACGTTATTTCAAGAAAAAACCTGACATCTAAAAGATTAATGCACATTTATGAAAAAATTTACTATAACTATCCTTATTTTCTTGTAAATAACACGTATAAAGATAATGCTTACTATCAAAATTTCCTTTTAAATTCAATTGAAAACAGAAGGCTTTTAGAACACAAAATAAAAACAAGAAGTACGGGAAAAATTCACTATGAATAAAAGAATACTGTTTTTTATCATATTACTTTTATTTTCATCATTGCCCTCATTTGCGGAAGATGATTTTATTTTGGAATACATAAATAAGGAAACGGTTGTAAAACCTTTAACAAACCTTGAATATGACTATCAAAGCACCAAAAAAATCCCGATATTGTTTCATATAAAAGAAACAATTTCAACCAGAGATAAAAATATATATGAAGGAATGAAGCTTGAATTTGTTTCAGACAGAAACATTTATGATAAAGGGAAATTAATTATAAAAAAAGGCGACATTATTGAAGGAAAATTAAAACTGATTTTAACAAGCGGAATGAACGGGATTCCTTACAGTTTAACCGTCGGTGATTTTAAAATAAAAGGAATAAGCGAAAATGCTCTTGTAGATGAATATTATAAACAAGGCTGGGACAGAGGCTATATTGTATACCCCCTGAAATGGGCACTCACTTTCTTGCCCCCGACAGGCTCTCTAACAAACTTTATTAAAGGCGGACACTGTAAAATTACACCAAAAGATGCAATTGTCATAAATTATTACCCCGAATGGAATAAATAAAGGGAGCATTGCCCCCTTAATTTATTTTTTATTGTTTGGCTTCGGCCCCTCAAAAGGGGACGGGTTTTTGCTTACTTCATTTAAATAACTTTTTGGAATAATAATATATTCTTCTTCAAAAAATTCACCTTTCATATCGTCTTTGTTTTTGATATCGTTTTTGAATTCCTCAATTGTTTTCATCATTTTATTGCGCATTTTAATATTAAACTCTTTTTCTTTTTCAAAATCTCTTGAAAAATCATCTTCCCATTTTTTCATCATTTTTATATGGTGCGGACAATGATGATGAGGCTTTATCATCATAAATGAAAAACAATTGCCGAAAACCCCGCCTATAAAGCCGCCGATTATACCGGCCGCCAATAATTTCCCCACAGACTTCATAAAATCTCTCGTGTCATCGTTCATAAAAATTGCTCCTTTTAATTCTGATTAATAAAACAATTTTATAATTTCTGTTTCATTTAACAATGACGGCTGTCTTAAGCCGATTGGGCTATATATCTTCTTATAAAATAGCTCCAAAATAAATTTATGAAAAAAAATATTATTATACTTTTTTTAATTTCCCCTCTTTTAGCTGCTTGCGATTTTGAAATTAATGAACCAAAAGTCGTAAAAATTGAACAGGTTGAATTTAAAAGTATTGATAACAATAAAATATACCCCGGTTATATTGAAAGAGGCGGAACGGTTAATTTGAGTTTCAGAACTTCGGGCATTGTCGAAAAACTGTATATAAACGATGGCGAATATGCACAAAAGGGGAAATTGCTTGCGGTTTTGGATGATGAAGAATATAAACTTCAAATTAAAAAAGCAAAAACTTCATTGGATGACCAAGTGGTAAAATATGAAAGAGCAAAAAGCTATTTTGAAAGAATTTCAAAACTGTATGATGCAGGGGGAATTTCTTATAACGAATGGGAAGCGGCCCAAACCAACTTAAAATCAAGCATTAATCAAATGTCAATTTTAAAAGATGCCTTAAGAATTGAACAGGATAAAGAAAAATACAGAAAAATTTATGCCCCGTATAACGGTTTTGCAATTGACGTAACCACAAGCAAGGGAGAATTTATTAGCGCAGGTGAAATTTTTGTTATTTTTCAAGGTATAGGAAAATTGGAAGCAAAAGCTTTTATATCCGAAAAAAGAATAATAAGCATAAAAAAAGGGCAGGATGCAATTTTAACAAGCGAAGTTTTTGAAGGAAAAAAATTTAAAGGAAAAGTTGCAAGCATTATAAAAACCAGCTTGAACAAGGGGAGCTACGAAGTAACAATAACTTTTGACAAAGATTTCCCCGAATTATTAACAGGAATGAGCGCAAATATTCAAATTATAACAATGCCGACAAAAAAGGAAATTTTAATTCCCGTTGATTCTGTTTGTATTGAAGGCGGTAAAAAATATATTTACACATTCAAGAAAATAAATGATTTTGAAGGCGAAGCAACAAAAAAAGAAATTATAACAGGTGATATTTTTGAAGATAAAATTGCGGTTTTAAGCGGTTTAACAAATTTTGATTATATTGTTGTTGAAAAAAATTCCAAAGTTGCTGACGGAGAAAAATTAAAATATTATGAATAGAATTTTTATTTTTATTTTAGTTTTAATTTCGTTTTTTCTTTTGTTTAAAAAAGAAAATCAAACCCCCGATATAAGAATTACATCCACATTAACAAATAACTCTGCCGTATCCGTTGATAAAAAAATAACCAGACCGATTGAAAAAATTCTTTTTCAAATAGGCGAAATTAAAGATATTAAATCCGAATCTGTTTATGAAAAAAATATAATTGATATTTACCTGAAAAAGAAACTTTTTTTAAATAAGGGCGACATTAAAGACGAAATTATAAGAAACCTTCTTTTTGAAAAAGAAAAAATAGGGAGTGGCGCCGAGATTTTATTAGATGAAAACTTTGATAAAACTTATGATGCCTTAATCGGGGTTATTGCGCAAAATGAAGATTATTCGGAACTTTACAAAAAAACAGAAAATATAAAAGACGAATTTTTAAAATTAAAAAGAAGAAATAAAGTGATAATAAAAGGTGATGAAGAACAAACGCTTTATTTATTTTTTAAAAGCCCTTATTTTTCAAACTTAAAACTTACAAGTGAAATTATCAAAAAAGAAGTTTCAAATATAAATGCAAATTTTGGGGGCGGGTATTATGAAACAAAAAACAATTTTATTGAAATGACTTCGAATAATAAATTTCAAACCGAAAACGACATAAAAGAAAGAATAATTAACATTGAAGGCAAACCCGTCAAGCTGAACGATATTTTTGAAATTAAAAAAACGGTAAAAATTCCAAAAACAAAACTTACTTTAATAGACGGCAAAAGGGGGCTTATTCTTGCAGTTTCAAAAATGAATGGGGCAAACGGTTTTTTATTTAACAGAGAAATCTGCAATTTGGTTCAAAAATTAAATAAAAAATACGGCGGAGTTGAAATTGTTTATAATAAAAAACTTTTTCAAAATAACGTTTTATATTTTGAAATTTTTGCAAATAACGGCGCAAGCTTTAGTGAAACAAAAAATATTGTATTAAAAGGAATTGAATTTTTAAAAAACAAGAATGTTAAAAATTATACGGCATTTATCGGTTACTATCCGCCAAAAATAAACAAAAATTTTTTTGAAGGGGTTGAAAAGCCAAACTTTGCAGCATTCATCATAAAGACAAAAAATAAAAATAAAGTAAAATTTGAATTTGAAAAATTTTTAAAAAACAATTTTTCGGCAGTTCAAATTAAAACAAACTATAAAAACCCCCTTAAAATTAAAATTTCAAACAAAAACTTTGATAATTTTATAAAACAAAAAGAAGATTTTAAAAAAGAGCTTGCAAAAATTAGGGAAATTTCTTTTATTTCAGACAATTGGGGCAGTGAAACTTTTTCTTTGGGAATAAAAATAAATGAAAATTTATCTGCCCTTTTTGGAATTTCCCCTGTTGAAATTTTTAATTTTCTAAACGGCTTTTATAACGGAATTACATTAACCTATTATTTTAAAGACGATGTCAGAATCCCCGTCATTTTAAAGGGAAAAGATTTTATCGGAATCAATTCGCTTGCAATTTATTCAAGCAAATTGAAAAAAATCATTCCGATTGGAGAATTTGCAGAAGTAAAACCCATTTTAAGCTACCCAAAAATTTTAAGGTCTGATAATGAATATTCGGTTATTTTTGAAATAGAGCCAAATAACCTTTTTATTAAAAATAAAATAATTAAAATTTTAAAAAATAATTATAACTATGAAATCTTAAAAAATTGAAATTTATGTTAGTATAAATATAATGAATTTTTTAAGTAATTTAAAAGGCGACATCCAAGGCGGCATTATATCTTCAATTGTGGCACTTCCCCAAGCGCTTGCATTTGGCGTTGCGGTTGGAATGGGTGCTTCAAGCGGGGTTTGGGGTGCTATAATTTTATGTTTTATTGCAGGTTTGTTTGGGGGCAAAGTTCCTTTAATTTCAGGCCCCACAGGCCCTGTTGCAATTATAACGGCATCTGTCGCGGCTAATTTTCAGGGCGATTTATCTTCCGTTATTTTAGTTTTATTTTTATCTGCAATAATTCAAATTTTAATATCTTTAACAAATGCGCCGTCAGTTGTTAAATATGTTCCATATCCTGTAATATCAGGCTTTTTAAACGGTGTCGGCACAATATTAATTTTAATGCAATTAAACCCGCTTGTTGGAAACAAGGCTTTATCAAATTCGTTTGAAAGCGTTAAATATCTGATTTTAAATTTAGGTTCAGTTAATAAAACAGCCCTTATTTTGGGGCTTTTAACCTTGATTATAATTTTTGCAATACCTAAAAAAATATCAAGAATAATACCTTCTGAATTAATTGCATTAATTTTGGTTACTTTTATTTCAATAAAAGTAGGCGCCGATGTTGATAAAATTGCAAACATTTCAATCTCTTTCCCGAATTTTATAATTCCGAATTTTGATTTTGAACTGATTTCAAAAGCATTTCCTTATGCTTTGACTTTAGCTGTCATTTGTTCATCTGAAACCATGATGACAAGCCTTGTTGCAGATTCGCTTCAAAATAAAAGAACAAATGCAAATAAAACCTTGTTTTCTCAAGGGCTGGGGAATTTATTCTGTGCTCTGACAGGCTCTATGACGGGTTCTGCCGCCACAATGAGAACCGTTGCCGCAATAAATTCAGGCGCCACAACAAGGCTTGCCGCTTTTATTAACCCTGTTATTTTAATTTTATTAATTACAATTTGTTCATCCTTTGTAAAAGAAATCCCTTTGTGCGTTTTAGCAGGCATTTTGATTAAAATAGGGATTAATATAATTGATGTTAAACTTTTAAAAGTTATAAAATATGCACCGAAAGATGACCTTATTATTTTATTTACAGTCTTTTCATTAACTGTATTTTATAATTTAATTTTTGCAGTTGGCGCAGGAATAACTTTAGCTGCGCTTTTATATGCTAAAAGGGTGGCAGATAAAACAAATTTAACAAAAACAACTTACAATATAGAGCCTGAAAACCTGTTGTTGGAAGCGGAATTAACCAAAAATTATAAATATAAAATAAGAGTTGTTCATATAGACGGGCAATTTTTCTTTGGGTCTGCAACTCAAATTGTTTCTCAGTTTGATGAAATGCTTGGGACAAAATATTTGGTTATAAACTATGAATCAACCTCGCTTTTGGACATCTCTGCCGTTTTTGCGCTTGAAGATATTATTATAAGATTAAAAGCTCAGCATATTATTTTAATGCTTATTATAAAATCTGAAGCTGTTTTAAACCAATTAAAAGATTTGAACATTATTTCTCAAATAGGCGAAGAAAACGTTTTCCACACAGAAAAAGAGGCGGTTAATTTTGCAAAAAACCACATAAAATCAAGCCTTAAATAATAATATCCCCTTGTCTTAAAACAATCGGTTCTGCGCCTGTACATAAAACAACGGTTGAAGCCGTTCCTTTTGGGGGAATGTTACCCATTGGTTTAATTATTTTAATCTTATCTCCGAACTGTTCAATTGCTTCATTATAATTTTTAACAGGCTCCATATTTGATAAATTAAGAGATGTTGTTGCTAAAACCCCGCCTTCAAAGTTTTTTGCAATGTCTAAAAAGCCAGCGTGGTTTGGAATTCTAATTCCAACCGTATTTTTATTTGATGTTATAAAAAGGGGGCATTTTTCCGTTTTTTCAAAAATTAAAGTAAGCCCGCCCGGGAAAAATTTATCAATTAAACTTTTGGCATAAGAAGGAATGCTTTTAACATAAGGGTATAATTTTTGAATATCATCACTCATTAAAATTAAAGGCTTCGTTCTATCCCTTCCTTTAAGTTCATAAATTTTATCAACAGTGGTTTCATTTTCGGGGTGGCAGCCAATTCCCCAAACGGTATCTGTTTCAAAACCTAAAATATCATTTTTATTATATTTCATTATCATTTGCCTTTTTATTAAATTTATTTTTTATTTTTGAAATCAATTCTTCCATATATTCAATTTTTAAAATGTGTGATAAACCGAAATATGAAACCGTCATAATAATTCCTATCAAAAGAAGTTTAATTAAGCCAACAATAAAATTCCATTCGATAAATTTTGAATAAATATCAGAAACAAACCAACCGATTAAAAATGTTATTGCAGCTGCAATCAAAATTTTAAAGCAGTTTTTAATTAAACTTTTATAACCTATGCTTATTTTTCTTTTTAACAAAATTGTGAGCATTGAAGCATTAAACAAAGTTACAAGCGTGGTTGACAGGGCAATGCCGTTTATTCCCAGCGGCTTTACCAAAAGCAAATTCAAAAATATTTTTAAAATAATACACCCGATTGCAATTAAAAAAGGCGTCTTTGAATCGCCATACGAATAAAAAAGCCTTGTTGCGCTATCTCTTACAACGTATGGAATGATTGATAAAGTTATAAAAAATAAAATGTCTGAAACCAAAATGGTTGCATCATAATCAAATGCACCCCTTTGAAGCGCAAGCCTTATGGCATCCGTTCGAACAACAAAAATACACACCATTAAAAATGTGCCTGCATAAATTAGCGTTCCTATACCTTTTTTATAGTAATGGCGGACGCCTTCTATATCTTTTTGCCCAACCAATCTTGAAAACAAAGGGAACAAGGGAACTAAAATTGCAGTTAGCAACAAACCGACGGGAAATTGAAAAATTCTGTTTGCATAGCCAAAAGCGGTCCAAGCGCCTTCTTTTAAGTTAGATGAAAAGAACATATCAACATAAACGCCTAATTGCCCTATGGTTGAACTTAAAAAGGCGGGGAATAAAAGTTCCAATATTTCGTTAAAATTTTTATTTTTGAAAAAATCAAATGAAGGTTTAAATGAATATCCTATTTTTCTAACCACGGGCGCCTGCAATAAAAATTGTAAAAATGCACCGAACAATGTACCGACTGCAAGGTAAAAACCCGTTTTATCCCCTTTTGAAATTAAAAGGACAATAATAACGCCAACAGACAGCATGGATGGAGAAATATTGGGCAATAAAAACCTTTTATAAGTAACCAAAATTCCATAGTATAAACCGATAACGGCACCTATTAAAATAATAGGCGACATTATTTTTAAAAGTTCTGAAGCATAGCCCAAAAGTTCCGAATTATCGCCGTTTATAATTAATTGCATAACCTGATGAGGAAAAAAGAAACATATTAAAGTCAAAATTAAAAATAAAATTATAGAAAATGTTTCAAACGTATTAAAAAGTTTTTTTACGTGCTCTTCGGGTTTAGTTGTAAAATCTTTTACTATTCTTGAGAAAACGGCAACCGTGGCGCTATGGAAAGGGCCCCCGACACCGCCTAAAATTACCAATACAAGAGCGGGAATTTGATAAGCATAAAAATAAGCATCTGAAACAACACTTGCGCCATAATAATTTGCAACAACAACATCTCTTAAAAAGCCCGCAACTTTTGACAATAAAATTATAATTGCAATAAAACTTGCAGCCTTTAAAAGCCCTTGCCCGTCATTATTTTTAACCTCATTTACGGGTTCACTCATTTTCATCCGCTCCAAAAATTAAATAGAATTTGATGGTTTTTTTCTTATCTTTTTCACTTAACGGTTTAAAAATAATTTTATTTTTTCCGTCGTCTAAAAAGTTTGTAATATCTGTTTTAATAAATTTCTTATTAAACCCTGAAACTTCGGGGTTAAAATAATAATCGTTTATAAAAAACGAAATATTTGAAACTTTATCAGGGTTTTCAATTATAAGGAAACATTTATTTTTATCTTCTTTTAAAAGGTCTTTCAATTCGCTTTTTAGAGGGCTTTTTGAAGGATTGAGCGCATTTCTTGAAGGTTCGTTTTTCTTTTTGAAATAAAATTCCTGAACATAATTCATATCAATTTCGTTGTATGAAACATTTTTTGGAATTGTACCCAAATAAATTCCTTTATAATAATGTTTTAAAATATTTTGAAAACTAACACCATAGCTTGCTAAATACCCTGCGCCATATTGGCTCATTCCAACCCCATGGCCAAAGCCTGCGCCATAGATTGTAAAAGTTGTGGGCAGCAATTTGCCTAATTTTGTTCTGTATATTTTTTTGTGGTTTTCTTCTTCTATAACGCCTTCATTTTTCTTTTCTTTCATTTTAAATATGGCGCCGTCTTCTTTTTCATTATTTTCTTCTTTTTCTTCATCCTCAATTTTTTTATCGGTCTCTTTATCAACTATAAAATTTGCACTCGGCAAAAATGAGCCGTTTTGTTTAAAAAGCCTTCTTATAGGGAGCTCCTTTGAAACAATATAATCTCCCGACACAGATTTTATTTCAATTTCAAGTGCTTTATAAGAATCTCCTCTTTTTAAAACTTTAATATCTTCTAAACCGTAAAATTCTTTTTCGCCTGTATATTTCGGAAAAACTGCCCCCGCTTTTGATTGTTCCAATAAAGTTTTTGCTAAAATTTCTTCCAATTCAAATCTGTCAAATTTCTTTTCCCACCTGTATTTTGGTGAATTCATATCAAATGAGGGAATTTTTTCTTTAAAATATTCTTCTAAATCTTTTTCGCTTCTTAATTCTTTCAGGTCTTTATTATCTTGAACAGAAACCAAATAGGGCTTATTAACAGCGCCATTGCCATAGGTATTTAAATAACTTTCCGTTATACCTGAAGCAGTTGAAGAATAAAGCGTTAGAATTATATCGTTATCATAAAGAGCGTAAATTCCAAGGGTTTCATCTACTGCTTTATTTGAAATTGAAGTTTCGCTGTTTGCGCCGTAATAAACTTGACATGCCGTTGAATCACAAACGTCATAGTTTTTATATGCGGTATTTTCACGGTTTGCATAATCTCTTGCGGCAATCGCTTGAGCTTTAAGCGCCTCAAGGCCGAATGAAACGGGCATTTCATTCGGTACAACACCTTTCAGGTAATCTTGCATGGATAAAACATTAATTATATTGAATTTATTATCTTTAATTTGTTTAAGTTCAATTATGCCGTTGTAATAAGCGGGTGTTCCTTTCCTTTTTAAATTTTTAATGCCGATTTTACCTGCGCCTGATAGAACAATAGGGCCTTTTGCTTCTTTTAAAATGTTTTTGCCGTCCAGATTAATATAAAAAACCCCGTTTGCAATTCTTGCGTCTATATTTGAATAAGGAGCAGCGTCAAACTTTTCGCCTGATGTCATATCAATGATGCTGATATTACCGTTCGGAACAAAAGAAGCATTCATATATTCATAAGTTGAAAACGAATTATTTGAAATTCCCACTCTGATTGTTGTTTTTTCACCAACCGCAGCCATTGCATTTGGTGAAAATAAAACTAAAACTAATAATAAAATCCAAAAAAACTTCCTCATAAGTTTAATTTTACAACAAATAAAACTTTACCCAAAGATAAAATTATTCTATTATAAGTTTGATGAAACAAAACAATTTTTTAACACCTTATATTTTTCTTTTTCCGGCATTTTTGTGCCTTTCATTGTTTTTCTTTCTTCCCTTTTTTCAAACTGTTATTATGAGCTTTTTTGATTATTCAAAAGATTTTTATACCCCCGTTTTTACAGGCTTTTCAAATTATATTCAAGTTTTTCAAAATAAAGTTTTTGTTCAATCCATATTTAACACATTTTGGTTTTTAATTTTATGTGTGCCTTTTTTGGTTATTTTTCCGTTATTTGTGGCAATTTTGATTGATCAAAAAATTAAATTTTCAAACCTCTATAAATTAATAATTTATATCCCCGTTGTTGTTTCGATTGTTGTTGTCGCAATTGCTTTTAAGTGGCTGTATCAGCCTGAAGGGCTGTTGAATTATTTATTGGGGTTAATTCATATAAAACCTGTTAATTGGCTTTCAAACCCAAATGTTGCAATGGTATCGGTTGCCCTTGTTACCATTTTTAAAGGGATTGGTTATTATATGATGATTTATTTAAGCGCTCTTATGAGTGTACCAAAAGAACTGTATGAAGCAGCAGATATAGATGGAGCAGGCTTTTTTAAAAAACATTTAACAGTTACAATTCCGCACTTAATGCCTGTAATAGCGCTTGTTACAACAATAAGCTCAATTTCTGCTCTTAAAGTTTTTGTTGAAATTTATGTTATGACAAAAGGGGGCCCCTTGAATTCAACAAAAACAATTGTTTATTATATTTATGAAAACGCTTTTGAAAGTTTGGAATTAGGCGCTGCAAGCGCAGCTTGTGTTATTTTGCTTATTCTTGTTACTATTTTTTCAACCATAAACATTTTGTGTTTTGAAAGGGATAAATACGGCCTATGAAAAACATAAAAGGGTTTTTAATTCATCTAACTTTAATTTTAATCTCACTTTTTTGCTTGCTGCCGTTTTTGTGGTTAACATCAACTGCAATGAAAGGTGCAAGTGAAAACATTTTTCAATACCCCCCTGTTTTAATTCCGAAGTTTCCAACATTTAATAATTTCTATGAAGTCTTAAAAGCAGTTCCTATTATAAAATATGCAATAAATAGTTTTATTGTTGCAGCATTTACCGTTATTTTAAACTTAATTTTTTCATCTCTTGCGGCATACCCATTGGCCAGAATGAATTTTAGGGGTAAAAATACTTCATTTTTCCTTATTTTATTAACCCTTATGATTCCTTTTCAAGCTATTATGCTTCCCCTTTATATAATTATTTTAAAAATGAATTTGATTGATTCAATTTCAGATTTCAACGGCTATCTTGGAATGATTTTGCCGTTTTGTGTTAATGCCTTTGGAATATTTCTTTTAAGGCAGGCCTTTTTAACCATTCCGAAAGAACTTGAAGAATCTGCCTTTATAGACGGGTGTAATTCTTTTCAAATTTTCACTAAAATTTTATTACCTCTAATAAAACCTTCACTATCTGTTCTTGCAATTTTTACATTTGTTGGAAGCTGGGGCGAATTTTTGTGGCCAAGCATTATTTTAACAAAACAAAGCTTATTTACTCTCCCTGTCGGTATCAATGAACTTCAAGGCGCATTTAGTGCAAATTACAGGCTTATTGCGGCAGGTTCAATTGTTTCTATTATTCCTATCTTAATTTTCTTTATCTCTCTTCAAAAATACTTTATTAAAGGTGAAAATGAAGGGGCTGTTAAAGGGTAGCATGGTTTATTTTTTAATTTGGCATGGAAAAATTTAAAATAATATAAATTATTGTAAATTTTGGCCTCAAATGCTGTGATGTCGGGCTTTTTTGGTTTTATCTCAAAGCCTCTGATATAAAGGCTTTAAGACTAATTCTAAAGCATTACTACTCTCGGGCGATAAAAAGGGCTAAAAAGTGCGCTATCATAATATTGTGAGTCGATAAAACCACTGTTATCTAATTCGGGGTTGCGATATAAAATTTTGAACAGGAAAAATGATTTTGTCGGCTCATTTCTTATGAGTTTTGTTAAAAAGAGGTCTTTGAGGGAGACCTCTTTTTTAATATAAAAAGCCCTTTTAAACTAAAAGGGCGGTGGCTTGTGTTAAGGGACAATTTTTAGCAAAATAAATTTTATCCTTGAAACAGTGTGTTCTTATAACTATTTTGACTAAACAAAATAAAACATTCATTAGAAGAAAATATAAAATTTATAAAATATTAAATTCAAAAAACATAGCCAAAGGCACAACAAAAGGGTGCAAGGTATAATCTTGCACCCTTTTATCAATTAAAACAAAAACTAATTTTTATCTTTTAAAGATAAACCGATTCTGTGTTCTTGAGGTGTGAATTTTTTGATTAAAACTTCAACTTCTTCGCCAACCGTAAACATATTGTTCAAGTTAACGTGTTCTTCTGAAATTTCATTTGAAGGAAGAAGCGCTTCAACACCGGGGTAAATGTTTACAAAAACGCCGAAGGATGTGATTTTATTAACGGTGCCTTTTACAACATCACCTTCTTTTAATTTATCTGCAATTTCATCCCAAGGGTTTGCACCCATTCTTTTAAGAGATAATGAAATTCTTTTAAGTTCTTCATCAATTTTTATGATTTTAACTTCAATTCTTTGTCCCAACGAAACAACATCCGACGGATGTTTAATTCTTTCCCAAGAAATTTCTGAAATAGGAAGAAGCCCGTCAATACCTTCAATGTCAACAAACGCACCAAAGTCTGCAATTCTTACAATTTCACCTTCAACGATTTGATCAACTGCCAATCTTGAAATAACTTCATCGGCAACCATTTCTCTTTGTTGAGTATAAACTTGTCTTTGAGAAAGAATAAGTTTGTTTCTTTTCGGGTCAACTTCTAAAATTTTAACTTCAATTTCTTGACCGATTTGGTTGTCGCTTGCTGTGCCGGTTCTTAATTGAGATGAAGGAATAAAGCCTCTTAAACCTTCAATTTCAGCAATCAAGCCGCCCTTAACGGAAGAAACAACTTTTGCCATAGCATTTTCGTTGCTGTTTTTAATTTCTGATAATTTTGCCCAAGCTTGAGCGCAGGATAATTTTCTTAAAGATAATGTTGCAACTTCATCATCTTCTTCGTCTTTCATAACATAAAATTCTTTTTCTTCCCAAAGTTTAACAACATCATCAGGATTTTGTTCAGAAAAGTTTGTAACTTCGCGATTAGGAAGAAAAGCTTCTTGTTTTGCACCGATATCTACCAAATATCCGTCTTTTTCTTTTTTAACGATAACGCCTTTTACAACGTCTGCTACATTCAATTTGTAAGTGTAGCTGTCAGAAAGCATTTTTTCAAATTCTTCTTTTGACATCAATTCTTTTGTTTCCATTTTATTTTTTACCTTTCTATATTGTTTTTAATTTTTCTTCTATTCTTTTTATTATGTAATCAGGAGTTGAAGCCCCCGCTGTAATTCCGATGTTATTTGCCTTTTGGATGATTTCTTTATAATTTTCAAGCTCAATATCATCTTCAATATGCAATGTGGTTGTTACTTTAGATAAAATTTCAGCCAAATGTGTTGTGTTAGCGCTTTTTTTAGAGCCTGCAACCACCATCAAATCAGATTTTTTTGCCATTTCTCTTGCTTCGTTTTGTCTTAAATTGGTTGATTGGCATATTGTGTTCATTATTTTTAAATCTTTTATTTTATCAATTAAATATTCAACCACTTGTTTTAAAAATTCAATTTTTTGAGTTGTTTGAATAACAATACCGACTTTTTTATGAGCTTTGATTATTTCAATGTTTTCTTTTAATTCATCCAAATCTTTTATAACAAGAACATTTTCTTTGTTTTCTGCGGTTCTTTTTGCATTTTGTTCAATTGCCATAACCTCGGG
This sequence comes from Candidatus Gastranaerophilales bacterium, assembly GCA_944324425.1. GTDB lineage: Bacteria > Cyanobacteriota > Vampirovibrionia > Gastranaerophilales > Gastranaerophilaceae > Galligastranaerophilus_A. Next base: position 51,567 of record CALUWE010000011.1, read on the forward strand.
GTGCTCTTGCCTGCCTAAAATTAAAAGAAAATAACCATCCAAAACAAGGTTCATAGCTGTATCTTGAACTTTTTTAACGTCAGGGCAGGTTAAATCTATAACTTCGTAGCCCATATTTTTTATTTCGTTAATTGAATCAATGCTTGCACCGTGGCTTCTTATAATGCAAATTGAATCTTTAGGGGCAGGGTTTATCAATTTATCAACGGTTTTTATACCAAGTTCATCTAATTCTTTTATGACAGAAGAATTATGAATCAATTCCCCTAAAATAAAAATGTTTTTATCGGGAAAATCTCTTTTTATTTTTTTTGTCGTCTCGACGGCCCTTTTAACACCGTAACAAAAACCGGAATGGCGCGCGATTTCTATATTTTTAGTCTGATTGCTGCTAATTGAAAACAGCCCCTTTCAAAATGAAGTCACATTAAAATTAATGTGCTAAAAATATTTAACCATGGACATTTTTTTAGTACAATAGTTTTATGAATAAAGAAGATTTAATATATTACGGAAAAAGAGTTTATGAAAAAGGCCTAAGTCCCGCCACAAGCGGAAATATTTCTTGTTTGGATGATAATAACAACATTTTAATTACAGCCTCAGGGAGTGCTGCCGGTGATTTAACTGCAGACGAGATTATTAAAATGGATTTTTCAGGCAACGTTTTGGAAGGAAACAAAAAACCGTCATCGGAAAAAAATATGCATATTGCAATTTATAAAAAAAGACCGGATATAAGAGCAATAATTCATTCTCATTCGCCGGAAATTACGGCCTTTGCGGTTTCGGGTTCAGAAATTAACGAAATTATAATGCCTGAATTCGGTTTTTATTTTGGCTCGATTCCTATTTCAAAATATTATCTGCCATCCACAATGGAATTGGCGGAAGATGTTGCCAATTTATTTAAAAATAAAAATGCAGTTTTAATGAAAAACCACGGCATAGTTGTTGGCGGCATTAATTTAAAAGAAGCTTTTTATTCATTGGAATCTATTCAAGCTTATTGTAAAACCTATTTATGTGCAAAACTTTTGGGCAAAGTTAAAGCCTTAAACAAAAAACAAATCAAAGAAATTGACAATTTAAAGCATTAAAAGTTTGCCTTGATTAAAATATCTGAAATTCGGGTTATTTTGCACTGAATGAATCGTTTTGCATATCCATATCCATCATATCATCTTTGATGACATCTTCATTTTCGGATTGGGCAGCATCCGTTGATTCAGCATCTTTTTTCTGTGTAATGGGCGCAGAATATAATCCTGAAGCCAATTCGGCATCATTTTTATAATCATTTGTGTCTTTATTATAATCTGAATTTAACAATCTTAGCTTAACATCGTTTTCTTGTCCAAAGGTACCGGGCAATTCTCTTACCGTAACATTATCATCTTCGCCAGGAACATATGGCATATTTTTAATTTTTACATCGTCAATTTCATCCGCAGGGTGAAAACTTTCGGGAACATCGCCTTCTGTGATTGGGTTTTGAGCAACATCGCCAAAGTTATAATAGTCTTCATAATCTGCTACTTCGTACTCATCGTCATTATATATTTCAGGCAATTGCATAACGCTGTCGCCGTCTGACATTATTTTGCCTGCATTTAATTTTTCGGTATATGCATTATCAAACGGGAAAATTGCGGCCTGATTTTGAAGCTCAAACGGGTTTGTTGCTTCTACTGTTTGAGCATTGTCAAATATACTTTGAGCAATTTTAATTTCTTCCGAGCCGTCAATTTCTTTTATGTTATCTATATCATTGTCTCGCCCAACCCTTTTTGCGGCAACCGTTGCATTTTGAACGCCGTTATCTTTAAGGGTTCGAATTAAGCTTGAATAGTTAAATTTACCTGTCAAATCTCCCGACATGATAATCCTCTTTTCATCTCTCTTTGTATATATAAAGTATAGCTATATGAAATAATTGCCTATTTGTAACATTTTGTTACAAATAAAAATCGAGCCTTATGAAACAATGTTCAAAAAGCCCGATTTTTATGCGTTTTATAGACTATTTAATTTCTTCTTGTCCTCTTGTTTTGTTTTCGTTGATTAGTTTTTCGATAAAATCTTCTCTAATCATCTCGCCAATTTGGCCAACGCCTCTTTTTCTGATTGCAAGGGCGCCAGTTTCAATTTCTTTGTCGCCGACAACAACAACATAAGGAATTTTTTTATTTTGCAGGCAATCTCTTATTTTATAATTCATAGATTCTGACCTGTCATCAAATAAAACCCTTAAGCCTTTTTGTTTCATTTCAAAGAAAAGTTTTTCACAATATTCATTGTGCCTTTCTGCAATAGGAACAATTGCTGCTTGAGTTGGTGCTAACCAAACAGGGAAAGCACCTGCATAGTGTTCGATTAAAATGCCGTGGAACCTTTCCATTGAACCGAAAATTACCCTGTGAAGCATAACAGGTGTTTTAAGGGCGCCGTCTTTATCTTGATATTTGAGGTCAAACCTTTCAGGCAGGTTGAAATCTAATTGAATTGTAGCGCATTGCCAAGTTCTTCCGATTGCATCTTTAAATTTAAAGTCGATTTTAGGGCCATAGAATGCGCCATCGCCTTCATTTATGTCATATTTCATGCCCCTTTTATCCATTGCTTCCCTTAAGCCTGCTTCCGCTCTTTCCCAATTTTCAAGAGAACCGACATAGCTTTCGGGGCGGGTTGATAATTCAACTTCAAATGTCATATTGAAAATTTTCATTGCATCAACAACAAAATCAATAATTTCGTTAATTTCGCCTACAAGCTGTTCAGGTGTGCAGAAAATGTGGGCATCATCTTGAGTAAAGCCTTGAACACGGGTTAAGCCGCCAAGTGCGCCTGATTTTTCTTTTCTATATACTGTTCCAAGTTCTGCCATTCTAATCGGCAAGTCTCTGTATGAGCGCCTTTGAGCTTGATAAATTAAAATGTGGAAGGGGCAGTTCATTGGTTTAATTATGAATTGTTCGTCTGAATCTTCTTCTTTTTGAACAAAGAACATATTTTCTCTGTAATGGTCTATATGGCCTGAAATTTCCCAAAGTTTGGTTTTTGCAATGTGGGGAGTATTAACAATTACATAGCCTCTTTTTCTGTGTTCTTCTCTCCAATAGTTTTCAATGTTTTCTCTTACAACTGCTAAATTCGGGTGCCACAAAACAAGGCCTGAGCCAATTTCATCATGGATAGAGAATAAATCCAGTTGAGTTCCCAATTTTCTGTGGTCACGTTTTTTTGCTTCTTCAACCATTGTAAGGTAAGCGTTTAAGTCTTCTTTGGTTAAAAATGCAGTTGCATAAACCCTTTGGAGCATTTTATTTTTTTCATTCCCTCTCCAATATGCGCCTGCAACCGATAAAAGTTTAAAAGCTTTAATCGGGCGGGTATTTTCAAGGTGGGGGCCTGAGCATAAATCGTTAAATAAAACGTTTCCGTCTTTATCTTTTGTTAAATATAATGTAGGATTATCATTTTTGTGTTCTTCTAAAAGTTCTGCTTTATAAATTTCGCCTTGAGCCTTAAATTCATCAATTTGTTTTTGAACATCTTCTATATAATGTTTTTCAAACCTTAAATCCATTTTAACAAGACGTTTCATTTCATCTTCAATTTTTTTAAGGTCATCATCACCCAAGCTAACGCCTTCTATGTCAAAATCATAATAAAAGCCGTTATCAATAGCAGGGCCAATTGCAAGGTGTGCATTGGGGTATAAATTTTGAACGGCTTGCGCCATAATGTGCGAGCAAGAATGCCTTAGGGTGTGTAAATCTATGTTTTCCATCAATTCTTTCCTTCAAAAATATTTAACATTAATAATTTTACCACCAACAATAAAAAATATAAAACAAGTTTAAAAGCCTTTAAATAAAGAATTTGCCCCCTATTTTTTTGCCGGTTTTAAAAATTGGTATGATTGAAATATAAGGAAAAAAGGGAAGATTATGACAAAAACAAATGAATATTGGATTTGGAAATCTGAAAAAGAAAAAAATACTTGTGAAAAATGCAAATCGCTTGACGGCAAAATATTTTATTCTGAAGATGAAATACCTGAAAAACCCCACCCTAATTGTAAGTGTGAAGTTGTAAAAGTTGTTTCGGAAGAAAAATATGAAAAATGTGATTGTAAAGAGCTTCTAAATAAAACACAAAATGCGGTTGAAAATATAATTGCGGAAACAAAAACTTATTTGGGAACAATACAAGAAATAAACACCGATTGCGAAATAAACAAAGAAAGTTTGCGGGATTTATTAAATAAAGCTTACGTTATAAAAGACGAATACGAAAATGAACTTGCAAAACATCTTAAAACCTGCGCCAATAATAAAGACGAAGAATACAAAGAAATAACACAAAAAATAATAGATTTTGAAAAGTTAAAAAAAGAAAATGAAACCAATTCAGCTAAAATATATGAATTAAATAAAAATTTTCAAAATTTTGACAAAGAAACAAGGGTTCATCTGGTTGATATTCAACAATTAAAAGAATATTCAGCTGATACACCCCATAAAAAAGACGAATGTAAAATTTTAGAAGATGTTTTAGATTTACAAACTAAAACCAAGCTTGTAAACAGCCAATTTCAAGATTATAAGAAACAAGCAGAAATGGCGAATTTAAAAAATAAAAACATCCAAAACGCTATAAATAGCGGCAATAGCTATATAAAAGTTCTTAATAATATACCTAAAATAAAATGCAAGTGCAGTAATTTTTTGCTTAATCTTAAAATAGATTCATTTTATTCTACGGGTGCAAATACAATAGGGAAAAAACCGGTTATTTCGGGCGATTGCCTTCAAAATGCTCTGAATTGGCTTGAACCTGCAAAGAAAAATAAAGATGCAAAAGTTTTAAATTCAATAGATGATATTAAAAATAAAAACTTAAAAAATGCTTTAGATAAAATTAAAATGCCAAAATATACAAGAGGGATTGTTTATAACAGTAATTCAAAGCAATCTAAAAACTTATTAAAAACAAAAGAAGTGCAAAAATTTTTATCAGAAAATATGAAAGCCTTAAAAGAAAATAAAAAGTTTGAAATACAAGATTTGGAATTTAATCCATTTAAAGACTGGGATGCCTATCTTGCACTTCAAAAATGCAAAATGTATAATCCTCATATAACAAAAGACGGCTATTTTGAAGCTATGATATATGATTATTACGATTTTGAACATAGAGAACCTGACCCAAATGCAAAAGGTGTTATAGACAAGATATTTAACCCCTTAGCAACAAAAGTAAACAACTGGGGGCACAGAATGCAGGAAAGGAAATTACTTGAAAACTATTTTGTTATATACCATATAAGGGAAAAAATATAGTAAAATAAAACTTATGTATAAAGATATATTAGGTGTTATAAAATATATAATTTTGGTATTTGCAGGTGAAGCCATACTTATTTCATT
>CALUWE010000012.1 GCA_944324425.1 Candidatus Gastranaerophilales bacterium
AATTTTTTTTATAGTATAATCAACCCGTTAGTATTAGAGAAGAGATTATGGCTTCAAACAGAAAAGTTTCTTCATCCCTAAAAGTTGGTATATTAACTGTTACCGCACTTATAATTCTTATTTTCACCGTGCTTTGGATTAAAGGCAGAAGCTTATCATCGGGTGAGAGAATTGAAGTTATTTTCCATGATATAAACGGTATTCGTGCAGGTTCGGGCGTTCAGATGATGGGGCTTAGAATCGGCCAAATTGAAGAAATTATTCCTGTTGTGGCAGGTAAAGACAGCCATGTTAAAGTTAAATTTGTTATAACCGAAAAAGGCGTTAAAATTCCCCATGCTTCAACAATTTCAATTCAGCAATCGGGGCTTATCGGTGAACAATTTTTAGAAGTTATGCCGCCAAAGGTTAATTATATTTATATGGAAACAAACAAAACATCAACAAATATTAAAGAAGGCCAAGATGTTTATATGGTTTTATCCGATAAATTTACAAAAATAGGCAAAGTGGAAGATGCAAGAGTTATACCTACATCTGCAGCTCCTTTAGAATACAGGTCAAAATTTAAAACAAAAAATACCTTAAAAATCGGCTATACAATAGATTTACCGGGGCTTATTTTGGATAATTCCAATATTGCCGCATATCTTACGGCTAATAACACCTTAAGGTTAGAACTTAAAAACGGTGCAAAAATGGAAGCACCTATGACGGATTCCCCTTACACAATAATAGAACCTATGAGAATAAGCGATTTTCTTGAACTTCAATATAAGGCTGCTCATTCTCTTGCAAGTGTTAACGATAGAGTTATGGAAATTTTATCGGATGAATTTGTTACCGATATAAGAGAATCCGTTGTAAACATTAACGATTTAACCAAAAAAGCAACAACCACAATAGATAAGGCAATGGCATTAATTGATTCAAGCAAGGATGAATTGGATGCTGTTTTAAAACAAACAAATATTTTAACCAAAAAACTTTCCGTACTGTCTGATAATTTAAATGACATTGTGGGTGATAAACAAACTCAAAAAGATTTGCAAAATGCAATAAAATCTGTCGGCAGATTGTCAGATAACGTTAATACAATGCTTGAAAACCCCGAAACAAAAGAAATGCTTTCCGACCTAAGTGAAATTTCAAGAAATTTGGCTGATATTTCCTGTTATGTTAATGAATTTGCAGGCGATGAAAAATTAAGAAAAGATCTTAAAGAATCAGTTTCGGGCATTAATAATGCGGTAAAAGAAGTGAATGAAAACTTAAAAAAAGTAAACGAAGTTTCAGGGGAAGAACAATTAACAATCAATAATACAATTCAAGATGCCATGATAACAACAAGAAACTTAAGAAAATTCTCTGAAAAATTGAATAAAAGGTTCTTATTGTTCAGGTTAATGTTTTAATTATGACATTTGATATTAAAAAGAAAATAACAGATTTTCACTACGGCAAAAAATCAGTGCTTTTAACCGTTTTATTTATTTTACCTACCGTTTTTTATTTTCTTTTTATAAATTTAAAAAATTTTTTGTACAAAATAAACTTTTTAAAAGAACAAATTGTTGAACCTTTTATAATTTGTGTCGGCAACTTAACAACGGGCGGTGTTGGTAAAACCCCTGTTGTAATTGAACTTGCAAACTTTTTGGCAGAAAAAAATTTAAGAGTTGCAATTTTATCAAGAGGTTATCAAGGCAAATTAGACAATAAAAAGGTTAACTTAATTAAAAATTTTGATGAAATTTTAATTGATAATCCAATATTATCGGGCGATGAAGTTAGTTTAATTTCCAAAAAAACAAAAAATGTTGTTGTCGTAACTTCATCAGATAGGGTAAAAGCCGCAAAATATTTAAAAGAAAATTTTGATATTCAAGTCATTATTATGGATGACGGGTTTTCAAACAGAAAAATAAAAAAGAATTTATCCCTTCTTTTAATAGATTCAAAAAATGCTTTCGGAAACGGTTTTTGTCTTCCTATGGGGCCTTTAAGAGAGCCTTTGATTGAAATTAAAAGGGCGGATAAAATTATTGTTGTTCAAAAAGGCGGAAGTGGTGAAATTAACCCCTATATAACAAAAAACATTAAAGATTTTGAAATTTGCAAAATGGCAAAAGGGGAAATTTACAATATTAAAACAGGCGAAATTATAGACGAAAAACAGGTTTTGGCTTTTTCAGGAATCGGTGCACCCGATAAATTCTATTCCATTTTGGATAATTTAGAAATTAAAAAAACAATAAGCTTTGATGACCACTTTGAATATAATCAAAAAACGGTTGATATAATAAATGAAGAATTAAAAAGGCTTAATTTAAAAGCGGCAATTACAACGGAAAAAGATATGGTAAAACTTTTAAAATTCCAAAACGTTGATAATTTTTATGCCCTCAAATTGAAGCCTTTAATTGATTTTAATAAAATTTTAGATGATATTAAAATTATTTAATTAAGGCTTGAACCTCTTTAAAATTGGGGTTTTTGGAACCAGCCAGCCACATAAATAAAACCATTTCTAAAGATAAAGTTAAAATTCCAAGCTGAGATAAATTTTTCATTGCAAGAAGTTTTTCTTCATCTTTTCTTGAATGTGAAATATCATAAACAACAAAAACTTCATATCCCATTTCAGATAATTCAATTGCCGTTTGAAAAACACAGATATGAGCTTCAATTCCGAATAAAACAACCTGCTTTTTGCCTGTTTTTTTAATTGCATCAAAAATTTCATTTTCCTTAACGGCGGAGAAATTCGTTTTTTCAAAAGGAAGATATTTTTCCCCTAAAATTTCTTGAACGTCTTTAATTGTTGCCCCTAAGCCCTTTGGGTATTGTTCCGTTATAATTGTATCAATGTTTAAAATTTTTGCGGCACTAACAATTTTTTTTGTTTTTTCAACCATGGTTTCTTTTTTGTCATCCGAGAGCATGCCGACAAGTTTGTCTTGAACATCTATCATAATTAAAATTGAATCTTTTGAATTTAACATTTTATACCCTTTTTTGTTAATAATTTTCCTTATCAAAATTTTGTATGCTAAAATTATCCTATGAAAAAAATATTTTATACAATTTTATTTTATATAGCTATTGCCCCTGCTGTTTTGGCTCAAAATATTTTGGTTCAAAGCATGACGGAATTTGAACAAAATGACAACGAAAAAGTATTCAGTGCAAAAGTTGTTGAAGAAACAGAGCTTTCAGACGGTAAAATAATAAAGGCAAATTCAATTCTAAACGGCACAATTATAAAAACGGTTGATGCCAAAAGAGGTAAAAGAGATGCCTACATTGTAATTCAGCCTGAATCATTTGAAATAGACGGAGTTATTCATTTAATCGAAGATGAAAACTTGGAAGCAAAAGTCGTAGGGTATTCCAAAAGAGATTACAAAAAAACGGCGCTTGATGCGGGGCTTGCTGTCGGCGGATATTTTGTGAAGGGCTTAAGCCAAGTTTTTTATTTTTCAAAAGGCTTAATTATTCCTGATGATGATAAATCAAGAATAAAAACCGCTTTTCATAATGTTTATGAAAATACCCCGTTTGTCTACATAGAAAGGGGCGATGAAATTGACATTGAAAAGGGAGATTTGCTTGTATTAAAGGTTTATCATGCAGATGTTCCGAAGTGGAAATTTTTGAAGCGAAATAAGTAATTTTGGGCAAAAATAAATTTGTTTTTGTTTTTATTAAATTAGGTGTGTTTTATACTAGGAAGAATATATATTTATGAGAATTGAAAAAGTCGGGATGACCCCTCTTTCGTTTGGTAAAAAGCTTGAAGAGCACAGAAGTTGGGGTGCCAGAGTTGCAACGGATGACAACCAAAAAGAAAGCTCCAGTTTTAAAGTTTATGTGTACCCTGATTCAAAAAGTGTTATTGCGGGCGTAGTTAAGCCCGACGGCACAAAAAAAGAATATCAGCTTCAAAATAAAGGCAATGGCGTCTTTGAAAGAACGGATATTCAAAAAGGCGAAATTTCCCCGGGGGACAGATACTATTACACAATTTATAAAGGTTCGGGCGAAGTAGACACGGTTAAAGATCCTTATACGTTTAATCAGGAAGAATTAATCGGAAATTCAACCATATATGACCATTCGGCATTCAAATGGCAAAATGATGAAGCTTGGCAAAATAATCCCAATAGAATTTCAAGAACATCAGACGGCAGGGGCAAAAATTTATCTGTTAAAGATGCAAGAATATATGCCCTTAACCCCGACTCTTTTACCGATAAAAGAAGCTATGAAGGTGTTAAGGACAGATTAAAAGATATAAAAGCAATGGGCTTTAACACAATTGAAGTTATGCATGTTGAAAATACATACGCTTATAACTGGGGTTATGACGGTGTTGATAAAATGGCGCCTTCAGATTATTTGGGCGGCCCCGACCAATTAAAAGAACTTGTTGATGAAGCTCATAAAGAAGGCTTGAATGTTGTATTTGACATTATTCCAAACCATTTGGGCCCTGACGGCGCTCAATTGAAAAGAACGGGTCCTTACATAAAAGGCCCCAATGCTTTTGGTGAAGGCTTTAATTTTGAAGGCGAAAATTCGGAATTTGTCAGAGATTATATTATAAATTCCGCTATGAATTGGATTGAAAACTATCATGTTGACGGTCTTCGCCTCGATATGACAAAATATATGGAATCCGATGCCACATTAAAACAGTTGGCGGCCGAAATTAATTATCACTACCCTGACGCTTTCTTAATTGCAGAAGACGGCAGGGGCGGCGTCAGTGTTGACGACAACGGAAATTATTGGGCAAACAGCGAAGAAGTTCACGATAAAAGAGTTGTTAACCCCTTAAAACCTGAAGAATACGGACAAGGAAAATCTGAAGAAGAGCACACAAAAGCAATTCAAGATATTATACAAGGCAAAGGAAACCTTTCAAGATTGGGCATGGATTCAGAATGGGATTTTAATTATTACCATCAATTGGATTCAATTTTATATGCTCCAAACACTACAAACCTTCTGAATGCCGCTTTGAATGCTCAACAAGGCGTAAAGTATGTTAAAAGCCATGATGAAATAGGCAACTACGAAGGCACAAGAGCGATTGCAAAATTAATGGTTCCAAAATTAAGGCTTAACGATTGTATGAATTTAAGCCAGAGAGATATTGAAAGAGCCAAAGACTATGCAAAAGACAAAGGCAAATCTTTCGAAGAAGCAATTTATATTGTAACCTGCCAAAAAGCACAATTGGCATCTGAAGACTTAGCAATTAAATATCAAACCGGTGAACTTGATAAATATGAAGTTACCCCCGATATGTCAAGGGAAGAAGCTCAAAAACAAAGAGACAGGCTTCAAGTAAGAGTTTTAGCGCCTTTGGGAATAAATTCATCTTCAAAAATCGGCTTCAACAGAATCAGAAAGGCATTTAACGATTCAGTTGCGCAAAATAAAATGGCATTGGCACTTACTTATTCAATTCCGGGGCCAAAAATGACATTCCAAGGGGATGAAAATGCAGATTTAACACCATTTAGGTTCTTCAGAAAATTTGAATCCGTACCTTATGAAGAGTATTTATATATTGAAAAAGGATACGAACCGGGCATAAGCGCTTTAGAGGAATCAACCATTGGAAAAATCGAATACTCTGAAGACGGCAAAAAAAGAATGGATCAATTTAAAAATCTTACAAGCGATTTGAATAAATTGAATGATGAAAACCCTGCAATAAGGCTTGGTAATATTGATGAATCAACGATTGTTGACCATCCGATGTCGCAAGTTGTTGCATTCAGCACAAAAGACGATGTTTCAAGCAACGAAATGTTTACAATAACAAACGCCGGCGAAACCAATTACAGGGAAGATAAGGATAATGAATATTGGATTAAATTTCCGAAAGGCCGCTGGGTCGAAGTTTTAAATACCGATGACGAAAGATACGGCGGAACAGCCAAACATTTAAATAAAGATGAAATAATCCATGGCGACGGCAGCACAAACAGGCCGATTAACTTGGCGGGCTATTCCACAATCTGCTTTAAACGTGTGGGATAAGCAAAAACTATAAATATAAGCGGACTGATATTCAGTCCGCTTTTTGTTGCTTGATTTTACCCCTTTTTTAATATAATATGAACTTGATTATTGACATTTATGAATAGAAAGTGGAGTTATTTATGTCAGAAAGAAAATTAGTCGGAACAGGCGAAATGTTCAAAAAAGCGCTTGCAGGCGGTTACGCTATCGGTGCTTACAATGTTAACAACATGGAAATTTTGCAAGGTATTGCAGAAGCTGCTGAAGAAACAAGATCACCTATTATTCTTCAAGTTTCAGCAGGGGCAAGAAAATATGCCAACCAGACATATTTAATCAAATTGGTTGAAGCAGCATTGGCTACAACAACTGTACCTATCGCACTTCACTTAGACCACGGCGCAGATTTTGAAATTTGCAAAGCTTGTATTGACGGCGGTTTTTCTTCAGTTATGATTGACGGTTCAAGATTCCCGTTTGAAGAAAACGTTGCATTAACTAAAAAAGTTGTAGAATACGCTCATGAAAGAGGCGTTTCGGTTGAAGCAGAACTTGGCAAATTAGCTGGCGTTGAAGATGACGTTAATGTTGATGCTAAAGATGCTAAATACACAAACGTTAAAGAAGCTGTTGAATTTGTTAAACAAACAGGCTGCGATTCATTAGCTATTGCAATCGGTACATCTCACGGTGCTTACAAATTCAAAGGCGAAGCTAAACTTGATTTTGACAGATTAAAAGAAATCAAAGATGCTCTTAAAGAAGCAGGTTTTGGCGATTACCCGATTGTTCTTCACGGTTCATCTTCAGTTCCTAAAGAATTTGTTGAAAAATGCAACAAATTTGGCGGCAACTTGCCTGATGCACAAGGTGTTCCTGAAGATATGTTAAATTATGCTTCAAAACACGGCGTTGCTAAAATTAACATCGATACAGACTTAAGATTAGCCATGACATCAACAATCAGAGAATTCTTTATTGAACATCCTGAAAAATTTGACCCGAGAGAATATATGGGCCCCGGCAGAACAGCCGTTAAAGAAATGGTTAAACATAAAATGATTGATGTTTTAGGCACAGCAGGCCATGCTGATGACTAATTAAAGTCAAATAAATTTAAAGCCTTTCTTAGAAATAAGAAAGGCTTTTTTAATTAAAATGAAAGCCGCCAAATTGAATCGGGCGGCTTTATTATTTTTACATAAGAGCTTTTTTAACTTCTTTTTTGTAAATTTCAACGTTTGGCTGCAATACTTCAGGCATTGCAACATCCATTGAAGTTACATCGTTTTCTTTTCTTCTTAAAATGTTTCCTGTATATAAAGTTTCAAAATGTTTTAGTTCAATTAATTGAGCCAAAGTTTTTAGGTCAAAACCGTTAATTTCAACAATTGAAACAGGGTGCATATTTGAATAAGCGTTTATAACGCCAACTAAAACTGCATTTGTTGTTTTGTCTTCCGTTTTTGCATAAACGAACGTAAAGAATGAATCTTTATTGTTTACGTCCAAATCTGCTTCTGCGTTATAGTGAAGATATCCGGGGCCAACGTTTGTATCTGTCGAAATTCTTGCTTTTAGAGATTCATTTTTAAGTTGTTTTTCCCACAATGTTGTTCCCATAAAAGCATCACCAAAATATTCAACAAAATGTTTAGTATTTCCTTTTAATCTTGAATCAACATTAAATGCTGCCATTTGAAGCGCAGGGTTTTTGTTGATGTCTTCATTCAAATAAATTTGTTGTGCGTCTAAAGATGAATTTAAAAGGCCAATAACATCTTCTTTTGAATAGTTTGCCCAAAAGAGAGTGAATAATGTTGCATCATCAAAAATTGAAAATCTGCCGCCGACATCATCGTGAACATAGCCTGAACCCATTAAATCGCCTTTATCAACAAGCCTTCTTAATGCGCTTTTTTCGCTTGAAGCATCCGTCATTGCAACAAATCTGTCTGAAACATCTTCTCTATTTAAGTGTTTTTGCATTAGAGCTTTTGCACAATTATATGCCGTTGTTGTTTCAAGTGTTCCGCCTGATTTTGAAACAACCAAGAATAATGTTTTATCTAAGTTTAATTTTTTTGAAAATCTTTCAAAACTAACGGGGTCAACCGATGAATAAAAATGAATGTTATCATCAACGCCGAGCATTTTTACCAAAGATTCCGTTGTGTGTCTTGAACCGCCGATACCTAAAATTGCAAGGTCAGAAAACCCGCCTTTTTTTGCTTTTTCATATAAAGAATATAATGTATCAATATTTTTAATTTGGTTTTCCTGCAAAACGCCAATCCAATTTAAAAATTGGCCGCTTTTGCCTTTTCTTTCTTTAATTTCATCAACTGCTTCTTTTCCTAAAACCTTGTAATCATCAAAATTAACATCGCTATTAAATTTAACGCTAAGGTTCATTTTGGTTAATGTTTCCATTTTTCCCCCTTTACTAATTTTTATCAAAATTATTTTACCATTAATATAAATTTTTATTAATCAGGTTTTGTGAAAAGAAAATTATTCAAGTTATAATAAACTTATGGGTGATGAAGACAAGCAATTTGAGGCTTCTCAACAAAAGTTGAGAAAAGCAAGAAAAGAAGGGCAGGTTGTTAAATCAAAAGATTTTTCAACCGCAATTTCATTAATTGTTATGTTTTTGGTTATTTATTCTTTGGGGCCTTTTATTTGGCAGCAAATTGCAGGGCTTTTTTCAAACCTTTATGAGCAAATTCCAAATGCAAGGTTTGAAGAAATAGGTATAAAATATTTAATGTTTGTAACTTTAATTCCTACATTGCTTATTATAGTTCCCATTATTTGTCTTTCGGCTTTGGTTTCCATCATAGGCGATTTAATTCAAGTCGGGCCTTTATTTACAATGACGCCCTTAATGCCAAAACCCGATAAATTGAACCCCACTAAATATTTTAAAAACCTGATGAATCCAAAAACTTTGTTTGAGCTTGTTAAAAACATTGCAAAAGTTGTTATTTTGGGGCTTATCGGGTGGATGGTTTATATGGAACATTTCCCTGCCATTTTGGGGTTGGCTGTTGTTGAAAATGAATTTGCAACGCTTGTTGCATTCGGTAAATTAATAACGGATTTTATTCTAAAAGCGGGCATCGCCTTTTTGGTTATCGCTGCAATGGATTACGGCGTTACCAAGTGGAAATTTATGCAGGATCAAAAAATGTCTTTTAAAGAAGTTAAAGACGAATATAAAAACTCTGAAGGCGATCCTCACGTAAAAGCTGCCCTAAGGCAAAAAAGGCAGCAATTATTAAGAAAGGCAATGAAAGATTCCGTGCCTGACGCTGATTTTGTTGTTACGAACCCAATCCATGTTGCTTGTGCCATAAAGTATGACGCCCAAACTATGGAATCACCTACTTTAGTTGCAAAAGGGGCAGAGCTTTTTGCAAAGGAAATTAAAGAAATTGCAATGGCAAATGATGTCCCTGTTATTGAAAACCCGCCTGTGGCGCGTGCATTGTATCGTTTGGTTGAAGTTAATCACCAAATTCCGCCGGATTTATACAAGGCGGTTGCTGAAATATTGATTTTTGTTTACAACTCCAAAAAACAAAAACATGAAAAAATGCGCGAGCAAATTGAAGAAATGAAGAAAATTCAAGAAAAAAACGATATGGAATATTACAAAAAAGACAATCCAAATGATGAAAATAAGGTAAACTAATTCAAATAATCGGTTCTATTTGCAATTAACTCTAAAAGATTGTAAAATTTACTTAAAATACGGTATTTTATACAAAAAAACTATGACAGTGCAATCAAGATTAAAAGATTATATCGATATAATCCAAAAGGTAGCAAAAGTGGAGTACAGGAGAATTCCTTCGCATATGGTGGAATGCGAGGAATTGGTTTCCATAGGCATTATTGCTATACAAGCGCTGATTAAAAATAAATCTGATGAACAGCTGGAAAAATATAATTCCTCATACATTGCAACCGCTGTCAGATGGGCGATTAGAAACGAGCTTAGAAACAGATACAAATGGTACACATTGAAACATAAAAGTGATGATTCCGTTGAATATGAAACAACGGGTGAAGATTCCGTTCAACAGGAAGGTGTTTCAAGCTTGGATGTTTCACCCACAAAAGTGAGAGAAGCAATTTATGAAACAATTTTATCAATAGATTCAATAGCTTCAGCCTCATCTGATAACGATTCCCCGTTTGATTTTATCAAAGATACCCATGCAACACCTGATGAAAATGCTGAAATTACGGAATTAGGAAGAATTATAAGAGAAGCAATCGCAAAATTGCCTCAAAAAGACAGAACCATTGTAGAATACAGGTTTTATAGGAATATGCAGGTAAAACAAATTGCACAAATGGTTGGCCTGTCAAGTTCCAGAATAACAAGGATTGTGCAGTCTTCTTTAAATACTGTCAGGGAATATCTTGAAAAAAGAGGGCTTTCATACTGATTTTATATTATCTATGGGAAGGACAATAAAATAATGCAAGCAACAGAAATTCAAAAAATCAGCAAAGAATACAAACAATTGGTATCCGATGCTCTTAAAGTTTTGGGTAAAAAACATATGGCACTAATTTGCCACGGGGTTAGTTTCCCATCGCTTGACGGTGAAAATACGGGCTTTGGAACATATAATTCAAACGCCGCAAAAAAACTTTTTGAATTTGTCGGCGGCATTTTTAATGTTATCCAATTAGGCCCTAACGGTAAAACAAAATCATCGGACCCGTCTCCTTATACGGGAACGGTTTTTTCACAAAATCCCCTATTTGTAGATTTAAAAAGCTTAACCGAAAATAAATGGCATAAACTTTTAAGTGTTGAAACATTTAATAAAATTGTTGAATCTAACCCTAAAAAGGGTGAAAACAGAGCTGCTTATTCTTATGCAATTGAAGCATACAAAGAAGCTTTTGATGAAATTTATAAAAACTATTTAAAATTAAATGATAAAAATTTCAAAAAAGAATTTGACAATTTCAAAAAAGAAAATGCATACTGGCTTGATACCGATGCACTTTATGAAGCATTATCAATAGAAAATAATTCCGAATATTGGCCAAAATGGAAATGTGAACTTGATAAAAACCTTTTTTATAAGGCAGATAAAAAAGAAGCAGACAAAAGAATTGATGAAATAAATAAAAAATACAAAGATGTAATTGAAGAATATAAATTAATTCAATTTATTCTGGCAAAACAAGGCCAAGAAACGAAAGAATACACTAAAAAGAATGGTCTTAAAATGATAGCAGACAGGCAGGTTGCATTCTCTGACCGTGATTGCTGGGCTTATCAATCTTTATTTTTAGACGGCTGGTCGTTAGGCTGTCCGCCTGATTATTTCTCAAAAGACGGTCAGGCGTGGGATTTTAACGTTATGGACCCTGAAAAACTCTTTAACCCCGATGGCAGTTTAGGAAAAGGCGGCGAACTTCTTAAAAAACTTTATTTAAAAATGTTTAAAGAAAACCCCGGTGGCGTTAGGATTGATCATACGGTAGGTTTAATTGACCCTTGGGTTTATAAAAAAGGGTGCAAACCAAAAGTGGCTGAAGGTGCAGGAAGATTATATTCTTCACCAAACCACCCTGAATTATCAAAATATTCAATCATATCAAATGAAGATACAGACCCCAACTTTAAACCCGATGAAGAAAAATGGGTTAGAAATTTATCAGATGAGCAAATTAAGCTTTATGGCAGAATGATTGAAAAAATTGTTATTCAAAGTGCAATTGAAGCGGGGCTTGATAAATCCGCAATTGTGGCAGAAGATTTAGGCACATTAACAAATCCTGTTGTAAAAGTTATGGAAAAATATGAACTTGCCGGCATGAAATTGGTTCAATTTGTTATTGCAACGGAACCTGATCACCCATATAGATGTAAAAATATTGTTCCAAACTCTTGGGCAATGACAGGAACCCATGATAACCGTCCTATCAGGCTTTGGGCAAAAGATATGATAAATACCGAAGCCGATACACCCCATGTTAATAATTTAATGGCGGACTTGTATTGCGAATTTGACGGGCAGGATATGATAAGGCACAAGTTATATACGGATGATAAATTCCTTGCCTTTTCAAAATTGGTTGAAGTTTTTGCATCAAGAGCGGAAAATATTCAAATATTTTTCACGGATTTCTTCGGTATTCAAGATACGTATAATGTCCCCGGTACTTCAGGAGACAAAAACTGGTCTTTAAGAATTCCTGATAATTTTGAAGAAGTTTATTATAATAACCTTCAAAATTTTGAAGCCTTGAATTTGCCTTTAGCTTTAAGTTATGCAATTAAAGCAAGGGGCAGAGAATTTGCAAACCAAAATAGAGAATTATTGGAAAAATTGGAAAGTTTGGCATAAAAAATGAAGAAATTTTTTAAACCTTTAGTTTTATTAGCTGCGTTTATTTTTTCAATAAATGCTTCATTTGCCGATTTTTCTTTTAATGATATGGAATTGAAGTTTGCACAAGTGTCTGACGTGCATACTTCAAATTCCCCTGATACCACGTATAAAGTTTTGTCTCATTCAAAAGAGCTTTTGAAATCGGCAATAGAAGATATAAATAAAATTAAAGGGCTTGATTTTGTTATCTTCACGGGAGATATGACAAATGAACCCACAAAAGAATTATACAAAGATTTCTTTACGATATTGCAAAACTTGAATTATCCTTCAATTTTGGTTTTAGGAAACCACGACAGTTCAATGTCAGGCGAAAATCCAAACTATATGAATAAAGAAGTGGTTCACCAGATTTTAAGAATGGCAAACCCATACCAAAATTACGAAAGAACATATTTTGCATATTCTCCGGCTAAAGATTTCAGAGTGATTGTTTTAGATACTACAATAGGCATTGAAAATTCAAACGGAATGCTGCCTGAAGAACAGCTTAATTTTTTGGATAATGAAATAAACGAAAACCAAGATAAAGTGATTTTGATTTTCCAACATCACCCTGTTATTGAACCCTTTAAATCGGAAGACCACAAACTTGTTAATGCGGAAAGCTATTTGGCTGTATTAAAAAAATACGAAAAAGTTCCGATTGCCGTTTTTGCAGGGCATTACCACGCTGCAAGAATTGAAAGAAAAGGAAATACAATTTTTGTTGCAACCCCTTCTTTGGTTACTTATCCCAACGCATTCAGGGTTGTCAGTGTAACAAATTACAAAGACAGAGTGATATTTAACTTTAATTTTTGGGAAACACGATTAAAAGATATACAAGAGCTGAGCAAATCAGGCCTTATAGCTTCTGCCGTATTTGGCGGAAAACCTTCCGATAAAAACGGGGAAGTTATGATAAGAAAAGGCTATGTGCCAAAACCAAAATTAACAAAAGAAGAAAAAGCTGAGCAAAAGGCTTTAATGAAAGCTAAAAAGGAAGAATTAAAAGCTCAAAAAGAAGCCGAAAAACAAGCTGACAGAGAATATAAAAAAGCAATAAAAGAGGCAAAAAAAGCCGAAAAAGAAAAAATGAAAAAGATGAAAGAAGAAGGGAACGATTAATTGAGCTTTAAGGTTAAATTCAGAGGCGTCAGAGGTTCATATCCGACCGCAAAATTAAGCCACTTAAAATATGGCGGAAATACGGCCTGCGTTGAAGTTAACGTTAGAGACAGGCTTATTATTTTGGATGCCGGTACAGGGATTATTGAACTTGGTGAAAATTTAACAAGAGACCATATTTTATCGGGTAATTCAACAGAAGAAAGAACCCCCATAAAGGCAACCGTTTTGATAAGCCATATTCACCAAGACCACATTCAAGGCCTTCCTTTCTTTTCACCGATTTTTATTAGAACAACGGAATTAGAAGTTTTTGGCCCTGATACGGGTAAAGAAAAATTAAAAGACACCCTGTCAACTTTGCTTTTTGATAAGGGTTTTCCAGTTTCACTTGAAGAAATTCAAGGGACGATAAATATAACATCGTACGGCCAAAGGCAGATTCTTGTTATTAAAGAAAATAATGAACATGTTTTAATGAGCTCTGCCGATATGAAAAATTATGAAAAAAATGAAAATGATATTGTAATTACATCCTACAAAACAACGGCACACCCCAAAAACGGTTCATTATGCATCAAAATTCAATACGGCGGAAAAACCCTTGTTTATGCGACAGATAAAGAATGTTACGTTGGGTCTGATAAAAAGTTCATTGAATTTGCATACGGGTGCGACCTTTTAATTCACGATGCACAATATACTCATCAGGATTACATTTCACCGATTATGCCAAAACAAGGTTACGGGCATTCCACCTTTAATATGGCAATAGAAACAGCAAAGCTTGCAAAAGCCAAAAAATTATATTTCTTCCATTATGACCCAAATTATGATGATAATATATTAGATATGCTGGATAAAGATTTTCAGAATATGACGGTCGACTTTAATTTCTCGAAGGAAAACCTTGAAATTGCGCTCTAAATTTATTCTCTTAGTTTTATTTTGCCTAATCTCTTTGCCTTCTTTTGCAGATTTGCACAAAGCATCAATTGTTGAAACCATTGATGCACAAAAGGCAGCACAATTTCATAACAATATGGGCACATTTTATTACAATGATAAAGACTATTTTGCCGCCATTAAAGAATACAGAATTGCAATCGGAATAAACCCTGATAGTCAAACAACAGCCACTTATTTTAATAATTTGGGAAAAGTTTATCTTTTATTGGGCGAAATTCAGGTGAAAAACGGGCTTCCTTTGCAAGGGTGGGATGATTTTTCCAAAATGGCGCAAATTTCTTTTGAAGAAGCCATTTTAAAAGATTGCATGAAGCTTGAATATTACCAAAATTTAATTAAGGCTTATAAATTAACCGGTGTTATGAACCAAAAGAAGGAATATTTTTTATCTAACAGAGAGAAAAATATTTTTAATGTAATTCCTGCAGCATTAATTTTATCCGAACAAGGAAATATTCAATATGCAAATATGCTTTTGGATGATTTTGTTGTTCAAAACCCTGATATTATAATATCAAATGACTTAAAAAAAGTGATTAAACAAAATTTGGAAAAAGTAAAAGAAAGTTTATAATTTTTTTGTTTTTCTTTGCTTGAGCCTTTTTTTATTGTATAATCTGATTACAAACAAAAGCACTTTGAAATTTGGGCTTGTGGCGCAGTTGGTAGCGCAGGAGACTCTTAATCTTTTGGTCGTGGGTTCGAGTCCCACCAGGCCCAAACTTTTGATTCTGATTATTTTGGGAGGATGTGTATGAAAAGAACTTTATTATTGGCTTCGCTTTTGGTATTTGCTTCACCTGTTTTGGCGGAAGAAACGACAATTGTTCCGGATAATGCCGCAACACCTGTTCAAATGGCGCCGATACAAGGAGGCGAAACAATTCAGACAAAACAATTTGTTCCTATAACAGAAGCTATTGATAAGGCAAAAATTAAAGAAGAAGCAAGAAAAAACGCAATACAAAAACAAAAAGCGACAAACAAAAAAGCAGTTGAAACAAAAAGAGCTGAAATTAAAGAAAAAATTGATGCAACAAAGGAACAATTTGAAAAAGAACAAGAGTTGAATGCTGTTAAAAGAGAAGAAATTCAACAGCAAAACGAAGTTAAAAAACAAGAATTAAAAAATACAATTGATGCGCAAAGAAAAAGCGTTCAGCAACAAAATGAAGCTGCTAAAAAGGAAATAAAAAATACGATTCAAGCGCAAAAAGAAGGTGTTCAAAACATTTTGAGACAAAAAGAAGAAGACATTGAAACAATTAAAAAGAACACGGCTGAAGATTTCACTAATTTGAAAAATTCAACAAATGCAGAATAAAATTTGAAAGCGCCCTTTAAAATTAAGGGCGCTTTTTAAATAATTTGTAATAATAGCTTAATTATTTGTTATTTATGTTAAAATCATTGTTATTAAAACTTTTATGTTGGGGAGTACATGAAAGACAGAGTAACATTATTATTTATTTTGTGTTTTCTTTTAGCATTTTTGGTAATATTTCAAAATTACTTTAATACAACTTGGGCTATAATTTTTCTTGTAATGTTTATGGCTCTTTATATGGTTTATATGTATATTGCAGTCAAACACCAGAGAAGAAAATTAAGAAAAAACCCTATTGTTTATGATGAAAGGGTTACACCTTTTATCAGCATTTTAATTCCTTGTCATAATGAAGCGGTCGTTATTAAAGAAACCGTTGAAAATATTTTAAATGTTGATTATGAAAATTATGAAATAATTGTTATTGATGACCGCTCAACAGATAATACAAAAGATGCCGTTTTGGAATTAGAAAAGAAATATGATAAAGTAAAGGCGCTCATAAGAGATGAAGATGCATACCCCGGAAAATCCGCAGTTTTAAACGACGCTGTTAAAATTGCAAAAGGCGAAGCTTATTTAGTTTTTGACGCCGATGCCAGAATTAAACCGGATTTTATTAAGCTTCTTTTAACAAAATACGAAGGAGACGATGTCGGTGCAATTCAGGCAAGAAAAGTTATTATAAATGCCAATCAAAACTTTTTAACTGCTTGCCAATATAATGAATATGTTATGGATACACATCTTCAAATAGGAAGAGACGCGGTTAAAGGGGCGGTTGAATTAAGAGGAAACGGCGAATTAATCAAAAAAAATGCACTTCTTGATATAGGCGGATGGAATAATGAAACAATAACAGATGACCTTGATATGTCAACAAGGCTTCATATAAAAGGCTGGGACATAAGGTTTGTTCAAGATGCAATTGTTTATGAAGAAGGCGTTGTTACATTTTCCGCTTTAGTCAGACAAAGAAGACGCTGGGTTGAAGGGTCTATCAGGCGTTATCTTGAATATATTTGGGATGTTTTGTTTACAAAAGATATGTCATTAAGAGTCGGCTTTGATTTAATCGCATATATAAGCGAATTTTTGCTTCCCGCTTGGCTTATCATAGAAATTATTGTTCAGGCCTTCCATTTTGTTAAGGGGCAGCAAAATTATATTTTATCAAGTGCGATTTTAATTGTTGTTGTAGGCTTGTTTTTTGCTTCCGGCCTTGTTTACAGCTTTAGAAAATACAGCCACTATACAACATTTAAAGCTATCATTCAGGCAATAATTACATCAGGGTATTTTATTACAATTTGGTTCCCTATTGTTATGTTTATTGTATTTAAAATTATTTTCACAAAAAGAACCATGGACTGGGGCAAAACTCAGCATGGTGTTGTTGCACAAGGGTGCGGGGAAATGATATAAAAAATGGACGTCAATAAAAATAAAAGTTACCATTTTATCGCAATAGGCGGGGCAGGCCAAAGTGCTTTGGCTAAAATTCTTGCAATTAAAGGGTTTAACGTTTCAGGGTCTGATATGGTTGAATCAAAATACACAAAAGCCCTTGAAAAATTAGGCGTCAAGGTTTCAATAGGCCAGAAAAAAGAAAATATAAAAGAAGACCAAATAATAGTTTTATCAAGCGCAATTAAGGAAGACAACCCTGAACTAATTGAAGCAAAAAGGCTTAATCTTCCTTTATTCCATAGGTCTGACATTTTAAAATTAATATCCGAGCAATATGAAATATTTATCGGTTTTTCAGGCACCCACGGCAAAACAACAACAACAAGTCTTTGCTCTTATATTTTGGAAAAAATAAACGCTCACCCTGCTTATGCATCAGGTGGAATCATCTCAGGCTTAGATACAAACGCAAACGCATATCCTGACAGCAAAATGTTTATAGCGGAATTGGATGAATCAGACGGTACAATTATAAAATATAAACCTGATTACATTGTAATCAACAATTTAGAACCCGATCATTTTGATTTTTATAAAAACGGTGAAAAAGATTTATTAAACCAATTTTATAAATTTTTTGAAAACCTAAAACCGACATCTGAAATTTTTATCAATTTAGATGATGAAGGCAACAGAAGTTTTTTGAATTCAATTAAAACAAAAAATGTCGTAACTTATTCAACAAAGGATAAAACCGCCGATTATTTTGCGTCTGATATTGAATTAAACCCAATGTATAATTCTTTTAAACTTTATTATAAAGGAGAGCTGAAAGGTGAAATTAAAACGGGTTTAATCGGAATTCACAATATTTCAAATGCACTTGCGGTTGTTTCGGTTTTAATTGAAAACGGCTTTAAATTGGATGAAATCAAGCAGCCCTTGCTTGAATTTCAGGGCGCAAAAAGGCGCTTTGAGACCGTTTTTAATAATGACGGCATAAAAATTATTGATGATTATGCACATCACCCGACTGAAATAAGAGCCACTTTGTCTGCCGCAAAAAAACAGGCAGAAAACAAAAGGGTTGTCGCAATTTTTCAACCGCACAGATACACAAGATTAAAAGCATTATGGAATGATTTTTTAACTTCATTTGATTTGGCGGATGATTTATTTGTTGTTGATACATTTTCTGCCGGTGATAAATTTGATATTGAATTTAACAGTGAAAACTTTGCAAAAACCATTAACCATAAAAACGTTAAATATGTAAAAGGTGATATGGAGCAAGATGCCAAAGAAATTTCAAAATATATTAAAAAGGGTGATTTTATTTTAACAATAGGCGCCGGTGATGTTACAAAAATAGGACATTTATTGGGGGATATTTATGAAGCAAACCACAGAAATTGAACATAAAACAAGTTTGGATTTATTACCGTATAACACCTTAAGAATTTCATCAGTTGCGGATGATGTTTATTTTCCGTCTACCAAGGAAGAATTTGTTTTATTGCTTTCAAATTTAGATAACCCCCTTATTATAGGAAAAGGTTCTAATCTTTTGTTATCATCATTCGGAATTAAACGTCCCGTTATAATTACAAAACATTTGAATAAAGTTGATATTGAGCCGCCCGTTATTGAAGCGGAAGCAGGAGTGCCCGTAAGCAAATTGGCTGAAATGGCACTGGAATTAAAACTCCACGGGTTTGAATTTTTCTCGGCTCTCCCTGCATCATTGGGGGGTGCAGTTTGTATGAATGCAGGCGCTAATACTCAAGCAGTTTCAGATTATTTCATCTCTGCTGAAGTGTATGATTCAATTGAAGATAAGGTAAAAACTTTTTCAAAAGAAGATATGAATTTTACATACAGAAATTCAGCCCTGAAAAACCAAGACAGATACATTTTGCTGTCTGCCAAATTTGAACTTTTATATGGGGATGATTACACCTCTATTGAAACTTTAATGAGAGATAACGTTGAAAAAAGAAAAGAATTCCAACCAAGCTTAAAAGACCCAAATATTGGCTGTGTTTTTAAAAACCCCGTTAATGAAAACAATTATTCGGCAGGCCAGTTATTGGATATGTGCAATTTAAAAAGCTGTCCTGTGGGGGGTGCAATGGTTTATTTCAGGCATGCGAACTTTATTATTAATTTTAACAACGCAACAAGCTTGGATTATCTTAAATTAATGAAAGAAATGCAGAATAGAGTTTTAGAAAAATTTCAAATAAAACTCCAGCCTGAAGTTGTTTATATCGGAGATAACGAAAACGAGGCACAGATATGGAAATCATTAACAACAAAATAGATAAAAATGCAAAAATAGCAGTTTTGTGCGGCGGAATGTCGGCTGAAAGGGATGTTTCACTTAGAAGCGGCAAAAACGTGTTGAATGCACTTTTAAATTTGGGATATAAAAATTCAATTATAATTGATGTTGATAAAAACGTTGCCCAAAAACTAAAAGAAGAAAATGTTGAAATTTGTTATAATACTCTCCATGGCAGATACGGTGAAGATGGCTGCATTCAAGGGCTTTTAGAAATTATGGGGATAAAATATACGGGCTGTAACGTTAAATCAAGCGCCAACTGCATGGATAAAGAAACGACGATAAACATTTTAAGAGCAAACGGCCTGAATGTTATAAAGTCGGTTTCAATTATAAAAGGCGAAGATTTCATCAAAAAAACAAAAGAGCTGAAATTCCCCTTAATGGTAAAACCGGCTAAAGAAGGCTCAAGTATTGGCATGAATAAAGCAAACAATACGGAAGAATTAATTGATGCCATGCAAGTTGCCTATAAATCAGACAAAAAAGTTTTAATCGAAGAATTTATAAAAGGATATAGCGCAACGGTCGGTGTTTTAGAGGATATTGAATCTAAAAAAACTTTTGCAACACCGATTTTAGGGTTTGAAACCAAAACCGAATGGTATGATTACGAAGCAAAATATACGGAAGGCATGACAAAATTTGTTTTGCCTGCACCTTTCAATAAAGAATTAACCGAAAAAATTCAGAATATGGCAATAAAAGCCCACAAGGCGCTTGAGTGCAGCGGGGTTTCAAGAGTAGATTTTCTTATTGAAAATGAAACACCCTATATCTTGGAAATTAACACCAACCCCGGCATGACGGATTTATCGGACCTTCCGGCGCAGGCAAGTCATATGGGAATAAACTATGATATGCTTGTTGAAATTGTTTTAAAAACAGCATTGATTGAAAAATAATGGCCGAATTCAACAGAAGACAATATTACAGAAGAAAATCAAGGATAATGAAGCTTAAGCGCAAAGTGGCACTGGCCCAAAAGCGCATAAGAAGGTTCAGAATGCTTTTAAGAGTATTCTTTATTTTCGGAATGCTTTATTTGTCATATTACCTTTTGGGTTTAAGCGGCTGGTATTTGAACCCTGATGACATTATGAATCTGAATCCAGATGTTGTTAAAATAGAAGGAAATTTAATTACTCCCACATATAAAATTTCAGATATTATAAGAACATCCGAAATTCCAAACGAGCAAATTTTTAAACTTTCAACAAGAGAATTGGAAAATAATCTTTCAGAGTTGCAATCCGTTAAAAAAGCTTATGTAAGAAGGTTTTTCTTTCCTGCAAGGATAATTGTTATTATTGAAGAAAGAGTTCCTGTTTTTTTAATTACTCCAAATATCGAATCTCAGCCGATTTCTGCCGTTACAATTGACGGGCATTTTATAGACAGAGAATATATGCCGATTCCATCCAAATTTAAAACAACAAAAATTTTAAGCTACGGTACGGATGATAATTATGAAAATTGGGACAAAAAGAAGGTGGATGAACTTTTAAGGTTCATAAAAACAATTGAAACTTATTCGAAACAAAGTGTTCAATATCTTGATTTGAGAAACAAAAACGATATTTACGTTAAGCTGGATGATGTTTTATTAAGAATAGGCGCATTGGACGACACGACAAACGACAGAATTAAAACAATACCGACAATTTTACCCGAGGCGCTTTCGTTAAAACAAAAGGTAAAATACATTGATTTAAGGTGGAGAGAGTCAAGCTATATAAAATTGGATACAACTCCGGAAAAAGTTTTTGAAGAGGTTGAAGAATAATTTTTTTGTAAACAATTGTTACAAATATTCAATTTTTTAGAATAGTTGCCGATATATTTTGTTAGATAAGATAAGGAGATTATTGCCCTAAAAGAGCAATAAAGTGTCACACAGTTTATGATAGATTTATCGATTGATATTTCCTATTTAGCGAGATATTACGGCATTTCAACCGCAAGAAGCTTTGCTGCTCAAACAGGGCAACTTGCAAATGTAAATGGCGGAATCGAAGACGGCATGCTGACTATCGTAACAGAAGACGGCATGATAACCGTTGATGCGGCACTTTTACAAAAACTTTTACAAGAACCTGAGAAACTGGCAAAAATCTTAAAACTTCAAGACCCTGAAAACAGATATTTAATTATTCAACAATTCAATGAAGAAGATTTGGTTAAACTTCTTCCGTTTTTAACAAGCGAACAATTGGCATTCGGGCTTCAATATTTTACGGTTGCAGGGTTAAATGAACTTTTGATTAATCTTCCTCAGGAACAAATGGTAAATCTTTTGTTGCTGCATTTTACAATGGAAGATGTTGTGCCTTTTATGCAGCAAAATGAAATGGATGATTTCTTCCAAAGTACAGACCTTGATAAAAAAGATGTAATGGAATATTTTGAAGGCTTGGAATATGAAAAATTCCAATCTTTAATGGTGAACCAATTCGGCTATGAATATCAAAACAAGTCTGCCAAAGAATATCTTGATAAAATTGAAAATATGGAAGACAAAGAATATAAAAGGTTCTTACTTGGCATGCAGCTTGAAGAAAAGGGCGAGATGATTGCGGGTTTATGCGAAATTAACCCTGATTATTATATGCTCTTTGATAATTCAATTTTAGCCCGCCCGATGATAAACAACCTTGAAAAAGAAGATTTAATTAAAACAATGACAACTCTTGACCCTGAATTTTTAGTTCCGATGATTGAAGAACTTCCGAAAGATTTAATTCAAGTTGTTGCAGTTCAAATTGACCCTAACGATTTTGCGGATATGCTCTCAAGCGAATTTCCCGATTTAATTATGGAAATGCTTGCAGGTTAATTTTATTGTATAATTAAAGGCATGAAAAATTTATTTAAAGTTTTATGCCTTTTGTTGTTTTTGGCCTTTAATCAGGCGGTTTTTGCCGAAGATAAAACAATTGCCGTCATATCTGACGTTCATCTTTCATCTGATAAAAGCGGCGAAAATAAAATGACGCCTTCAATAAACAGTCTTTTAAAGGCTGTTGATATTGTAAATCAAGGCAATTTTGAAAAAGTTTTTTTTGTTGGAGATAATTTAAGCTCTGCAAACAGATTAGACCTTGCAATGTTTGCAAAAGTCATAAAAAAAATTGAAAAACCAACCTATGTTACTGTCGGAAACAGAGATTTAAGCAAAACAAAAGGTTTATTAAAAAAAGAATATTACAGAATTTTAAATAAATTTTCGGATAATAAGCTGAAAACCGTTCCGAGTTATAAAAAAGACGGCGATTTTGTTTATATCTTTTTATCGGGCGTAAATGAAAATATTCCATCATACAGAGGCTATTATAAATTGGCGGAGCTTGATTTTTTGGATGAAACTTTAACAAAGTTCAAAGATAAAAAAGCGATTATATTCCAGCATTTTCCGATAGTTGAACCTAAAGAAGATGAGGTTAGAAAAATATACAGGCCTGAAAACTACTTAAATGTCATAAAAAAACATAATAATGTTATAGCAATAATTTCAGGACATTATCATATGGAAAATGTTGTTGAAGTTGACGGCATTAAGCATATAAGCGTGGGTTCTTTAAATTCCACAGGCGAATTTGAACAAATTAAATTTTTAGAAAATAAAGACGGAACATATACAATTACAACAAAAATTTTAAATGTTGAATAAGAGGTATTAATGGGGAATTTTGTTTCTTTTGTAAGGGAAAAAATTGGCACAAAAAGCAATTTTTTCTTTATATTTGGATTAGCTTTATTGTGTTGGTTTTTCTATTTTAACGGGCTTGGTGATTACAGGCTTATTGATATAGACGAAACAAGATATATAAACATTGCCCAAAATATGTTTTATTCAAAAGACTATATAACCCCTTATCTTAATTTTGAACCTTTTTTGGAAAAACCGCCTTTATTTTATTGGCTTGTTGTATTGTCTTATAAAATTTTTGGGGTTGTTGATAATTTTACATCCCGTTTGCCTTTGGCAATATCAGCAACATTTGGCGTTTTTACGATTTACTTTTTTGTCTTAAACATTGTTAAATCAAGGGTTTGCGCATTTTTGGCGGCTCTCATTTTAATGTCTTCCTTTTGGTATGCTTTATTTGCCCATATCGGAATAATGGATTTAGGCTTTAGCGTTTTAACCATGGCTGCATTTTGCTTTGGAACCTTAACTTTATTTGTTGATAATGTTTGGAAAAAAAGAATTCTATGGTATTTGGGGTATTTTTTCCTCGCCTTATCCGTTCTTCAAAAAGGCTTAATTGGAATTATTGTCCCCGGGGGAAGTTTGCTTATAACCTTTTTAATTTTAAAAAAAGCAAAAGAAATTATAAAACCAAGCCATATAATCCCGGGGGTTTTAATATTTTTAATGATTGCAGCCCCATGGCATTATCTTGTATATAAGGCAAATGGCGAAATTTGGTTTAGAGAATACATTTTAAAGCACCATTTTGCAAGGTTTGTTGATTCATCAATGGGTTTAAACAGAAAAAGGCCCTTGTTGTTTTATATTCCCGTTATTTTGGGCGGCATTATGCCGTATACCTTTGTTTTAGTTGCGGCAATCATCAAATGGGCAAAATATGCCATAAAAACTGTGAGAAATGCAAAAACCGTAAAACCTTTATTTTCAGCTGATACCGATGACAGAAAACTTGTTTTAATTTCTGCCGTTTGGTTTTTTGTTATCTTTTTGTTCTTTTCGGTTTCATCCACAAAGCTTCCCACATATATTTTGACGGCGTTCCCTCCGCTTTCAATTTTAATCGGTTATTTTATGTGGGGTTACATTAAAGAAGAAAAAAATAAAAAATATGTTGAAATCTCTGCAATAATTACATTTTTGATTTTTATGATTTCCGGAATTTTCGGAGCTTGGTTCTATTTGTCGGGAAATATAAATGTCGGCTTGCCCTTAGCGGTTTTATTTGCGGTATTTCCTGTTTTTGGCTTCATATTTTTGAAGTTTAAACAAAGAATATGGTTGTTCGGCGTTTTTATAGCGCTTTCTTTTTCATTGTGTGCGGTGAATTCTTCTGCACTTTTTAATTTTGTAACTTCATTCGGGCAAAATGAAATTGAAGAATATGCTCAATTTGTAAACGGCAAAAAAGAAGATACAAAACTTGTTACCTTTGATTTTTCGAAAAAATACAGTATTTTAAATTACTACAAGAAAAACAAAGTTATTTATCTTTTGGGAAGTAAAGATGTTTTATACAGTGAATTCAACCGTGTTTTAAAAGAAGCAAAATTAAATAAAGAAACGGTTTATATAATTTTAAGAAACAAGAAAATCAGCGGTTACAGCCCTGAATTTCTCAAAATGTTAAAGCAGGTTAAAAAAGACAAAAAATATTCTCTGTACAGAATATAAAAAAATCCTCTTTTAAAAAAAGAGGATAAGATGTTTAGTGAAAATTTAATTTAGAATATGTGAGAATAAGTGAGTAGTGAGTTCTAGTTTTTAAGGCCTGCATAAACGGGATTTGAAGCTATTATCTTTCTTATTTCATTGCCTTGACCGTTATCTCTTGCATTTAATTTGGCAATGTAGTTTTCCCGTTTCACAAGAGGATGTTTCAGCATGACTATGGTTCTGTCTCGTCTTACAAATGCGTTCCAAGTGGAAACTTCTTTAAACCAAGCCCTTGTTTCTTCAGCTCTTGTGTTTGTCATTGTGTGGTGCTGTGATTCGTGAGCAATTAAACATGCAATTGCTTCGGACGGGGCACCTTTGTGTTCAGCGTTTATATAAATAACAACTTTTCCTGATTGGGTTTTTGTGGTCAATGCTTCGCAATCCGAAGCGCCATAAATTGATAAATCTCTAAACATCACTCTAATGGGTTGTCCTGTTGCGTTTCTGCCTTGCAAAATTGAGATAACATCGGATTTACCTACTTGTTGAAGAGCGTTCAATGCTGCCGCAATTTCAGTATTTTTTGTAATAGCGGCAAAATCGTTAGTATGGCCAATATTGCCCGTACAGAAGATTACCGCAAATATAACAGCTATTAAAAATAATTTTCTCATACTACTTAATACTCACTAAACTCTTACCCAAGAATTCGGCAGAAATTATCCAAAACTTTACGATTTTAATTTTTATTGTTACATAAATTAACATAGCCTGTTAAACAGCTTCTGTAAGAGATTATTAACCGTTTGAAAAAAAGTTAAATTAAATTTATACGAGTGAATTTTAGGAAAGAACGGTTAGTTTTGTATAAAGGCTTTAAGGTTTTTATATATCTGATATTTTTGTGTCAAATTCCCATTCAAATAAGTGTTTTTGCACAAGTTCCTGATGTTCAGCCCGAATTCATTATAACGAAAGAAGATATAAAAAATGCCGTTCCGACAGAAGCCGAGGTTAAATTAACAAAAAAAACCGAGCATGAAATTGAAGTGATGGAAAAAAGGCATTTTGAAAAAATTAACGATTACGATTCCCCAAGGTATAGGGTTGCCAAACTTGAAAACTATCTTTTGGGAAGAACTTGGGAATTTTCTCCTATCGGCGACAGAATAGGAAGGCTAAAATTGGCAAGCCAAAGAAAAATGTTGTCGGGAACCAGCTTACCTGTCGGCATAAGAAGGTATGTTTCACCTCAAAGAATTGCGAACGATTCGACCCCGATTTATGAAAATGAAGATAATGTCGGTATAATTGACGGATTGTTAAAACTTTACATGCCCGATGTTTATTACGGCTGGTCAAGCAGGAAAAAAAGAATTAATGAAAGATACAATGACGGGTAATTTTCCCTATAAAACCCGAATTGCCCTGATTGGAGAAGACAATCAGGGCAATATATTTTATAAAATAATTCGTTCTTTCTAACCGAACGTCTTAAAGCTGCCTTCAACGTTATCATCAACAACTTTTTGAACTGAATCCATTTCGGTTGATATAGCGTTGTGTTCAGTGTCGAGTTGGTCAAGCCTCATTTCAAGCATAGCATCTCTTGATTCTGCAACGCGCATTTGTTTGTCATATTTTGCTTTTGCCGCATCGTCATCGGATTTGTCGTAAGCATGGGTTACATTGTTCAGAGCTTCAATGCTCTTTGTGTTCCATTCGCCTGTCAGTTCGTCTTTTCCTGTTGCAAAATAGAAGTTGCCTTCTTCAAGATTTCTTTGCAAAATGCTTGTGTCGTTTACATCTTCGTAGATGTAGAAGTCAGAGAGGGTTAATTTGCCGTGAGAAGCTTCAATTTGGGCGTTTCTTTCTTCCTCGGACGGTACCACAATAAGCCCGCTTGATGTTACAAGGTTCATCCCAAGGCCGCCATCCAATGTTCCTTTGGTGATTACATCATAAGAAAGGGCAACGGTTATGTTCTGGTTCGCTGTCATATCAAACACATTTGCCGTCAAGTATTGATTGCTGGTAGCTTCTTCATAAGCATCAGCAAACAATGCCATTTGATTGGTCAGCGAAACTCTTTCTTGTGAAATTTGCTGAGCTTCATATTCATTATCGGACAGTCTTGCCGTTAATGATAAAAATCTCGCTTGGCTTGCTGCAAATCCCATTGGATTTTACCCCCTTTGTTTCAAGTTCTTTATATTATTCATGTCGTCAAGATTTTGAAAAACTTTATAAAAAACGCTCTCTTTTTGTAACAAAACTTTACAAATAAACGGAGTTAAAACCCGTTATTTTTAGAAGAAATTCTTTTTTTATGTTATTTTTTTCTTATGTTCACAGGTTTAATTGAAGATTTGGGAAAGGTTAAAGAGATTGTTAATCAAAATGGCGGAAAGCTTTTTGCCATTGAATTTAACATTGATTGCAATGATATTAAAATCGGCGATTCAATTTCAATAAATGGCGCCTGTCAAACGGTTATTAAAAAAGACGGCAAAATTTTAACTTTTGAAGCAATGGAAGAAACCTTAAATCGAACCAATTTTAATTATTTAAAAAAAGGTGATATTGTAAATTTGGAACGCGCCATGGGAATTAATTCAAGGTTGGACGGGCACTTGGTTTCAGGGCATATAGACTGCACTTCAAAATTAAATTCTGTTAAAAATGAAGGAGTTGCAAAAATTTTTAATTTTGAGGCGGATACAAGTCTTATTGTTGAAAAAGGTTCAATTTCAATAAACGGAATAAGCCTTACTGTTTCAAAGGTTTTTCTCCAAAATTTTGAAGTTTCAATTTTGCCTTATACATTTGAAAACACAAATCTTAAATATTTAAAACAAAATGATGTTGTTAATATAGAATATGATATGGTTGCAAAATATATAAAAAAATTCACGGAAAATAAAAGTGAATCCAAAATAACAAGAGAATTTCTGCTTGAAAACGGATTTTAAGAAAGGACAATTATGTTCAACACAATAAAAGATGCCATCGAAGATTTTAAAAAAGGTTTGCCTGTTATAGTTGCAGACGATGAAGACAGGGAAAATGAAGGCGATTTAATTCTCCCTGCGCAATTTATAACTCCAAATTGGATAAATTTTATGATAACAAATTGCAGGGGGCTTGTGTGTCATGCCATTACAAAAGAAATTGCAGACAGGCTTAATATTTCCCCTATGGTCGAACACAACACAGACATTAAAGGCACAAATTTTACTCAAAGTGTGGATGCTGACCCAAAATTTGGAACTACAACGGGAATTTCGGCATTTGACAGAGCAAAAACAATTCAAGTTATAATAGATGAAAAATCAACCCCAAATGATTTAAGGCGCCCAGGGCATATTTTCCCCTTAATTGCAAAAGAAGGCGGAGTTTTAAAAAGAGCAGGGCACACGGAAACTGCGGTTGATTTGGCAAGGCTTGCAGGGCTTATTCCATCGGGTGTTATTTGTGAAATTACAAATGAAGACGGCACTATGGCAAGAAGAGATGATCTTGTTAAATTCAAAGA
Organism: Candidatus Gastranaerophilales bacterium; assembly: GCA_944324425.1. Classification (GTDB taxonomy): domain Bacteria; phylum Cyanobacteriota; class Vampirovibrionia; order Gastranaerophilales; family Gastranaerophilaceae; genus Galligastranaerophilus_A. The sequence continues at coordinate 28,540 of CALUWE010000012.1, forward strand.
AAAACACAATATAAAATTAATTACGGTTGCAGATTTAATTGAATATCGTTTAGGGTTTGAACGCCACGTTAAAAGAATGGTTGAAACCCCTTTGCCAACAGAATTCGGCAATTTTACGATTTATGGCTATCTTGATGAATTAACAAATGTTGAACATGTGGCGCTTGTTGCAGATGATAAATCGGACAAAACGCCGTTAATCAGAATGCATTCAGAATGCTTAACAGGGGATATTTTCCACAGCTTAAAATGCGATTGCAACCAGCAATTAACGGATTCTCTTAAAATGATTTCAAACTACGGTAAGGGTGCTTTGGTTTATATCAGAGACCATGAAGGAAGAGGAATAGGCCTTATAAATAAATTAAAAGCTTATAAATTGCAGGATATTGGCCAAGATACAGTAGATGCCAATATATCTTTAGGTTTTAAATCGGATTTAAGAAACTACGGCACAGGTGCACAAATTCTTGTTGATTTAGGATACAAGGAATTTAATTTAATTACAAATAACCCCAAAAAAATTGTGGCACTAACGGGGTATGGCTTAAAAATTAAAGAAAGAGTTGCAATTGAACCTAAAATAACCGAATTTAACAAAAGATACATAGAAACCAAAATTAAAAGAATGGAGCATATGTATAAAGATGTTAACAAAGATGAGCCTATAAATAACGAAACAAGAAAACTTTGTGATATAATGAGCCTAAAATAAGGAAGTTGAAGATTTAATGTATATAACAGAACCGTTATCTGAAAAATATTTTAAAATTTTTATGGGTGCATACAACGATTTTCGTTCTAATTGCAAGAAGGATTATCGTTTTGAGCTTGAACCTTTGGTTTATGATGATTTCATCGAATATTTTAAGAAGGGCATTATTAAATGCATTATTCTTCTCGAAGATTCAATTCCGACAGGCTTTTTGGCATATTCTGAGGCTCAGGAAGATGCAATTGAGCTATATGTAATTCATTGTTTGGGTTTGGAAAACAATACCGAAAAAAGAAGACTTCTTGTTGAAGCATTTTTAAGAGAAACTGCCGATAAAAGAAAAACTTCCTTGGTAAGCTACCCTATGCTTGGCATTCAGGAAGGCTTTAAAGATGTTATCAGAAACTTTGGTTTTAAATTTGTTAATTTGGCGGTTTTAAATTTCCCGATAACAGACAAAAAAGAAACAAGAGCCTTGGAAAAAATCAGGTTTACAGATCTTCCCATCGGCTATAAAATTGTCCAATACAGAGATTTATACAAAGAAGAATTAAGAGATTGCATTTATAAATCTTTCTCAAATACAACGGATATTAACTTTGACCCCCGTTTTAAAACACTAAAAGGGGTGGATGATATCACAAATAAGCTTGTTGATGAAATTTACGGAAAATTTTTGAATTCTGCTTCAAGAGTTTTATTATATGAAAACGATGTTGTAGGGTTTTCATTGGCAAATATAACAGGAGACCACATCGCAAACATTCCTTTAGTAGGAATTATTCCTGAACACAGGGGCTTAGGGCTTTCTGAAGTTATGCTTAAAATGACTGTTGAAGAAATTATTAAATTAAATAAACAAGGTGTTATAAATGTTGATGAACTTAACGTAAGCACGGATTACGACAATACCCCTGCGGTTAAAATGTATGAACAATTAGGCTTTAAGGTTACATACACATACCCGCAAGCTTATCTGCCCAATTCCTCTTCGTTTTCTTCATTTTCATCATCATCACTTTAATTTTTAAAGTGTAATAAGTTTGAATATTATATAGTAGGGGGAAATTTTTATATGAAAGACAAGGAATTTTTAATGATACCGGGACCGACACCTGTTCCTGAAAGCGTGCTTTTAGCAATGGCAAAACACCCGATAGGCCACAGAAGCAAAGAATTTTCAGCTATTTTAAGAAGAGTTGAAGAAGGCTTAAAATGGGTTTTTCAAACAAAAAATGATGTTCATATTTATACATCATCAGGCACCGGTGCAATGTGCTCTGCATTAGGAAACCTTGTAAATAAAGGCGATAAAGTTTTATGCCTTATAATCGGCAACTTTGGCAAACGCTGGGCAAAAATTGCAAAATCAAGAGGGGCGGAAGTAATTGAGCTTGAAGTTCCGTACGGCAAGGCAATTAACCCAAATGATCTAAAAGAAATTTTAGATAAAGATGTAAATAAAGAAATTAAAATTGTAACTATGACCCACAATGAAACATCAACAGGCGTTACAAACCCTGTTAAGGATTTAGTTGCGCTTGTTAAAGCTCATGGTGCATTAAGCGTTGTAGACGGTATAACATCACTTGGTGCAATTAACTGTCCGATGGATGAATGGGGCATTGATGTTTTGGTTTCAGGCTCTCAAAAAGGGTTCATGATTCCCCCCGGGCTTGCATTTTTGGCTGCAAATGAAAGAGCTTTTGAAGTTCATAAAAAATGTGAATACCCTGATTTTTACTTCAATTGGACAGATTATAAGAAAAATCTTGAAAAAGACACAACCCCATGGACTCCTGCGGTTAATTTGGTTGTTGCCTTAGATGCCGCATTAGCTATGATGAAAGACCATGGTCTAAATGAAATTTTTGAACTTCACAAACAAAACGCAAAACTTTTAAGAGAAGGAATTAAAAACCTCGGTCTTAAACTTTTTGTTGAAGATGAATCTATTGCAAGCTATGCAATAACATCTGTTTTACCTCCGGATGGAATCAGTGTTCCCGATATCAGAAAAACAATGAAAGAAAATTATGATATTACTGTTGCAAACGGTCAAAACGACCTTAAAGACAAAATTTTCAGAATGGGAACATTAGGGTTTGTTTCAAGAAGAGATGTTCTAACGGCTTTGGCTGCTCTAAAAGAAACAATTGAAATACTTAAAAAATAAGGAAATTAAAAAATGAAAGTTTTAATAACGGATAAAATAAACGAAGCGGCAGTAAAAATAGTTTCAGCCGTTGCCGAAGTTGATAATCTTCCTACAATGGATGAAGATGAACTTTGTAAAATTATAGGCAACTATGATGCTCTTCTTGTAAGGTCGCAAACAAAAGTAACCGCAAAAATAATAGAAGCTGCAAATAATATGAAAATCATAGGCAGAGCAGGCGTTGGTGTTGATAACATTGACCTTGATGCTGCAACAAAAAAAGGCATTATTGTTGTAAATTCACCTGACGGTAATACAAACGCAGCAGCTGAACACACGGTTGCCATGATGATGGCAATGAGCAGAAATATTCCCGTTGCGGATAATTCAGTTAAACAAGGTTTATGGGAAAGGTCAAAATTTACAGGGGTTGAACTTTTCGGTAAAACTCTCGGTGTTATAGGCTTTGGTAAAATTGGCCAGCATGTTGCACAAGTGGCGCTTTCATTAGGAATGAAGCTTGTTGTAAATGACCCATATACAACAAAAGAATATGTTGAAAAATTTGGCGGAAAATATATTGAACATTTGGATGATTTTTGGGGAGTTCCCGATTTCATTACAATCCACACGCCAAAAACCAAAGAAACAACTTCTTTAATTAATACAAACACAATAAACAGAATGAAAAAAGGCGTTAGAATCATAAACTGTGCAAGAGGCGGCATCATTGATGAAAAAGCCCTTTCTGATGCTATTGAACAAGGACAGGTTGCAGGGGCTGCAATAGATGTTTATGAAGATGAAAAAAATGTTCAAAATTCGCCCCTTTTAAAATTGGGAAATAAAATTGTTTTAACTCCGCACTTGGGTGCAAGCACAAGTGAAGCTCAAATTAACGTTGCGCTTGATGTAGCTGAACAAGTTAAAGAAGTTTTATCAGGCGGAGATGCCACAAGTGCTGTTAACATTCCTGCGCTTAAACCTCAAAAATTGGAACCTGTTAAAGAATATATGCCGATTGCAGAATCTATTGCAAAAATAGCTTCTGAAATTTTAGATTCCAATTTAAGGGGAATTAAAATTGAAGTTAAAGGAACGTTAGCAAACCTTGATGTTTCGCCTTTGGAAGTTGCAGTTTTAAAGGGTGTTTTATCTGCTAATTTGGTTGGTGTTAACTATGTTAATGCTCCTTTAATTGCAAAACAAAGGGGAATTGATGTAACCGTTCAAAAATCACAACAATCAACAGATTATATAGGTTCAATTTCGGTTAAATTATTAACCGATAAAGAAGACATTGAAGTTTCAGGCGCCTTAATTGCTGCAGGAGTTGAAAGAATTGTTAAATTAAATGATTATATAACATCAATTGAACCTGATAAATATATGCTTCTTGTGCCTCACAAAAATAAACCCAATATGATAGGCCAAGTAGCTTCGGTTTTAGGGTGCGACAACGTAAATATTTCAAAAATGCAGGTTGCACAAAAAAATAATTCAGATGATATAAGTTTGATGATTATAAACACAGATGATGTTGTTGAGGCTTCTACAATAGATAAAATAAATAAAATAGACGGCGTCATTCAAGCCAAATTCATTAAATTGTAAAACTAAAAGCCCCTTAATTAAAGGGGCTTTAATTTTGAATTATATTCCCAAATAGTTTCTTAAATTTGAATTTAGGTTTTGGTTTCTGCAGAGTTTTTTTAATTTTGAAATTGCTCTTGTTTCGATTTGGCGGATTCTTTCTCTTGAAACGCCGTATCTGTTGCCGATTTCATCCAAAGTTTTCTTTTGGCCGTTGTCATCCAAACCGTATCTTAAAATTAAAACATCTTTTTCTTTTTGGTTTAACTGGTCTAAAATTTTTCTGACATCGTCCAATAAATTGTCATGGGTAACTTTGGTGTCAGGGGTTGAGTCTGTTTCATCCACAATATAATCCGCAATTTTTGATGAATCGTCTTTTTGATTAGCCGGTGTTTCAATAGAAATTGTCCCTTGAGCACTTTTTAAGAGCTGCCCCAATTTTGAGGTTGTAATGCCTACTCTTTCTGCAATTTCTTCTTTATTCGGCATTCTGCCAAGTTCAATTGAAAGATCAAAAGTTGCTTTTTTGATTTTACCCAATGTTTCAATCATATGAACAGGCAGTCTTATTATTCTTGATTTGTCTGCAATGCCCCTTGTTATTGATTGTTGTATCCACCAAGTTGCATAGGTTGAAAATTTATATCCTTTTGTATAATCAAATTTTTCTGCAGCTTTAATTAACCCCAAATTGCCTTCTTGAATTAAATCCAAGAAAGATAGGCCTCTTCCTATATATTTTTTTGCAATTGAAACAACAAGCCTTAAGTTTGCGTTAACAAGTTTTTCTTTAGCTGCATTGGAATCATTTTCTTTGATTTCTTTTGCAATTTTCATTTCATCATCAAAGCTTAATAAGGGAATTTTTCCTATTTGTTGAAGATAAGCTTTAACCGAATCATCGGTTGCATAATTTTTATAGTCTTCTTTTAAATCCTTATTTTCTTCGTCCTCATCTTCTTCTTGGTTTTCTTCTTCCATTAAAGAAATTTGGCTTTCATCAAAGTCATCAAAATCAAAAATATCATCGTTATTATTTTTTTTCGGGGTTTTTGTTTTCATAAAATAACTTTTCTCCTGATTTTATTGTTAGTTAATATAATAATACACGGGTTTTAAATTAAAAATACTATGTATAATTTATTTGCCTCAATGTTTCATATACTATAACGGCACAACAGCAAGAAACATTTAGGGATTCAAAGTTTGTGGGCAGCTTAACTTTATAATCTGCCATATTTAAAATTGTTTTTGTTATGCCTTCACCTTCTGCTCCCAATATAAGCGCAAAATTCATATCTTTGTAATTAACATCAAGATAATTATTATCGGTATGAACATCTAATGCAATTGTCCACCAGTCGTTTTCTTTTAATTTTTTAATTGCAACAGAAAGGCTATTTACTTTTATTATATCCACCTTATTAACGGCTCCCGATGATATTTTTTCAACGGTTGAATTAACGGGGCATGCCCTGTGGTTTTGAATTAAAACGGCATCATATCCGCCTGCTGCCGCTGTTCTTATAATGGCGCCAAAATTGTGAGGGTCTGAAACAGAATCCAAAATAATAATTTTACCATAGCCTTCTTTTTCTTTTCTTTCTTTTAAGAAGTCATCAAAATCTTTATACGCAACGGGAGAAACGCCTGCAACAACGCCTTGAAGATTAACATCTTCTTCAAAAAAACTTTTGAATTTATTAAAATCAACATAATTTACAATAATTGAGTTATTAAATGCAAGCTCTTTTATTTTTTTAAGACGGTTATCAAGCCCTATTCCCTTTTGGATAAATATTTTATTAATTCTTTTCGGATTATTTAAAAGAGCTTCCGTTACGGAATTTTTTCCATAAATGTAATTTTCCATTTTTAATTACTCCAAATATTGTATATTTTCTTTAAGATTCTTTTATATAGACACTTATTATTGTATTATAAATATTGGATAAACAGACAAATTCGGATTTTTGTAAACTTTAAGAGTGAGATATGTTTAATATACCCGGCGTAGATAAAAAACAAATAGTAGGGCTTGCGGTAACTCCCAATTTGGGTTTAGAGGCCTTGGTTTTTGATAAGAATGATAATACCGTTGTTAAATACGGTCAGAAATTTCTTGAGTACAATATCGCATCTCGTGAAATTCAAGATTACAACACTTTAAGAAGCGCAATCGGCGACCTTTTTAACGAGCTGCAAATTCAAAAAGAAAAAGTGAATGTTTATCTTACTTTGCCGAATGTTCACTTTGGTTTCAGAAGCATTGAAGACCCTTCCATTGATTCCGACGCAATCGAGAGTATGATTTTGTCCGATGCAAGTGAATCTTATTTGTTTAAACAATCCGAACCTCAATCTGCTTGGGCTGATTTAAATGCCAGAACCGGTGCAACTTCAAAATATATTGCTCACTCATCCATACAAAGAAAGGTTGTTGAAGAAATTCAAGATGCCTGCATGGATATAGGCGTTGATATTGTAGGTATTGAAGGCTCTACAACCGCAATCCCGAGAGGTGTTTATTTGACCGGTCTTGTGGATGATGTTGTTAAAGATAATAAAAATTGGGATATATTATTAATTAACCCCAACAATTATGCAATTTTTCAAATGTCAGGCGCAAGGATACTTGATTATATTGAAGTGCCTTTTGCGATTATGTCATTTGAAGGCGAAGAAGTTTATACTGCGTTGTCTGCTGCAATCCAGCAATATTTGCCGAATTATCCGGCTAAAAAGCTTGTAATTGTTTCTCAAACAGACAATGTTTCCGCACAGCTGTTAAAAACAGCGGTGATTTTTGATGAAGAAATGGTTTCCATTGATGCAAACAAATATGGCGAAAGGCCTTGTGCTAAAACCGCACCGAATGTTATAGAACAAACGGCGCTTTCAATGTCGCCTTCGGCTTTGGGTGCATCTTGCCCGAAGGTCGGCGGTTTTGCAATATTAAATGTTATGGGCGATATGAGCTATGACGGCATTGTAACCTATGGCACGCTTGAGATGGGCGATAAGGTTATTGAGGTTAACTCTGAAACCGTAATGAAATTTTCAATTTTTGCATCAGGAATTCTTTTGGCGCTGACGCTTATTGTGTGCGGAATATTTTTTGGTATTGCAGGTGTATTCGGCGGTAAGGCAAATGCAATGCAAACAAGAATTGATTCTTTAAATACGGAAATTACTCAATTGGAAGCAAAGGTTGCAGCAGGAGTTGTAACTTTAATCAAGCAGATAAGCGAAAGCAATAAAACGGCAATTAACTATTATGATTCGCTTTCTACCGATATTCCGCCGCATGTTTGGTTAACTTATTATATAAACAAAGACGGTAAAGAAGTCGGTATTGAAGGTTTTTCACTTGAGATTAACGATATTTACGAATACTTTAAAAGCTTAAAAATGCTTGTTCCCAATTCCAATATCAAGCTTAATAAATTGGAAGTATTCCAAGATGAAGTTCAAAATACATCAACAGGCGATGCCGATGATGTTGTGCTGAGCAACGATAACAATTCTTCTCAACCTTTTGCATTTGAAATTTCAAATACAACATACCAAAAGGGCTTTGACGAAAGAGGAAATAAGATAGTCGGGGACGGTTCAAATTCCAACGGAGGCAACACACAGGCAAAGGCGGCTAAAATAAAAGCTTTTGCGGCAAGGGTTCAACCTCAGGATAACAACATTCCGAAAGTTCCCGATGTTGAAATTAACCTAAAGGAAATTAAGTAAAAATGCAAATAAATTATCAGGATTTATTAAAAGAACAAATAGTTTTTCTGCTCATACCGCTTGTTTTGCTGCTGGTTTTGATTGGCGGCGGCGGATACGGTGTATTTCAGGCTTTTTCAAATATCGGTAAGTTCAGCAACAATTCAAAACAGGTTCAGGAATTGACCGATAAGAAAATTGCTCTTGAGGCAAAATTGGCTCAGCAAAAAGACGAAGAAATGAACCCCAATGTTAAAAAGATATTTGAACTTGAAGGCATGAAATTCGGGACGGATGCTTCCTTTGCTCCGTTGTTTGATAATGTTATTACAATTGCAAAAGAATCAGGTATCAGAATTCGCTCTGTTGATTATAATTATGCTCCTGAAAAAGACCCTATTTTTGCAGCAAAATTGCCAGGGTATAATGTTTGCGAATTGGATACAACAGTTGTCGGAAAATATTCGGAAATTCAAACATTTTTAAAAACTTTATTAAGTGAAACGTATCTTGTAAACTTTGCACAAATTGAAATTGTTTCTTGGCAGAGAGATAAAAGTGTTTTGATTGCCAATTTAAAATTAAGATTTTATACAAGAACAAAATAACGGCAACTTTAAATATAATCTATAACTAAAATTTCAGGCGGGCAGTTAAATCTTAAATGTAAAATGCTTGTGCCAAGCCCTTTGGTTGTGTATGTGAAGTTGTCAACAAAGCCTGATGCATATTTGCTGCCGTATTTTGACGGCACTATAACAGGGCCTATAAACGGAATTCTAACCTGCCCCCCGTGGGTGTGGCCCGATAAAACAAGGTTTACCCTGTTTTTTGCTTTCGGTGTAATATCAGGCGAATGCGAAACTAAAATGATGGGCGGTTTTGTTCCTTTTAGGGCTTTATCAAGGTCATAAAAGCTTGTTTGCATATCGGAAATTCCCGCAATGTAAATAGGGTTTCCATTGTGCATAATTTTTTCATTTTCATTCTCTAAAACTTTTATGCCGTTTTTTACAAGGGCTTGTTTTATATATTTATTATCCTTGTGGTAGTCATGGTTTCCCATAACGGAATAAATTCCGTATTTAGATTTCATTTCGGAAATTTTTTTTGCCGCATAATCCATATCCATTGAAAATTTGGCATTGTGCATAATAACATAGTCGCCGCCTGAAATAATAACATCGGGGCTTTGTTCGTTTACTTTTTTGATAATTCTATCAAGCCTTGATTTTGCCTGTTTTGAAAGGTGAAAATCCGAAACGAAGACAATCCTCAAATCTTTAATTTCATCTGATTTTAGGGTTAATTTTTTAACCGTAATTAAATTAGGTTCAATTAAAAATCCGTAAACTGCGAGTAATAAAATTATAGAAATTATAATTTGTTTTATTGTCATAAGTTAAGTTTACAATAAAATTTTGAAAATATCTTATTTTGAGGGTATACTTTTTATAAATATTTTTTGGAGTTTAAAATGCCTTTTGAATTTGAAAAAACGGAATTAGACGGTGTTATTTTAGTAAAACCCAAAGTTTTTGGCGATAACAGGGGGTTTTTTCTTGAAACGTATAAAAAGAAAGATTTTATTTTAGCGGGAATAAATGAAGATTTTATTCAGGATAACCATTCAAAATCAAGTTTTGGTGTTTTAAGGGGCCTTCATTTTCAAAAAAACCCGAATGCTCAAGCCAAACTTGTTCGCTGCACAAAAGGTGAAATATTGGATGTTGCCGTTGATATAAGGGCGGGTTCTCCTACATTTTTAAAATGGACAAAAAGAAAACTGACGGAAGAAAACAAATATCAATTGTTTATTCCAAAAGGCTTTGCCCATGGGTTTGTCGCTTTATCTGATGTGGTTGAAGTTATGTATAAAGTTTCCGGTGATTACAGCCCAAAAGATGAAATGGGCATTTTGTGGTGTGATAAAGACATAAACATTGATTGGGGCATAGATTTTGAACCCAACTTATCCGAAAAAGATAAAAATGCAAAAACTATAAAAGAAATAAATAAAGAGGATTTATTATGAAAGTTTTAATAACAGGCGCAAAAGGAATGCTCGGGCAAGATTTGTGCCCGACATTAGAAGATTTAGGGTGTTTTTTAATTGAAACGGATATTGATAACTTAGATATTACAAAAAAAGAAGATGTTGAAGAATTTGTTTCAAAAGCTCATCCCGATTTAATTATTCACCTTGCAGCTTATACAAATGTTGATAAAGCGGAAGAGGAAGAAGAAAAAGCGGAATTAATTAATGCGGTCGGAACCGAAAATATTGCACTTGCTGCAAGTAAAATTGATGTTCCTCTTATCTATATTTCAACGGATTATGTTTTTGACGGAAGTAAAAATTCACCCTATTTGCCGACAGATAAGGTAAACCCCATAAATGCTTACGGCAGAACAAAATTAAAAGGGGAAGAACTTGTTCAAAAACATTGCAAAAAATATTACATTGCAAGAACAAGCTGGCTTTATGGCATGTATGGCAAAAATTTTGTTGATACAATGCTTAGTTTAAAAGATAAAGATGAATTAAAAGTTGTTGATGATCAGTGGGGAACACCAACTTGGACAATGGATTTAGCAGGCGCCATTATGACATTGTTAAATAAGCCATACGGAATTTATCATCTATCAGGCGGCGGTAAACCAACCACTTGGTATAATTTTGCAAAAACAATTTTTGAATTAAGCAATTTGGAAGTTAACCTTAAACCTTGCACAACGGAAGAATTTAAAAGGCCTGCAAACCGCCCGAAATATTCCGTTATGGATAACGGAAAAATGTTAAGGGATTGGAAGCTTGCCTTAAAAGATTATTTGAATTTAAAATTTGAAGATTAAAAAAAGGGCTTATGCCCTTTTTTTAATAAAGCCTTGTATCAGGTGTATAGTGAACATTCGGGTGCTTTTTAAAATGGCTTTTAAATAAGTCATGGATATTTATGCCTAAATGTTCGGATGATTCATACATTTTTTTAATTTTGTCATCTGCAGCTTTATTAAAATATTTTTCAACATTTGCAATTCTGTATTTTTTATTTGGGTCAATTGTTTCATCGGTATCGGTTAATGTTATATATCGGCATAATTCATCGCCTATAATTCCTCTGTCATATGCCGCCATAAAGCCTGTTTTATCTATTTTTAAGCCTGAATAATGGACAAGAGGATTTTTTTCGGTGTCAACCCTGTTAAACAGGAAATTATCCAAAACCATATAGGCAAGCTCTCTGCCTGAAACATCATTCACCACAACATTTGCAACTTTGTGGTTAATACCTGTCATACAGTTTGCAATTTCTATGGGAGAAGTTTTTGGCGAATCTTTTGAAATTTTGAAGCCCGATCTTATTGCGCTTGCATTTAAGGCAAAAATTTGAACGGTCGGGTCGTATTCTCTAATTTCTTCCCTTATTGAATCCAAAACAAAATTTGCAAGATGGTTATTTTTGTTTCTTATGTTGTCTGTTGAAAGGGCGGCTATACCGTCTGATGTAATCGAATAAACCGGCACCACGTCTTTTTCAAAAAGGGTTTTATAAAATCTGCCCAATTCTCCTTGTTGTATCGAGCCTTCATATGGCCTTAATTCTTTTATTTGAATTTCTTTTTTGCCGTTATCATCAATTATTATTTTTGCGTTTGCAATCTTTTGAAAGTTCTGTGAAAGCGCAATAATAGGCGTTCCGTTTACATATCTTGTTTCGTCTTTGTGTTCATGTGCGTCAAATGCAAGGTTAATATCCGATTCTTTTGCAAGTTCATCAGCCAAATTAACACCGGTGTGGCATGTTAAAACAACAATGCCGCTTGGGTTTTCATCCCTAAACTGTTCAATTCTTTGTTTGATAAGCGCCCTTGTTTTTTGTGTTTGGTTGGGGCTTACAAATTTTTGGGGTATTCTGTAATTTTCAATTAATTCTAAACCCTTATGGTCATTTAAATAATATTCCAAATTAACCGGCATTATACCCAAATTTAAAACCGGATATTCTTTTTCGGGGTCTTTATCATCGGGAACGGTTGTTATTTTTTCCCTTACAATTTTGCCTTCACGAATTGCTTCATATAAGCCTGTGGAATTTTCAAAATCAAGGTTTGTTGCAATTACATCGGCATCAATATTTCTCATTGCCTGATGAAAAAGTTCAACACCACCGTCTGTTTCGTGGTTTCCGGGGACAAAAATGCTTTTTGTCCTTGGATATTTTTCCTTAATTTTTCCTATAAACCTGTTCAGCATTTCTGTTTGGAATTTTATCAAGGGTTTAGTTGGGTCTGTCAAATAGCCTGTTTTGCCGCCTGAAATAAACCAATCGCCGCCTATAACCAAAAAATTCTTTTTACCCTTTTCCTCTTTTTCAAAAACGTCTTTTTCATTTTTCATTAAAGTTTGATAGCCTCTGTCTGCAAGTTCCAAATTGCCGTGAACATCTGACATGGCATTATAATTTATTGTTGCGCCTTTGAAATTTATGTTGCTTGAGAAACTGTTAATTTGCATATCTTTTTAAATCTGAAACATATAAAAAATTGCTAAATAAAAACTTTTTAGACTAAAAAATTTACCTTTTTTATAAAACAAAAGGTTAAATTTATAAAATTTATATTTAATTTTAATTTTTGTAACAAAATTTGCTATTTAATTAAAAAATAACTGTTGACTGTATATTTTGTTTATATTAAATTTGATTTTGCGCATTTATAGGTGCGCAAATTTACTAGTGACAAAAAAATTGGAAATTGAAAAATGGAAAATACAGCAAAAAGATCAAGAATTAGAGTATGCCTTAAGGCATATGACCACAAATTGATTGATTCTTCAGCTTTAAAAATCGTAGAAACTGCGAAAAGAACAGATGCAACAGTATCAGGTCCTATTCCTCTTCCTACAAAAAGAAGAATCTATTGCGTTTTGAGATCGCCTCACGTAGATAAAAAATCTCGTGAACATTTCGAAATGAGAACCCACAAAAGAATCATAGACATTTATGATCCGACACAGCAAACAACAGAAGAACTTTCAAGAATGGATTTGCCCGCAGGCGTAGATATTGAAGTTAAACTGTAAAGTTTGAAAAGCACATCTTGAAGCAACATTGAAAATTGAATAAAAGAATGTGAACTGTAAATAGGGTAGAGTTTAAAAGCTTCAGTTTAAACAAAGCCCTCAAAACAAAAAGTAATTACAACCAGAGAAAAACCACTAAAATGGCAGCTCTCACAAAAGAAAGGTAAAATCGAATGACATTAGGTGTTATTGGAGAAAAACTCGGAATGACACAAGTGTATGACGAAAACGGCTTGTGTATTCCCGTTACTGTAATTAAAGTTGAACCCGCTACGGTTTGTCAGGTAAAGACAATTGAAACCGACGGGTACAACGCAATACAAGTTGGTGTGGTAAGCGCTAAAGAAAAACATTTAACAAAAGCGCAATTAGGCCATTTCAAGAAAAATAATCTTGAAAACTTCCGCCATCTTCAAGAATTCAGAGTAGACAACCCTGCTGATTATACCGTTGGTCAAAAAATTGATTTATCAGTTTTATCGGAAACAGCAAAAGTTGATGTAACAGGTAAATCAATCGGTAAAGGTTTCCAAGGTACCGTTAAACGCCACAACTTCTCAAGAGGTCCAATGGCTCACGGTTCAAAAAACCATAGAGAACCAGGTTCAATCGGCGCAGGTACAACCCCGGGCCGTATTTACAAAGGCAAAAGAATGGCCGGTAATATGGGCAACGAAAGAGTTACAACTTCAAAATTAACAGTTGTAAGAGTAGATGCAGACAAAAATTTATTATTAGTTAAGGGCTCAGTTCCGGGTCCTGAAGGCAAATTGGTTACAATTAAACCTTCAAGAACAAAATGGAATTAGAGGTAATTAAAAATGACACAGAAAACATTATTAAATATTCAAGGCAGCCAAATTGGCGATGTGAACCTCGATGACGCTGTATTTGCAGTTGAACCGAATGTTCATGTTATGCACTTGGCTCTTAAAAGACAATTAAACAATGCAAGACAAGGTTCTGCTAATTCTAAAACAAGATCAGAAGTTTCAGGCGGCGGCAGAAAACCTTGGAAACAAAAAGGTACAGGCCGTGCTCGTGCAGGTTCAATCAGAAGCCCCTTATTTGCAGGCGGCGGTGTTTCATTTGGCCCTAAACCAAGAAGCTATGAAACAAACCTTCCTCAAAAAGCAAGAAAACTTGCATTGAAATCAGCTCTTTCAGCTAAAGTTGAAGTTGTTACCGTTGTTAAAGATTTTGCAGAATTAACGGAACCAAAAACAAAAGCTATGGCTAAAATTTTATCAGACATTAAAGCAACAGGTAAAATCTTAGTTATTGCAGACCTTAAAGCTGAAGAAAACAAAAATCTTGAACTCGCTGCAAGAAACATTGCATCAGTCAAGCTTTTATACCCATCAAATTTAAACGTTAAAGACTTAATTGAAGCAGATTCAATCGTGATGACAGAAAATGCTATCAATGAAATTACCGAAAGGTTGGCAAAATAATGGCAAAGACAAGAACCAACAAAGAAAAATTATATGATGTAATTAAAAAGCCTTTAATAACTGAAAAATCTATGATGGCAGTTCAAAACGGCCAATATACATTTGAAGTTACAAGCGATGCAACAAAAGTTGAAATCGCACAGGCTATTGAACTTGCTTATCCTGACAGAAAAGTTAAGAAAGTAAGAACAGTATATATGCCATCTCACACAAAAAGAATCGGCATGAAATTTGGTAGAACTCAAAGTGGTAAGAAAGCTATCGTTACAATCGAAGGCGAACCTATCCAAGAATTAACAGGAGTATAGAAAATGGCTATTCGTAAAATTAATCCGACATCTCCCGGTCAAAGAGGTATGACAAAAACGGATTTTGCTGAAATTACAACGCAGACTCCTGAAAAATCACTTCTTTGCCCTAAGAAAAAAACAGGCGGAAGAAATAATACAGGCAGAATTACAACAAGACATATAGGTGGCGGCCACAAACGCAAATACCGTATGATTGACTACAAACGTGAAAAATTCGGTATCATCGGTTTCATTAAAACAATCGAATACGATCCGAACAGAAACGTTAGAATTTCTCTTGTTGTATACGCAGACGGTGAAAAAAGATACATTTTAACACCGGAAGGCTTAAATGTTGGCGACACAATCGTATCAGGTCATGATGCAGACGTTAAAACAGGCAACGCATTACCCTTAGATATGATTCCATTAGGTACAATGATTCATAACATTGAATTAATCCCCGGCCGTGGCGCTAAATTGGTTAGAGCAGCTGGCGATGCAGCCCAATTAATGGCTAAAGAAGGCGATTACGTTACAATTAAATTGCCTTCAACAGAAATGAGAATGGTTAGAAAAGAATGCTTAGCTACAATCGGCGTTCTCGGCAACCAAGAATTCAAAAACCTTTCTTTGGGTAAAGCTGGCAGAAAAAGATATCTTGGCGTTAAACCTACCGTAAGAGGTGTAACAATGAACCCTGTTGATCACCCTCACGGCGGCGGCGAAGGCAAGACAGGCCCCGGCGGCAATCCTAAGACTCCTTGGGGTAAACCTGCTCTTGGTCAAAAGACAAGAAACGCTAAGAAAGCAAGCTCAAAACTCATAGTTAGAAGAAGAAAAAAATAGGAGAACATAGTTAATGCCTCGTTCATTAAAAAAGGGTCCTTTCGTTCATGACTCTTTAATAAAAAAGATAAATAAATTAAATGAAAAGCAAGAAAAACATGTTATTAAAACATGGTCCAGAGCATCAATGATTATTCCTGATATGCTCGGTCATACAATTGCTGTTCATAACGGCAAATCTCATGTTCCTGTTTATGTAACAGAACAAATGGTTGGCCATAAATTAGGTGAATTTGCGGTTACAAGAACATTCAAAGGCCACGCCGGTCAAGATAAAACCGCAAAGAAAAAATAAGCTTATAAGTTAAAGGAATAAGGAAAATGCAACAAGCAACAGCTAAACAAACAAATATCAAAATGCCGGCAAGAAAACTTCGCCGTGTCATTAATGAGATAAGAGGCAAAGTGGCTTCTGAAGCATTAAAAATGCTTAAATATATGCCATACTTTGCTGCAAGAATTGTTGAAAAAAACCTGACTGCTGCTGTGGCTAATGCTCAGGAAAAATTTGACGGCAGAGCAGACAACTTAAAAGTTTCTGAAATCTACGCAGATGAATCCGTTACATATAAAAGAGCCCGCCCCAGAGCACAAGGCAGAATGTATAAAAGGTTCAAAAGAACATCACACATTACAGTTAAATTAACAAGTAACTAATCAGGAGTAGAACATTGGGACAAAAGACACATCCAACCGGATTTAGAATAGGAATAATCGAACCATGGGTATCCACCTGGTTTGCTAAAAGAAAACAATATCCTGCAAACATCGCTGAAGATGCTAAAATCAGACGCTTTGTTAAGAAAAAACTATATACTGCAGGTGTTTCAAGAATCAATATCCAAAGAAAAGGCGAAGCTGTAAACATCACCGTTGTTACTGCAAAACCCGGTATCGTTGTTGGCAGAGGCGGCCAAGGTATTGATGAATTGAGAGCTGCTGTTCAAAAGCTTTTAAATAACGTTAACGTTTCAATTGACGTTGTTGAAGTTGCAAGAATAGATGCTGACGCTCAATTGGTTGCTGAAAACATCGCACTTCAATTGGAAAAACGTATCGCTTTCCGTCGTGCAATGAAACAAGCAATGCAAAGAACAATGAGATCAGGCGTTCAAGGTATTAAAGTTATGGTATCAGGACGCTTGGGCGGCGCTGAAATTGCAAGATCTGAATGGGCTAAAGAAGGAAGAATTCCTCTTCAAACCTTAAGAGCAGACGTTCAATACGGTTTCGCTGAAGCCGATACCGTTATGGGTAAAATCGGCGTTAAAGTTTGGGTATTCAAATCAGACTTAATGCCCGGTGAAAAAGCCGATCAAAACATCAAAACAAAAAAAGTTACAAATGAAAACAACAAACAAGGTCGTTTTCAATCAAAAAGAAAACGCACCGAAGCTGCAGCTGAAGCTGAAGCCCAATAAAACTTAATTGAATTAAGGAGCAAATAAAAATGTTAATGCCTAAAAAGACAAAATTCAGAAAAAAACAAAAAGGCAATATGAGAGGGTCAGAAACAAGAGGTACCACTCTTGAATTTGGTTCATACGGTTTAGCAACAACAGAACCTGCTTGGATTACATCACGTCAGATAGAAGCTGCACGTCGTTGCATGACAAGACAGATTAAACGTGGCGGTAATGTTTGGATTAAAATATTCCCCGACAAACCCATCACTAAAAAACCTGCTGAAACTCGTATGGGTAAAGGCAAAGGCAACCCTGAATACTGGGTAGCCGTTGTAAAACCCGGCAGAATGCTTTTTGAACTTGAATACACAGTTCGTGAAGAAGCAATCAAAGCCCTTGAATTAGCTGCCCAAAAATTACCGATTAAAACAAGAATCATAGAAAAATAGGTGAATTATGAAACTTCAAGAAATTAAAGATAAAACTATTGAAGAATTAAAAGATGCGATTTTGAGCGCTAAACAAGAGTTATTCGGTTTAAGAATTAAACATAACAAAATGACTCCTCTTGAAAATCCTGCTCAAATCAAAACATTGAAAAAACAAGTAGCACAAATGAAAACCGTTTTAAGAGAAAAAGAACTTAAAGCTTAGTTTTCATATTGAATAAAGAAAAAGGAACAGATAAGATGCCCAAAAAAGTAAAACAAGGTGTGGTCGTATCAAACAAAATGGATAAAACCATTGTTGTTGAAGTTATGGAACACAAAATGCACGATAAATACAAAAAAAGAATGATTTCAACAAAAAATTACAAAGCTCGTGATTTTGAAAACGTTGCTCAAGAAGGCGATGTTGTTTCAATTATTGAAAACAGACCCTTATCAGGTCAAATCAGATGGGTTTTGGACAAAGTTGTTGAAGCTAAAAAATAAAATTCATTTTTTGTATTTTGGGTTAATTTAATATAAGTAAATAAAGGTAAAAGACAATGATACAACAAGAAACAAGACTGCAAGTGGCAGATAATACGGGCGCAAAAGAACTTTTGTGCATTCGTGTTATGGGGTCTTCATGCAAAAAATATGCAGGCGTTGGCGATGTAATTATCGCTGCCGTTAAACAGGCTCAGCCCGGAAACCAAACAGCCGTTAAAAAATCTGAAGTTGTAACAGCAGTTGTTGTTAGAACTAAAGCTGACATCAAAAGAAACGACGGTTCAGTTATCAGATTTGACGATAACGCAGCAGTTATCATCAACAAAGACGGTAACCCAAGAGGAACTCGTGTTTTCGGACCTGTTGCCAGAGAATTAAGAGACAAAAACTACATGAAAATAGTTTCTTTGGCTCCTGAAGTTATTTAATTTTTTAGATATAGGAATGCATAAAATGTCAAACGAAAAAAAATCAATACATACAAAAACGGGCGACCGTGTTGTTGTTTTAACCGGTAAAGACAAGGGCAAAATCGGCAACGTCAAAAAAGTTGATTTAGCTAAAGGCAAAGTTCTTGTTGAAGGCGTTAATATGGCAACCAAAGCTCAAAAAGCAAACCCCATGGCAGGTATTGAAGGTGGTTTAAATAAAATTGAAAAACCTGTTGATTCATCAAATGTTATGGTTGTTTGCCCCGCTTGCGAAAAAGCAACAAGAATTAAATTTGAAGTTAAAAATGACAAAAAAGTCCGTGTTTGCAAAAAATGCGGTGAATCATTAGACGTATAATACTAACGAGCTAAAAACTCGGGCATTGAGGTTTGACAGGCCCATATGTTCTTTATATGATATATTGGCAAAGCCTCAAAGGCTAACAAAAGGAATATAAAAATGGCACAAAAGAAAACAACAAGCTTAAAAGAACGTTATTATAACGAAGTCAGAGCTGAATTAAAAAAGGAATTTAACTTATCAAACGATATGCAAATTCCAAGATTACATAAAATTGTTCTTAACATGGGTGTTGGTGAAGCAAGCCACAACTCAAAACTTGCCGAATCAATTGTTAACCAGTTAACAAAAATTGCAGGTCAAAAGGCTCTTGCAACAAAAGCTAAAAAATCAATCGCATCATATAAGTTAAGAGAAGGTATGCCGGTTGGTGCTATGGTTACATTAAGAGGTGAACGTATGTATGACTTCCTTCAAAAGTTAAACTGCGTTGTATTACCAAGAATTCGTGACTTTAGAGGTATTTCACCAAAAAGCTTTGATGGCAGAGGCAATTATACATTCGGTTTAAAAGAACAATCACTCTTCCCTGAAATTCACTATGAAGAAGTTGACATTGTTAAAGGGATGAACGTTTCAATTATTACAACAGCTCCAAACGATGAACAAGCAAGAGCTTTATTGAAACACTTGGGTATGCCCTTTAAAAAACATTAATTCTAAGGAGAATAACTAACAATGGCTAAAAAATCTATGATAGATAAAGAACAAAAAAGAGAAGCACTTGCTGCGGTCGGTAAATACCCCAAAGTAAGACTTCACAATCGTTGTTCTATTTGCGGCAGACCTCACGGCTACCACAGAGATTTCGGTCTTTGCAGAATCCACTTGAGAGAATTTGCCCACAGAGGTTTATTACCGGGCGTTACAAAAGCTTCTTGGTAACAAACATTTAAAAGAAGGGGGAATTTCCCCCTTCGAAAAGTACAATTAAATAGTCTTTCTAAGTTTTTATATAATGCAATTTGCATTTGAATACTAAACTGTAAGATGAACTTATAAGTAGTAAGGAGAGAAAAATGACAATTACAGATCCTATCGCTGATTTATTAACAAGAATCAGAAACGCTAATATGGTTAACCACGCAAGCGTTGAAATTCCTGCTTCAAAATTAAAAGTTGAACTTGTTAAACTTTTAAAAGAAGAAGGCTATATCGCTGATTACAAACTTGTTAATAAAGATGCATTCAAAGTTATCAATGTAGAATTAAAATACATTGGAAACAAACCTGTTATCAGAGGTTTGCAAAGAGTTTCAACCCCGGGCTTAAGAGCTTATTCAAAAGCTAAAAACCTTCCGAGAGTTTTTGGCGGTTTGGGTGTTGCAATTGTTTCAACAAGCAAAGGTCTTATGACAGATAAAGCTGCCAGAAAAGACAACATCGGCGGCGAAATCCTCTGCTACGTTTGGTAGCGGATTTTGTGGAGTGCGAAGCGAAGCGAAACCCGCCAAGGCAACAAAAATATTAAAAACAAAAAGGGTTAATTTGGGAATTAAATTCCTGAAGCGTTCCCGCTTAAATTACAAATTAAAAGCAAAAGGAGAAATTAAAAATGTCCAGAATCGGTAAACTTCCGATAGAAATACCTCAAGGCGTTGAAGTAAAAGTAGAAAACAATACAGTTACCGCAAAAGGCCCTAAAGGTGAAGAATCGGTTACAGTAAGAGAAGAAATTAAAGTTGAAATTGTTGACAACCACGTTGTCTTAACAAGAGTCAACGATGACAGAAAATCCCGTTCATTGCACGGATTATCAAGAACTTTAGTTGCAAACGTAATTAAAGGTGTTAAAGACGGTTTTGAAAAGAAACTTGAAATCCAAGGTGTCGGTTACAGAGCAAATATGCAAGGCACAGCAATTAACCTTCAATTAGGTTATTCTCACCCGATTTTAATTGAACCTCCAAAAGGAATTAAAATCGAAGTTGAAGCAAACACCAAAATTACGGTTTCAGGTTCAAACAAACAAGCCGTAGGCGACATTGCAGCCTTAATCAGATCTAAACGTGGTCCTGAAGTATACAAAGGAAAAGGTATCAGATATGAAGGCGAATATGTAAGAAGAAAAGCCGGTAAAACAGGTAAAAAATAAAAATTAAAGCCTATATGAACCCTTGCAAATAAGGCAAGTTAGGTTAAGGTGAAAGGAAAAAGAAAATGATTAAAACAATTAACAAAAAAGAACAAACACAAAAAAGACACAGAAGAGTAAGAGTTAAAATTCAAGGAACGGCTGATTGCCCAAGATTAGCAGTATATAGAAGCTTAAAACATATCTATGCTCAAATTATTGATGATACAAAAGGTGTTACTTTGGCTGCATCATCAACAAAAGCAAAAGATTTGGCTGAAAAATTAGCCCATGGCGGAAATATTGACGCTGCTAAAATTGTCGGCGAAGACCTTGCCAAAAAAGCTCTTGCTAAAGGAATAAAAGATGTTATTTTTGACAGAGGCGGTTTCCTCTTCCATGGTCGTGTTCAAGCATTGGCTGATGCTGCAAGAGAAGCAGGCTTAAATTTCTAATTTTATTTCTTATATAATTAAAACCCGTCTTATTGAAAGGCGGGTTTTTTAATTTTGCCCCGTTTTATACTGCAAAAAATCTACTCGGGTATGAAAAACCAAAAAATATGATATAATCTTCTTGAAGGAAGAATAACTGTGGTTAAAAAATTAAACATAGCCTTTATTTGGCATTTTCATCAACCCGTTTATCAGGAAAGTTTTGAAAATGATTTTGTTATGCCTTGGGTAAGGCTTCATGCAAGTAAAGACTATTTGGATATGCTTTTAAGGTGCGACGACCACAAAAAAATTAAGCTTAATTTCAACATATCGGCCACCCTTTTAAATTCAATTCAAAGGTATAATTCAGGAATAAACGACCTTCATTCGAAACTTTTAACAACAAAAAACAACAAATTGAGCGAAATGGATAAAAACTTCATTTTGCAATATTTCTTTGATGTTAACTATTCCACAATGATTTTAAAACGTGAATATTACGCTGAGCTTTATAATAAAAGATATTCAAAAGAAGATATTTCCATTAACGATTTTACGGAGCAGGAATATTTTGATATCATTGCAAATTATACCTTATGCTGGATAGATACAAAATTTTATTCAATGTATCCCGATTTAAAAGATTTATCTGAAAAACAAAGAAACTATACCTATGAAGATCGGGTTAGAATTTATGAAATTCAATTCGATATAATGAAAAAAATTATTCCCTATTATAAAAAATTCCAAGATGAAGGAAGGATTGAAATTTCAACAAGCCCTTATTATCATCCTATTATTCCATTATTGTTGGATATAAATGAATCAAAATGTGTTTATAATGAAAATTTGCCCGATAAATCGCAGCTTTTGGCGGAAGATGCAAAAGAACAAACCAAGCGTGCTCTTGATTATTTTGAAGAAGTTTTTGGGCGCCGCCCGAAAGGAATTTGGCTGCCCGAGCATTGCATAAGCATGGCAAGCGTTGATATGCTGAATGACCTTGACGTTCAATGGACGGTAACAGATGAGGGCATTTTGGCAAACACTTTAGGCAGGGAATTTGCAAGAGATTTTGAAGGCAACTTAGAAGCACCCTTTGACCTTTGTGTTCATTACGGCTTTAATTCAAGAAACAATAAATTAAATGTTGTTTTTGCAGATTCCTTCTTTGCGAACCTTGTCGGTTTTGGTTACGGAAACTATGATGGCAAAGTTGCTGCCAATGATTTTTATGAAAAAATTAAAACCGTTCAAAGCAAACTTCAATTTTCACCAAAGCAAGATCACCTTTTAACAATTGCAATGGACGGTGAAAACTGTTGGGAAAGTTATCAAAATGACGGCAACGAATTTTTGGATACTTTGTATGGTTTAATTGAAAATGACGAGACATTGGAAACGGTTTTATTGAGTGATTTTATTAAAATCGCACACCCTGAAAAACTTGATTCCATTGCATCGGGCAGTTGGATAAACAGAAATTTCGACCTTTGGATAGGCGAACCTACAAAGAACTTGGCTTGGATATACCTTGATAAAACAAGGAATGACCTTTTTAAATATTCAAAAGAATTAATGGAAGAAGCCAAAACAGATTCTCAGAAAATGGAAGCCCAAAGAAGAATTGAAAGAGCAAAAGAAGAAATTTTTGTGGCGGAAGGGTCTGATTGGTTCTGGTGGTATGGCGAGCCTAACGAATCATCCAATGACCATATTTTTGACTTTTTATTCAGGGCGCATCTTAAAAATGTTTATCAGGCATTAAATCGCCCCTCACCAAAGCATTTGGATGTTCCTCTGGCAAGCATTATAGGAAAACCCATAAGACAGCCAAGGCGCCATATAACACCAATTATAGACGGTGTTTTTGACCCGAATGTTAATTCATGGGTTGATGCAGGGTATATTTTCCTGCCGGATTCTCCCACATTTTCTGCCAAAAAAACAATAAAAGGTATTTATTACGGCAATGATGATGATAACATATACCTTAAATTTGAATTGAACAAAAACAATTTGGCAAATTCCATTTATTTTGTGAAAAACCAAGTGTTTATTTATTTCAAAAAAGAAACCGAAAATTTGATGTCGCCCGTCAGAATTGCATCAAGAACGGAAAATCTGTATCCCGTTTTAGAAAATCAATTCAATTACGAATTAAAATTTTCATTTAATGAACATGAAATAATTCCGCCTCAGCTTTTAAAATCTTGCTATGGCGGTATGTGGCAGGTTCAATTGATAAGAAAGGTAAGCTATGCTTATAAAGATACAATTGAAATTGCACTTTCATTTGATGACCTTAATGTTCAAGCCGGAGAAAGAGTTGAATTTTGCATAATAACAGGTGCAAACGGCAATATAAATGAAGTTTACCCGCAAGATGTATTGTTGAATTTGGTTAGATAAATTTATTTATGTTCATGTTTTGGGCGAAGAAGAAGCATTTTTGTGTCTTGAACAGCCAAAAGCCCGTGGGGCATTTTTGCAGGCATAACAATCATTTCCCCTTCTTTTAACCTGTAGGTTTCTTTTCCTATTGTAATATCTGCCACACCTTCAATAATTTGTGCTACTTCATCTTTTTCATCAACATGAAGCTCTCTTTTGGTGCCCTTTTTAAATGAGAGCAAAGTTAGAGAACTTTGCTCATTATCAAAAACAGGTTTTTTATTTATAGTATCAAGATATTCAATTTCTTTTAAATTAATTATTTT
>CALUWE010000013.1 GCA_944324425.1 Candidatus Gastranaerophilales bacterium
AACCTCTCAATAACCTTTGACCTTGCGTTATATGGTCTTGCAAATACCGTTTCAATCCCGAGTTTTGCATAGAGTCCATAAAAACCTAATTCTCCGAACCCTTTGTCATCCGAGAATGAGTTTGGCTCTCCAACGAAAGCTCCTCGCTTCCGTTTCGAGCCGTCACTCCCGCTGCCGCATGTAAAGTATTTGGCTCTAAACGCTCTGCCGTTGTCTTGATAGACAATTTTAGGTATCATATCGAGGTTTATTATTGCGTTTCTTAGGGCACTTGCAATACATTGGGTATTTTCTTCAAGCATAATTTCATACCCGACCAGTGCTGTTGATTTCCAGTCCAAAAATCCGACCAAAGTCGCTCTACAAGGCTTGCCCGTAAACGGATTAATCACTTGAAACGCCAGTTTGTGCCCGTCTGCAACTAAAATATCCCCAACATTAAGCAGGCTCGCGTCCCTTTTAATATAAGGCTCGACCTTGTCGGAAAGTGCCTTTTCACCATCTCGAGCAAGCACCCATTTGTCATAATTGTTGTCCTTAAACCATTTCGCATAGCGTCTAAACGTAATATCTGCAGGGATAAAACTTTGACCTTGCTCTTTGAGCTTGTATTTTGTAAGTGCGATTGCTTTGCCGATACAAATTCTATTCGGGTGTAGGAGCAAGCCCATAAATATTTTGATTTCTTCATTCGTTAGACATGTTCTGTATTCATTCACAGAAACGTATTTGTAATTAGGAATTAGCCTTGTGTAATCCTCAGTTCCGTCTAAGCTTGCTTTCCAACGATGCAGGCTTCCTCGTGAGATTTTACCTAAAACACTGAAAAGGTAGGAATTTGAACTATTATGCAGTTTGACAAAATCATAATCTGCCTGAAGTTTATTGACAGCTTTACGGCGAAAATCTTGCCATTTACGGATTAAATCAAGTTTTGCAAGAGCATTTTGTTTTGCCTTCTCAGGGGTATATTTGATTGTCTCAACTTGGTTTTCCATTGTCTCAAAATCCTTGTAATGCCTTGTGCAACACATTCATCACTCGTTTTGAGACAGAAGTCAAGTGTTATTAGTTGTAAGGATTATAATCAGGATTATTTTCTAAAAAGCCTTTAATAAATGATAATGCATTTTCTGAATATTTATGAATGCAACCATTTTTGGATGATTTAACAGGATAATGATATTCTTCATTACCCTTTAATTTAAGTTTAGATATTAGCTTGGCTGTATAATTTCTATTCTTTGAAATTTTTTTTGCAATATCACTAGTTAAAAAAGGATAATCGTCATTTACATTGCTTTTCTTATAAATTACTGGCAATGAATTTGTTAATTTTTTATCACCTTTTCGAAGAATTATATCTGCACTAAAGTTTTTAGGTGCTTGTACTGGAACAATTCTTACCATATCAGTTGTATTTAAAAATTTATTTAATTCTAAATTTGATAATATTCGTTTTTTATTTTTGTATTTTTTTTCAAATTCTGCTTGAGAGATAAAAGATGATGCTGTTTTATAACAAATTCCTCTTTCTAGTAGCCAAACTAGTTCTTTATTATTCTTATTATTTGTTGTTTTAATTTTACTTACAATTTTTTTTACTTTATCTGCATATGTAAGAGTTTCATTAAATGAAATAGATATAAAATTTGTCTCAATATCTTTCTTATACTTTGGAAAAAACTTAATTATTAAATCTTTATAAAATTTGCAAGCAAAATAAAATAGATGGTGATTGATTTCTATTGGAATTTCTGGACAAATATTATGTACACAATAATTTCTAATTGAAAAAATTTGATTTAATAAATCAATTTGATTTTCAGTTAATATTTTGTCATTGTATAATTTTAAAACAGCTTCTTCTGCTGCAATTGTAATTTTTTTTGACTTATCTCTATAAATATTTTTTCTTTTTTTTAATAGAATAGCTTTACTAATTAATTCCCAAGCATTAGTAAGTAAAATAAAAGTAGTTTGAGTTTTATAATTACTAAACACGCGATTAAAGTTATCGACAGCAGCTAACATGATTTGTATAGAAGTTTTAGCTAATTTAGTATATTCTCTATGATTCTTTTCCATAAATTTATTATATTTGTAAAACAAATTATAATAAACAATATAATCTCAAATATTAAAAATTGTTTTTTATTGGATATCAAAACTTACTTATATTGATAATAATCTAAATTGAATTAAATATTCCAATCTTATTGATAATTTGGTGTATCTCAATTTACAAGTAAAAATAAAGTTGCACTTTTTTGCATTTTATTGCACTGGGCTAAAACAGGCTTTGTGAGTAGGATAGACCCTGAAATAAATTCAGGGTGACAGAAAATTAGTGCAAAAGAGTGCAAAAAATGAGTACTTGAGTGCAAGAAAAGACCCATACATCTCAATACTAAAAACAGCCTCAATCGTGCTGTCTGTTTGATTTTTTATTGAATTTTTCTCGTCTCAAATGTCCTGTTAAACTATACGAACCGTTGAGCATTTTTATGAGAGGGCAAGTTGAAACTTGCACAAGGACAGGAACTTAGTGAGGCGTAACTTATTAATGGTGAAAATTCGCGCCTGGAGGGATTCGAACCCCCGACCTTTTGGTTCGTAGCCAAACACTCTATCCAACTGAGCTACAGGCGCAAAATCGGTAAAACAAAAAAATATTACTTTTTTCAAAAAAACAAAATTATAAAACTATTCTATCCGAAAAAGCTAAATAATCAACTAAAACCTTTTATTGTTTTTAATAATTTTCTCGCTTCCTCTTACAATAGAATTCCAAAATTCAGACTCATGGATATTTCCGGATTTTTCGGCAATATCTGCAGCAAGCTTTTTATAATTTAAGTCATTGGGCTCAATTTCAACCGCTTCTTTAATGTAGAGCATAGCATCATTATAAAAGCCCAATCCCAAATTGCTGACTGCAGCCTGAGCATAATATTTTGCAGGCTGAGGATTAAGTTCAAGCGCAACAACAATTAAACTAAGCGCTTTTTTATATTCTTCTTTTTTGTTTAAAATCAAACCTTTAAAATAGTAGCTTTCAGCACTGTTTTTATCATATTCAATTAACTTATCCAATGCTAAAATTGCGTTGTCATAATCCTTTTTTCTGTAAAAAATTCTGGCTCTTGAATTTAAAAAGCTTGCAATTTGACCATGGCCTGAATATTTTTCAATCAATTCTTCCGCTTTATCGTAATTTTCATTATCAATCAGCAGGTCAACATATTCAGAAACCGTATGAATAGAATCAGGATAATGCTCAAGATGTTTTTCGTAAAATTCAATTGCTTTAGAATCCAGCCTTAAGTCCTTATAAATAGAGCCCAGAGTATCCAACAATGTAAGATCATCTCTTACTTTCGGATTTTGTTCATACATAAGCTCTAATTTTTCTTTAGCCTGTACAATATCGCCTTTTTTGTACATCACAACCGCCCTTAAAATATCCGATTGCGGCTTGTAATAAGATAAAGGATCAATCAAAGTTAAATTAAAAAGCGCATTGTCGTAATCTTTTTGTTTTTCAAACACCCAAGCCAAAAGAAGGTATCTCTTATCAATTGTATTTCTTGATTCATTCTGCTGAATGCACAAGGTAATTGATTTTTTAAGCGTTTGAACAGCCTCATCAAACCAGTTAACATCCATATAAGCTTTTGCAAGTTCCAAATAAAATTCCTGAAACCTGCCTTTGCTTAATTTTATTGCCAGATGAAAATTATCAATTGCGGCAAAATAATCTTTTCTTTTTATCTGCATAAGAGCTTTATAATAATAGCTCATAGGGTCTTTTTTTATTTTTAAAATTTCATCAATTAATTTTTCGGAATCAATGTAATTTTCCTCGTTATAATATATTAATGCAAGGTCAAACTTTGCCTCGGTAAAAGTTGGCGACTGTTCAACAACCTTAATTAAAATCTCTTTTTTGTTTTTTTCATCCAAAAGAGAAATTATATACAAAACATCGGGGTCATTTTTTAACTCATCATCCAATGTTTCATAAATTTTTAAAATCTCATCAGCTCTGCCCAATTTTAAAAGCACGCTGAAATATTTAACAAAATCCAAAGATTTTTTTGAGCTTTCGCATATTCCCTGAATTAATTTGAGCGCTTTATTGTATTCTTTTAAAAGAAAATGAATTTCATAAAGCTTATTTTGACTGTGCTCATGGGTCGGGTCAATTTCCAAAACTTTTTCATACTGTTCAATTGCCCTGTCATAATTCTTTAAAAGAAAATGCAAATCAGCAATTGAAGATATAACCTCAACCGTGGTTTTTTCATCAACATCATCGCTTAAAACTTTATACAAAACTTCAATCGCTTCTTTATAAAGCTTTTGATTCTTTAATTCAAAAGATTGTTTGATATATTTTATGTAATCATTATTCTCCATAACAAAATTATATAATTTTTTCAAACAATTGCAAAAAATTTAATATTCTTGCAAAAAAATATTCAAAATATTATTATATTGCTTGATTTTATAGAGGATACCAAAATGATAGATGAAGAAAAAGCCAGAATTGCAAGGGAAATAGCCGTTCAGAGTTTAAAAGTAAAACCGAAATTATCAAGCAAAACAGCAAACGGTTTTAATATAGCAGCATTTGCCCTGCCTGTAATATACAACCTTGCATACAAAAGAAAAAAACTTGCAATCACATTTTTAGTTCTGACTTGGCTGCCGCATTTTACAAACCACTTTGTCTCTTCAGGCCTTTATATCACAATGATTGGAGTTGTTTCGTTTTTAACGGTGGTTTTAGCGTTAATTTCAGGTGTAACAGGCAACAAAGATGCATACAATGCCAGAGACTATGATGATGAAATAGACTTTTTAAAAAGCCAAAAATGCTGGATACCTTTTGCGGTTGCAGCAATGTTTTTGCATATTTTAATTTTGCCTTTCCAAATTACGGGGCACACCAATACAATTCAAATGCTGAAATTTGCGGAAGCAAAAGATGTTTTAAAACAAGCAATTCAAAAAGGCCTTAAAGACGGCGATATTCTTGGTGTAAACACGGTTGAAAACAATATTCCTTCGTATTTTGCAAAATATTTAAAAGGCACTTTTAACGGCACCGATACAATTAAAATGTCTAACGGAACAACATATAAAATAGAAGGATATTTATATGAATGCGGTTCCAAAAAAGAAAATACATACCATGAACAAAAAACTTCATGCGCAACCGTAACGGTTGACCTAAACGGCGACAAAGGCCCAAATGCATTTACCACAATGGATGAACTTAAAAAAATCAGAAGCCTTGTTAATCGCTCAACAAAATTAAAAGATGTCTACACCCTCTATGCATACAATGATGATGTAGCAGCAAAAGCCGGTACCGTTGAGCAATTTGCGCTCGAAAGATTTGAAAAAAGATAACTTTCATGACAATTAATTTTGTTTATATTATCATATAAATCAAGATGGTTTATTTGCCGATGTAGCTCAGTTGGTAGAGCAATCGATTCGTAATCGATAGGTCGTGCGTTCAAGTCGCATCATCGGCAAATTAAAATGAATTTTAAGAGTAATGAAAAAGAAATTTGAATTCAGTTTATCAACACAAAATAAACTTATAATTGCAGGTTTGGTTGTTTCAACAGCTATCATTATGGCAGTTTCTTATTTTGCAATAGACAAAATAAGAGAAAAGCTTTATGAAAACTACGCAAATTCAGGGCAACTTTTGGGCAGAACCATTGCAATTCAAAGTTATGAACTGATGAAAAAATCCGACTTTTCATCTAAAAAAAACCTGTTCAGGCAGCATGCAAGACTTGTTTTAGAGGGTAACTCCGACATTTCTTTTCTCACCCATAAAGATTCAGCCAACAATATAATATACTCCACAACGGAAGAATATCCCCAAAGAGAAAAAGAAACAAAAACCACGCTTACAACGCCTGTTCTGAATGAAAAAGGAAATGTTGTAGGATATGTTGAAATAGGCCTTAATGCAAACCTTGCAAAATCAATTTCAAATACAACAAAAAATTCAATGCTTGTTGTATTTGCCATGATGTGGCTTATATATACCGTTGTAGTTGTTTTAAACACAATTTTAATCAGGCGTGAGCTTGGAATTTTAAGGTTGGGCGTTAAAGAAATTTCAAGCGGGAATTTCGGCACAATTTTGGAAAACGAAAAAACAACCGGAGAAATCAAAGAATTATTCACGGCCTTTAACGACATGAGCCAAAGGCTCCATTTATATGAAGAGCAAAACATAGACCAATTAACGTTTGAAAGAAACAAATTTGAATCCGTTTTAATGGGTATTGCAAACGGTGTTGTCGTGTGCGACAAGTTTGATAAAGTTGTTCTTGTAAACCCTTCTGCCCAAAAGCTTTTAAATAAATCAATTTTAAATTCATCAATTCTGGATTTTATTGATTCCAAAGGAACAAAATGTTTTAAAACAGGCATTGAAAAATTTAAGCAAACTCCGGTGGATGAAGCCGAAAACAAACCTCTTTCTTTTTCAATCACAATAGAAAAAAAGGTTATAAAAGCAATAGTTTCTTCAATGTATTCAAATGTTCATGATTATTTAGGATACATTATAATTTTAATCGACATTACAAAAGACGCCGAAATAGACAAATTAAAAAGCGATTTTATATCAAACGTTTCCCATGAATTAAGAACACCTGTTACCATTTTAAGAAGCTATGCGGACACCCTTTATAATTACGGGGAAGATTTCAGTTTCAAAGAACAAAAAGAATTTATAGGAATTATAAACGACGAAATAATTCACCTAAACAAGATGGTAAACGACATTCTTGATTTTTCAAAAATCGAAGCCGACACAAAACTGGAAAAACAATATTTAGATATTACAAACACAATTGAAAAAACGCTTGTGGGTTTAAAAGTTCTGGCTGATGAAAAGAAAATGAAAATCTTTTTAACCAAACAAGACGGACTTCCTTTAATTCCATATAACGAAGAAACAATCGAAAGAGTTATAAACAACTTGGTTACAAATGCAATCAAGTATTCGCCTGAAAATTCAAAAATTGAAATAACCGTTGGGCTTACAACCGAGCATGATTATGTAAAAATCAGTGTTAAAGACGAAGGAATAGGAATTGCACCTGAACTTTTAGACAGAATTTTTGACCGTTTTTACAGAGTTGAAAACACAACTCACACAATAAAAGGAACGGGCTTAGGGCTTCACTTGGTAAAAACTGCAATTGAAAAACAACATAACGGCAGGGTTTTTGTAGAATCCGAACTAAACAAAGGGTCAATTTTCAGCTTCATTTTACCCTTAGAAGAAGACTACATCCCGCAAAATATAAATAAAAAAGCAGACTATAAGCCGGATTCTGTTTAAGGTAATCATCTGTCTAATGCGTTTTTTCCTGCAATCTTAAAATTAAGCGAAAAGTACAATTCTTCTTGCAGATTCAAACTTGCACCCGATTGGGGTTTACCATGACCTTGGTTTTCACAAACCAAGCGGTGGGCTTTTACCCCGCCGTTGCACCTGTACAAAATTAATTTTGTAGTCTACTTTTCTGTGGCACTTTCCTCACGCTCACGCGCACTTGGCTTTCCCAAGCAATCTTGTACTTAGGGTGTCCGGACTTTCCTCATTGCAAATAATGCAACGCAATTACCCGTCTGCTTTAATTTATGATTATATTTTAAAGTTTTGGTTATTGCAAATTATTTATTCTGCATTTTATAAATAAGGGTCGAAGTTTCTTTGTAAGGAATAATTCCTTTTTTTCTTAACTTAAATTCAGACACATTTTCAAAGCCTGAATTTGCAATTGCGCTTTTTATTTTTTCTTGCGCCTGTCTTGAAATACCGATTGTTTTTGAATACTTCGGGTTTACCAATTTACCTTCGACAGAGCCTGTTACAATATAAACATCTTTGTTTTTGCCTTTATTTTCTTCGGCAATTTTCCTGAACATATCAATATAATCATCAGGGCTTGATTCCGCCAAATAAGCGGCAGAGTTTGCAACAACGTAAACCTCTTGCTCAACATCATCCGTTGATGTGAAATAATCTCTCATATCGCCTGCTTCAAAAGAGATTTCGGGAAGGCCTTCTTTGTTTACTTCATACCAATCAAGGCCGCGGCCGATTTTCTTACCTACGACAGGGTCGTTTTCCATATAAATTAAATACGGGTACTTTTGAATTAGCGCATTGAATTCTTGCGGCCTTTCCGTTTTTTTGAGGTATTTTTCCCAATTATCCCCGCCAATCGGGCTTTTTCCCATGTCTTTTTCATAATCGTTTGCATATTTTCTTTCAATATCAGAGCAAACAATTCTTCCTGTTTTAGCGCATTCAATTAATGGTTTTTGAATATCGACACCGGTTATTCTTACATTTTCTTTCGCCTTGTCGCCCATGGCTTCTTTAAGTGCAATAGCATATGCAAAAGCCTCGGAACCGTCCGAAACGCCTAATACTTTAATATGTGTTTTTTTATCAGGGTTCAATAGTTTTGCAATTGAAAGTTGAGCGGGAAGTTCCCTGAAAATTCTTGTCGAACTGCCTTTCAACTTTGAAAAATCGGGGCTCATCAATGTATAGTAAGCATATGCTCTTTCGGTTTCAGGTTTTGCATCCGCAAAAATGCTGGTAAAAGACGGTTGATTTGAAATATTTTTCTTTGAAACAGCATTATAAGGGCAACGGTTATAACCGACAGGTGATATTCTCATTTGAAAATTCCTTCTTCAGATTGTACGCAAAATGTACAAAACCGAAAAATAAAAAATTTTGCACCGCCGATTTAAAAAAATGTTAAGTTATGAGAAACAAAGGGGCTATTTTTTACACAAGGGTTATTTTTGTGCTAATATATCGAATGAAAAAGTATAGATATAGGAGTTAGAAAATTGGGCTATAAAATTTTATATAAAAACAAAGTATGCAAAAACCAGTTTGAAATAAGGGTAAAAGCCCCATATATTACAAAAAACGCAAAAGCGGGGCAATTTATTATCTTAAGAGTTGATAAAAACTCTGAAAGAATTCCTTTAACAATTGCAGACTATGACAGAGAAAAAGAAGAATTAACCATTGTTTATATGGCGGTCGGCTACACCACAAAAAAACTTGCCCAATTAAATGTTGGCGATGAAATTGAAGATATAGTGGGACCTTTAGGCAAACCCACGCATATTGAAAAATACGGCACGGTTATTTGTGTTGCAGGCGGCTACGGTGCAGCACCCTGCTATTTAATTTCAAAAGCATTTAAAGATGCAGGCAACAAAGTTTATATGATTATGGGCGCAAGAAATAAAGATTTAATCTTCTGGCAAGATAAAATGAAAGATGCTTGTACCGAGCTCATTATTACAACCGATGACGGTTCTTTAGGCATAAAAGGCTTTACAACAAATGTAATGGCAGAAATTATGAAAAAAGAAACAGTTAATTATGCAATAGCAGTCGGCCCAATGCCTATGATGAAGGCTGTTGCGGATTTAACAAGAGGAACGGGCATTAAAACGGAAGCTTCTATGAACCCTATTATGGTTGACGGCACAGGCATGTGCGGCGCTTGCAGAGTAACAGTCGGCTCTGAAGTTAAATTCGCATGTGTTGACGGGCCGGATTTTGACGCCCACTTAATTGATTTTGACGAAGTAATGAACAGGTCTAAAATCTACAAAGACTACGAAAAAAGATGCGATGAAACAAATTGCAATCTTCAAAAACAAGCAAGAGAACTTGAAGCTTCATTAAAATAGGAGAAAAATATGGCAAATTCTCAAATTCCCGTATGCCCTTTAATGTCTGCGGGCAATGAAATTCCCATAATATGCGTTCAGGAAAGATGCGCATGGTATATTTCAAACCTTAAAAAATGCTCTATGTAT
This sequence comes from Candidatus Gastranaerophilales bacterium, assembly GCA_944324425.1. Classification (GTDB taxonomy): domain Bacteria; phylum Cyanobacteriota; class Vampirovibrionia; order Gastranaerophilales; family Gastranaerophilaceae; genus Galligastranaerophilus_A. The sequence continues at coordinate 9,910 of CALUWE010000013.1, forward strand.
GTCGTTGGCCACAACGGTATGCTTGATTTAAAGAAAAAACTGGAAAATAAAAACGATTAGAAGGAAACAAAAATATGTCTAGACCGATGACCATAACAGAAAAAATTTTTGCAGCACACTCAGGTAAAGAAAGCGTTAAAGCGGGAGACCTTATAACCGCAAAAGTTGACATTACGCTTGCAAATGACATAACAGCCCCCGTTGCAATCAAAGAATTCAATAAAATCGGGGTAGACAACGTTTTTGATGTTACAAGAACCGTCTTTGTGCCTGATCACTTCGTTCCGAATAAAGATATAAAATCAGCAGAACAAGTTAATTTAATAAGACAATTCTGCAAAGAAAAAGGCATAGTCAATTTCTTTGAAGTCGGCAGAATGGGCATTGAACATGCGCTTCTTCCCGATTCAGGGCTTGTTGGTGCAGGCGACTTAATAATTGGTGCAGATTCCCACACATGTACATATGGTGCCTTGGGCGCATTTTCAACAGGCGTTGGTTCAACAGACCTTGCTTGTGCTATGGCATCAGGCGAAACTTGGTTTAAAGTACCATCAGCAATTAAAGTTGAATTTAACGGAACATTAAACAAATGGGTTTCCGCTAAAGACTTGATTTTGCACCTTATAGGCGACATTGGTGTAGATGGCGCTTTATATAAAACCCTTGAAATTACAGGTTCTGCCATTTCAAATATGGAAATGGACGGCAGATTTACTATCTGCAACATGGCAATTGAAGCAGGTGCTAAAAACGGCATAATTCCGCCTGATGAAATTACAAGAAAATATTTGGAAGGAAGAGCAAAAAGACCTTTCAAATTCTATAATTCAGACCCCGATGCCGAATATGAAAGAATTATTAAATATGATGTAAAAGATATTGAACCCACAGTTGCCTTCCCGCATTTGCCTGAAAACACAAGACCAATCTCAAAAGTGGGCGATGTTAAAATTAATCAGGTTGTAATCGGCAGCTGTACAAACGGCAGATTGTCAGACTTAAAAATCGCAGCCGACATCTTAAGAGGTAAAAAAGTTCACCCCGATGTAAGATTAATTGTATTCCCGGGAACCCAAGATATTTACTTAAAAGCAATTGAACTTGGTTACGTTCAAACGATAGTTGAAGCTCAAGGCGCTGTTTCAACACCGACTTGCGGCCCATGCTTAGGCGGTCATGCCGGCATTTTAGCCAAAGGCGAAAGAGCAATTTCAACTACAAACAGAAACTTTGTAGGCAGAATGGGGCATCCTGAATCGGAAGTTTATCTTGCAAGCCCTGCAATTGCTGCAGCAAGCGCAATTAAGGGCAAAATTTGTTCACCTGACGAATTATAATTCTTTATTGGGCGAGGAGAAAAAAATTGAAAAAAAATATTCTTGCAATTCAAATGAATTCCGTTTTGGGCGACACAAGAGCAAACTATGCCAAAATTGATTCAATGATTGAAAAATATTATTCCTCAATACAAGATAATTCAGAACTTCCCGACATAATTATTCTGCCTGAAGTTTGGACATCGGGCTGGGATTGTTCAATTTTTCAGGACTGTATAGATTCTTTTGAAGAAACGGAAGAATTCTTGTCAAAAATTGCAAAAAAACATTATGTAAATATAATCGGCGGCTCTTATTTAAGAGGAGTTGAAGGAGTTGTTAAAAATTCTTGCCCCGTTTTTAACAGGGAAGGCAAACTTCTTCAAAGATATGATAAAATTCACCTTTATGCACCTGATGGCGAAGCGGAAACCGTAACAGCAGGTGATAAACCCGTTATTGCCGAATTAGACGGGCTGAAAATAGGGCTTTCAATTTGTTACGATATAAGATTCCCCGAACTTTTCAGAAGCTATATAAATTCGCCGTTTACACCCGAATTATTAATAAATATGTCCGCATGGCCCTTATCCAGAAAAGAACAATATAAAGTAATGGCACAATCTCGTGCAATTGAAAACCAGTGTTACTTTTTAGCTCTTTCTCAAACGGGACACATAAAAGGCAATATAAACAATGCGGGCAATTCTCTTTTTGTTGACCCTATGGGCAATATAACAGAAATGCTTGATGAACACGAAGGCTATTTAACGGCAAAAATAAATACGGATGTAGTACTTGAAACAAGAAAAAAATTCCCCAATTTATTAAACAGGAAAATCCACAATTTTGGCTTTGTTCCTGAATTTTCAGGGGAAATGCAAAATGTTTAAAAAAGTGTTTCTTTCCTTATTGATATTTGCTTGTTTACAATTAACGGGTTTGGCCTCAAATTTTTCAGGCCCGATAAATGACATTTTAACTTCTTATGATTTTGACCGTGATTCGGTAATTTCCATATCCGTTAAAGACAAAGACAGCGAATCAATCTATTCAAAAAACCCTTACAAATATTTAAATCCTGCCTCAACACTTAAGCTTTTTACAATGGCGGCAGCACTTAACACTCTGGGCAGCGACTACAAATTTCAAACCGCATTTTACAAAGACAAAAACAATAACATATATCTCAAATTATCGGGAGACCCCTTATTAAAAACGGCAGATATAGAAAAACTTGCTGAAAATTTAAAAAAGAACCATAAAGGGAAAATTAATAAAATTTATATAGATGACTCTGTTATTGATATGGTTCCTTATCCTAACGGATGGATGAGCGACGATATTTGGCCGAATGCACCAAAAATTTCGCCTTATATGATAGATTTCAACACCGTTAAGGTTGATTTCTTTTTGTCTGAAGATAAAAAAGATTTAAGAATCATTCAAAAAGATTCGTACAAATTTTCATTCGTAAATAAACTGGAAATAGGCCCCGAAACAGATTTTACATTCCTTGTGGACGATCTTCATAATACCGTAAATATCGAAGGAACAATTTCAAAAAATATTGCCGACAGACCCGTTCCGGTTACAAATCCCAGATATTTCTTCTGCCAAAAAATGAACACCGCCATAAATAAAGCCGGAATAAAATTCAGCGACAAATTCTTATTTGCAAAAATGCCAAATGATGCGGTTTTGATTGCAAAATTTGAAAGGCCGATTGAGGAAATCGTTAAGTTTGTCCTGCAAACAAGTGATAATATAGGCGCCGAAATGCTTTTTAAGGTTGCAGGCGGGATATATACACAAAAAAAGGCAGCGGACACAAATACCAGTTTAGTCTTAGGCACAACCCAAAACGGCATTAATATGTTTTTGGACTATTATAAAAACCTCGGCCTTGATCCAAAACAAGTAAGAATTAATGACGGAAGCGGAGTTTCAAGATATAACGCAATGAATGTTGATTGGATGACAGACGCACTGTCTAAAATTGACTTTGATTTTGAAAAATACTTGCCCACAGGCGGGGTTGGCACACTTGATAAAAGATTGAGAGAAATAAAAGGTTCCGTTTATTTGAAAACGGGAACCCTGTTTGGCTCAAGTTCGCTTGTCGGAATTATTAAAACAAAAGATAATGTTTACTACTACGCATCAAATATTATGAGCTACAACAGAAATAAATCACTTGTGAAAGCTGCGGAAGATGAAATTATTTTTGAAATATACAGGAGAGCAAACGATGAACAAAATTAAATTTTTAATATCTTTTATATTCCTATCTTTTATTTTAAATCCTGTGTATGCAAACAATTCGGGCTGGAACAACAATTTAAGAACTCTTTTTATAGATAACGGCGCAAACATTTATACAATCAACATAAGAACTTTCGGCGCAAAAGATTACAACAAAAACGATATTATTGAAACAAATTTGGGCGAAGCAAAAGGAACATTCATAAACGCCATTCCGAGACTAAAAGAACTTAGAGAGCTTGGCATAAATACAATCTATCTTTTGCCTGTTACAAAAACCGGAAAATTAAAAGCCTTGGGCACTGCAGGCTCTTTATATGCAATGGATTCATTTAACACAATTGACCCCAATTTATTGGATGAAACCGATTTTACGCCCAATGTAAAAGAACAGGCAAGAAAATTTATAAACGAAGCACACAAATTGGGAATGCATGTTATTGTAGACCTTCCAAGCTGCGGCTCTTATGATATGAGTTTGGAAAAACCCGATTTATTCCTCAAAGACAAAGATAATTCGGCCATAATTCCTTCAGATTGGACTGATGTCAGATTATTCAATGTTTACGACAAAGAAGGCGGCTTAAATAAAGCTCTTGTTGATGAATATAAAAGTTTTATTGATTTAATGCAAAATATCGGGGTTGACGGCATAAGAGCAGATGTTGCCGCAATTAAACCAAAAGAATTTTGGGCTGAAATTATAAACTATGCAAGAAAAAATGACTCTCAATTTCTGTTTTTGGCAGAAGCATCGCCCAAATGGGCAAACCCCGCCAAAGGCTATACAGCCTATACATCAACGGAAGATTTGCTTGAAGCGGGCTTTGACGGCTATTATTCGGACTGGTCTGATTTAAAAGATATTAAAACAAAAAATGATATGTATTCAAAAATTGAAAATGAGCTGAAACTTATCAAAAAATTTGATAACAAAAAATCATTCATAGCAAATTTTGCAACTCATGACCAAGTAAGCCCTGCAAGCTTAGGATATCCTTATTGGCAAATGGTAAATTGGCTCAATATGACGCTGCCCCTAAACCCATACACATTAGACGGTTTTCCTGCAGCAGACAGTTATTCATACAAATTCCAAAACAAAAAAGCAGATAAAAGCTACACGGACGATGACACCTACTTTGTGCACAAAAATAAATTTGATATTTTTAATTTCTCAAGAGCACCGTACAGTCTTAAAGAAGAAGATTTGCCCGACAGCGAATATTTAAATGCCGCAAGGTTAAGGTACGTTATGGCGCCTTTTATTTCGTCAAAAAATTGCGAATTTTTAAAAACAAACAACAGCTCGGTTTTTGCATTTAAAAAAGAAATAGGCACGGAATTTATTATTGTAATCGGCAATTTAGACTTTGTTAACGCACAAGATGCAAATGTTAAAGTGCCGAAGATGAAAAAAGATGATTTTGTAATGCCTTTTAAAATGCAAGAAGCGCCGATTGCAAAAAACGGCTCTTTTGAAATCAGCCTAAAACCTTTTGAAATACAAGTTTTGGCAGTTAAGAAAATGCCAGAGCCCAAACATAAGTCCAAATAGCTTACAAACTAAAAACAGGCTTTATTGCTCTTTCCAAAATACCTGTGCATTTTGCAATTGAAATGCCGTAGTTTGTCATCGGAACGTTATTGTCATGGGCAATTTTTATCCTGTTTAAAACTTCTCTTCTGTTTGTCATGCACGCGCCGCAGTGAATAATAAGTGCATATTTTTTAATGCAAACGGGAAAATCATGTCCTGAATAATGTTCAAAAATTAAATTTTTGCCTGTATACTTTTGAATTAATCTTGGTATCTTAACTCTTCCGATATCATCTTCAACGGGATGATGAGTGCAAGATTCAAGAATTAAAACCGAATCGCCGTCATTAAGACTGTCAATTTTTTTTGAACCTTCATACAAAGCCTGAAGGTCTCCTTTTAATCTGGCAAATAAAATCGAAAAAGAAGTAAGTTTAATATCATCAGGCACAATTTCAGACACCTGTTTAAAAGCTTGAGAATCCGTTACAACAAGTTTTGGCTTGGTTTTTAAATTATCCAAAGCGCTTTTTAAATTATCAGGTGTCGTTACAATTGAAATTGAATTATTATCCAACATTTCTCTTATGGCGTTAACCTGAGGCAAAATTAATCTTCCCTTGGGGGCTTCTTTGTCAATTGGAATAACAAAAACTGCTGTTTCATTTTCTTTTACAATATCAGACATTATAACGTTTTTATTAATAAATTCATCCGGTAAAATTTTAATTAAAGCAGAAATAAAATCTGAAACAAAATTGTCATTTTTTATTGCGGAAGTTTTAATAACACTGTCTGAAAATTTGTCTAAAAACTGCAATTCAGAATCTTGAATATTATCTTTATCAATTTTATTAACAACAGAAATTACGGGAATATTTTTCTGTTTAATATCGCGCAAAAAATCTTTTTCAATATCGGTTAAAATTTCAAAATCCGCAACAAAAACAACAACATCACATCTTAAAAGCGCTTTTTTTGTTTTTTCAACTCTTAATGCGCCAATTTCACCATCATCGTCAATTCCTGCCGTATCCAACAAAGTAACCGGTCCAATCGGCAAAAGCTCCATGGATTTTTGATTAACATCCGTTGTTGTACCCTTAACATCAGACACAACCGAAATATCTTGCCCCGTTAATTTATTCATCAAGCTTGATTTGCCGGCATTTCTTTTGCCGAAAAACCCGATATGCAGTCTTTGGCCTCTTGTTGTTGAAAGCATTTTCATTTTCCCTTCGATATTGTATAATTAAACAAGAAAAAAAAGGAGTTTTCAAATGGCGAAAATCTTAATTTCTATGCCCGACAAATTTTTGGAATCGATTGACAAAATTGCAACGGACGAACAAAGAACAAGAAGCGAACTTATAAGAGAAGCCCTAAGAAGCTATTTAAGAACTGCTCAAACAATAAATTCAAAACGCGCACTTAAAAATGCAGAAATTTTAGACGGACTTTTAGACTAAAGGTTTTTTATTTCGTCTGTAATCATTTTTAATTCGTCCGAAACGGGCGGATTTTTGGCCTGCTGCAGATATTCTCTTATAATTTTTGCAAAATCGGCCTTTTTAAATTCACCCCAGCCGTTATTTTTATAGCAATCATGCAATTCAACAACAGCATGCCCGTTTTCTTCAAAATCATTTTCATTATTTATCATGTTTTGTGCAAAATGAAAGTTTAGCGCATTTTTAATTAATTTACCGGTTAAAATATCTTCAAATTCACCTGTTTTAATTAAATGAATTTTATCCTTGTCTCTTAATTTCGGAGTTATTATATCAAAAATTTCTTTGGCATCAGAATCCAACAAAATAAAAATCGGAATTTTAATTTCCTCAATTAATTTATAATATTTTCTTGCTACCTGATTTTTCCCGCCAGCACCAAGAACAAAAATGCCCTCTTTTTTAAAATCAAGCCCCAAAATTTTTGCAAATTCAATTAAAAGAATTTCTTCCGTTATTCCTTCAACCAAAACAACTTTTGAAACAGGAAACAAGGTTGAATACACTTCTCTAACCTTGTCGGACGAAAATTCCCCTTGCAATTTAAGCCTTTTTAAATTAAGAGGAAGTTCATCGCTTTCAAGCAAATCAATAAGCGCCAAATAATCAATTTTGGAATTTAAAAATTTTTTATCGTCCGAACTTAAATAAAAAACTCTTTCTTCATCTTTTTTCAAAATTTCATTCAAGCTTAAATCAGACCTAAACTTTGCTGCGGAATTTAAAATTTCAGCCGCAAGTTGAATTTTTTCATCCAAAGTAAATTCAGAAATCTTAACTTCACCTTGAATTAAATATTTAGATAAAATGTCATCAAAAACTCTGTTAAACCTCTCAGAAACAGGCTTAAATCTTGTCAGCCTGTCTAAGCAAATTTTAATATATTGAATATCAGGAGTCTTAAATTTCATTTGCAAACTAAAAAAACCTTTTTTATAATTGTAAAAACAAAAAGCCCAAAAAGGCAATTTTTTAAATTCCCATGTTTTAAAAAAGATAAGGGCGAAGTTTAAATGATAAATAGTATCGGGCTTTATAACGGCAATAATGTACAAAACATACAAACGCAACCTGTCTTGACAGGCGGTGCGCAGCCTGCCGCAACAAACAGTATTTCAAAGCCTTTAATTCCTTTTTTTACCGTAAAAAAGGAAAATGTTTCAGCTATTAACGCCCCAAAAACAAAATTGACCACAAAAGAAGAATATGATTCTTATAACGCCCTTTTATATGCTTTTTCTACGTCAAATACGGAAAAAACAAGCCCTGTTGATAATCTTCCGAGACAAATGAAGCTTGACGCACTTTTAAAAAACGGTGTTCTTTTAAATAATAATTCTAATGACAGAACAACCGTATTGCAAAACCTAACCAAAGTTTTAAACAATCCCCGCGCAGCAAATATGGACAATCTTAAAATTGCGGGTCAAATAATTGACGCACTGTATAACCCTGCGATTATTACCCAAAGATTTGGCGATATACCGAAAGAAGCGCAAGTTTTTGTCATGAATAAAGATAGCCAAGGCAATTTTGTAAAAGATAAAGACGGCTCAATAAACGTTCAAGGCTCGGGCACCTGTGTTGCGGCAAGTGTTGAATTCCACATGGCAAATAAACACCCCGCAGAATTTGCACGTTGGGCAGAATCTCTGACAAGCCCAAAAGTTAGCGTTGAAAAAGAAATAAATTTATCCGCCCTTTCTAAAAACCCGATGAACGCAATTTGGCTTTTAAGAGAATTCGGTGTTAAACCCGAAGCAATGAATTTTTACAAAGCAAAATTAAATTTAAAACCTGATGAAAACGCAATTGTAAGAGCACAAATTCAAGACAACCATTGGGATATGGGCGAAAGAAGCATTCTGGATGTTTTATTCCAATCAACCTTAATGCAATTAGGTTCACAACAAAGCTACGATTCGCTGACTGATACAAGAGCGGGCAAGTTTAATTCAAATCCGCAAGGTTTAATTGAATTTGAAAAAACATTTATTGAATCAATTGTTGAAAATCAGGAAAGAACCTCTATTGTTTACCAAAATGTAGACAACGACCAGAACTTGCTTGGTTGGAATTGCGACTTGTCAATTATTCAAAAACATATAACAGATTCAATTGATTCAGGCGAAGATGTTATAGCAGGCTATGTTTTAACCGCAAAAGAATGCAATGAGCCTGCGGATAACCCGAATAAAATTGTAAACGGCCATGAAATTACAATTGTAGGATACAAAAAAGGTATGGACGGCAAGCTGACATTCATATGCAATGATACAGACGATGATAAAAACAAATTTGTTGAATACTCGGCAGATTATCTGCTTCCAAAAATTCACCATGCAGGCTATCCTGTTGAAATTGTGGAACAAAACAGCAACTGCAATATAGCGGCAGCCTAATTCGGATATTCTTAAAATTGTTAACAAATTTTAATATCTCTGCTTAAAAAAAAGCACTTTTTAAATGTGTATATACTTAATATATACATACCCCCATATTAAGGCTGAGATGGATATTTTAAGAGCAGAGAATATAAATAATAAATCATATTACACCGATATCAAAGGCACGGATAAAACAAATGCCAATGATATGTATGTAACAGATTCCATTTTTTCTTTTGATGATAACCTTAGCAATAACATCTATGGTGATTCAGATATTTTTGAAGCATCAAATACATCAGACAAAAATGCTGAAAGTTTAAAAGAAGACCTTGAAAAAACAAGAGATGAACAAGGTTTAATAGGCAAACTTTGGGACGGATTTAAAAATTTAACAGGCATTGGTGCAGGTTCAAACAAAGCGGAAGATGCCATCAAACAATATGAAAACGGCGAAATAACATACGAAGAAGCACAAGAAAAACTTGAAAACTACAAAAAAGGACAAGAAACAGCGGTTGACGTTGCGGGTGATATAGTTTCAGGTATAGTTGCAGTAGGCGCATTTGCTCTTGCGGTTCCGACTGGCGGAGCTTCTTTGGTTGCAGGGCTTGGTTTTGCTGCAGCCGCAGGTGCGGGAACAAAAATTGCGGTTAAAGCGGGTGATGCAATTATTGGCGGAAGAGACTATACCGCTAAAGATTTACTTTATGACAGCGCAACCGGTGCTATCAACGGTTTATTTGCTCCTATTACAAACGGAGTCGGTGCTTGTGTTACAAAAACAGTCGGAAATAAGCTTGGTTTAACCGTAGTCAAAGAAGGCACAAAAGAAGTAATTGAACAAACCGCAAAACAAGGTATTAAATCAATCATAACTCAACAGGGAGTTGATGTTATAGGCGGAACATTCTTGAAACGTGCAGCTGCAACTGCTGCAGGCATGGCTGTTGACGGCGCTATTGGCGGCTCAACAGATAATATGGTAAGAGCGGCACTTGACGGTGAAGACATTGAAGGCGTACTTCAAGCAGGCGTTGAAGGCGCAATCGGCGGTCTTATCATGGCTCCTGTTATTGGCGGCGGCTTTAAAGCTGCAGGCAAATTAGGAAAATCTTTAAACAATAAAATAACAACAAAATCCGTTTTTTCAAACGGAATGGATACCGTATTCAAACAAGGTGAAACAGGCGATTGCGCATTGTTATCATTCATAAACGGCGCAATGAAATCAGATGATGCTCAAGATCTTATTAAAAAATCAATAACAAAATCAGCATTCGGCGATTACCATGTTAAAATCGGCAATCAAACAATTGATATTCCGGCTTCTTCTTTAACTGATGATATTTTATCAGACACAACAGGTGTTAAACTTTTTGAAGCGGCATACAAAAAATTAGGCGGAAGCATTGACGGAGAATTTGCTGAAAGCGTTGCAAAACAATTCGGTTTAAACCCTGTTCATATAGCTTCAGATTCAATAACCGATGAAACACTTGATAAAATCGCAAAAGAACAAGGAACAATTCTTTCATTCGGCACAAAAATTGACGCGGACGGCAACATCTCAACGAGCGGCACAAACCATTATTTCTCAATTCAAGACGTTGATTCCTTAGGTAAAAAAGTAACATTAACAGACCCTTATGATACAAGTAAATTAATTGAATTGTCTTATGATGATATTAAAAAATTCGGTATATCAATAGACGGCGGAAGTGTAAAAGAAACAGGCCTTCCAAATAGTGTAAGAAACTCGGGAGATATTAGTTTTAAAGGTAATAGAGCAACAAATGCAACTGCAATTGATGCTGAAAGTTATCAGCAAAAAATAAGGGAACTTCTCGCATCAGACAAAAGATTTAGTGAATATACCGCAAAAGACATTGAAGACGTAATTCAAGCAATGAATGACGGGCATTTTGATTACGGAGTATCCGAAATTGAATTTCAACGTATCAAAAACGATGCCTTTAGAGAAATATTCGAACAAAATAACACTCTTCAAATCGGCAAAAGAAAGATATTTGTAACAGATTCTCAAAGAGCAAAATATGAAAGTTTTCTTGCGCAAAATAGAACATCACTTCCAAACGAAGAATATTGTATGCAGTTAATAATGACTGATGCAATGTTTATTGAAGCCGCAGGAGTTAACCTTGGACTTGATATACAAGGAAAATCAGCACAAGAAATATTTGAAATGCTTCAAAATTACTGTTTAGACGAAACAATTTCGTATAATGAAATCTTTGCAGGCGTTAAAATTGCTGATATAGACAATATTGCCGAAACATATTTTATGAGAGATGCATTAGATGAAACAATTGAACAAGTCGGAGATTTAAGCGGCGACAAAGCAATACATGAATTAAACAAAGCACTTGCTCAAAAGTTCCAAGACGACCCCGTTTTTAGAAGCAATTGGATAAAATATTGCGCAACAAGCGAAAAATTCAGACAATATGAAGCTCTTGCCAATGCATACAAGGCAGATTTAATTGAACAAATTTCAATTCAAGGTAATACAAGCGCACAACAAGCACAAAGAATAATCAGTGAAAACATCGAAAATCAGGACCATATTATTTTTAGATCCCTGCAAAGAGATGCAATTGCAGATTTTGAAAGCATTGGAAGAACAAGCTTTATGGATATTGAACCGAAAAGTGCAGATGAATTGACATTCACACACTTGCTTGCAAAAAAACTGATAGGCGGCGATATAACTGAAGAATTTATGGGAAGAATTTTAAACAGGGAAGGCACAAATAAATTCCAGACGATAATTTACAATATGCCAAACTGGGCTTATGAATGCCAGTACGTTCCGCATGTTTCCTGATGACTATTTATTTCTGTTGTAATTATACACGGCAAGACGAACTCTGTCCTTTAAAAGCGGAAATTCTATCGTTTTAGAGCCGTCATCGGCAACAACGCTATTGTACAAAGAATCAGCAAGCACCAACTCGTTTGCATAAATCCTTTTGTTATTCTTTATTTCATCAGCAGGCATATAAGAAAAAGAAAATCTTGCATTTTGAGTTTCTTCAGTAAAAAGTTTTTTAAATCTGTCCTGCGGTATTTCATCTCTTAAGAAACCCGATACTAAAGGCACTAAAAAAGCAACAGGGCTGGAATTTAACTTTTCGGATTTATTAAATTTAAGCAATTCTCTTTCTGTGTCAAAATCTGCATACATTTTCATGACTCCGACTTTAAATGCAAAATAACCGGGCAATTCTGCACGTTTTGCAGGTATATACTGCTTTTGGCGCCTGCTTTCACGGAAATTATTGTGCAGAACAGGTTCATTGTATTGTTTTTTGCCTTTCTTGTCAAACCTGGAGGTAAAATATGTATTATATTGTATCTGATTAATATACACTAAAATTATTCCTTAAAGTTATATACAGGCTTAATGACTTCGTCTACATTTGCCGTGCCGTCAATATTTTCAATTATCTCATCACTGTCTTTATAAGCATCAGGTGCTTCATCGAGAGTATCCGGACGAACACATGTTGAATAAATTCCGTTCATTGAAGATACAAAATCTTTGTAAGAAAGAACCTGTTGAGTTTCGCCTCTTCTTACTTTTCTGCCGGCCCCATGGGGTGCAGTTTCATTCCAATCAGGATTGCCTTTGCCTGTTGCTAAAATTGAACCGTCCCTCATATTTAAAGGAATAAGCAATTTTTCCCCGTCTTTGGAACTTATTGCACTTTTTCTAATCATGCCGTCATCTGAAATATAATTATGAACACATTCAAACGAATCTTTTTCCTTCCAGCCCATACGGTAAAGAATTTCATCCGCAATTAATCTTCGGTTTGTTTCGGCGTATTGAAGGGCAATTTTCATATCTTGAAGATATTTTTTTGCTTCATCTCCGCTTAAATAAGATAATTCTTTTATAAAATAATGGTTTTGCTGTCTTGCATTGAATTGGTGTTTTTGTGCAATCTGTTTACCAAAATTTCTTGAACCCGTGTGAATTATAAGATATTTTTGACCGTTTGTATCCGAATCGATTTCAATAAAATGATTGCCGCCTCCCAATGTGGCAAGCCTTGATTCCTGAAAATCAGAACTTGTAAATTTCATATCGGCGCATATATCTTTAATTTGTCTGCTCAACTTGGATGAAATTTTTGACATTGAATTAGGGGTTCTTGTTCTGCCGGAAGAAACATAGGTTCTTATAACATCGTCCAGTTTTTTATAGTCAATTTCTTGCCCTTGGGTATCAAGCTTAACGCAAAGCATACCGCAGCCAATATCGCCGCCTATTATTCCGGGAATAATTTTTTCATAATCAACAGGTGCGCTGAAACCGACAAGAGTGCTTTTGCTCGGGTGAACATCAGGCATAATTCTTATTGGCTTTTGATAAAAAGCAGGGTGGTTACAAATGGCTTTTATTTGGTCATAAGTTCTGTAATCAACCGCACTTGTAAAAACTTTTGCATCTGTTTGCGAACCTTTTACAACAAAAGATTTTTCTTTATTTTTATTTTCGGGTTTTCCCGTAAATTGAATACTGTTTTTAGAATAAACATTTTGGGGATTTGAAAAAGAAATATTGTTTATCATACATATCTACCTACAACTTCATAAACACCTAAAAACAATAAATTCGAAAAATTGCCCAAATATTAAAAAATCTTAAAAAATAAAAAAGGCGACACCCGGATTCGAACCGGGGGTAAAAGCTTTGCAGGCTTCTGCCTTACCACTTGGCCATGTCGCCATTGAGATTAACTTTTAATAATATAAAAAAGACATAATATAAAGTCAAGTTAACAAGATTTACCCCTTGAAATTAAATATTCAGCTCATATAATTTATAATAGACAAAAAAAAGTAAAAGGAATATTGATATGAAAGAAGGAATACACCCTGATTACAAAAAAACCACAATCAAATGCGTTTGTGGCAATGAAATTGAAACAGGTTCCGTTGAAGATAACATCACCGTTGAAATTTGCAACGCTTGCCATCCTTTCTTCACAGGCAACCAAAAAATCTTAGACTCTGAAGGTAGAGTTGAAAGATTCAAAAAACGTTACGAAACAAAATAACTTTGTAATTTTTAAAATGCGGATGTATATTAGTATATATCCGCATTTTTGTATAAAAACAAGGGAACAATAAAATGGCAAAACAAAAGTTAAGTGTTGAATTAATCTCAATTCCAAACGATATGATAAAAACAATTTATACGGCATGCAAAACCTGTTACAGTGCCAAATTGCCGTATGAAAACTTTTTGAATGCACCTGAAGATGATAAAATGTTATCTTTAATAAAAAGAGTTATAGGTTCAGGGCATTATTCAACAATAGAACACATTCAACTAACTTTTGCCATTCAAAATGTTTCCCGTGCATGTACTCACCAATTGGTTAGACATCGTCATATGAGCTTTTCTCAAAAAAGCCAAAGATACGTTAAAGAAAAAGGCGAATTTGATTATATAATGCCAAGTTCAATTGAAAAAAACCCCGAACTTGCTAAAAAATTTGAAGAATTTATACAAAATACATCAAATCTTTATCAAGAATTTATTGAAGCGGGCATTTTAGCGGAAGACGCAAGAAGCATTCTTCCAAATGCAGCTGCAAGCTCACTTGTAGCATCTTTAAATTTAAGAGAATTAATTCACCTTTCAAATTTAAGGCTATGCACAAGAGCGCAGGCTGAAATCAGAAGCTTGGTAAAAGCTATGGTAGATGAAGTTATTAAAAAAGAACCTTGGCTAAAACCCTACCTTGTTCCAAAATGCGAAAGATTAGGCTATTGCGACGAAGATAAATCTTGCGGAAGAATGAAAACAAGAGAAGAATTAATGTGCGTCAATAATTGTGCCGCAACCGTTTAAAAGGACAAAAACAAAATGAACGACATGCTGGATAAAATTAAACAAATTGAAGAAAAATATATAGAATTAGGGTTAAAATTATCAGACCCCAACACAGTTAACGATTATGAAAAATTTAAAGAGCTTTCAAAACAAAGAAAAGCTATGGAAGAAACCGTTGACACATATACGGCATACAAAGAAACAATTGATGCCATAAAAGAAGCAAAAGAAATGCTCCATGGGGAAAAAGACCCTTCCATGAGAGAATACCTGAACAACGAAATTGCAAACAACGAAGCAAAAATCCCCGTATATGAAGAAAAAATGAAAGTTCTTTTGCTTCCGAAAGACCCTATGGATGATAAAGACATTATGCTTGAAATAAGGGGTTCTGCAGGCGGGGATGAAGCAAACATTTTTGCAGGCGACCTTATGAGAATGTACCTTAAATTTGCAAACAACAAAGGCTGGCAAACAAAAATTTTATCAATCAATGAATGTGAAGCAGGCGGTGTTTCAGAAGTTGTTATTTCGGTTAAAGGCGAAAATGTTTATTCGCAATTAAAATATGAATCAGGCGTGCACAGAGTTCAAAGGGTTCCTCAAACGGAATCTCAAGGCAGAGTTCACACATCCACAGCAACGGTTGCCGTTATGCCCGAAGTTGATGATGTAGAAGTTGAACTTAATATGAACGATATTGAAATTACAACGGCTCGTTCAGGCGGTGCAGGCGGCCAAAACGTAAACAAAGTTGAAACTGCGGCAAGAGTTTTTCATAAACCAACGGGAATTATGATTTTCTGCACGGAAGAAAGGTCGCAATTACAAAACAAAGAAAGAGCACTTCAAATTTTAAAAGCAAAATTATACGATATGGAAGTTCAAAAACAAATGAAAGAAGTTACAGACCTTCGCCGCTCTCAAGTAGGAACAGGAGATAGATCCGAACGTATAAGAACATATAACTTCCCCCAAGGAAGATTAACAGACCACAGAATTAATCACAATTTAAATGTTTGGACTGTTATTGAAGGCGAATTAGACGAATTAATTAAGCTTTTAATCGAATATGACCAAAAATTAAAGCTTGAAAAATTGGCTGAAATTCAATAAAAAATTAAGGGGAGTAAAAAATGGTTCAATATATTTTAACTGCAGCTTTAGCATTTTTGTTCGGTGCAATAATTGCAGGCTTTATATTGAACAAAAAACTTGAGCTAGAAAAAAATAAAAACCTTGAATTAAATAATGAAAATATTTCCCTTAAAGCAGAGTTAAGGGTTTTTGAAGAAAACAAAACAAATGAAGAAAACCTAAAAAACCTTATTAAAGAAGAATTTTCAAATACGGCGGCAAAAGTTTTAATTGAAAAACAACAATATCTAAATGAACAAAATAAAACTTCCCTTGAAACTTTTTTAAACCCCTTGAAAGAAAAAATAAAAGAATTTCAACAAAAAGTAGAAAAAGCCGATGAAACAGGCAAGATAAATACGGCCACTATAAAAGAAAAAATTGAAGAACTTGTTAAACAAAACCAAATCACCTGCTCTCAAACAGAAAAATTATCCAATGCAATTTCCCAAAATTCAAAATTCAGAGGTTCTATGGGTGAGATGATTTTAGAAAAGCTTTTAAAGTCATCCGGCTTAATTGATAAAAAAGATAACCCCATGGGAAATTATGAGACCCAAAAAGGTTTTAGGTCAAAAGACGGTGATGTGGGAACAAAAATTGTCGATGCCGTTATTTACTTATCTGAAGGAAAAAAATCCGTTGTTGTTGATTCAAAAGCTTCTTTAGTTGAATTTATTAATTTCACGGAAACAACAAATGAAGAAGAAAAGCAAAAGCACTTAAATTCTTTTATATCTGACGTTAAAGACAGAATTAAAGAATTAACGGGCAAATATGACAATTTAGAAGGGCTTATGACGCCTGATTTTACAATTATGTTTATCCCCTTTGAATATCCTTTAACATACATTTATTCAAACCCCGATATAATTGAATATGCACTTAAAAATAACATTATAATTTCCGGCCCCTCAACTTTAATTGCCACTTTAAGAACAATTAATTATTCATGGGCGCAAAAAAACCAATATGAAAATATTCAAAATATTACAAATTTAGCCAAAAGCATTTATGAAAAAACAGCAACTTTAATTCAAAAAATTGAAGGGGTGCAAACCTCGTTTGAAACGGTAAGAAAGAAATTTGACGAAACATTTTCAACAATAAAAGGTAAGGGCGGGCTTATCGGTCAAGTTGAAAAACTAAAAGAATATGGTCTTACACCATCCAAACAAATTGATGAAAAATATTTGGAAGATACACCCGAACTTGTACTTTTAGGACAAAATCAGGAATAAAAATTTTTTGAAAAAAGAATTTTTATGTGGTAAACTATCAAGGCAGAACAATTAAAGAGGGTTAATTATGGCAGTTTCTAAACCCAAATGCGCAAAAGAGAGAATAATTTTAGCTCTGGATGTAGATACTATTGAAGAAGCAGAAAAACTTGTTTTGGAATTAAAAGATTATGTCGGCTTTTTTAAAGTCGGGCTTCAATTGCAGAGCTTCGGTTTTGAAGTCAGCGAGATGATTAAAAACCATGGTTCAAAAGTTTTTTACGATATGAAATTTCACGATATTCCAAATACCGTAGCAAGAGCAAGCGCCAATTTGGTTAAAAGGGGAATAGATTTCTTTGACCTTCATATTAAAGGCGGCTCAAAAATGATGAGCGCCACGGTTAAATTGGCAAATGAAACCGCCAAAAGGTATGAAATGCCAATGCCAACAATTTTAGGCGTAACTTTATTATCAAGCTTCGGGCAAAGAACCCTAACCCAAGAATTAAACGTTAATATGAGCATAGATGAATACGTTTCAAGGTTAGCCAGAACCGCTTATGAATCAGGGTTAACAGGCGTTGTTGCTTCAGCTTCAGAAGCTCCTATTATAAGAGAAGAATGCGGTGAAGATTTTATAATTGTTTGCCCCGCAGTAAGGCCGACTTGGAGCGTTGTGAATGACCAAGTAAGGGTTGTAACACCTTCTAATGCGGTAAAATCGGGTGTAGACTATATGGTGGTAGGCCGCCCCGTTACAAACTCTGAAAACAGGGTTGAAGCACTTCAATTAATCACTCAAGAAATTGAAGATGCCATGAGCATTGAAACAAGCGTTATTTAAGGAAATTTTCAAATGAAAATGAAATCCGTGTTCGGTATTACAAAAGAATTAAAAAAGGATGAAAACAGAGTTGCGCTCACTCCTGATTCGGTTAAGCTTTTAGTTGAAAACGGCCTTGAAATATATATTGAAAAAGACGCAGGGCTTTTAAGCGGCTTTAGCAATGAAATGTATATTGAAGCGGGGGCAAAAATTGCAAACAGCAAAGAAGAACTTTGGGATGTTGCAAATGTCATTATTAAGGTAAAAGAACCCCAAAAGGAAGAATATCCTTTATTTAAAGAAGATCAAATCATCTTTTCATATATGCACTTAGCTGTTGAAAAAGAACTTGTTGAAAATCTTTTGAAGAAAAAAGTTTGCGCCATTTGTGCAGAATCTGTTCAAGATAAAAACGGCGATTTTCCTCTCCTTCGCCCAATGTCAGAGGTTGCAGGAAGATTGAGCATTCAATTGGGCGCACATTATCTTGAACAACAAAACGGCGGCCAAGGCATTTTACTGGGCGGCGTCCCAGGCGTTAAGCCTTCTAAAGTTGTTATCATAGGGGGCGGCGTTGTCGGTTCAAACGCTGCAAAAGTGGCGCTTGGCATGGGGGCGGATGTTTCTGTTATAGATACGGATTCAAAAAAACTTGCCATGCTTGATATGATATTTAACGGCAACATAAAAACGCATTATTCAAACCCGACAACAATTTTAGAAGAAGCAAAAAAAGCGGATATTTTGGTAACTGCCGTATTAAAACCAAATCAAGTTGCACCTGTTATAGTTAAAGAAGAAGTTGTTAAACAAATGAAAAAGGGTTCTTTTTTAATAGACGTTGCAATTGATCAGGGCGGAAACACCGAAACAATAGACAGGGCAACTTCAATAAGCAACCCTGTATATGAAAAATACGGAGTAATCCACTGCTCAATTCCAAACTTGCCTTCCTTAACACCAAAAACATCATCTTACGCTTATTCTTACGCAATTTTGCCCTACATTCAACAAATAGGCGAACTTGGCGGCTTTATGGCAATAAAAGAAACAGATGCTCTGTCTAAAGGTGTTAACACATTCAGGGGCGAAGTTACAAACCTTGAATTGGCAAAAACATTTGGCTATGAACATACGGAACTATCACTCCTTGTAGGTTTTAGGGTGAACAATGGATAAAAATCAGGTAAAAAGAATTGTTTTTAAATTCGGAACAAATATCTTAAAAAATGAAGACGGTGATATTTGTTTATCAAGGCTGTATTCATATATTGAAGATATTGCAAAGCTATACAAAGAAGGAAAAGAAGTTTTAATTGTAACATCCGGCGCTGTTGGTTTGGGTGTTAAAAAATTGGGATTAAAAACACCTGAAACAACGGTTGACAAACAAGCCGCAGCATCAATAGGCCAACCTATGCTTATAGAAATTTGGCAAGACGGTTTTGACAGGTTCGGAATTAATATCTCGCAAATTCTTTTAATTGAAGATGATTTTTCCGTCAGAAAAAGATATTTAAGCTTAAGAAGCACCTTATCAAGGCTTTTAGAAGCGGGAATAATCCCTGTTATTAACCAAAATGACGTTATTTTGCCATCCGAACTTGAGCACGTTAGTTTTTCAGATAACGACAAATTATCAGCCCTTGTTGCAAGTAAATTGGATGCAGACCTGCTTGTTATGGTATCAGACATTGACGGGCTTTTTGATAAAAACCCGAAAGAATTTGAAGATGCAAAATTAATTCCCGTTGTAAACAAAGTAACCTCAAAAATCGAAAAATTGGCAACGGGCGCTTCCCTTGGCGGCAGAGGCGGTATGATAACGAAATTAAATGCAGCCAAAGTTGTTACAAATTCAGGCGCAATGGCAATGATTGTAAACGGTTTAACTCCGAATATAATAAGAAAAATCTTCACGGAAGAAAACGCAGGAACTCTGTTTTTATCAAACAACAAACTGTCATCCAAACAACGCTGGATAGCATACGCCACAAATGTCAGAGGCGAAATTATCGTAAATAAAGGCGCAAAAGAAGCTTTAATTGAAAAACAAAAAAGCTTATTATCGGTTGGCGTTTTAGGAATTAAAGGCAAGTTTGATTCAGGCGAAGTTGTTTGCATATTGGATGAAAACGGCGAAGAATTTGCAAGAGGGGTTGCAAATTATAATTCAATCGAATGCGAAAAAATTGCAGGCAAACATAGCTATGAAATTAAAGAAATTTTAGGCTATATGCAAAGCGATGATATGATAAATAAAGATAACTTGGTGGTTTTATGATACAAACTGACAACATTTTAGAAACTGTGAAAAAGGCATCAATTGCAAAGGCCAAACTTTTTAGTTTATCGGAAGAAAAAAAAGATGAAGCCTTAATGCTTATTTCTCAAGGCATTGAAAGAAACAAAGAAAAGATTTTTGAAGAAAATAAAAAAGACCTTGAAAATGCCAAAAAAATGCTTGAATCGGGTGAAATCACAAAAGCCACTTATGACAGGCTAAAGCTTGATGAAAATAAAATGCGGGATATGATAAAAGGTATCCATGATGTTATCAGGTTAGAAGACCCTTCAAATAAAGTTTTGTGGGCAAAAGAATTGGATGAAGGGCTCATTTTAAAGAAAGTAACTTGCCCGATTGGCCTTATCGGCATAATTTTTGAAGCAAGACCCGATGTTTTAATTCAAATAACATCACTTGCAATTAAATCAGGCAATGCGGTTATTTTAAAAGGCGGAAAAGAAACAAACAATACAAATAAAATTTTCTTTGAAGTAGTGCAAGAAGCCTTATCCGAAGTTGAAGGTTTTCCAAAAGAAGCGGTTAACCTTGTATTTTCACACCAAGATATAAACGAACTTTTAAAGTTGGATGAATACATTGACTTAATTATTCCAAGAGGTTCAAATAAACTTGTAAACTACATTAAAGAAAACACAAAAATTCCTGTTTTGGGGCACGCTTCAGGCATTTGCCACATCTTTGTAAATAAAGATGCGGACATTAAAATGGCAAAAAATGTTATCTATGATGCAAAAACTCAATACCCTTCAGCCTGCAACAGCGTTGAAACCGTTTTGGTTCACAAAAATTTTGAAAAAACTGAAGAATTAAAAGAATTTTTAACATCAAACGGCATAAAAGTTATAGAAAACCCCGAAAGGTTTGATATTGAATATTCAGACAAAATTTTAACTTTAAAACCGATAGAAAGCTTAGAAGCTGCAATTGACCATATAAATAAATACGGTTCTCACCACACGGACTGCATAATAACCGAAAACAAAAAGGAAGCCGAAGAATTTTTATCCAAAGTTGATTCGGCAGGCGTTTACCATAATGTTTCAACAAGGTTTGCAGACGGCTTCAGATATGGTTTTGGCGCAGAAGTGGGCATTTCAACAAACAAAACTTTAGCAAGAGGCCCTGTCGGTTTAGATGGCTTATGCGCTTATAAATATAAACTATACGGGCATGGAGAAATTGTTGATGATTATTCAAAAGGCAAAAAACAATTTCACCACAAATTTATCCAACAATAAAACCAAATAAAACTTTTTTGTTTTATAATATTATTCAGGCATTAATTAACCTAAGGCTACCACATTGATAGAGAATGAAATCGTAGAAAAAATTAATAAATTAAAAAAAGAGAAGAATGCAGTAATTCTTGCTCACTGCTACCAAAACCCTGAAATTGATTTGGTAGCGGATTATGTTGGCGATTCACTCGGTTTATCAAAACTTGCAAGCAAAACAAATGCCGATATTATTGTTTTTGCGGGCGTTTATTTTATGGCGGAAACCGCTAAAATTTTATCCCCCGAAAAAAAAGTTTTATTGCCAAATAGAAAATCAGGCTGCAACATGGCAGATATGATTGACCTTAGAATGGTAAGAGAATTTAAAACAAAATACCCGAATATCCCTTTGGTTTGCTACGTAAATTCCACAGCGGAAGTTAAAGCGGAATGCGATGTTTGCTGTACAAGCGCCAATGCAATTGAAGTTGTAAGGTCAATGAATGTTAAAAAGGTTCTTTTTGCGCCGGATTGTTACCTTGGAAGCTGGGTTCAAAAAAATCTTCCGAATGTCGAAGTTATATCATACCCCGGATATTGCCCGACACACCTTAGAATTTCACCGGAGGATATTAAACAGGCAAAAGAAAAATACCCCAATGGTGTTGTTTTGGTTCACCCCGAATGCAGGCAAGAAGTTGTTGAATTATCGGATTTTACAGGTTCCACAACCCAAATTTTTGACTATGTTAAAAAAACAAACCACGAAATGTACATAATCTGCACCGAAAAAGGAGTTGTAGACAGACTGCAAAGAGATTACAAAGACAAAAACTTTGTTCTTATAAATGAAAAAATTGTATGCCACAATATGAAACAAAATACTCTGGAAGACATTTATAATGCGCTTTTAAACGAAGAATTCGAAGTAAATGTTGATGAAAAAATAAGAAAACTTGCACTAAAATCAATTAATGCCATGATTTCAATTAAATCAGGCAAGCAAGTTGTTACTCAATAGGGATGTAATAATGAGTGAAGAAATAAAAAGAACGTCAGAAGACAATTTAACCGACATTGATTTTGAAGACGAAGAAGAAAAAGAACTTAAAAAAAGCAATTTTTTAAAAACGGATGTTAAAGCCTGCAAATTAAAAGAAGACAATGACTCTTTAATTTCCGAATTTTACGGCGATGATGAAAAACTTATAGGCAGCAAAGTTATTCACAAAAAATCGGGTCATATTCTTGAAATTACGTATAATTTTATAGGCGGAAAAGAATCAGTTTCAGAGTATGACAAAAACAAAAAATTAATCAAGGCCGTTGATTACTACGAAAACGGACAAATAAAGCTATCAACGGATTACGGCCCAAACGGTTCTTATAAATCAATGATGTATAACGTTGACGGCTCAAGAGTTTCTTTTGTTGATAAACACGAAGACGGAACAGCGGATGCCGTGTATTTTGATGTCGATAACAAAGGCGCAAAGCTTGAAGTCAAAATGGATGCAAACAAAAACGTCATTGATAAAAAAATTGTCAGATAGCTAAAACCTGCCATATTAAGAAAAGTTAAACCAAAACAATAAAAAAATTGTAAAAATTTTGAAAAATATTTAAGAATATGCAATCCTATTTATAGGGAGTAAGAAGTAAACCAAATGTATAAAATGTTATCATCAGAAATTACGGATAAACAAAATTCACAAGCACTTATTTTATCATCAAAATTAACGGAACCAAGGCAAAGAAAACGTGCATATGCCGATTACTTAGGCATTATGTACGCAACAGACTATATACAAAACGCGGGCTTTAGAGTAAACAATCAAAGAAGTGCTTTCAGAGCTGCAAAACTATATTCGGATTTTGAATTAACCGACATCTACACAAATTCTCACAGGCTCTATGTCGTAACGGTTTACGGCACGGAAATTATAAAAATTCCCGCTATGCACAAAGAATTTGACATTCTGCCTGAAGCTTATGTCGTAGTAGATTTAAAAATAGGAATGAAAGAGGCCGAAATTAAAGGCATTATAAAACCCGAAGATTTTGAAAACAGAGAAATTTCAAATGATTATTTTAAATTCTACACAAACGAATTAAGAAATATTGATGAATTATTTGATATTGTGAAAAACTATTCGGGCATTAAACCCTCAATTGGCAGACATTTGGAATGTATGGATTTATTTGTGCCGTATACTGAAAACAAGCTGACAAACGAACAAAAGAAAAAGTTTATTGCACACATTCTTACATGCGAAACTTGCAAAAAAAGGTTAATGGACACGCTTAATTTTGACGCACATTCAAAAAACATAGCTAATCACAATAACATTTTATCAAGCGAAGACATATCCAAAGAAGAAAACTTTATAAGAAAGCTTCAAAACTCTAATAAAGAAGAAATTAAAATTCAAGGCGCAATTGACACTATATACAGCGACAACGGCTTTAACGACTTAAAAGGCTCTGCCCTTAAGTACGGAGCGGAAATTCCGCCAAAAACAAAAAAAATCATCTTAACCGGATTTTTTGTGGTGGCCTTTTTGCTTGTTGTAATTTCATTTGCATCAAACGTGCCTAATAAAAACAGTGATTCAAAAGCAAAAACCGTACAAGGCGAAGTTGCAGAAGGCGATACAATAGAATTTTCAAACAGCAATACTTCTGACTTTGATATAAATGTACCAAAAATTGATAAAAATAAAGGTTTTCTCTCTGTTTCGAAAGTATCTTGGGAAGTTTCAAAAAACATAAACAGCGAAGAACAAAAAAGGTTCTTGCAGCAAGCAGGTAAAAGCATAAGATTAAACTTGCAGAACGATTTATTGCTTTCAAACAGCACGGCAGTTAACAACAATGTTAAATTCGATATAAGATTTTACAGAGACGGCAGTCTTGAAAATATAGAGGTTGCAAAAAGCTCGGGAAATTCAGCCGTTGATAAAGTTATCAAACAAAGTTTGGAAAATACGCTATATTATATGCACCCCCCAAAAGGCTCTTTTGTCGGCAAGAAAAACAGTCTCACACTTGTAATTGATTTTTAAATTTAAACAATAAAAAATAAGCCTCTTAAAAAAGAGGCTTATTTTTCTATATTCCAAAAATCTTAAATACTCCGCTTCCTCTCGGCTTAACCGGTTCAAATGTGCAGTATGCCGTATTATCACCCAAATGAGGGTATGTCGCAATGTCATGGCTATCAAAATCACAAGCAGGCAAAATATCAATTCCGTTGCAATCTTCCCCTTGGAAATATCTTTGGAAAGCTTTCGTGTTAGTCTTACAAACAGCTTCTTTAAAAGAAACTTTTTCTAAGAACGGAAGATCATCTTGAATTTGTTGATTGGTTCTTGCATCTAACACTTCAATAACCCTTTGTTCTCTGTTATTTTCGTTTGCCGCCTTGTTTAACAAAATTCTGTACGGAAAATATTCTTCATCAACCGTTGCATCGTAATTTCTAAGCTCAATATCATATGAAGGCGAAACCATTCCGTTTCTAAAAAAGCGGAAAAGGAAAATATCATCACCATATTCGTTGTTGCCGTTTTTTGGGCCGTTTATATCAACATAAACATCGACATAATAATTCGCATCATCATCGCTTTGGTCCAGATCTCTTACACTAAACCAGCCGTGTGGTTGAACAAAACCGTAAAAAGCAATGCCATTTGCCAATTGAAAATTCATTCCGTAAGTTTCAAAGCCGTTATCTGTCGTGTATTGATATTTATCATTACCTTTTTCACTGCAATGAACTTCGCCAACCGTAACAAGGCTGTCTGCAATTACCTGACAAGCAGTAACCATATCTTGAGGCAGTTCTGTTTTTGTCTCACACAGCCCGTCATCATAACAATCATCAATAGCTGCTCTGATTGCAACAGGCATATTTTTTAATATCGAATAAATATACGGGGTTTTTGTAATATCCGTTGATTTAAACATATAAATGGAAATTGCAAGAAGAATACCGCACAAGAAAAATGCAAATATAACTTCACCCAAAATCATTCCGCTTTTAAAACAATGCTTAAGTTTCATACTATCCTTCTAAAAGTGCCGAAAGACATTTTTCATAACTTTCATATTCTATTATACCATTCAGCCCCATATCGCCGCAACCGATTAAACCGAATGTTTGATTTTTAACGGTAACAATTTTAATATTGTTATTAAATGCGCCAATAACGGCAGGGCTGCCAAGAGCAGTGCTCGGAACAATTAAAGCCTTAACATTTTCGTTTTTTAGAGAATATCTTTCTTTTTTGTTAATTAAAGGAGCCTTATTTAACCCCATCAAAACACAAGGAAGATAAGTTGAAGATATGTTTTCAGATGCCACTTTTGAATTGCAAATATTTTCATCAATATCAATTGAAGAAAAAGCGGGCGCATGGGCCACGGGAATCATAAATTCCTTTGCAATTAAATGAGAAATTACCGCTTCAACTCCGCCAATCGGGTCAATTCCAACCCCTTGCTCATAATTTATATCATCGGCATCATCACCGAAATAACAAACAATGGCAATTGAATCAACTCCTTTTTCAACCAATCTTTTTGCCGCTCTTAAAATTGTGTTTTCGTTTTTTATAACCCCCGTTGAAAAATTATCTTTTATAAAAAATTCAACGCCGACAGGTTCATCCGTTATTTCAATAAAAGGAATATTAAGCCCTTGAACCTCTTTTAGAGCAGAAACAGTATTCAGATGAACATTTAAAATATTTTTTGGAATGGATTTATCAAAAATAACCCCGATTGTATTTTGTTCATATTTATCTAAAGGATTTATAAAAATGTTACCCTTAAAAAATTCATCAAAAAAATATCCTTCCAAATATAAAATATCATCCGTTAAAGCACTTAAAATGCCGCCATTCACAACATTTGGATGGGTTAAAACGTTAAAATGTTTTGAAAACATTCTTGCAATTTTACCGCCATCGCCTGCATAACCGCCTATATTAGCGCCAATTCCAGTTGGAATTGATATTGCAACGGTTTCTTTATGGTTCATAAATTCCTGCCTTCCGGTGAAATCGAAATAAAGAGATTCTCTAAAACATTATTTGGTAAAACAGTTGCCATAAGCTGTTTTTTAGCAAGTTGTATTTTTTGAATATCCGAATTAACCATATTAAAAATTTGTCTGTTTTCAAAATTATTCTTTAAAACATTCAATAAGTTTTCTTCAAAAGAATCTAAAATATCAATATAATCAAGGTTATTTTCATCAGCATAATTCATTATGGATGAAATTCTGTTTATACCCTCTTTAATTGAAATATTAGGATAATCCTTCAAAAATTGAGATGCATCAATTGAGGATTTAGAATTTTCAACGGGTGTTTTAAATAATAAAGATCTTGAAACAATTGTAGAAATTATATCTTCTCTGTTGTTGCAAAGAAAAACAAAAGTAACTTTATTTGGCGCTTCTTCCGTCGATTTTAAAAGCGCATTCGAAGCTTCTTCCTGCAATATTTTTTTATTTAAAGGTAAGGGCAGCCAATCTTCTTTTTCTGTCGTATACCCTGCATCAGAATATTTAAGAAGATTATTTTTATCTTTATCCTGAATTGTGCCGGTTTTTACATTTGAAAAAATAAAAAACCTGTGATAATCTGATGTTTCAAAAATTGCCGATGTAACTTTTTCTATTTGCTTAACGGAAATAACCGTTTTTGAACCGTCATCTTTAAAATCAACAGGAGTAACTTGGATGAATGCAGGGTGTCTGTTTTCTTTTACCCAATTACAATTTGTACAGGTGCAATTTGGCGTTTTATCACCTAAACAATTTAAAATTCTAAAAAGTTCAAGCGCAAAGAAATATTGAAAAATTGTATCAAAACCTTCAAGAACAATGCTTTGAGGGAACCTCTTATCGGATTTTAAAAAGGCTGTAAAATAATCATATACAAAACTGTTTTTAAAAATCGGATTTATCATTTAATAAACCCCTCCAAAAGTGCAACTTCAGGAGCTTTAAGCCCTGTTTTTATCTCATATTCGGCACTGACCAAGTTTTTTTTCAATTTTAAAAGTTTTTCTAAGGGAATATTTTTAATTTTATTTAGTGTCATTTTAACCGCATATTCATTTTGTTTTGTAAGGGTTGCAATTTCATAACTTGATTTGGTCTCAGACAAAATTTTTGTTGAAAGAAGTTTTGAAAAACCCGATTGCAAAAAAGCAAGAATTTCTAAATAGTGCGATTTTTGAAGCATTTTATTAATTTCAAACATTGTTTTAGAATAATCTGAAGCCAAAATTAAATCAATAAGCCTGAAAATATTTTGACTTTGGGGGTACAAATTTTCAACAATATCTTTGCTAAAGGCCGTTTCAGGATATATAAAAAGCGAAATTTTATCCAAGGCACTGTCTAAATCCCTTAAATAAGGGCCAACAGTTCTTATTAATGTTTCAAGCGCTAAATCGGGCGCCTTTAAGCCATGGTTTTTTACCATACTTTTTAAAACGGGTAAAATTTTATATTCTTCATAAGCTTTAAATGCCGTAAATTCTTTTATTGTTCCTTTTTTTTGAACTGCCTTATACAGTTTTTTTCTTGAATCGGGCTTTTTTTTCTCACCCCTTGGAATTTGACAGGTTAAAATTATATGAACCTTATCTGAAATCATATCAATAGCTTCAATTAATTCTTCAACTTGCTTATCATCAAGTTTTGCCTTTTTGCCTTCCAAAAAATACTTATCTGCTTTTATTTGAACAACAATATCCCCAAACATCATGGGCTGCGACCTTAAAAGATAAACAAATTCAGAAAAATCAGGGTTGTCAGAAGTTCTGAAATTTAATTCCGAAATCTCGCTCCCTAAAACATCTTCTTTTATTTTGTCGGTTTCTTTTTCTATTAAAAAATCTTCTTCGCCCCAAAAAAAGGATAACGGCATGATATTTCTTTCAAACTGTAATAAAAAAATTGTATCTTAAAAAGTTATTTTTTTAAATAGAGGTATAATTTTCTTCTTTAGAATTGTTTTTGTTCTGTTTCTTTTTTAATTCAGGAATATCAATATTTTTTTGCGAATTAAGCGAAGTTGAAATAAAAGAGTTCATTTTATCAACATCAAAAGCATTTTCCCACTTTGCAACAACAGCTGTTGCAACACAGTTGCCGACAAGGTTAACGGTTGTTCTTCCCATATCCAAAATTTGGTCTATTCCAAGTAAAATTGCAACGCCGATAACGGGAATGTGAAAACCCGCTAAAGTTCCCGTTAAAACAACCAATGCAACCCTTGGAACACCCGCAATACCTTTTGATGTCAGCATTAAAGTAAGCATTATTGTTAACTGTTGACTTATATTTAAATCAACACCCGCAATTTGAGCGCAAAAAAGTGCAGTTAGCGCAAGATACAAGGTTGAACCGTCCAAATTGAAGGTATAGCCTGTCGGCATAACAAAACTTACAATATTTTTCGGCACACCAAATTTTTCCATAACATTCATTGCTTTTGGAAGCGCGGCTTCCGAGCTTGCGGTTGTAAAAGCTAAAAGTGCAGGCTCTTTAAGCACAATAAGCAAATATTTAAAAGGAACATTAATTATTCTGCATGCAAGGAACAAAACAAAAACAACGAATAAAATTAAGGAAAGATATGTTATAAGAATTAATTTTGCATAGCTTGATAAAATACCGATACCGTTTTGACCTATTGTGGCAGAAATTGCGCCAAATACACCTAAAGGCGCAAAAAACATAACGTATTCGGTAAATTTAAACATAATCTCGCAGGTTGAATGCAAGAAATCTAAAACAGGCCTTGCCTTTTGGCCGACAGCACAAATTGCAAGCGCAAAAAATATTGCAAAAACAACAATTTGCAGCAAATTTCCTTCCGCCATCGCTTTAAAAACAGATGTCGGAATCATATCCAAAACCATATGGGATAGAGAATGGTCTATATGAACATTTTGCATTTTTTCAACCGCAGCCATTGAAAGGTTTGATAAGTCAATGTTAAAATCTACCCCGGGTTTAAAAATGTTTGCCATAACAAGCCCCAAAACAAGGGCAAAGGTTGTAATAATTTCAAAATAAATAATTGTTTTAAGCCCGATTTTGCCCAAATTTTTAACATCGCCATGGCCGGCTATTCCAACTACAAGGGTTGCAAAAATCAAGGGGGCGATAATCATTTTAACCATTTTTAAAAAGGCATCTGCCAAAGGCTGCATTTTAGAAGCATGATAAGGATCAAGCCAGCCGAAAACAACGCCTAAAACAAGCGCCAAGAATATAAAAAGTGTCAATTTTGAACTTTTAGACAAATATCCCTCTCAATTTGCTTCTTTATTTGTATGCAGATTTTAGCGTTACAATTGTAATACAAAAATTTTATTTTGGCTATTATTCCGTTATTTCAAGTAACCAATTGTAAACATCAATTGTGGCTGAGCATATATACAGTTTTCTTTGAGCTAGGCTCTTAACAGTTTCTGTAAAGCACCTGAACAATGCCTTGTTTAAGCCCAATTCGCCTTCATTTTCATCTAAAATTTTTATAATTTGATTTCTGTATTCAATATCCCTTGTATTTTTTTCAATTTTATCCGCTAAAAATACAATTTTTTCTAATATGGTCATATTGACTCTGCCCAACGTATGCCACCTTATGGCAGAGATTACATCATCATCAACAACACCGAATTTTTCCTTGGCAAAATAAGCCCCAACCGGCGCATGGAGAGTTTTATAATTTTTTAGTTCATTTTCATCCACATCGGGCAAGTTTTCTTTAATAAATTTCCTTAAATCATCTTTTGCCATACACTTTGCATTATCATGCAACAAACCTGCAATCTCCGCCTTTTTAATATCGGCCCCGTACCTTTTTGCAAGTTCAATTGCTTCTTCCATAACGCCTAAAGTGTGCAAATATCTTTCAGAGGATAAATTTTCTTTTAAGTATTTTTTAATTTCTTCGATAGAGTTCATTTTCATCTATATACCTTTTAACTTTTTCATCAACAAGCCCTGAAAAATCAAGCCCCGCCCTTATTTTATTTCTGATTTCCGTTGATGATACATCAATTGTATCAATAGAATCCGTTATTTCAAAATCAAAACCTTTGTCTTTTAATTTTTCAATTTCTTCTCTTAATTCGCCCGTTCTTTTTAAAACTATAAAATGAACATTCTTTTTTAAGTATTCGGGGTTTTTCCAGTTTTCAATATTTTTAAAAGCATCAAAACCAATGATGTAGTTAACTTTTTCACCTTCATTTTTGTTTTTTAAAATTTCTTGAATAGTCCTGTATGAATAAGAAGGCTTTGGAAGTTTAAATTCGATGTCTGAAACTTTTAAATATTCATCTTCTATTAATTT
The DNA here is from genome assembly GCA_944324425.1 of Candidatus Gastranaerophilales bacterium. Classification (GTDB taxonomy): domain Bacteria; phylum Cyanobacteriota; class Vampirovibrionia; order Gastranaerophilales; family Gastranaerophilaceae; genus Galligastranaerophilus_A. Next base: position 40,904 of record CALUWE010000013.1, read on the forward strand.
AAGCATATTTAACCTGTCAATTGAATTAATTGTAAGCTCTTTATGGCAAGGACAAGATGCAGGTACAAAAATTACTTTATCATACCCCAATTTTGAAATAATATCTTTTGCGGTTTTAATATGTCCGATATGAACAGGGTTAAAAGTTCCAAAATAATAACATTCCATAAATTTTATAATACAATAAAAAATATGCAAAACCTAGATTCTTTGACTTTAAAATTCTTTTTTGAAGAAAACGCCGATTTTTTTAAAAACGGGGTTATTCAAAAAATTCAAATGCCCTCAAGAAAAGAGGTTATTTTATATATAAGAAATTTGGGCGAAAACAGAAAACTATATATTAACATCGACCCCAAATACCCCCATATTTGTTTTATTGAAGATAAAAACGATTATTTGGTAAAAATTCCAAACAAACCCCCTATGTTTTGCATGCAATTAAGAAAATATTTAGAAGGCGCCAAGATAATCAACGCTTTAATTGTTCAATACGAAAGAATAATTGAGCTTCACTTTTCAATTCTTGATGAATTCGGAATTTTAAATAATTCAATTCTTGCAATAGAATTAATGGGAAAATATTCGAATATAATTTTATACAACAAAAAAACGGGGCTTATAATAGGCTCCTGCCACAATGTTTCATCAGATAAAAGTTCAATAAGAGAAATTTACGGCGGAATAAAATATATAATGCCGCCCAAACAAAATAAGCTTGATATTTTAAAAACAAGTTATTCAACTTTTTTAGAAAACAAAAATAACATAAACGAAAATTTTTATTATTTTACAAAACCTTTTGTTGAATTTTTAAAAAACAAAGCAAAAAGTGATGTTGAACTATTTGAAACGCTTCAAAATGCGGTTTTTAGCCCAAATTTAATAAAAGAATTTTGGAATGGCAAAAACAAAAGTTGTAATTCAATAATTTTTGATTATTACTCAAAAATTGTAGTTGACGATATTATAAAAAACAAAAAAGCAGAACTTTTAAAAATTTTAAAAACCAAAATCAAAAAATCAGATAAAATTCTGGAAGAAAAAATAAACGATGAAAAATTTGAACGCTACAAAAAATCGGGCGACCTTATTTATCAATACATTTACCTTATTAAAGAAGGCGACAAAAAAATTGTTTTGGACGGCTTAGAGATTGAACTTGACCCGAATAAAAAACCGAGCGAAAATGCACAAAAATTTTATAAATTATATTCAAAATTAAAATCCGCAAAAGCTGTTTATGAAAAAAGACAGGAAGAAGCAAAAAAAGAAAAAGAATATATTGAAGACATTTTATTTGCACTTCAAAATGCAAGCAATATAAATGAGCTTGCAGAAATAGAAGATGAAATAAATGAGTTTATTTTAATGAACCCAAAACAAAAGAATGAAAAAATAAAGCAAAAAATTCAAGTTCAAACAATTGAATATAAAGGCTATAAAATGTTTTTAGGAAAAAACAACAAGCAAAACGATTTTCTTATAAGAAAGCTTTCCGATGCTGAAGATATATGGCTTCATGCTTACAATTGTCCTTCATCGCATTTAATAATAAAACAAGATGAAAAAGAAATAACTGATGAAATTCTTTTATACGCTGCAAAAATTGTAAAAGAAAATTCACCTTTAAAAAACTCAAGCAAAGCAAGTATAATCTATACAAAAAGAAAATTCTTAAAAAGGCCGCCTGAAACCCACGCAGGATATGTAACATACAGAGAAGAAAAAGAAATAGTGGTGTAAAATAGGATAAGAGTTCAGATTTACAAAAATTTACAAGTTTTTTTATTAAATTTGTTCGAAAAAAGCAACTTTTTTTATTTAGACTATTTAAATATTTGAAATAATATGATATAATCATGTAAATGGTGTTGTTCATATAAAAAATTAAAGTGCTGTGTGTTAAAGGAAGGGGGCATTCATGGTTGCTTTAGCAGAAAAACTAAAAGTTAAGTCACCCATTAAATCCAAATTCAATGATGAATTTCAAAATTATCTTAAACAACAATGTTTAAAAACTACATTTAATGGTGTTGAACTTGAAGCATTTAGCTGGTACAAAAAAGTCTTGGGGCTTATGTAAGTTAGAGGTGTTTTAAAAGATTTAACTTAAACCGAGGGATTATTCCTCGGTTTTTTGCTGCAAAAAAAGATGCCGAAATTAAACGACATCTTTTTTTAAAAAGGGGAAACTATATTGATACGAAAAGGTAAAATTATAAGCTATTTTCCATATGAAGTTAAATGTTCACTTGCAAGGTGTGAAAGATAAGATTTTTTAAATTCTTCACTTCCGAAAAATTCAACAAGCGTCGGAGCAACAACAAGGCAAAAATACATTACACCCGCAAAAATAACCAAACTGATTGCTTCAAACATTATAAGTGCCTCGCTTTCTAAATAAACCAAATTGTCTTCCTTACATCATTTGTATCGGCACAAAAAAGAAAAGCTTTAATAAAAGCACTACATTGTAATAAAAATTAATATTAAAAAAGCCCTTTTATTAAGGGCTTTTTATTATTCAGCTTTTTTTCTGTATTCTTCAGGTGCATCTTCTCTTTCTTGGTTCCATCTGTCAAGCCCCATTTGCTTTCTGACTAAACCAATTCCCACATGCACTCTCCACTCATCCATTTTTAACTGTGCCGCAAGAATTTTATGGCAGCCGATTGGAGGGAGAGGCAGCAAAGGTTCATACAAATTCTTAATTGCCATTAACTGATCGGGTGTCAGAGCAAGTTTTCTTTTCGGCATGGTAATTTTTGGGAGCATTAATTTTTGTCTTACCAAATTAATTCCGAAAAATACTTTCTTAGGCTCTAAACCAATTGCCTGAGCAATAACCTCATGTGCATCGGGGTTTGGAAGAGGTAACATTTTCTTGTACATTTCTTCAATTTGCGCCAATTGTTCTCTGTTTACAAGAAGAGCTTTGGGCTTTTGGGGAGGTCTTTTCTTGTTGAACCCGCCTTTATTAAAACCGCTTTGATGAGGTCTGTTATTGTTAAATGAACGTCTTTGACCGTCATTATTTCTTTGATAATTGTTTCCTTGATAGTTTCTGTTTCTGTTGTCGTTTCTTTGATAATTGCCGCCTTGATTGTTATAAGGGCGTTTATTATATCTTTGCTGCTGCGGCTGCGGATTATCATTGCCGAAGCTGTAACTTCTCAGTGTTTCTGTTGCTTGAGCAGGTTTATTTTCGCTAGGGCCTGCTTGAGCTTTATCGGGGTATAAACAATCGGGACATATAACCCTTTTTGGGTTTTTTGTTTCAAATTCCTTCCCGCATTTGATACATTTATTTGTATACATTTTAAAAAATTTCCTTTTGGCCTCTGGCCTTTTTATTCTCCATCGAATCGTAAAATAGCAATTTGTAAAAAATAATCTCTTATAAATCCCTTTCAGATAAATAAAAATTAAATCTTCGGATTATGTGGATATTGTTTATTTTATACTTAAATTTGAAATTATACAAGTATTTTGTTTAAGTTTTGTAAACACTCCTATTTAGAAATGCTGCCGCCGCCTTTTTTATTTTGTTTGATTATCTCAGGATGGCTTGAGTTTGAAAGAACAATTTCCCTGTATTCGTTTTTATCTATGTTTATGCCCATATTTTTAATATCAATAACAAATTTCTTTTTTTTCTTTTGCATTGCTCATCCTAAAATAATTTCATAAACATCAAACAGTTTGGTTAAATCTTTCAATTTCAAAGCTTCATCAATTTTATTCTTAATTATTTTAAGTTCATTGTCATCAGGGTTTTTAATATTTTCGGGAAGAAAAATATCAGCTGTTGTCTTCACACTTCTGAAACCTTGATTTAATTTCAAAAACTCGTTATATGTTTTAAGAACCTTTACAAGTCTTTCATCTGTTTGATACGGAGTGTTAATGTAGTATTTCGAATCTTTGTTCAATTTTTCTTCAACAAAATCAATTAAAAAATTAGTCTCATTATAAGCATTTTCTTCGTCAAAATCACAATCAAGACAAGGGTTATCCTCAAAAACACCGTCTTTAATACTTTTCAAATAAACTGCCCACAAAAGACATCCCAAATAAAAAGCAACATTTTGCAAAAGCATTTTTTTCAGCTTTGGAAAAAGTATAGAAAATTGAAATTTTTTCTGTTTTAAAGGTATTCCGGATTGAACAAAAGCGCCGTACATAAATTCAACATTGTCAGAAACGCCTAAAATACAATCAGAATAGCCAGGGTCAAATAAAACGGTCTGCATAAATCAAATTCCATATCTCTTTTAATTTGATTTAAACAAAAAAAATAAATTTGGGCAACTTATTATTTTATAACGCCTTCAGGCCTTAATTTATCAATATCGCAATTAAGCAAAAGAACTTCATTTAAAATATGGTCGAGTTCATAATAATCTGAATCCTTGAAATAAGTTTCCATTTTTGAGCACATCTTTTCATTGCTCATGGTCTTATTGGATAAGATATTTGCATATTTTTTTCTTAAGGCTTCTCTTTCAGCATTAATGTCGGTCTTTTTTGTATCAGCCTTTTTTACTTCTTCTTTTTTAACTTCTTCATTTTTTGTTTCGGTTTGATTTTTTGTATTATCGGGCGCAGTTCCGTAATAGTTGTATGTATTATTTTGAACGTTAATTTCTTGCTTATCATCATCATTTGCATTTGACCAGCCAAATGTATACAAGGCGGGCAAATATCTTTGAGTTGGTCTGTAATTAGGAACAGCCGGCTTAATAGGAGTTGAAGGAACTGTTTTTGAACTGTTAACCGTATTTGTTAAAGTGGTGGGCTTTATAAGGCCGGTTGAATTTTGAGACCTTATTACCTCATAATTTCCTTTTATGCCTTCATTAGTGTGGAGCAAAGACTTATTATAAACATTTCCCGTGTTTGCATGAACACCTTTGGGAGTATTTTGAACGGTGTAAGAAACACCGGCCGCACAGGCAGCAACAGGAATAAAACCCAATAAAAATAAAGTAATAATCTTTCTCATAAAATTATTATAAAATATTTTATTGTAAAATGTAATACATGGCAAACAAAAATAAAACAGTTGAATTACTCGCGCCCGCTCAAAATCCCGCTTGCGCAAAAGCCGCAATAAATTGCGGAGCGGATGCCGTTTATATAGGCGCTTCAAGTTTTGGTGCAAGAAAAAATGCAGGAAATAATTTAGCTGATATTGAAGAACTTGTCCGATACGCACACAAATTTAATGTAAAAATTTATGTTACCGTAAACACAATTTTAAATGATAACGAATTAAATGAAGCCGTTCGATTAATTTATAAACTTAATAAAATAGGTGCAGATGCAATTATTATACAAGATATGGGGCTTTTAAATTCAAAATTGCCCGATATTGAGCTTCATGCAAGCACACAATGCAATATAAGAACAAAAGAAAAAGTTCAATTTTTTGAAAAATTGGGAATAAAAAGGGCAATTTTAGCCAGAGAATTAAACTTAAATCAAATAAAAGAAATTAAAGATAATTCAGATATTGAACTTGAATGTTTTATCCATGGTGCACTCTGTGTTTCATATTCGGGCCAATGTTATATGAGCGCATTTATCGGCGGCCGTTCAGCCAACAGGGGCGAATGCGCACAAGCTTGCAGAAAAAAATATTCGCTTATTGATAAAAAAGGCAATATAATCACAAAAGATAAATATTTATTGTCTTTAAAAGATTTTTGCGCAAAGGACTATATAAAAGAATTGATTGAAATAGGCGTAACATCTTTTAAAATCGAAGGCCGCTTAAAAGATGAAATTTACGTTAAAAATGTGGTTCTTTATTATAGAAATTTAATTGATGAAATCTGCAAAAATAAAACATCGGAAGGCAAAATTTATTCCGATTTTACGCCGGATATAAATAAAACATTCAATAGGGGCTACACAAGCTATTTTTTAAATAAAAAAGAAGATATCTTGTCTATAGACAGCCCAAAATCAAAAGGTGAATATTTAGGAAAAGTTGATTTTGTTGATAAAAAATATTTCACGATTAATTTTTCAAAAACAACAAAAATAAACTCTCAAGACGGGCTTTGTTACCTTTCAAAAGAAGGCTTAAAGGGGTTTTTAGTAAATAAGGCTGAAGAAAACAAAATTTTTCCGAATAATATTCAACCTGATTTAAAAAAAGGGGTTGAAATATACAGAAATCAAGATATTGAATTTGAAAACAAAATTAAAAATTCAAAAACAAAAAGGCTTATTCCCGTTTCATTTGAAATAAAAGAAAGTGAAGTTATTTTATCTGACGGTAAAAACAAGGTTTCATTAAAAATTGAAACCGCAGAATTTGCCCAAAACAAAGAAAAAATGATTGAAAATATTCAAAAATGCCTTAAAAAAACAGGAGATAGCATTTTTATTGCTGAAGATATTATTTTTAAAACAGAAAAAATACCTTTTATGCCTGTTTCTAAAATAAATGAAATCAGAAGAACTTTATTTTTAAAACTTGAAAATTTAAGACTTGAAAACTACAAAAAACCAAAAGGAACAAAAATAACCCCCGCAAGCTATACCGAAAAAACAATTGATTACAGGTTAAATGTTCACAACAAAAAAGCTTTTGAATTCTATAAAAAATGTAATGTCGAACCGACGGAATTTTCTCTAGAAAAAACAGGCAACTTCAAAAATAAAGAAATTATGCGCTCTAAACATTGTATCAGAAGAAGCTTAAACTTGTGCCTTAAAAATAACCCGAAAAACAAAGAAGAGCTGTTTTTGATTGATGAAAAAAATGTAAAATACCCGATTCTTTTTGATTGCAAAAACTGCGAAATGGCAATCATTGCGCCCTAGTTTTTATTTTGATTTCCTTCAAAAGCAAGTTTTTGTTCGTATTGCTTTGTTAATTCAGCAATAGCAGGATTAGTGTTATCGCCGTTGTTAAATTTCTTTCTTAAATAAAGGTTTAATTTAGGTTGCAAGTAACCCATCATAATGGCACTGATTGCAATGTTTGCAACAATTGCGGCGCCTTTTATGAATTTCGTTTGCTTCAAATACTTGCCGAAGTCGTTGCTCTTTGCGGCATTTTCAACCATATCAACCGCATTTTGTGCGGTAGCTTTCAGTTTATTTGAATCTATACTTGATAACAGACTGATTTGTTCAACACCGTCTTTTGTTTTAAATACACTTAAATTACCGCATTTTTTGAAAACATCTATCAACGGAGAATCCTGATTATCAAATACAAAATCTATAACCTTCTTAGATGCTTCATTTGCTTCTTTATCAAACTTCTTACCTTTAAATAGGCCGGCTACTTTTTCCATAAAACCGGTTTTAACGTTTTTGTCTTCACCCATAAGTCCTATCAAAGTTTTTGCATCCTGAACAAGCTTTGATGAACCTTTTGAGTTCTTTTCGGTTTCAATTGCAGTTTTTAAAACATCCGAATCCAAAACGGAATAATCAAGATTAATCGGTTTATTAAAGTATTTTTTGCCGATATACTCCATACCCTTTTGCAAAGGCTGTGCTAGGCCGTATATAAATGCAACTTCAGAAGCTTCTCTTAAGCCGACTTCAAATTTTTCTCCCTTTCTTGCCTGTGCAAGTCTGGTGCCTGAAATAACGCAGTCTACCAAAGAAGTGTTAGCAATTGGATTGGACATGATAAATGTGCCCAAACCTTTGAAAGAAAGGTCATTTTCTTTTTTGTTGCCCTTAAATGTTTGGTATACTTCATTTCCTTTTAAAGATTTTTTAAGAATTGATTCTTTTGCAATTTTATCTCTTACTTGTTTTTCAATGGCTTTTTCGGTTTGTTTTTGTTTATAGGTAATAATTCCGTACAAGCCAAGCCCTGTTAATGCAGTTGCGATACCAAATTTAGAAAGTGCAAGGTTTTTAGCTTTTGCTTTGTTTTTAACAGTATCCGCTAAAATGTCAGCCTGTTCTTTAAATTTATCCCCTAAAGAAACAGCTTTATCCCTTGCAAATTCAAGAGAATCGACAGATTCTTTTCCAAAAGTGTCAAATAATCTTTTTGCATTGATATCAGGGTTAATTCCCGCCTTTTTGTATACGGTTTTATCAAAAATCTTTTTAATAAAAGGAATCCCGCCAAGCCAAACCAAACCTGTCGCAAATTCTTCAAAGGTTTTTTCTACCCCGTCTCTGTTTCCGCCCTCTTTATAATAAGTAAATGATGTAAGTGAACCTGATGCGATATCTTTCACATACATCGGCACGAGCGAATCTGTGTTGTTGCCTAACTGTGTAAATACTTTGGATATTGTTGATACTTTGGATACTGCCATTTGTTGTCTTCCTTAAATTTCCTTAAAATTACAAACCCCAAATAAGGTTCAAAAGTCTTTGAACCGTGGCATTTTTTCGTTTAGTATCAATTAATTTATTAAACATGGTTTGTTGAAGTCCTTCGCTTGTTTTAAGTCGGTAAATAAAAATTATTGCCGATTTTTGAGTTAAATTTAATTTTTGTAAATAAAAAGCCTTCTTAATTTCAAGAAGGCTTTTAGTTATGATTTTAGAAATTAATCTTCAATATAAATCTTACAGAAAGCCATCTCATCTTTCCATAAAAGGCGTCGTACTAAATTAATCAATGTTTCAATCATTATCTGCTTTCTCCATCTCTCAAGTTTAGCCTTATCATTCTACAACTAAACTGATTTTTTATCAAGTGTTTTTATTTTTTCTTAATAACCGCAAAATAATATCTTGTAGAAACAAACATAGCAAAGTAATAAATAAACCACATTAAAAGCATGCTAAGAACTGAACTTGCAGTCTTAATTGATTCCAAGCCTAATATAATGCCTACCGGAATTAAACATACAAAATAAATAACAGCGGGTATTATTGAAGTTAATATAAAAAACAATACAAATACTGAAAAAACATTTTTTGCAGAAGTTAAAACAGCATTTTTGATAATTGAAATATTGTCATTTTTATCACCGTATGCCCAAAAAATGTATGCAAACATAAGTCCGTACATAGACGTTCCGAAAAATAATACGCTGATAATTACCCCTGCACACATTCCGATTAAAGACATGTACGGAATTACAGAAAAGGCAACTATTGCTGCAACTGCGATAAAATAAAGAATTACAAAAATAATGCCGAACAACAAAAGCCAAAGGTTAAATTTTAAATATTCAAAAGAATATTTTTCAACATATGAAAAATATTTTGAGGGCTCTTGAACAGGTTTATTTTCATATATATCTTTTGCAAAATATGAAACGGCAACAAACCCCAAAAGCGATTTCCAAAACGAAGTAAAAAACAAAACAAGTCCGACAATAAAAAGAATTCCGCCAAATATAAAGCCGCCAAAACCAAGCTTTGTTTTTATTGCAAAAAGCGGCGAAAACATTAAAAGCATTGAAACAATATTCAATACAGGAAACCGGCACATTTTCAAAAACGGCACAAAATTGTCTGCAAACGCTTTCAGCCCCGCTTTAAGCGACGAAAACATTGAAATGGGTTCTGCAGTCTCAAGACTCAAAATTTCATTCAACATATAAATAAACTCCTTTTTAGTATATAATTTATAAAGCAGATTTTATTATAGCATTTTTTATGAAAAATATATTCAGACAATTTACCAAAAACGATTTTTTTACAAATGTAAACCTGCACATTCATTCAACATATTCTGACGGCAGGGTGAAATTTGATGAACTCATAAAACAAGCAAAAGAGTTGAATTTAAAATATTATTCAATAACGGATCATAATTCAATTGAAGGTTACAAACATCTTGAAAAAATGCCCGACGGGCTTATTACAGGTGTTGAATTTGATTGTTTTTTTGACCTTAACCTGCCTCACATTTTAGGCTACAATGTAGATATTAATAACCCTGAATTAAACGCCTTAACCGCAGAATTTGAAAAAGGGATTATGGAAGTTCCAAAAAGAATATTAAGTTCAAGAAATCCCAAAAAAGTAATTGATGCAATACATTCTGCAGGCGGCATTGCAGTTTTGGCGCACCCTTGCTGCTATTGGTGCTTAAGTTTGGATAGATTCATTCAAAAGCTTGTTAAAATGGGGTTAGACGGCGTTGAAGTTTACTATCCTTATGACAGAATTACAAGAATAGTTAAATTCCACTCAAGAAAAACCGTCAAAAAACTGGCTGAAAAATACAACCTTTTATTAACGGGCGGCGAAGACCAGCATTATTCACTGTTTAAAATGGAGAAAAACATTAATTGGGATCGTATTCTGTAAAACTGGACCCAAGTTTATGGGTGCATTACAAAGAAATATTACAAGAAGAAGATTGTGAATTTAAAATTCCCGACTATACTTTTTTTCAGGCAAAAAACAAAAACTGGCAATTCACGTTTTACAAAACAGGAAAAGTTTTAATTCAAGGGAAAGACATTGATTGCATAGTTAAAAAATATTTAGACAATAACTATACAAATCAGACAAATACAAGTTCTGAAGGTGATATTGCCCCATATCCGCATATTGGCGTAGATGAATCCGGCAAAGGAGATTTTTTTGGCCCTCTTATTATTGCAGGCTGTTATTTAGATGAAAAACAGGCAAATTTCTTAAAAGAAAAAGGGATTAAAGATTCAAAAAA
>CALUWE010000014.1 GCA_944324425.1 Candidatus Gastranaerophilales bacterium
ACCTCGGACAACTTTAATGTAGTGATTAGCAAACTTATTCAAAAGCCAAAAATTATTTTTGTAGATGAAATCGACTACTTGATGAACAATTACAAAAGTGTTGAAACCCTAAGAGATATCCACGATAAAACCGATTGCCCGATAATCTTTGTCGGAATGGGCTTGGCTCTTAGAAAACTTGAAAGATACAAGCACCTGTATGACAGATTTAGTGAGATTGTAAAATTCGAAACCTTTGGGGTAAATGATATTGCACAGATTATAAATCAGTTGGCCGAAATTCAATTTACTCCTGAATCAATTGAATACATTCACAAAAAATACAACCGATTCAGACAAATCGTCCAGCTTATAAATCAAATGGAAATATTTGCCAAAGATAATAATTTAACCGAGATTAATTTGGAGGTAATTCAACATATATTATGAATATTGAAAAATTAGCAAAAAGATTAAAGGAATTTACTCTTGATGAAATCGAAATGATTGCCGAGTGTGATTGTAAAACAGAACTTGAACAGCTTTTGAACAGCAATAAAATACTTTTTGAAAATGGAATTTATAAATACAATGATAAACCAAAGGCGGGAGAAAATTATGAAATATTCAGCCCGCAAAAGAATAAACACCTGAAAATCAGCATTGAAGACGCTAAAGATTATTTTATGAAAAATTATGTCAAAAAGTATTGCAAATTCGAGACTTACAGAAATTATAATGCAATTTTTAATTTCAATATCCTGCCCTTTTTAAACTGCTATTACCTGCACGAAATTGATATTGAATCGATAAAAGAACTTTTTAAGGTGTGCGAATTAAGACGCCTAAAGCCTCGCAGAATTAAAAACACGATGGCTCTTCTAAATCAGTTGCTAAAGTATTTTCAACAACTTGGAGTAATTGATAGAACCTGCGTTTATCAGGTGAAAAAAGTGCGGGATAAAAACCATTTTGGGATAGAAAACTTGATTTTTGAGGGATTTTAATGAGTAAAATGAAATTATTTAAACAAGCAGAGCAAATGTATTTAAAAGGTTTGACCGTAAGTGAAATCTCTTTAGAACTTGGAATTGCAAAAAGGACGTTGTTTTACTGGAAAAAGCAATATGATTGGAATAAAAAGCGAAAAGAATCAATGTATGATAAATCCCAGTTCAAAGAGGATTTGCAAAAGTTTGCCCAAAAGCTTATGAATAGGATTGCAAACAGCAAACAACAAGAAATCCCAATAAGCCAGGCTGAATATTATTCGCTAGTGAATATCTTGAAATTATTCCCGGAATTGAAGGAGCTTGAAACGCCAAACAAAACACCCCAAGCAAAAAAAGAACTTTCTCCGGACTTCATCCGCCAAATCGAGCGTGAAATTTTAGGTATAGAATAACTCCTGCAAATTTTTATGCTATCCTTGTAGAAAAGGGGGCAAATTATGATGAATATGACAAATAATTCAAATAACAATAATTTTAGACCTAAAAAAGATAATGATAATTTAGATGGTTGTGGAAAAACATTTCTAAATATTTTTGCTTGGCTATTTTCAATTTGTTCTTTTATTATCGTTTTAGCTGAGGCAATAGAAGGGAAAATGTACTTTATATTTCTTCTAATGTTTGCAATATTAATAACTCCGCCATTAAGTAAAAAAATAGAAAAAGTCACTAACTTAAAAAATTATGGATTATATAAAGGAATTAGTTGTTTATTTTTATATTTAATATATTTATCATTCAATATCAGTTTCAATCAAAATCAAGAAATTTTTAGTAATAATAATATTTTTACATTTGCATTCTTCTCATTAATTCTCTTTTTAATAGTAACAACAGTGTTTGCAATAAAATTTTATCTATCAACAAAAAATTTAAAAACAAAGTATTCATCTATTATTAATATTGATGATGAAATAGAAAAAAGATTGCAAGAAGATAATAATAGACACAACGAAATTTCTAAAAAATTAGAAGATTTAAATGAACAAATTGCAAATTTAAAAACAAACTATAAAAGTAATAAAGCTATTTACGATGAATTAATAAAAAGAAAAGAACTACTAGAGGAAGATGTCGAAATGATGGTAGTAGGCTTATATCAACCTCACTTTAATTTTGATGATTCATCTACATATAAAAATGCCATAACTAAAAATTTTGAAAAGCAGAAAGCTTTAGTCAAAAATAAAAAAGCAATAATTTGTCATACAGAATGGACGGTTGAAGGTAGCAAATCTAAAGGGCAACAAATGATTAACAGAAATATCAAGTTAATGCTAAAAGCCTTTAATGGAGAATGTGATTCTATAATTTCAAAAACAAAATGGAATAACATTGATAAAATGGAAGTCAGAATAGAAAAAGCTTTTGATGATATAAATAAATTAGGAGAGCCAAATCAGATAGATATTCAACATTCATATCTTCAATTAAAATTAGAAGAATTATATTTAACTTATGAATACGAAGTAAAGAAGCAAGAAGAAAAGGAAGAACAAAAAAGAATACAAGAACAAATAAGAGAAGAACAAAAAGCTCAAAAAGAGTTAGAAGCAGCAAGGATTAAAGCTGAAAAAGAAGAAGCTGATTTCCAAAAAGCTTTACAAAAAGCACATGAAGAATTAGCAAAAGCAAATGCCGAAGAACGTTCAAAATATGAAGCACAAATTGCCCAATTACAACAAGAGTTAAAAGAAGCAGAAGAGAGAAAACAAAGGGCAATATCACAGGCACAATTGACTAAATGTGGACACATATATGTAATTTCCAATATAGGTTCTTTTGGAGAAAATGTCTATAAAATTGGTATGACAAGACGTTTAGACCCAATGGAAAGAATCAATGAACTAGGAGATGCTTCTGTACCATTTAAGTTTGATGTACACGCAATGATATTTTCAGAAGATGCACCAGCTTTAGAAAATAAACTACATGAAACATTTAGAGACAAAAGTGTTAATATGGTGAATATGAAAAAAGAATTTTTCAGAGTTTCTCTTGAAGAAATTGAAAAAGTTGTAAAAGATAATTATGCAGAAATAGAATTTACAAAAATTGCAGAAGCAAAAGACTATCGGGAAACGCTTGCAATATTAAAGGCTAAAGAAAAAGTTAATAATATACAAACAGAAAATAAAAATAATAAAGACGATTTGCCTGTAGAATTATAAATCCTCAATATACCAATTGGAATTTCCAAAGTGATTGAAATTCCACTGTAATTGGAAATAAAAATTGTATTCCATAGAATTATCATCTTTAAAGTTATAAGAATATTTATTTAATTGTGTTCTTCGATAACTTTCAAAAGCTGTTTGTAGTTCCTTTACAAACTTTTTTCTAAATTCAGGATATGTTATTTCTAAGTTTTCTCTTGTTAGCTTATTTTTCAAAATCATCTTCAAAACCTCGGATGTTATCAAGCTCTATATTGTATCTTTTACCTTGCTTATCAACACAAGTTGCGTAATCTATCTCAGCATCGGCAAACTTGTTTTTCCATATACAAATCAGTAATCCGATTTCTTGTGTTTTTAAATTCAAAACCTTTGTGCCATAAAGTGCATAGTCTTTTTCTGTCATCATTCTTTCCTTTCAAGTATCAAATCTGAATAGATATCATCAGACTTTTGTGGATCAATTAAAAACTCTTTCATAAATACAAACCTTTCTCCGCAAGTGTTTCCACAAATTAAAGTGTCGAAGTTGTAGAAACCAATTACTTTGTAATACTCATTATCAGAGTTTTCAAAACCTTTAATCTTTTTAAGTTTGTATTTTTTGCCTAATTCAATCATTGCTACCTCTTATCAGCAATGACATTCATCACTCTTAATGAGTAAAATATCAAGCAAACTCTTTCTAAATGTATCATTCAGACACAATTCATTTTTCGAACACTTTTTGAACGGTATTTAAACAAGAGTTAAATACCATCTAAAAATTTTTGTTGTCAGGATAATTTATAAAATAAGCGTTTATAGTATCAGAATCTCGCCTTAAATTCTTAACTATTGGAGTAAGATTGTCTAACTCTTCAATCTCTTGTTGTGTCCTGCAAAAATAATCAATAACAGTAACTGTATTATAAATCCGCTCAGCTAGTTTTTCTAACTTCCTAAAATCTTTTTGTTTAATTCTGTATTTCTTACTCTTACTCATACGACCTCCTTTTTAGGTGTCGTATTCATCACTTAAAAATCAAAGCTAGTCAAGTTATTTAATTGATACCAGGTGGTTTTGGGGGGACAAACCCTTTTTCGTATAAGTTTCTCATTCTCATATTATATTCTTGTTTTATTCGTTTTGAAACTTCAGGAGTTTCAATAATATGGGCATAAGTAGGGTTTAAAAAGTATGTTTCATATTGCAACTTATATTTATTTGTAATTCTTGTAGAATCAACCATAACCTCAATACGATAGCCAGCCATTTGAATAATATATTTTTTATATTTTGAAGTTTTTCCCTTTGCAATAAGAACTTCTTCATTTATATCTTCAGTATAACTATTTTTGTAAATTAAAATTTTGAATAGCTCTGGATACTCTCTTTCCCCTATCAGTATATCAAACGCTTTTCTTTCATAGCCTCCAAGATTTATATTTGTCCATTCTTCTAATTGAGAGATAGAAGCCCGCCACAGGATTGAAATAAAAAAATTACGAAGTTTTGTATAATCAAAATTGTTACTATCAAGCTGATAAATTTTACCTTGAGGATAGGTTTGTATATATTTGTATTTGTTAAAATCCCCAAATAATACACGATAACCCTCTTTATCAAATTCTCCTAATATATGGTTATCACAATCCTTGCATAAAATATTCGAATCATATCCACCCTGCTGTTGATAGGTATATTCCCCAGTTTTAGAATTTATGCATAAGTATTTGTCATTTTTTCTTGCTAAATAAAAATTTTTTGGAATAATATGTGCTTTTATTAGTTTCTCTTCTTGTCCACAGAACTTGCATATCCCTATATTTTGCTTTGCAGATTCTTCTTTCATATTAAAAAAAACTCATATTCATAGATTTCACTTCGTCCCAAAGTGCCATAAGTTTACATTCATCATACAGAATATTTTCAATAAATTCTTGCCAAATTTGTGGACTATTATTTAAAGAATAGCCATCATTAATCTCATGCCAGTTACTTGAGACCATATTTTCAAGCAATCGTTCTAAAGATTCTGGTGAACGAATATCAGAATGTCTAATTATATTGAATAAAATGTCATAACAGCGTGATGCCATTATTTTAATTCTATTTTCAATTCCGTAAAAACTTAAAAATTCTTTTGTAGTTTCACTACAATTTTTATTAATGTGAATGTTTAAATTGTCATCATAATCTATGGTGTATAATTTCCATAATTCAAGTGGATGCATGTTATCTGTATCTATGTGTAAATCTTCTAATACAGTTCTAAAATTTTTGATTGGCTCTGAAGTAAAAAACTCATCTTTTTTGAGTGCTTCATTGCATTCTTTACAACACGGTGCCCAATTATCTATATGTAAAGTAAATTGAGGAAATTTACTTTTAGGAAAAATATGTTCAATATCAGCAATAATATATGTTTCATTGTGTGTATTACGAGTTTCTTCTAAAATTTGTCCACAAAAACAACATCTTGGAGTTGTACCATTAAAATAATCTTTTATAAACGCTTGTTTAAAAGATAAATGACCAAATTTATCTCTAAATTCAGAACTGCTACAAGTAATTTTATCAAATTTATTAATTATTTTTGTTTTTAAATCTTCTGAAATATCTTTTACTGTCCATGAAAATTGCTCATAGTCGCTTTTTAGGATACTAGTCCCTGGAATTTTAAAAAACCTTTCTTTTAAAATTTTTTTAAAAAGATTTTTATTTTTCATTTTCTAACTCTTGATCTTTTATTTTAAAGTTACAACACATATCAGCTTTTTCTAATTGATTAATTTTACTTCTAATTTTCCAACGCCATTCACCTGCACCAACTTGGTGTAGTAGTTTGTTTAATTTTTCAACATTATCATTATTTAAAGCTTCTTTAATTTCATCTTTTGCTCTTTCTCCAATATCAGAATCCATTTCAAAAAGAGTTCTACCTATATCTATTACATTACCCCCAAAGGTGCAAAACGGTATTGTTGTTGCTTTAACCCCTCCATGTTGTGTTTTATACAATCTGTGTAATTCTTCTTTTTTTAAATCTGTTACTAACATTGCGGAATGAGTCGCAATAAAAATATCGTGTTGAACTTTTGCGTTAGAAAAAATTTTGTCTATTAAATTTATAAAATGTATCTTCCAGTTTTCATTAAAATGAGTTTCAGGTTCATCTAAAAGAATTAAATATTTTTCTGGAGTTTCTACATTTTTATTTTCAATACCTAAAATAATTAATAAAGCAAGCCTGCTAAAAACACCTAATTCTCCATCACTTAATGATTGTTCTGTATAATATAGACCAGGTTTTTCTGATTTTTCGTAAAGAAAACCTGCATCTACTATGTGTGGAGCTTCTAACATTGTATAAAGAATATTAAGCGGCTTATTTTGGACATTAGTTGTAATATCTTTGTCGATTTTCCAAAAACATTTTATACTATTTTTTTCGATACTTTTGTAATCAGGTTGCTTAATATTTAAAATTTTTATTACATCATCGAGAGTGTAACCTTCATCGATATTTATTTCTAACCATACAACTACTGGATTAATTGTACTTTCACAATCATCATTTATATTACAACCTGACGTTAACTTTAGAATATCTTTAATATTAGAATCTTCCGTGTATTTTGTAAGATTAGTCCCGTATGATGTAAAAAATATTGCAGGAAGAATATATTTTATATTTTTTTCATTAAAATCCATTATATTTTGGCTAAAGTCACTACTATACCTTTTTGTTGAACCTGTGTATAGCCTAAAAATTTTATCCCACAAAAACTTTTTAGGTTCATCTACCATTTCTGTATTTTTAATGTTAGGTTTAGCACATAGAGTCTTAGTACCATTCTCTGTTTTAATTTTTATTTGATATTTAAATGAAGTTGCATCTTCTTCTGACTCTTTTGATTTCAAATTATTAGTTCCAATCTCAAATAATGCATCCAATAGGCAGCTTTTACCTGTACCATTTTTGCCAATTAAAACATTTAAGTTTATATTTGATATAGTATCCTTTTTATTTTCAAATTCCATTTCAAAGTTTGTGAGATTACAAAAATCCTCAATTTTTATATATGAAAACATTGTCTATTTATCCTCCATAAAGTTTATTTTGGGACGATAAGTATTGTAAATATATAAATCATCTTTTTTTGTATTTGGATTTATTACTTTTTTCAACAACCCTAATTCTGAAAGAAGTTTTACTGCTAGTATAATTTCTTGTTTTGGATGATTTGATCTCAATACATCAATATTGTTTTCATCCAAAATCCAATATTCACAATATGCATTGTAAACATCTTTATAAATTTGATTATTCAAAAATGGAACAAAACTATCTTTTAAATACAAATCAGCAAATTGTCTAACAAAATAATCTTTGCGAACTCTATACCTATTATCCAGCGTCTGTTCTATGTTAATTTGTAAAGTTTTTGGATCAAAACGCGATTGTTTATATAACTCAAGTAATATAACAAAAATATTTTTTAAATTATCTTCTTTAATTTCATCTGTATTTAATTTTCCGAAATTTATATTAGAAGATATAGAAATATAATTTTTAATTTGATTTAATATTTTAGCTTCAGGTGTATTTATATGCACTTCTTCTTCAAACCAAAAAATATTATCTTTATTATCATTGTAATCTATATCACTTTGATTTTCTTGCAAATTTGTATCTTGAACCAAGTTATTAATACGATAAGCTAACTCTAATATTACTTTTTCATTTTCTAAAATTTGAGTAGTTAATGTTTTTAAAGGCAAAACTTTCTTTATTTTGTTTTTGTCTAAAATACGTGAGGGCATGATTATTCTATATAAATTATCAAAATTCTCTCTACTTATTGTGTTTTTGATAATATTTTGATTTGCATTAACATAATTACTTTCTGAGTTAAGGATATTAACTAATTCTTTAATCCCTTCAGTATTATATATTTTTATTAATGAAATATCATTATTTAATTTTTCTTTTACTTTAGTTCCAACAAGTATAACTAATCTTGATAAATTAGAGTTTTCATATGATATTACATAATTTAAGTATTCTTTGATTAATAATTCTCTTAAGTTAGGATATTCTTTGGTATTATTATTTAATATACTTTCTGGAAAGATTCCAATAAAAGAAGATTTTGAATCTGCATTTATTAAATAATTTATTAAAAATAAAATATCAGATGATGATTCATTTATTTCATTATTTTTAAATATTTTTTTGTACAAATCTGTATTTTTAAAAAAGGCAGGATGTTCTTGTATACTTTTTGCACCAAGAGGAGGATCAAAAATAAAGACTGGATTTTTTTCTTTCCACTCTGGAAATTTCAAATTAGAATAATCGTTTCTTATACTATCATTAAATTTTCTGCTTTCAAATTCTATTTTTACAATAGGAAGCTTATATTGATAATTTAACAAGGCATCAGCCAAATATCTAACATTAAGATCAATATCAAAACCATAGTTATATAAATCTATATCCTGTATATTCTTATATAAATTATTTCCCAATACAGTATTTGATGTTTGTTTTTTTATATTAACAAGAGGCATGTTTTCAAGCAATTTACCTGTACCTAAAGCCAAGTCTATATATGGCCCATCAGAAATACATCTTGCAACTTTTTGTATTATCCTTACTAAAGATTCATTTGTAGAGTGATTAGTATTGGTAATATCAAGATTATTCCAAGTTTCAACGAGCCAGTTTATAGCTTTTTTATATTGAAGTTCTGATAACGGTAACTCATTATTTTCAGTATCATAAAAAATACGAAACATAGAATCAGATTTATCAATATTATTAATTAATAAAGGTTGAGATTTTATGTTTTCAATTGTTAACTTGTTTATATGCAACTTTTGATAATGATTTTTAGTTAATTGTGCCAAATAAGCTATAATTTCTTCTTTAGAAGCTATTTTTTTTAATGATAAATCATTATATACTGCTTTCAGTCTATTGATAAATACTTCTTTTTTAGCCATTTGCATCACCTCCAAATTTGTGGCGAGTTAGTTCGCCGGTGAAGGTGTGGTGAAGGAGGGATTGGAACATGGTTTTGGCATTTTCCAGTTCAGCTTGCTGTGTTTTTATATATGCCTCTATCTCTTGTGCTTTTTCTGCAAAAAGATCCTGCTTAGGTTTTGGTGGTTTAGGTATAATTATATTTTCAAAATTACCTTTATTTAATATTGGTAAAGTTGTATGACTTGCTTTGTTTCTAATTAAAGGAGCAATTTGCCTAAATAAATATAACCCAAAAATATCATTAATACTTTCGTCCCATTCAATTGCATTAATCTGTTGATTAAAACAACTATCAACAATTGCTTTATCAACTTTTCCTATTGTTGCACCAATACAACAAACTAAAGTACTTCCAGCTCTAACTATCCTACTATTTTTAGCACCTTCTTGCGTAACATAACGACCATATTTATCTTGTCCTGATTCTAAATCTGCAGGTGTTATGAATGGAATATCACCACCAAACATATTTTCTTTTTTAGACGAAGGTGTTGAGCCTGTTGTAACTTTTCCCAAGTTTTTAATTTTAAATAATTCATAACTATTGGTATTTTTAGACATATCGCCGAACATTTCTTGGAAGAGAGCGGGGATGAGGGATTGGGCACTTTCGATACAGGCAGTGCGTAAACGAATTACTTCATTCGCTGCATCTAATACATCTACTATCTCTTGTTGCTCTTCTAATGTTGATGGAATTGCTATATCTAAATTTTCAATATATTCTTTTCTTAAATTATTGATATTTATACCTGTAGATAATTCTGAAATTTTTGTTCTATAAAAATCGGTTTGAAAATAGTAACCAATAAATTTAGGATTAATAATTTTTGGACGAACAATACTACAAAAAGCTCCAAATGAACAATTTAGGTCTGAACTACTTTGGGCAGCTTTACCTACTAAATCCTTACTCCCACTTGACATAGCAACTAAAATATCGTTCTTTTTTATAATTTGTTCATCTTTAATATTTTTATTTGAAACATATATAACTTTATCAAAATTTATAGTTCCATTGGAAGATATATTATTCGCTCTTAATAAAGTCGTAGTATCAGGAGTTACAACATCATAAGCTTCATTTGAGTTATAATTAACTCCTCTAATAATGTCAATATAATTTTTTAATTTATCTTTTTTCCAATTTTTAGGTATATTTTCAAACATTTAGTTTCCCTCCAAGTTTTTCTTTTAGGGATTCAAGGAGTTCGATTGATTTTCTTTCTGAGTCCAAAAGAATTTGAACATACTCTAGTGGTGTGTGCTCAAAAGTTGGCGGAGTATATTCTATTTTTTTGTATCTTGATGGGAGCAGATTGTATTCATTTTCTCTCAGGTCTTCTATTGAGACATTGAAAGATTTGTTTGATTCTGCTTTTGTTTTGTATTTTTCAATAATATCAGGAATATCGTTTTCTTCGATTTCATTTCTTTTATCATCAAGAGTAAAGCCATCATTTTCCATTTCATAGAACCAAGTTGATTTAGTTGGTTCACCTTTAGTAAAGATAAGAACTGCGGTTGCAACACCTGCATAGGGTTTAAAAACTCCTGATGGCATAGAAATTACTGCATCAAGCCTATTTTGCTCAATGAGTTTTTCTCTCAATGTTTTATGAGCTTTTGAATCCGTAGATAAAACACCTGTTGGAATAATTACGGCAGCTCTGCCTCCGATATCAAGCATATGCATAAATTTTGCCATAAAAAGAAGTTCTGTCTTTTTAGTTTTTACGATTGATGTTATTTTATCTGATACATCATTTTCATCTAAATTACCTGTGAAAGGTGGATTTGCAAGTACCAGAGTATATTTATCTTTTTCATCAGCGTCTTTTGATAAAGAATCTTGCAGTTTTATGTTTTTAGGCTTTATGTTATGCAAAATCATATTCATAAGACCAATTTTATACATTGTAGGGTCAAATTCTCTGCCGAAAAAAACATTATCATCAATATTTTTTCTATCTTCATCACTCAAGAGGTCCCCAAATATAGGAGAAATTTCTTTGAAATCATCAGATGTGCCTTGTTCTAAAATATATCTGTAAGCACCACACAAAAAGCCACCTGTACCACATGCAGGGTCGCAAATTTTGTCTTGTGATGTCGGTTGCATTAGTTTGACCATCATTTCGATAATATGGCGAGGGGTTCTGAACTGCCCGTTTTGTCCTGCTATTGCAAGTTTATTCAGCATATATTCATAGATATCACCTTTTCTGTCGTTTCCGTCAGAAAAATCCATTTTATCAAGGGTTTGAACAGCGGTATCAAGTAGTGACGGTTTTGTAATTAAACAAACTGAATCTTTTAGTGCAGGGTTAATTTCGCCTAAAAGTGGAAAAACTTTCTCTCTATATGTTTTTAACATTTCATCAGCAGATAGTTGTTTGAAATTGCTCCATCTCAAGTTTTCTCTATTTTCAAAAAAAGATTTTCTTGTTTTGCCAAAATGTTTTGCCTTTTTGTCTTCTAAATCCTCTTGAGATTCAAACATCTTAAAAAATATCAGGTAAGTCATTTGTTCTACTACTGATATTGGGTTACTTATACCTGAGGACCAAAATTTGTCCCATAATTCGTCAATAATTGCTTTAAATTCTTTATCTGTCACTCGTTTATCCTGCTACTTCTTTAACTATATATCCATCTAATACTTGTTTTAATTCATTCAACTCTGTTTCTGAAAAAATATCAAAGCCTAACCTAGTAAACGGTTGTTCATACAAACTTTCAAAATTGAAATATCTGTTTGTTTTTAATTGGTTTTCAATTAGTTTTAGACATTGTAATTGTACAGATGTAAGTGTTGTATGTTTTTCAATAAAATTCTTTATTCTTGAATGAACTTCATTCTCATCAACGCCAATAATTGAGCGGATCAATAAATCAATATCTTGAGCTTTATCCGGGTATAGCTTTTCCAGTTGCTTCAATGTAAAATGCGGATTTTGTTCAAGAACAATTGAAACAAGTGATTGGATATCTTGTTCTGTTGTTTTTTGCCCTCTTTTGATTTTTTGAAGAACTATATTTTCGCTCGCTATTTTATTCAAGAATTGTTCTATATTATATTTAAAGCCTTCGCCAAATGCGGCAAAAAGATTTAGTTGAAGTTCTTCATTAATCTCGACATTATCAGTAATATCAATTTCTATAATATCATCATCCAATGCACTTCTTTGACTATACTGCATAATCGGAGCTAGTTCATCTTTGATAGTTTCCATTTCATCAAAATTAAAAGGCGTACCAAAATTTTGAGATTTAACTTTGTTTATCGTCTTTGTTTTTTCCTTGACCTTGTTAATAGTTTCTCTTAGATGGAAAACTGATTTTCTTATTTTATTTTTTACAAGTTCTATTTTTTTATCTTGTTGAGTGGTTTCAATTTGTCTTTGTTGAAGAATTAACCTTTCAAGTTCCAACACTTCCAGTTGAATTACATTAATTTCAAACTGCATTGCTCTATCTTGCGAAAATGTTGTTTGATGTCTTTTCATCAAAGGTCTTACAATAGTATCAAGCACATGTAAAAAATCATCATTCAAGTCTTGCCAATA
The DNA here is from genome assembly GCA_944324425.1 of Candidatus Gastranaerophilales bacterium. GTDB lineage: Bacteria > Cyanobacteriota > Vampirovibrionia > Gastranaerophilales > Gastranaerophilaceae > Galligastranaerophilus_A. Next base: position 12,777 of record CALUWE010000014.1, read on the forward strand.
ATAATCAGTTTTTAAGATTTCATCAAGTTTCATTGCGTGTTCTTGAACATCAACTGATTTTTTAGGCAGTGTTTTTATATCATTTTTCAACAGTTCAACAGTCTTATTTAGAATCTTTTCATCACCTAATTCTTTTGCAGTTACTGCTAGAGAAATTCTCGACATAAAGAGTCTTTCATATAAGGATAGCTGTTCTTTTGGAACATAACCTTCCGGATTTTCTCCAAAGAATTCAAAATTAGAATAATGATCGAAAATTACAAAACCTTCTTTATCTTTGCCAGGACCAAGTAAGTTTTCACAAAGTCTTGTGCCTCTACCTATCATCTGCCAGAATTTAACTTTTGAATAAATAGGTTTTGCAAATACAAGATTCAAAATCTCAGGGACGTCAACACCTGTATCTAGCATAGAAACAGAAATCGCAATATTGATATTATTCTCTTGCTCTTCTCCTTTAAAATCATCAAGTAAAAGCGATGCATTAGGATCGTGTGAATCGATTAGTCTTGCATATTTCCAACCATATTCTGGGTACATTTGATTAAATAAATCTTCAAGAATTTCACCGTGTTTATGGCTTCTTGCAAAAATTATTGTTTTACCTAGTCTACCGTTAGAATCTCTTAGCCCATTATCCATAAGGTTTTTTATGATTTTTCTATTGGTATCTTTATTTGTTATTTGAGATTCAAGTTCACTACTTTCAAAATCAAATTTTTCAGGGTCTTCGACTTGCTCAGCTAATTCCTGCTTTTGTTTTTGGCTTAAGTCAGAATATTTGATACCTCTTTCAAGAAACTGAGTTTGAACTTTTTGAACTTTATAAGGCACAAGATATTTTTCCTTAATCGCATCATCAAGTTCGTAGCTGAAAGTAGGGTTTCCATCTTCAGTGTCAAACATTGAGAATGTGTTTCTTGATATATAATCAACAGGTGTTGCTGTTAAACCGATTTGGAAAGCATCAAAATATTTGAAGATTTCGCCATACACATTATAAATTGAACGGTGTGATTCATCTGCGATTATTAAATCAAAAAATCCTGGTGTATATAGTTGATAAGCCTTTTGCATTGCAGGATATGTCGCAATATAGACTTTTGAATTCATATTGCCTCTGGTTTCAGAATTCAACAGAACTCTTGATAATGAGTTTAAATGTTTGTTAAAAGCACTATCAGCTTGTTTCCTTAATTCATCTCTATCAACTAAAAATAGAATTCTTTTAACCCAATTAGCATTAACTAAGCCTTTAATAGTTGACATTGCAGTTCTAGTTTTACCTGTTCCTGTTGCCATTACAATAAGTGCTTTTCTTTGACCTACGCTAAAAGCTTCATAGGTCTTTCTGATAGCAGAAATTTGATAATCTCTGTTTGTTATTGATGTATCAATTTCAACGTTTTCTAATGGCATACGGTTTTGTCTTTGGAAAAGTCTTGTTTCAATATCGTCTTTAGAAAACATTCCATAAATGCGTCTAGGAGAATAATTAACATCATCCCAGAAATAAGTCTCAAAACCATTCGTATAGAAAATTAAAGGTCTAAAACCAGTTTCCATTTCAATAGAATTTGCATAATAGAATGCTTGTGTTTTACCTTCTTTTGGATCTCTTCTAGTTTTTTTAGCTTCTATAATTGCAATAATTTTACCTGTAGCATCATATAAAGCATAATCAATATAACCTTTTCCGGAAGGTGTATTTGGCAAATTGTTTACTGCAACTTCACGTTTGACTTCTTCTGTATCATATTCTTTGATTTCTTTATTAAAGTTTTCAACTTTTTTGATGTTCCAACCAGCTTCAATAAGCATTTCATCAATTATATAGTTTCTTGTTTGAGCTTCAGTTAAATCACCAAGTCTATCGGTCGTTTCTCTGTTTTCGTTTTGATTATTTATAAATTCTTCTTTAGATGCAGCTGTTACTTTACTTAACTGCTCTTCTTTAACTTTTAGTTCTGCTTCAAGTTCAGCACTTCTTTTTTTAGCTTCCTCAAGCTCTTTTTCAAGTAAAAGTTTTCTACTTACAGGTCTTTCATAAGGCTTAATAAGAGAGCTATCTCCGCCACAGTTAGTTACATAATGCCAAACACACAAACCCCAAGCATATTTTAGAAGAATATGTGCATTTTCTTTGCTCCCAATATTTGCATGAGTTGCTGAATTTCCCTTTTTTCTTATAATATGAAACACATCCATATATTTAGAATCAATATAGGGTTCTAATTCTTTTAAAAGATCTATTTGTTTTTCATAAGACTTTTCTTGGAAATATCTAAAATAAATATCTTTTGCGATATATTCTGCAATTAAACGCAATTTTGTAAGACAAGATGCAGCATCAGTATCTATTAACTCCTCTGCTATAGCTCCAAGTTCAGCCAATTCAGGATATTTATTTTTTAAAAATTCAAAATTGCTCATAGAAAACATCCCTTTTTATTAGTGTAACACAAAAATCCAAAGATACATGTAAGAAAATCTAACACGTTGTAAGATAACTTGACAAAAATAAAAAAATAATTTATACTACACATTAGGAGGTTAAACATGACTAAAGCAAATATAAAACTCAAACTTATAGAAATAATTGAGCACTACTACTCTCAAACATATCCTAGTAATTCTATGCCAGATATTTCATCAAGTAAAGAGGCATTAATTGACCTACTTGCTATTGATAGTTTAATGAGTGTTGAACTCACTATAGACATTTTAGACGGCTTCAATATTAACGATGAAAAAATTCAATCTATATTTACAGATAATGATAAGTTAAAATACCCAAATTATTTAAATATTGATCAAGTTGTTGAGAAAATTTCTACTTATCTAAATTAGGAGTCAAATATATGAAAGAAAACGAGAAACGAAAAATTATTGCAAATAGAATATCACTTGCAAGAGAACGGGCCGGATTAACTCAAAACCAGTTAGCTAAATTATTGAATATCCCAAGGCCATCGGTAGCAGAAATTGAATCTGGAAAACGAAAAGTTTCTGCAGAAGAATTGATCTCAATGTCCGACATATTTGAAGTTGATATTAATTGGCTTGCAGGTAAAGGAGAAAATAAAAGTGATGAACAAAGAGATAAAATACAGTTAGCAGCACGAAATCTATCAGGGCTTAAATCCGAAGACATAGATAAAATAGTTGATCTTTTAAATTCTTTAAAACCCAAAGGAGATAGTCATTAATGGAAAATCGTGATCAATTGGTTTTAAAAGCATTGAAAGCAGCAGAACAGCTTAGGAAAAAACTTAACATTAACTCTCTGTCCATAATAGATCCTGTTGATATTGCCTTAAAAATGGGTTGTTCAGTGAGATACGAAAACATAGAATCACTAGAGGGTATGTATGCAAAAGAACCAAGCCCAACAATAATTATAGGGTCATATCGTCCAAATGGAAGAAAAGTTTTTACTTGTGCACATGAATTAGGACATCATTATTTTAATCATGGCACAAAGATTGATCAACTAACAACTCAAAATGTTTCAGGTTTTGACTCTGATGAATTTTTAGTAGATTGTTTCGCAGGTTTTTTATTGATGCCAAAACGAATAGTAATGAATATGTTATCAAAACAAAACATCAACATCAAACATGTAACTGCCATGGAAATTTTCAAACTTTCCTCAATTTTTGGTGTAGGTTATGGAACAATCCTAAATCATTTAACATACTCGCTTAAAATGATTACAAAAGAGCAACTTCGGAATCTGAAAAAATTTACACCAAAAGATATAAAAAGACAGCTTGGTGTTGATACCTCTAACGATTTAATAATAGTTGATAATAATTGGCCGAATAAACCAGTTGATTTACAAGTTGATGATTATATCGCTTGTCCTAAAAGTTTTAAAATTGATAATCATTTTTTAGAAATATCATATGAAGCTAAATCAGCTGAATTTTCTTTTTACAAAGCAAAAAATGTGGGCTATTCAAGAATTTTGAATAATAACTGGGCGGCAAATATAAGAATATCAAGAAGAGAATATTCTGGTTTGGCAAGATATAGATTTTTAAGCGAAGAGGATTAAGTTATGATACATACTATAGAAGAAAAAGATTTACCAACTGCTTGGGCTAAAGCATTCATAAAATGCTATAATGCTCCAAGAGGAAATATTTTACCTATGATTGTTAAGTTTGATGCAACTGCTGATGAGTTCTGGGATAAAGATATTATCAAAATTTTAAATCTGAATCTCAAGCGTACTAAGAATTTTCCTATAGAAACTGTAAGAAATACCATATTCCCGGAATATTTATGGCAAACATCAAATAATGATCGTGAAACTTTATATGCAAGATATTTGAAAATATGGCCTAAGTTGAAAAAGACTCAACAAAACCGATTAGGCAGTTATTTTAAAAGATTAATTGCGTTCGGCGATGTCAAAAATCAAAAAAATCAGTTAGAAGAAATTATTAAAACATGGAATCAGGGTACTCATAGAAAATCAGCTCTTCAAGCTACAATTTTTAATCCGTATGAAGATATATCTAAAGCTCCTAGAAGGGGGTTCCCATGTTTGCAACAAGTGGTCTTTGTCCCCGAAGGATCTAATGGGCAAGAAGGTCTTACTATTGTTGGTTTTTATGCTTCCCAAGACTGTTTTAGCAAAGCTTTTGGTAATTATTGGGGGTTATATTCTCTTGGTAAATTTGTTGCTGAGGCAATGGGTATCCCGTTTAAAAGTGTTTGTTGCATTGCTAGCAATTATGTTTTAGGTAGTACAAAAAAGAATTTAAAAGAACTTTATAACGCAATTGTTAATATTATGAAAGAATAATGAAGTATTAGTAGGTTAATAAAATGAAAATAAAATATAAAGACAAATATAATATAGATTCTTGGTATCCAGTAAAAACAACTGAAGTTTTTGATGCATATTGGTATTTTGCAGCAGAAAGACAAGAAATATTTTTTAAAAAATTTTATAATGAAAAACAACCTTGGACACATGATGAAATTTTAAATACATACAAATTTACGAATGCTTATCGTGCTTCAGATCGTGTAAGCCAATATTTAATACGAAATGTTATTTATTCAAACAAATATAATGAAGAAGATTTATTGTTTAGGATATTATTATTTAAAATTTTTAATAAAATTGATACATGGGAAATATTACAAGACAAACTAGGCGAAATATTGTATAAAACGTATTCCTTTGAGACTTACGATAAAATATTACAAGAAACGATGAAAAAAAAGTCTATATATTCTGCAGCATATATAATGCCATCAGGTGGTAATTGCTTTGGTTACCACAAAAAGCATCAAAATAACCTAAAAATGCTTGAAGAAATCATAAGTCCAAAATCATTGATAAAAATAGTGAAGGCAAAGTCTTTACAGCAAGTTTTTACTCATTTGAGAGAATTCCCAATGTTAGGTGATTTTTTGGCATTTCAATATGCTATAGATATAAATTATAGTGAATTAACTAACTTCTCCGAAATGTCATTTGTAGTTCCTGGTCCAGGTGCATATTCTGGAATTCAAAAATGTTTTTCAGATTTTGGAGGATTAAATGAGGTAGATTTAATATATTTAGTTGCAGAGAGACAAGATGAAGAGTTCAAAAAACGTGGTATAAAATTTAGGACGTTAGGAGGTCGACAACTACAATTAATAGATTGTCAAAATCTTTTCTGCGAAATTGATAAATACTCAAGAGTTGCATTTCCTAATGTAAAATCAAAACAAGCAAGAACCAGAATAAAACAGAAATACAAATGTAATTCTTCAAAAATTGATTTTTATTTTCCACCCAAATGGAATATTAATGATAATCTTGGTATAAAGAAATAATAGGAGATCACATTGAAAAATTTTCATCTTAAAGAATTAAAAATAGAACTTACAGATGCATGCAATCTTTGTTGCAAGCATTGTTCTAGTCTGGCGAAGAAAATATCTACAAAAGAGATTTCCCTTAATAAAGCTAAAATAATTATTGAAGAAGCAATAAGAATGGGAGTGGAAGAAATTAAATTTTCTGGCGGGGAACCTCTCTTATGGAAAGGAATTGATGAATTAATAAATATTTTAAATAATAATAATATTAAAACTTGTGTTTATACAACTGGGAATATATCATTATTCAATGAAAAGATAGAAATACTTAAAAGTATGGGATTAAATAGGATAATATTCTCCTTATTTTCATCAGATAGAAAACAACACGAAGATGTAACAAAAATAAAAGGTAGTTATAATAAAACTATATCTGCGATAGAAAAATGCGTGTCTTTGAATATTTCAACGGAAATTCATTTTGTCCCATTAGCAAGTAATTATAAAGAATTACCTCAAATAGCTTGGCTTGGAAAAAAAATAGGTGTAAGTAATATAAGTATATTACGTTTAGTACCACAGGGAAGGGCAACTAAACATAAAAAAGAATTCCTCAGTATTGAGCAGAATATTGAATTGCGAGAAATTATTATTACTCTCAGAAAACAAGGATATAATATAAGAGTTGGTTCTCCTTATAATTTTTTAGGTCTTGAAGATAGTAAACCTTGTAATTCCGGTACTGAAGAATTAACAATAAGACCAGATTTGACCATATGTCCTTGCGATGCTTTTAAAGGAATTACACCAAAAGATTTAGGAATTAAAGATAAGTACTATTCATTAAAAAATAACTCTTTAAAAGAATGTTGGGAAAAATCAAATTATTTAAATGAAATCAGAAAATTTTCAACTGATAAAAATTATAAACAGTGTACAACATATAAACAATGTAATTGTGGATGTCTTGGTCAAAAATTTTATTCAATAGGATATCTTAATTATTTATCAGATCCGATGTGTTTAAAGATACAATAAAATTTCTTGTATTTCTATAAATAAAAATTCATATAACTTTCGTCGATTGTGTCTTGTTCGATGCCGATGTAGCGGAGTGTTACTGATGGCGAGGAGTGGTTAAAGATTTTTTGCAGGAGTACTATATCATTATATTTTTTATAATGATGATACCCGAATGTCTTTCTCAGTGTATGTGTTCCGATTCTCTCCTTCACCCCAACGGCTTGTGTAGCCTTATTCAAAATTCTATATGCCTGTGCTCTATCAAGCCTGCAATGTTTTTGTGTATAAAATAGCGGTTGTTCCCCAGGCAAACCTTCTACAAATAAATCAATCTCCTCCTTCAAAAACCTATTAAGCGGGAATTTCTTATACTTATTCGTCTTTTTCTCTCTAATTTCAATATGATCTCGGCCCTTTACATCCCCAACATCAAGCGATAATATATCAGATATTCTGAGCCCTGTATTTATCCCAAAACTAAAAAGCAGTACATCTCTTGGCTTTTTTGCCAAATATTTTTTAATCTTTTGAATATCTTCTATCTTTTTTATGGGTTGTACTACATTCATTTTCAAACTCTCTTAATCACTCACAATGATTGCTTCTTTCCTATAAAAAGTAAAGTCGAATGACACAAAATTTAAACACTTGAGTTTGCGGAAAAATTGACATTTTTCTCGCAAACTGCGTGGAACGGTTTCGCATCAAGTTGTGTGCTATCCCGCACACGACCTGATGCTCACACACCTAAAGTCGGATTTGAAAAATCTCAAAAATTTGTCAATTTTTGGATTTTTCCACATCCTCATTATTTAAACAGTGTTTAAATATCGTTTAAATAGCATTCAAAAACTTCCGCCTGCAAAAAATCTATTTACACTACCCTTATACATTTACCCCAAAAATACAACACAACTTCATTATGTTGTATTTTTCGATTTATTAAATATTGGATAATATATTATCTAAACATTGACTTTTTAGTTAAAAAAGTATAATATATTATCCATGAATAATTTTTTATTTAATCCCAAAACCCCTAATGATATAGCGCATGAATTGGTTGAAAAAATTAAGCAACGCCGAAAAAAGCTTAAAATTTCTCAAGCTCAACTTGCATCAAAGTCAGGTGTTAGTCTTGGTTCTGTAAAAAGATTTGAATCTAAGTATGAAATTTCCCTGAATTCATTTATAAAAATCTTAATCGCTCTTAATTTGGAACAGGATTTGGAAAATTTGTTCACGCAAAAAAACTACAACTCAATTGATGAGGTTATAAATGGATAACTATAAATATTTAAAAGTTTTTTATAATGATATTTTAGTTGGCACTTTAGCTAAAACTCCTGATAGAGTTGTTGCTTTTGAATACGATTCAGATTGGTTGAATAACGGATTTAGCATTTCACCTTTTAGTTTGCCGCTTATCAAGAAAGTTTTTATTCCGAAATATGACCCATTTGGCGGTTTATTTGGAGTTTTTAACGACAGTTTGCCTGACGGTTGGGGACGGTTGCTTGTTGACAGATTGTTTTTGAAAAACAAAATAAATCCTGCTGAAATTGATAATCTTAATCGTCTTGCTGTTGTTCAGAAAAGCGGGATGGGTGCCTTGACTTATAAGCCTGAACACATATTTGAAACGGAAAACAAAATTTGCGATTATGATATTCTTGCTCAAGAGTGTTCAAAAATATTAGAATCACAAAATTCAGATAATTTGGACGAACTTTTTGTCTTAGGCGGCTCATCTGGTGGGGCAAGACCGAAGATTTTGACCTCTATTGACAATGAAGATTGGATTATTAAGTTTCCATCATCATCTGATCCTAAAAATATTGGAGAAAAGGAATATCAATATTCATTATGTGCAAAAGATTGCGGAATAAATATGACAGAAACAAGACTTTTCCCATCTAAAATTTGTTCAGGATATTTTGGGATAAAAAGGTTTGACCGCAAAAATGGTAAAAAAGTTCATATGGTATCCGCAAGCGGGCTGTTAGAAACAAGTCACAGGTTTCCTAACCTTGATTACAATACATTAATGAAATTAACACTTGAATTAACAAGAAATTATCAAGATATTGAACAATTATTCAGGCTAATGTGCTTTAATGTATTTGCACACAACAGGGATGACCATTCAAAGAATTTTTCTTTTCTTTTTGATGATACAAAAAAAGAATGGCATTTATCTCCTGCATATGATTTGACTTATAGTTTTTCATTTAATGGCGAACACGCAACTACGATTAATGGTGAGGGTAAAAATCCGACTTTAGATGATATTTTAGCTGTTGCAAAAAATATAGGGATTAAGGAAAAATTTGCAAAAGGTATTGCATCAGATATTAAAGAAAAATGTTCAAAATTATTCAATTAATCTCATCTTTTTGTGTATTTAATCTTTGAACAGAAGTTTCTTTATACGAAGAAAACTCGCCTGAGTTTATGGAATATTTGTCCACACACCCGAATACAAAAAACAGAATTAAAGCAATCAAAAACTTAAGAACTTTTTAACAATTGCAAAAGAGGGAATTTTATAATAAAATCGGCTTATAAATTAATATTCCGGGATCGTCTAGCGGCAGGACAGCAGACTCTGGATCTGCTTACGGTGGTTCGAATCCATCTCCCGGAGAAAATAAAAAGACCGAAAACATTAAGCTTTCGGTCTTTTTTTATGTGGTTTATTTTTATCCTCTTTTTGGAATTCTCATTGCATAGAATGACCTTAAAACAAAGATTATTGCAATTAACAAGAATATTGCGCCCGCAATTTTTGAATATTTCATAAATTCGCTGCTGATTGCAATTTCCATTGCAAGAAGCCCAAATAAGGTTGTGAATTTAATAATAGGATTCATTGCAACGGAAGATGTATCTTTGAATGGGTCGCCCACCGTATCACCCACAACGGTTGCATCGTGGAGAGGCGTTCCTTTTTCTTCAAGGTCAACTTCTACAATTTTTTTAGCGTTATCCCAGCAGCCGCCCGCATTTGCCATAAACACAGCTTGGAATAAGCCAAAAACGGCAATTGCAATTAAGTAGCTGACAAAGAATGAAACAGGCGCATTGCTTGTTGTTGTCGGAGATGATAAAAACGCAAGTGCAAGAGCAAACGCAAAGAGAGCTACAAATATGTTGAACATGCCTTTTTGTGCATATTGTGTGCATATTTTAACAACTTCTTTTGAATTTTCAAGGTTTGCTTTTTTATCATCGGCTTCGCCCAATTTAATATTCTTTTTAATAAATTCAACCGCACTATAAGCACCTGTTGTAACAGCCTGCATTGAAGCGCCAGAGAACCAATAAATAACAGCGCCGCCTGTAATAAAGCCAATTAAAGTATATGGGTTTAAAATGTTTAAAATGCTTTCAGGCGTGATATTTAAGGTTTCTTTAATTACAAGAATTAAAGAAAATATCATAGTAGTTGCACCAACAACGGCAGTTCCAATTAAAACGGGTTTACTTGTTGCTTTAAAGGTGTTGCCTGCACCGTCATTTTCTTCTAAGTATTTTTTAGCATTATTAAAATCAGGTTTAAAACCGTAATTTTTTTCAATTTCTTCACCGATATTCGGCACTTCTTCAATTAATGATAATTCATAAACCGATTGAGCATTATCTGTTACAGGGCCATAGCTGTCCACTGCGATTGTAACGGGGCCCATACCCAAAAAGCCAAATGCTACAAGGCCAAATGCAAAAACTGAAGGGTAAATCATAACATTATCTATATAAAGGCTTGCAAAATAAGCAAGACCCATTAATAAAACAATGATTGCACCAATCCAAAAGCCTGAAAAATTACCGGATACAATACCTGATAATATGGTTAAAGATGCACCGCCTTCACGAGAAGCAGTAACAACTTCTTTTGTATGTTTTGCTTTTGGGCTTGTAAATATTTTGGTAGCTTCAGGAATTAAGGCAGCGCCTAGGGTACCGCAAGAAATAATTAATGATAAAACAAACCATAAATTATTTTCTATACCGCCAAGCAGCCATTTACTAACGGAAAATGTCATTATGATTGATAAAATGGATGTTAACCAAACAAGGTTTGTAAGTGGAACTTCAAAATCAAACCTTTTATTTTCGCTTTCGCATTTTTTAGCATAAAAATGAGTGATGATTTTATTAAACCAATATGCAATTACAGAGGTTGCAATCATCAAAAATCTCATGGTAAATATCCAAGCTAAAAGCTGAATTTGATATTCTTTAAATACACCCAATAAAATGAAACTTACAAGCGCAACACCCGTTACACCGTATGTTTCAAAACCATCAGCCGATGGGCCGATTGAATCGCCTGCGTTGTCGCCTGTGCAATCTGCAATAACACCGGGGTTTCTCGGGTCATCTTCTTTAATTCCGAATTGAATTTTCATTAAATCAGAACCAATATCCGCAATTTTTGTAAAAATGCCGCCTGCAACCCTTAATGCAGATGCACCCAAACTTTCACCGATTGCAAAACCGATAAAGCAAGCGCCTGCAAGGTTCCCCGGCACAAATAATAAAATTACAAGCATTAAAATTAATTCAACTGAAACAAGCAAAACCCCAATGCTCATGCCGGCTTTCAACGGCACATTCAAGCAATTCAGAGGTTTTGATTTTAGGGCTAAAAATGAAGTTCTTGCGTTTGCTAAAGTGTTCATTCTGATACCAAACCAAGCAACCAAATATGAACCTAAAATGCCTATTACAGACCATAAAAGAATTAATAAAACGCTTTTAACACCCATTTTTTCTAAAACACCAAAATAATAAGCGATACAAAGCGCAATTAAAATTTCTAATACGATTAAAAATTTGCCTTGTTGAACAAGGTATGTTTTGCAGGTTTCAAAAATCGTTGTTCCCACTTGTTCCATTACAGGGTGAACAGGAATTTTTTTAACTCTTGCAAATTCAATTAACCCGAAAATTGCCCCGATAACAGCAACGCCGATACCAACCAATAAAAGTTGATAGTGAAAAGGGTCTGCTTTAAAATCGGGAACTACAAGCGAAGCTTCGCTTGCAAATGCGGGAGTTGAAAAAAGAAAAACGGCAATTAAGCTAAATGCCTTTTTTAAAAAGTTTTTCATAAAAAATCTTCCCTTTATAAACTCTAATTCAACTTGAATTATAATATATGAAGTGGAGTTTAGGCAAGGTTCAAAGAAAATAAGAGTTTTTAGTTCAGAATATCTCTTAATTTTTTAATTTTATCTCTGATTTCAGCAGCCCTTTCAAAATCTAAAAGTTTTGCTGCTTTCATCATGTCTTTTTCAAGTTTTGTTAATAGTTTTGGCAGGTCTTTTTTATCTATTTTTAATTCTGTCATAGATTCTGCAATTATATCTTCAACGCTTCTATAACTTTGAACAAGTGCCAATAAATTGTTTTCAACTGGTTTTTTGATTGTTTTTGGAGTTATATTGTGGTCTTTATTATATTTTAATTGAATTTCACGCCTTCTTTTTGTTTCATCAATTGCCATTTTCATAGAATCTGTTATTTTATCGGCATACATTATAACTTTGCCGTTAACATTTCTTGCAGAACGCCCGATTGTTTGAATTAAAGAGGTTTCACACCTTAAAAACCCTTCTTTATCAGCATCCATAATGGCAACCAAAGAAACCTCGGGAACATCAAGCCCTTCTCTTAAAAGGTTTACGCCAATTAAAACATCAAAAACGCCAAGCCTTAAATCTCTTAAAATTTCAACTCTTTCTATTGATTGAATTTCTGAATGAAGATAACGAACCTTGACACCTTTTGAATTAAGGTATTCTGATAAATCCTCGGCCATTTTTTTAGTTAAGGTGGTTACAAAAATTCTTTCATTTTTTTCAACAACTTTTTCAATTTCTTTGATTAAATCATTCACTTGCCCATCAGTCGGGTGAAGTTCAATTATGGGGTCAACAAGCCCTGTCGGGCGAATTATTTGTTCAACCAAATTATTGGAAACTTCTTTTTCAAAGTCGCCGGGGGTGGCTGAAATAAAGATTTTTTGGTTAATTTTTCCCCAAAATTCATCAAAAGTTAATGGGCGGTTATCTTTTGCACAAGGAAGCCTAAACCCGTAATCAACCAAAACATCTTTTCTTGACCTGTCCCCAAAATACATTCCCCTTAATTGGGGAATTGTTACGTGAGATTCATCTATTACAACCAAAAAATCTTCCCTGAAATAATCAAGTAAAGTTGCGGGCGGAGTTCCCTTTTCTCTTCTTTCCAATATTCTTGAATAGTTTTCAATACCTGAGCAATAGCCCATTTCTTTAATCATTTCAATGTCATAATTTACTCTTTGCTCCAGCCTTTGGGCTTCAACAAGTTTATTTTGAGAATAAAGTTCCCCTAAACGTTCTTTTAATTCTTCTCTTATCATCCTTATGGATTCATCCGTATTATCATCATCCGCTAAATAATGAACCGCAGGGTAGATGACAGTTTCAGGGATAGTTTCTATAACTTCGCCTGTTGTTGAATCTATTCTTGAAATTTTTTCAATTTCATCACCAAAGAGGGAAATTCTTGTTATAACTTTTTCAAAAGCAGGCATGATTTCAATTAAATCGCCCCTGACTCTGAATGTTGCCCTTTTCAGTTCAACATCGTTTCTCTCATATCTTGTTAAAATAAGGTGATTTAACAAGGCTTTTCTGTCTATTTCATCACCAATATGAAGCGTTACGGCACCTTTAAAATAATTTTCCGGTAACCCCAAACCATAAATACAGCTGACAGAAGCTACAACAATAACATCGTTTCTTTCATATAAACTTCTTGTTGTGTTGTGGCGTAATCTATCTATTTCATCATTTATGGAAGCTGTTTTTTCAATGTAGGTGTCTGTTCTTGGGATATAGGCTTCAGGCTGGTAGTAATCATAATATGATATAAAATATTCAACCGCATTATTTGGAAAAAGCTCTTTAAATTCGCCGTATAATTGGGCGGCAAGCGTTTTATTGTGGGCAATTACAAGGGTTGGTTTTTGAACTTTTTCAATAACATTTGCGATTGTAAAAGTTTTGCCGGAACCCGTTACCCCTAAAAGTGTTTGGTTTTCATACCCTTTATTTAAACCGGAAACCAGTTCATCTATTGCCTTTGGCTGGTCGCCTGAGGGTTTATGATCTGATACTATTTGAAATTTATTTTCCTGTGCCATAAATAAATTTTTGCACCGAAATTATTAAATTTCAACATTTTCATGGTTTTCAACAGGTTTTAAAGATTGGCCGATTGCTTTTTCTAAGCTTGCTTTAGCGCTATTATAGGTGTAAACATTTGAAACGTATGCAAGTTTTGCATTTTCATAAGTTACTTGAGATTCTTTTAATTCAACCGCATCACAAACGCCTGCTTTATATCTTCCCTGAGATAATTCAAAGCTTTCTCTTGCCTGTTGCACTGCAACTTTAGATGCTGCTATTCTTTCTCTTGCGTCATTTAATTGAACGTATGCCGTTTGAATTTCATAGTAAATATCGTTAACGGAAGCTTTTGTATTATATTGCTGCTGTTTCATTTCAGCCTTTGCCTGTTTAATTTGAGATGTAATTGTAACAGGGTTTATAACGGGAAATTCAAAATATCCGCCGACTGAATACCAAGTGGTGTCTGTAAAATGATCTCTGCCCCCCATGGAAAGATCAGCTGAAACTGAAATTTTTGGCATATAGGTTTTTTTGGCTAATTTAACATATTCATCCGCCATTTTCATTTGCAAAATTGCCATTTTAAGGTCGGGGCGCGCTTCGTTTGCAATTTCAATTGCGCCTTTCATTGTAATATCGGTTGCTTCGTAAGGCATAACGGTATTTACAACGTATGGTTCAATAAATGGAGTTCCCATAACGTTATTTAACTTTGAAACTGCCAAATCAACCGCATTTGTTGCTTCAATATAATTTGCTTTTGCATCTGCCAAATTAGCTGATGCTATTGTAACGTCAACTTTCGGTCTTGTGCCGATTTCATAAAAAGCAAGTGCCTGTTTATACATTGTTTCATATTGTTCAACGGTTTCTTGCCTTACTTGTTTAGCGCTTAGTGCATATAAAAGGTTGTAATAAGCGTCTTTAACATCGCAAACAACAGAATTTACAACGGATTCAATATTTTGTTTGGCATTTTCCCATTCAAGTTTATTAATTGTATATTGGTTTTGTGTAACACCAAAGTCATAAACCAATTGAGACAATGAAATTGTTCCGAGCAAATATTTTGTATAAGTTGGAATTTTAAAGCCTGAAGGCATACCTGACATATCGGGTTTATTTCTTGTTAAACCTGTTGAAGTTGAAATGCTTGGCGTGTAGTTTGCAATTGTTTGAACTTTGTTTTCTTTAACGGCGGATGAATTTGCGTAAGCTGCTTGAATTTTTGGGTTATTATTTAAAGCAAGTTCAAGACAATCCGCCAAAGATAATTCTTCCGATTTTGAAACCGCACCTTGAATTGTGATGTGTTTATCTTCAACGTCCCCAACGGGGTAATAGCCGTCTTCAGGGATTAAGTATTCTGAATAATCGTTTTTATTTTTCTTTTCTTTTTTAACTTTTCTTTTTTCAAGCTTTTCACCCTTTTTATCCAAGGTGATTTCTTCTTCAGCGTTATTTTCACCCGAAACTGCAGGAAGTTCTTCTTTAGCTTCCTCTTTGGTTACTTCTTTTGCCGTTTCTTTAGTTTCTTCTTTTATTTCTTCTTTTTTTGTTTCAGCTTGTTTTGTTTCTTTTTCAAGTTCATTATTTTGTTCAGCAGGTGTCTGCACGGCAGGAACTGGTGCTGTTACATTTGCATCTTGCTCGGATATTAAAATGGGTTCATTTGCAAATGCCATATTAACTGATAAGGCAACAGGCAATATCAAATATAAAAATTTTCCATAAAATTTCTTATTGAAATTTTTCATTTTCTTTCATTTCCTCAATGTGTTTTTGCTTTCTTAATTTACTTTTTTCTTTTGCTCTTTCTCTTTGGTTTTGAATGTGAGCATAAAATGCGGGAACTAAAATTGCACCGACGGTAACTGCAACTATCATGCCGCCAAAAACTGCCGTTCCCAATGATTTTCTGGATTCCGCACCTGCGCCTGACGCCATAACCAAAGGCACCATACCTAAGATGAACGCAATACCTGTCATCATAACGGCCCTGAACCTTATATTTGCAGCTTCCATCGCAGCTTCATATACAGTTTTATTTTCGTCTTCCCTTGCAACTTTCGCAAATTCAACAATCAAAATTGCTTGTTTAGCTGCAAGGCCTATTAACATGATAAGCCCTATTTGAGCGTAAATGTCAAGTTGGTTTCCTGTAACATATTGAAGGAATAATGCCCCCAGCATTGCAATAGGTGTGATTAACATAACACCCACAGGCAACATCCAGCTTTCATACAATGCAACCAAGAATAAATATACAAACACCAAACTCATCATAAGAACAGATGTTGTTTGACCGGTTGATTCAATTTCCTGCAAAGAAGTACCTGACCAAGCAAAGCTTAAATCGGATTTCAATTTATCTTTTGAAATTTTTGCCATTTCGTTAATAGCATCACCAGAAGATTGGCCTTTTGCAGGGCTGCCTTGAATTTGAATTGAGTTATACATATTAAATTTGGTAACACTGTATGGGCCTGTAACAGGAGTTATATTTAAAACGGAACTTAAAGGAGCAGATTTGCCGTCATTTGTTTTTATATAGATTTTATCCATATCAGAAGGAATTCCCCTATAAGGTTCATCTGCCTGCATCATAACCCTAAACACCCTGCCTTGAAGGTTGAAGTCGTTAACATAATATGCACCAAATTGTGATGACAATGCTGCAACAACTTCAGATTCAGATATATTTTGAGCTTTTAATTTTTGATAATCAATATCAATTAAAAACTGCGGAATATTTGCGTTAAATTGGGTAAATACGTTTGACAATTTTGGATTTTGGTTTGCGGCAGCCATTAAAGAAACTGCTTCATTATAAAGCTCCTGAGAAGTTCTTCCGCCTTTATCCAACAATTGATATTCAAAACCGCCAAACATGCTCATACCTGAAATTGCAGGCGGTACGAACGTTACAATTTGCGCTTCATTATATTGTGATGTAATTTTTGCTATGCTTTGTTTATAATCAGCTAAAGTTGTTGCCCATCTTGCTTTTTCTTCAGGGGTCATAAATAATTTTCTTAATTTTGAAGGACCTTTTCTTTCTTCAAAGGATTCAAATACGGTAAATATCAAAGCGGTGTTATCACCGTTCATACCGATAATACCACCGATTTGCCTGATACCGGGGAGCTCCATTAATTGTTTTTCAATTTCCATTGAAAGGTCTGAAGTTTTTGCTAATGAAGTACCGTCAGGCATAATTATGTTTGTTAAAATTGCACCCATATCTTCTTCGGGCAAAAAGCCTGTCGGAATTAATTTGAATAAGCCGCCTAAACCGGCAAGAATTAAAACATAAACTAATAGTGTTTTGCCGCCGCGTCTTATAAAGTAATCCGAGCCTTCTAAGAAAACTTTCTTAACTCTGTCAAAGAACCTGTTATATTTTTTAATGCAGATTTCCCAAGCGGATGCTATAAATTCGCCCCAAGCTCTTATTTTTTCTTTTGTAGTTTTAGGGTGGCATTTTGACCAGAAATCCGTATACAATTCTCTGAATTTTTCGTGGAATGTTCTTTCGGGGATTTCATCTTTACCTCTTAAAATTGTTGCGCAAAGCGCAGGGGCTAAAGTTAGTGCTACAACAACAGAAAAACCTATTGAAGCTGCGATTGTAACTGCAAATTGCAAGAACATTTTACCTGAAATACCTGAAATAAAGCAGCAAGGAACAAACACGGCCATCAATACAAGCGATGTTGCAACAACAGCGCCCGTAATTTCCTGCATTGAAATTATTGTTGCTTCTTTAGGGGAAACACCCATTTCAATGTGCCTTTGAACGTTTTCAACAACAACGATACTATCATCTACAACGGTACCTACCGCCAACACAAACCCGAATAAGGTTAGAGTATTAATCGATATGCCGCACACGGCAAATATCGCTAAGGTACCTATCAAAGAAACAGGAATTGAAACGAAAGGAATTAATGATGTTCTCCAGTCGCCTAAGAACATATATACAACAATTGTAACCAAAATAACGGCAAGAACAATAGCATGAACAACTTCTGCCAATGATTCTTTAATGGTTTCCGTTGTATCTCTTAATATTTTATAACTTATGCCGTCAGGAAAACTTTTTGAAAGTTCAATCATTTTATTATTACAATCGTTTGCAACCTGAATTGCGTTCGCATCGGATAATTGCATAACGGACATAACGGCAATTTCTTTACCGTTTAAACGGCCGATACTTGCATAGCTTTCACCGCCTAATTCAACCCTTGCAATGTCTTTAATTCTGATTGAAGAACCGTCCGTATTTGACCTTACAATAATATTTGCAAATTGTTCAGGTGTTGTTAACCTGCCTGTTGTTTTTAAGGTTATTTTCATTTGGTGTTTATTTACCAAAGGTTCTGCACCAATATCACCCGCAGGAATTTGAACGTTTTGACCTTGAATGGCATTTTGAACTTCTAATGGTGAAACATTTAGGGCTGCCATTTTATTTGCATCAAGCCAAACTCTAATAGAATAATCTCTTGCACCATATACGTTAACTTGACCAACACCGTTTACACGGGCAAGTTCATCTTTTAAATAAATTGAAGCATAGTTTGAAACATCAATTAAGCTTTTTGAATCATCTGGTGAATAAACGGCATACATAACAAGGCCGGCACCTTGTGTTGACCTTTTTGTGGTTAGGCCGTATCTTTGAACATCAGACGGAAGTCTTGGTGTTGCCAAAGAAACCCTGTTTTGAACGTTTACAAGCGCCATATCAGGGTCTGTACCTGTTTTAAAGAATACGTTTAATTGATAAGTACCGTTGCTTGAAGTACTTGTCATATAAATCATATCTTCAACACCGTTTACTTGTGCTTCAATAGGCTGTGCCACGGTTGATTCAACAACTTCTGAGCTTGCACCTGTGTATGTTGCCTGAACCACAACCTGAGGCGGTGTAATATCGGGATATTCTTCCAAGGGAAGGTTTTTAAGACAAATAAGCCCGACTAAAACTATAACCAGTGATAATACTATGGCAAATCTTGGTCTTTCTATAAAAAATTTGGCAAACATTATTTAACTATCCTTTTGTATTTTTTGCTTCGTCTTTTTTGGCATTTTCATTGTCTTGAGGTGCGGCTGCAGGCTCTTGTTTTTCCATAATTCTTACCTGAACACCGTCTCTTACTTTTATAATGCCTGTTTCAACATATTTTTCATCTTTACTTATGCCGGATTTAATTATCCAGTTATTGCCCTGCTCGCCGTCTGTTTCAATTGATCTTTTATGAGCAATGTTATTTTCATCAATTACAAATAAATATCTTCCGTTTGTGTCTTGAAGAACAGCAGACATAGGAACGGCCATTCTTTTAACTTTTTTATTTGAATAAACTTTAACATTTACAAAATCTCCGGGGATTAAAGTTGAATCGGGGTTTGGAAATGTTGCTCTCAAGGTAATTGAACCTGTGGTTTCCGATATTACGTTATCAAAGAAATCCGCATTACCGGTTTTATCGTAAATTGAACCGTCGGGAAGTTTAATTTCAACTTTTATCGGCTTTTTGTTTTTAGAATTCGGAATGATTTCATCTTCTTTTAATGAACTGAAAATTCCGGAATCAAGAGAATATGTAACATAAATTGGGTCAATGCTTACAACTTTTGTTAAAACCGTATTCGGAGATGACAAGAAGTTGCCGACAGTTACAACGGGCAAACTGATTTTACCTGTAATGGGGGCCGTTACTCTCGTGTATGATAAAAGCCTTTTTGCATCATTCACGGCAGCTATATTTGCTTTAACGGTTGCGTTTGCAGCATCTCTTGCGGCAAGTGCGTTATCATATTCCGATTTTGAAACAAAATCGTTTGCAACAAGTTCTTTTGTTCTTTCAAAATCTTTTTGAGCTTGATATTGTTGAGCTTTTGCAGTATCTAAGTTTGCTTTTGCCTTGTCATATGCAATTTGAAACTCTGTCGGGTCAATTATATATAATAATTGGCCTTTTTTAACCAAATCGCCGTCTTTATAGTGCTGGCTCATAATCATACCTTGAACTCTGGCAATAACATCCGCCGACCTGACGGCAACAACTCTGCCGGGGGCTTCGATTACACTTGAAGTTTCAATATCAAAAGGGGTATTGGCTTCAACGTTCGGTATCATTGACTGTTTAATTGCCTGACTTTGTTCTTTTTCTGAATTTTTGGTTTCAAAAAATCTGTATGCGATACTCAACGCTAAAACCAAAACTATTGAAATCGTAATTGTTAACTTTTTATTCATATTTTTCACCATATTCGAATATACATTTGACTGACAATATATAGATATTAACACTTAAAACAAGCTTCGGGCAATATAAAGAGCTACTCCGTATGTATGATTTTATCCGAAGATAAGAGAGATTTTAACATCATTGTGTTTCTTTTGCAACATGTTTCTAAAAAAACATATGTTTAAAGTAGCAAAAAATTTTATTTTCGCGTTTTCAAATTCAAGTTAGGTTATAAGATTTGGAAATTAAGCGAAAAGAAACAGATATTCCCCCAAACAGATAAGCAATTTATCTAAACTTTCAGAGGTTTAATTCCTTAATAAAATGCTTCAACATAAGGTTAAACAGTTTATTAAATGAGATTATTAATGGATTTTAAGGAATACATAAAAAAGGTAAATAAAAAAGTAAGAAAGGCTGACAAAAAGGCAAAAAACCCCTTTTTAGAACACAGTTTTGCCTATAACCCTTTTATGAGCGCAATTGAGCAAACTTATATTTGGGTTGAACAAAAAAAGTGGCATTAAGAATTGTTAATGCTTTTATTTAACCTTCCTCTTTATGGTACGATTTAATAAAATCGGAATTTAAGAGGAATTTATGAAAACTTTAAGCCTTATTATACCTGTTTACAACGAAGAAAGAACTTTAAGAAGTATAGTTCGACAAGTTATAGAAAAAATTAAATCGGATGAAGTTGATTTGGAATTAGTTTTGGTTGATGATTGTTCATCCGATAAAAGCTTGGAGATCGCAAAAGAAATTGCAGGTGAAATTCCTTTTGTTAAAGTTTTTCACCATGAAAAAAACCAAGGAAAAGGGGCTGCCTTAAAAACCGGTTTTATGAATGCAACAGGCGATTTCATAGGTATTCAAGATGCCGATATGGAATATGACCCTAAAGATTATCTTAAACTTTTAAAACCCTTATTAGAAGATAAAGCAGATGTTGTTTACGGCAGCAGATATTTAAAAAGAGATACAAGGCGCATTTTATATTTTTGGCACACCTTTATGAATAAAGGCTTAACCCTTTTAACAAATATGTATACAAACCTTGATATAACAGATATGGAAACCTGTTATAAACTTTTTAAAAGAGAAGTTATTCAAGAAATTGCACCGAATTTAAAAGAAAACAGGTTTGGTTTTGAGCCTGAAGTTACAATTTATGTTTCAAAAGGAAAATACAGACTTTATGAGTGCGCCATAAGCTACAACCCAAGAACTTTTGAAGAAGGAAAAAAAATCGGCGCAAAAGACGGGCTTAGAGCACTTTATTGCATCTTCCACTATGGCGGCCACGTTGCGCCCGTTCCCATGCAAATTTTATTGTATCTTTTTATAGGCGGCATTTCCGCTATTGCAAACATAATTTTCTTTATGATTTTTAACCACTACAAAATGGATTTAATTTACAGCGTTTGGTTTGCATTTATAATTTCTGCAATGATTAATTATTTCCTCTGCATTGCAATTTTATTCAGACATAAAGCAAGATGGACAACATTTGGCGAAATTGTTTCATATATTATAACTTTGGCCATTATGGGCGCTCTTGATTATGTATGCACATACGGGCTTATTTTTGTCGGAATTTCAAGCTTTTGGTCAAAAACAATTTCAAGCCTGATTGGTGTTGTCGGCAATTTTGTTTTAAGAAAATATTTTGTATTCAAAGAAAAAAGCAAAAAATAATGTTTGAAAATTATTTCAATAAAATTACGGCAATAATAAAAAACAAAAACATAACAACAGCCAAGCTTGCGGTTTTATTTATTATAATCACGGGCATTGTTTTAAGGGTCAAAATTTATTTATACAATCAAGGCTTGTGGACGGATGAGCTTTCCTTGGTATATTTCAATTTCATGAAAAAGGGATTTTCCGAGTTTTTGTATCCGCTTAACGACAATCAAGTTGCTCCGCCGTTATTTTTAATTTGCAGCAAATTGTTTTTTGAAATAGGAAGAAAAATTAATCCTTGGTTGTATGCAGATTTAGGAGCAAAGTTTTTTTCTTTGGTTTGTTCCGTTTTGTCTGTTTTTGGGTTTTATTTTCTTTTAAATAAGGTCTTTAAAAATAAAATTTATACAACGGTATGCTTGTTGCTTTTTTGTTTTAACCCGATTGCACTCAGCTATGCACAAGAAGTTAAACAATATTCAACAGACCTTTTATTTTCAATTTTATTAATTTATATTTTTTATTCGATTAATTTCAAAGAAGATTCAATTAAGAAGCTTTCGATTTACTCTTTAATATCGGCTCTTTCATTATGGTTTTCAAGCTCTGCGCCTTTTGTTCTTGCGGCAGGCTTTTGCTATTTGTTATTTGATTTTATAAAAAATAAATCGTATGACAAGAAATTTTTTATTTTCTTCACACCGTTTATTTTAAGCTTTTTAATGTGGTTTGTTGCATATTACATTCCTGTTAAAGAAGTTAACTATCGTTATATGTTTAATTATTGGGGCAAGGGAGTACAAAAATTTTTAGTATATGATATTCTTGGCATATTTAACAGGGAAGTAAAAGCTCTGACCGCTTTTAACTATATTCTGCCCGCACTTATAAGCGGCGTTTTTATTCTGCTTTATAAAAAAGAATATAAAATTTTAACATTGGTCGGTTTACCTGTGATATTTTGTACAATTGCCTCTTATAATTATTTTTACCCTTTCGAATTAAGATTAATTTTATTTCTTTTGCCTTCTTTTATAATCATTTCAAGCTCATTTTTGCTTTTAATTAAAGAGAATATAAAAAGCCGCCTTGCGCTTTTAATTTTTGCAATTAGTGCAATTATACTGCAATTTAAACATCCTGTTTCGGAAAATTTATATTTTAAAACAGATATCAGAAACCAAGTGCAATATATAATCAACAACAAAAACGAGACAGAAGGAATATATACACCGAGCATTTCCGCTTTTCAATACTATTTTCAACTGCTAAATACAGATTTAAAACCTGCTTGCATAGAATATCCTTTTGAGAAAAAAACCGCCGATAAACTGTTTGGCACCCTTAAAAAAAACAAGACATATATTCTTGCTATCCCTACAATTGCAGGTTTTTGCGAAGAGTTCGCTTCTGACATAAAAGCGTATATGAAAAACAACAAAAATATAGAAATTATCGAAAAGGTTATTTCACCCCGAGGCAACAGTATTTATTTAATAAAATTTAAAGTAAAATAAATAAAACCCCTTATCAATAATGACAAGGGGTTTTTGCTGTGTATTAAAATTAAAACTATTTAATTTCAACAGTAGCACCGGCTTCTTCAAGTTTTTTCTTGAGTTCGTCAGCTTCTTCTTTTTTAACGTTTTCTTTAATCGGTTTAGGAGCGCCATCAACTAAATCTTTAGCTTCTTTTAAGCCAAGACCTGTGATTTCTCTAACTAATTTAAGTACCGGAATTTTGTTAGCGCCGGCTGAAGCCAAAACAACGGTTACTTCAGAAGGTGCATCAGCAGCAGCTGCATCAGCAGCACCGGCAGCAGGAGCAGCAGCAACTGCAACGGGAGCAGCAGCTGAAACGCCGAATTTTTCTTCCATAGCTTTAACTAATTCTGATGCTTCGATTAAAGTTAATTTTTCAATTGATTCTAAAATAGCTTCTACATTGCTCATTATTTTTTCTCCTTATTTTAATTTTTTCTAACTTACGCTTTTGTTTTTGCTACAGCATCGATTGCTCTGACTAATGCGCTCATAACGCCATTGATAGAGTAAACAATGCCTGAAGCGGGTGAATTGATTGAACCGAGGATCTTTGCATAAAGTTCTTCTTTTGAAGGAAGATTTGCAAGTTTTTTTGCTTCATCCGCGTTTAAAAGGTTGCCATCCAAAACAGCGCCTGTGATTTCGCCTTTTTTGGAATCTTTAATAAATTTTGAAACGATTTTTGCAGCGGCAACTTCATCGCCAAAGCCGAATGCAATAGCTGAAGGGCCTTTTAATAATGCTTCAATGGCTTCAAAATTTGTGCCTTTTGATGCGATTTTGCAGAGTGTGTTTTTTGTTACCGTGTAATCGCAATTTTCTTTTTGCAATTTTCTTCTTAAGTCGGTAATTTCTTCAACACTGTATCCGCGGTAATCGGTAACAACCGCAACTTTAGCATTTTCAAAACTTTTTTTGAAGGCTTCAATTTTTTCGTTTTTGAAAGCTTTTGTTGTCATAATGTTAACCTTTCTTTTGGGTGTTTACATAAAATAAATTTGTATGCACAAAAACGGTAAACAACTATAAGGTTCTTTTTTCTACCTGAGCAGGAGATTAAGACACAAAATGCCACCTGCCGTCTTTGGCATAATACAAAGTTAAACAAAACAAGAAAAATTGTCAATTCAAATTTATTTTTTGTAACAAAGCTTTGAAAATGGTTTGAATTCATGGTAATAATTGAATATATCCATTTTTTAAGAATGATATATATGGAAAATTCAAAAGAAAAAATTGAACACAACGTCAAGTTACGGCAGTATTTGGGGCTTATTAATAAAATTGCCAAGGTTGAGTATAAATCAATGGCAGCTCAGCATTTGATAGAATTTGATGAGCTTATTAATATCGGAATACAAACAATAGATGTATTATTTTTGTCCCAAGATGAAAATAAAGAAGAGTACAATGAATCCTACTTAACAACTGCAATTAAATGGGCAATCAGAAACGAGTTAAGAAGGCGTTATCGTTGGCACGGCGTTAAAACGCACACGGAATCGGGTGCGGAACCGGACAGAAACGAATTAAGAGAAGCCATCTATAAAACAATTTTATCCACGGATGAAATGCTTGATAATGAAAAACCTTTCGAAGTTAAGGATCAAAGAAAAAATCCGGAAGAAACCTGCGAATTTAACCAAATGTCAATAATGCTCCGAAAAGCCATAGCAGAGCTTCCAAAACGCGAAAGAGAATTAATTGAAGCCAAATTTTTTAAAGAAAAAAAATTAATGGAATTATCCGAAGAGTTTTCAATTTCAGCTTCGAGGATTTCAAGAATTATAAAATCAGGGCTTGATAAAGTCAGAGATTATTTAATTCAAAACGATTTAACATAAAATTACAAACCTGTTTTCTTTTTGTTGTTTTCTTGGCATTATTATTCATAGTGCAGAACAACTTTTTAGCTATGAAAATAGAACCTGAAAAATACAGTTATCATCAGCCCGATTTTAAAGGAATATATAATAATAAGGCCTTTTTAAAAGGATTAGAAACAATATCAGACCATGGAACAAGCTTTGCTGCGGGCGTTTCTTTGGCATCATCTTTGTTTTTAAGACCGTTTGCAATTCAAATGGCCCCAACGGTTGAAAAAGAAAATAAAAAATATGCAGGGGTTAATTCAATAGCATCGGGCATTTCAAGATTTTTAATGGTAGAAGCAATTGCACTTCCGATTGAAAATGCCATCAAGAATATAGACAAAAACCCCGATAAATTTTTAAAAAAAGAGACCATTGATACATTAAAAAACGGTGCAAAAAGCCTTGTCGAATCTAAGGATTACAAGTTTGCAACACAAGTTTTAAAATTGGGAGTAAATTTTATAACCGCAATTCCAAAGTCTATGCTCACAATTGCCTTAATTCCCGTCATAATGGATAAAATCATAAACAAAAAAAAGGAAGCTGAAGGCAAAACAGCTGAATTTGCTTTAAAAAAGGAAGATTACAACCCTGTTTTTTCGCCGTTCTTTAAAGGCGGCATGCAGGATAAACTCTCAAAAGGCGTAGGCAAAATTTTGGATATTGAGAATATTCAAGAGCTTGTCAAAAAAATCAGCAAAAATGACCAAAACATTGCAAGAAATATTTCAATGGCAACAGATATTTTGCTGACGTCGACTTTCGCAATTCAAACAAAAAGAAACAAAAAAATTAAAGAGGAAAGAAAAAACCCGCTAATATTAAACAATCTTATTTCAACAGGAATAACTTTAACAAGCGGCTTTGCAATTGATAATCTGGTTCAAAAAGGCGGAAAAAAATTCCTTGAAAAATTTAAAACAGCAAACATAGACAATCCTAAACTTCCGAAATATATTGAAGGGTTAAACATTTTAAGGCCCACGCTTATTTTTGCAGGGCTATATTACGGAGTTTTGCCGATTTTATCAACTTTCTTGGCGGAAAAAACAGATAAATTAACCAAAGAATCAAACCTTAACGGCAAGCTTGCCTGATTTTTCTTCTTTTTTGCCTCCGTGATATGATACAATTTTGGTTGCAATCAAAGGTGTTAAGATTCTTTTTGCACCGATTGAAGCCAACACAAGCGTTGAAACCGCATTAAATGCCGCTTTCGCATTTTTCAATTCTTTGGGAGAATTTTTTAATGACTTAAACAATTTATCCGTAAAGAAGCTTTGGAATTTTTCGCTTGAAACAACAAAACCGGCTCCGATTTGAGTTATTGCGGTAGCAGCGCAGGTAGCAGCATCCATTTTTGCTGTAAAATTTTTCTTTTCTTTGGGAATTTCATCATTGTTCAATGTATTTTTAACTCTCAAAGCATAAGCAAAAACGTCTTTTGAAACGCTTGTTATAAGAAGTGTTCTTGCAAGAAACTTAGGGTCTGTACCGCTTTTTATTATGTGTTTTTTAACCGGAGAAGAGTTTGCTATACCGGATACAATTTTTTGAATCATAACCTTCCTCCTTTATGCTGTGCCTTTGTTGCCGCAGAATTTTTTCTGCCGTTCAGGAAGGAGTGAAAATCAGGCATTTTAACCATTTTAGAAGGATTTTTCTCTGCTCTTTTTTCATAAATTTTATTCATGATTTTAGGATGAATATAGTTTTCAATTGCGCAAAGCAAAGGTGTTAGTATAAGAGCGGCCGCAAAACAAATTCTGTTTTGCAGGTGGAATTTGTTTTCGTGAGCATGTTCAAAATTTTTAAAAGAATCTATTGTGGCCAATTTTACCTTCTCATCAACCCCGTCAAGAATTTCAACCAAATCATCCGCCATTTTTTTGCTGTAACCGCCATTTTTAATCGACTCCGCAAATTCTTTTGATTTTGCCCTTATAGAAGGAGTTTTATCCGCCAATTTTTCAAAAGTATCGATAAACTTTTCTTTTTGCAATTTTTCATTATATGAAAAACCTTTTTTTACCGATTTTGCTCTGTCGAAATATCCTTTGTCAGCTAAATCGCCCACTATTTTTGAACCTGCCATTAAAACAGGAACTTCTAAGCCAAGCTGAATAAACGCAGCAACCGGATTTTTAAATGCTGAAAATTCCTTATTTTCTTTCGGTTCATCACTTGCAGCCATAATAACTACGGGCACAACAACCGCTTTGCCCAAAAAATCGCATGCGATGCTTGTGCCCTCACCTATATTTCCTGCTTTTGCAAAGGATTTCGCAATTTTTGCCGATATACCCGAGGCACCTCTAAATGCGGTTTGGTTATTAATGCTTGTTTGATTCTGAACTTTCATGGCCTTCTATCGTATAAAAAACCGAAAATATATTTTTTTACCTCATTTTAAAAGTTGATTATTTTCATATAAATTGATATTATAATACTTAAGTTAATCAGAATTAATTGTTATATTGTTTATTAATTAGGGAATTATAAGTTTATGAATACGGATAGATTTTTTGTAGTTGAGATTGTTGACAAATTCTCAAGAGCGGTGATGTTATTTTTTGCAGGGTTGGTTTTAGGCGCTGTGTTGGCCCTTGGCTATTATTACATATTAGAGCCGTCAATAGGTGCAACGGTTGCATTTCTTGCCGTTTACTGCGCGGTTTTTGCAACGTATGTGGCAATTACTAATTCTTTAAGAAAAATAACAAAGGTTGAAATTTTTAAAGATAAACTTTCTTTTGTTTTTGAAAAGAAAAACGAAATTTCATCAAGAAAAGATGTTTATTACGGCGATATTAAATCGTACAAAATTTCTCCGCTTTCAGACAAGAAAAATCTTATGAAAGAAAATCCGGATAAAGATAAATTTTCTTTAAGGGTTTTTGGTTTTAAAACAGAAGTCGAACTTAATAACGGCGAAAAAATTACATTCCAAGACAGCTACTCTGACGGCGTTTTAATTTATTCACCCTCATATATTTACAGAATGATTGACGTTAAAAGGTTTAATCCGAATTTCCCTTTAATTTTGGAAAATTTTGAATCCAAAAAGGAACCCGAAAACTTTAACTATCAATTCAAATATTATGAAGAATTAGATAAAAATCTTTCAATCTTCCAAAACAAAAGATATTTATTGTGCTTAATTAAATACACATTAATATTCACATTTGTAGTTGTTATTTTATCAAGCGCCGCAATTGCAGCTTGCTCATATTACAAAGTTTTAAAAAGCCAAACCGATATGCTTATGTTTATATATTCGGCATTAGGCATTTTAATCGGTATTTTAGTTCCTATGTGGCTTGTTGCGGGTTTAACTTCATTTTGCGGCGGAAAGCTCAACTTGAAAGCTAAAAATACAATTAAAAAAATAATCAAAGAATAAAATGTTTATATCGGTTGTTGCACTAATTTCAAGAATTGTATCAAACCCGATAGCAAATTTTTTTCAAAAGAAATTAACGGTAGCGGAATCTTCCCTTACCGTTAATTTTTGGTCATATTTATTTATGGCAATTTTTTGTCTGCCCTTTTTATACAACAATCAAATATTAGGATATGCCGGCAATTTTTATTTATATGTTCTGTTGACAGGGCTTCTATGTTTTTTGGGCACAATTTGCCTTATAAAAGCACTTTCAATAGGCGAGCTTTCTGTTTTAGGGCCGATTAATTCTTATAAGTCAATAATAGGTTTAATAACTGCATTTTTTCTTTTGGGTGAAATTCCGAATTTAAAAAGCTTAATAGGCTTTTTTCTTATAATCGGTGCAAGCTTTTTATTTGTTGATGAAAAAGGAAAGTTCATTTTAAATAAAAGCGTGCTTTTAAGAATATCGGCACTGATTTTTACAGGAATTGAAGCGGTTATATTAAAACAAATTATTTTGCTTTCAAGCCCTGTTGCTTGTTTTATTTGGTGGAGCATAGCGGGGCTTATTTTCTCATTTGTTTTTGCTGTCGCAAATAAAAAATTAAAGCCGCATTCAAATAAAACAATTCAGACTTGTCTTGTAATCGGAATTTTGCTTTTTATAATGCAGCTATCCACAAACATTGTTTTTGAAAATTTTGATGTAGGGTTATCTTTATCCTTATTTCAATTATCAAGTATTGTTTCTTTATTTTTAGGGTTTAAATTTTTAAAAGAAAAAGGAATCATAAGAAAAACAATTGGCACAATAATTATGATTTTAGGTTCAATTTTAATTTTAATAAAATAAAATCCGACACAAAAAAAGATGTCGGATTTTTTAAAACCTTAAATTAAAAGCTTATTTTTCTTCGTTCCAAGAATAAAGTTTTCTTAATTCTTTACCGACTGCTTCTAATTGGTGTTCTGCTTTTAATCTTCTTGTAGCAATGAAGTGAGCTCTGCCTGATTTGTTTTCCGCAATCCATTTTTGTGCAAATGTACCGTCTTGAATTTCAGATAAAACCTTCTTCATTTCTTTTTTGGTTTCTTCTGTTATTAACCTTTTACCTGTTTCATAATCGCCAAATTCGGCAGTGTCTGAAATTGAATAGCGCATTTTTGAAAAACCGCCTTGGTAGATAAGGTCAACAATTAATTTCATTTCGTGGATGCATTCAAAATATGCATTTTCAGGTGAATAGCCTGCTTCAACAAGTGTTTCAAAACCTGCTTGCATTAAAGCTGTAACACCGCCGCATAAAACTGCTTGTTCACCGAAAAGGTCTGTTTCTGTTTCAACTCTGAATGTTGTTTCCAAAACGCCTGCTCTTGCGCCGCCTATACCCATTGCATAAGCAAGACCGATTTCTTTAGCTTTGCCTGTTGCATCTTGATGAACGGCAATTAAGCAAGGAACGCCTTTGCCTTCGACATATTCGCTTCTAACCGTGTGGCCCGGGCCTTTTGGTGCAATCATAATAACGTTAACATCAGCCGGAGGAACGATTTGAGCAAAGTGGATGTTAAAACCGTGTGCAAATGCTAAAGTTTTGCCTGCGGTTAAGTATGGTGCAATTTCTGATTTATAAATGTCTGCTTGTTTTTCATCAGGCAATAAAATCATAATAACATCAGCTTCTTTTGTTGCTTCGCTTACCGTTGCAACTTTTAAGCCTGCATCTTCCGCTTTTTTCCATGATTTTGAACCTTCATACAAGCCAACAACAACTTTAATGCCTGAATCATGAAGGTTAAGAGCATGTGCATGACCTTGGCTGCCATAGCCGATTATAGCAACGGTTTTATCTTTCAATAAAGACAAATTGCAATCTTGAGCGTAATAAATTTTTGTCATAATCATCTCTCCTTAAATTGGTATAAGTTCTTATAGCCCCTAGTGTAGCCCTTAATAAACTATTAGTCAATCAAATATTTTCAATATATAATTCAATTATCAAAGGAGAAAACAAAAATTGAATAACTTGGCAGATATTAATAACGCAATTGTAAACATTTCACTTTTAACCGTTTATAAGAATTTTTTATGCGATGAGGTTTGTATTAAATTTGTTGTGTTGCTTGAAGCAATAAAGGAAAATGAGGAACTTGCAAAAGTTATTGAACTATACACGGATTTTATTTCAGAACTCTACAAATCCGAATTTAAAGGCGATTGGTCAAGCTATGTAAGAAATTTTGTTTTATGCGACAACAACCCCGTTTCAATTGAATGTGCCAAAAATAATTATTCAAATATTCCAAGGTATATTTTAGGTTCTTTTGAATATGAGCTTCGAATTTTATCGGATATTGCAAGCATTAAATTTGAAGATATAAGAGAAGTTTTATTTGCACATTATCCTTTGGCAAAAGATGCAATTAATTCTATTCCTTCTTTTGATTCATACAAGCTTTTATTTACGAAAGATCAAATTCAAGAAAGCTATAAAAAAGACGGTTATGGAGTTATTGCAAAATATTCGGCTTTTAAATACAGCTATGACGAACTTTTAAAACCCGTTACAACACCCGATGACATTGCATTGGAAGATTTAAAATTATACGACTACCAAAAGAGCATTTTAAAAGAAAATACTTTGTCATTTATAAACGGCAAAAAAGCAAACAACATTTTATTATATGGCGACCGTGGCTGCGGCAAGTCATCATCCGTTAAAGCAATTGCAAATGAATACAAAAATTTGGGACTTAAAATTATTCAAATATACAAAGAAAATATTTCTGACTTAGAAGCTTTGTGTGAATATTTGGCAAATTTTCCCGCAAAATTTATTATTTTTATAGATGACCTTGTATTTGATGAAAACGATTCCGAATTTTCATCTGCCAAAGCGGTTTTAGAAGGGTCTTTAGCAAAGCACCCCGACAACATTTTAATATACGCTACAACAAACAGAAGGCATTTAGTTAAAGAAACCTTTTTAGCTCGTGAAGGGGATGAAGTTCACCTGAATGACACAATGGATGAAGCAGCCTCATTATCTGACAGGTTTGGAATTACAATAACATTTTCATCTCCCGATAAAAAGAATTATCTTGAAATTGTGAAACAATTGGCAGACGAACTAAACATAGAAGAAGATGAAGAAAAATTGTTTAAAAAGGCGGAAGCTTTTGCCCTTTTAAAAGGCAACAGGGCGCCAAGAATTGCAAGACAATTTTTAATGGCATATCAGGCAAACACTTTAAATTAAGCCTTGAAGTTTAACTTGGTTTTAATTATAATTAAACCAAGTTAGTTGTATTTGGAGAATTTAATGAACATTAATTTAATAGGCTTAGAGGATGGTTTAACAGTACTTTGCGTCGGATTTTTTACGGTTTTTCTTTTTCTTGGTATCTTAATTTTTGCCATGAATGTCATGGGAAAACTGGTTAAATATTTAAACAAAGTTTTTCCTGCCGCACTTCCTGCAGGTGCTGCAGTTAAAAAACAAACGGCAGGTGCGGATGAAGAAATTGCAATTGCAATTGCAAGCGTGCTTATGAAAAAATATATGACAAAATAAAAATACCGCCATAAGGCGGTATTTTTACTTATTCAGCCAATTTTTGCTGGAATTGAATTGCGTTTTGTTTTATCACTTCGGCTGCATCTATTGCCGAGCTGAATGAATTAATATCAATAGCCCCGTCAGCGTTTCCGTCAGCCATATCAATTACCGAATATACGCTTTGAATTTCATCGGTGCTTAAAACTTCATCACCGTTTAAATCCATCATGTTGAAGCCTTTTTGGATTATTGCTTCCGTTTGAGCATCCGCATCAACGAGTCCTGCACTCTTTAATTCTTGCGTGCGATATTCTTCGTAGGAAATGCCTTCTTCATCATCTTTTTCCCAATGTTCGGTAAGGGCTTCCGCAAATTTCTTGCCTTCTTGAGCGTAGAGATCAAAGTCGGTTGTTCCGTCGTCTTTTTTAACATTAACGCCTTCGCTGATAAATGTAAAATCACCTATTTGATCTTGTGCAGCCAAATATTCCTGTTCATATTGAGCGTACAATTCGACTGCATTAGGGTCATTATTTTGAACAAGCCCGTCAAGTTTTGCTATATAAGCGTCAGTAGCTTCATTTTGTTTGTCCAGCCAACTGTCAAAAGCAGTTGCCAATGTTTGCGCAAGCGTATTATCTTCAGCAGGCGCTTGCGGTTCCGCAGCTTGAGCCGCCGGCTCCTGTTGCACATGAGGTTCATCAAAAAGATTTTCCGGCAATTTTAAAGATGCGCCGGCAATAATTAAATTTGCATCCGCAAGTCCGTTTTGTTGTGCCAAAATCTCCACAGCGCGCGCAATATCGTTATTGCTTTGTAATCCGTACTGCTGCTGTGCAATTTTCCACAAACTGTCTCCCTTTTGAATTTGATAATCCATAAATAAACCTTTCTTGAAAGATACGACATAAGCGATTTATCGAAATGTTTTTTTCACATCTTTATAAAATATTTAAAAAAAATTTACAAAGATTAATAATTATTTTCGAAAGGCGCAATTTTTAATCAAATTTATGTTTTAGTTTATATATAAATCTTTTTATGGAAAAAGGAAGTATTACTGATGGCATTTTTTGGAATGTACCCAAGTAAATATATAGGCGGAAACCCATACGGGCTTAACGGTTTGTATGGTTTTGGCGCACCTTCCTTTTTTATGGGCGCTCACCCGAACAGCATCCAAACAGGCAATGTAAATTATTTTAACGGCAATATTCAAGGAATGACAGCGGTTCAAACCCCAAATGCCGTTATCAACAATAACGCAAATCAGGTTCAAAACGCAAATTTAACGGCTCCAACCCAAGATTCATACCAGCCGCAAACAAAAGATGCACAAGTTCAAAAACTTCAAAATACATTAATTCAAGCTAAAAATGAACAAGGTGTTATTGGTAAAACTTGGGATGGAATCAAGGGTTTAACAGGAATTGGCTTATCCGAAAAGAAATGTCAAAAATATATAAATAATGTTCAAAACGGCTCTATGAGCTATGACGAAGCTTATTCAAAGATTTCAAAATATTCAGGAAAACAAAAAAGCGGCGTAAACCTTATTACAGGCATTACAACAGGTGTTGTAACAGCAGCCGCCTTAGGCTTTGCACCCGTAACGGGCGGTGCTTCGATTTTGGCGGCAGCAGGAATAGGTGCTGCAACAAAAGCTGGTTTAAAAACTGTTGACAGAGCAACAAACAATATACAAAATGATGCATTTAACGCAAAACAAATAGCTAAAGACGGTCTTTCGGGCGCCTTAGACGGTGCGGTTTCAGCAGCTACAATAGGCATTGGCAAGGAAGCAGTTTTAAGTGCAACTACTGCAAAAGAAGCAATGAAACAAGGGGCAATTGCAGGTGCTAAGGGCGGAGCAATATCAGGTGCCGCAATTGGTGCAGGCGATTATTCAATTGATTGTGCGTTTGGTGATCAAAAATTTGAAGCGGATGATTTAATTATAAATACAGTATATGGTGCAGCAGCAGGAGCTGCAACAGGTGCCGTTATAGGCGGAATTCAAGGCAAAAAAGCATTTAAGCCGCAAGATTCAACCCCGCCGACGGGCGAACCGCCAAGAACAACACCCGAACCAAAAGCAGAACCGAAAGTTGAGCCAAAAGCAGAGCCAAAAACAGAACCAAAGGCAGAACCGAAAGTTGAGCCAAAGGCAGAACCTGCGCCTGCTCCAAAAACAGAACCAAAGGCAGAACCGAAAGTTGAGCCAAAGGCAGAACCGAAAGTTGAGCCAAAAGCAGAGCCAAA
>CALUWE010000015.1 GCA_944324425.1 Candidatus Gastranaerophilales bacterium
TTTTAAATTAACTAAATAATATTTTTTATTTATTGTGTTAAAATTTTTTTATGAATATTGTTTACCAATTTTTATATTTTGTATTTGCCCTTTTGTTTTTAATTTTTGCCGGTTTTATTTGCGGCAATTTTCAGTTTAAGTTTTTTGCCTTTTTAATTATTTCCTTTTTATTCTTTTGTGTTGTTCAAAAAATGTATAAAAAAATAAAAATAAACATTGAAATAAAAAACACATTAAATAAATTTTCGGATATTTCCGCAATTTTGGGGGCATTTGTTTTTATTTGGCTTTGTTTTGTTTATTTTAAGATTGAATATGACCTTGAATTGTTATATCTTTTTGAATTCATTTTCGCTTTTTATTTATTTCAAGATATTTTAAAAAAACCCTTTTCGAAGTATAAAAGAAAATATCAAATTTTGATAAACATTTTTCTTGCGTTTTGCTTTATGTTTTTTATGAATATTGCAATATTTCAAATTTTTAAAACGGTTTAAAATTTAATTTGTTTTGACACAGGCCTTCTAAAATTGATTTCTGTTTTAAAAATATAATCAAACATTTCTTTTTTGTTTTTATACCTAAATTGTTTGCCTATTTTTCTGCCAATTTGGTTATTTTTTAAATCAAAACTGCTGTCTGTGAAGCTTAATTTTTTTACATATATCAACAATTTCTTTTAGTTGCCCCAAACAATTTACTATAATCTCCTCATACCCTTTTTGCACATATAATGCACTTGCTGCAATGTGCCTAAATCTGTTCATTTCATCGGGCGTCATATTAACTGTATCTTTTCTGTTATAATTCCTTATTTCGTTCTCTATAGATTTATATTCCGATATGGCTTCCACTATTCTTTTTAGCACCATGATTAAAACAGCTACGCTGATATAGGCATAATTGACATTCATTTCAAAACCTTTCTTTTAGTATCATAATTTAATTATAATAGATTTTTATTTCGGCATAATAAAAATGCCCGAATTCACTTATAGTCAACATTTAAGATATAAATTTTACCATTATTTATAATGTGGTATAATTTCCATATGAATATTGTTTACCAATTTTTATATGGTGCTTTTGCGGTTTTATTTTTATCATTGATGCTTTTTGTTTCAGGCGGGGGCTTAACAAATTTTTTAGGATTTATTATTGTCGCATTTTTATTCTTTTGTGTTATTCAAAAAATGTATAAAAATCTTGAAATAAACCCTGTTTTTAAAAATATTCTAATTATTATTTTTGTTTATTTTTCAATTTTTATATTATATGATTTTGCGGTTTATAATATAAATTCAAATTCGCTAAATTCGTTAACAGAAAACCATAATATTTTATATTCTATATTTAAATTTTTGAGGTATTTAAAATTTGGAAATTAATAAAAAAATATATCAAATATTTGATATTATTGCAGACTTTATTGCCTATTTAGGGTTTGCACAATTCATATCTTTTTTGATTACTGTTCTTTTTGCAAATAAAAATGAACTTATGCTGTTTTGCGATTTAATTTTATTTGCCGTTTTTTTATATATTTTGAACAAAAGAATAATCTTTGAAAGAAATCAAAAAATACAAATTTTGACAATTATATTTTTAATTTCTTTAGGGATAATTATTATAAAATATTTATCATTCAGGGTTTTTTAAATATTAACTGCAGTTATGAATTATTATTTTAAATACAACTCTCCTTTGGGGGAAATTATAATGAAGGGGGATGAAATTGGGCTTTCATCTCTTCAATTTGAAGATTTTAACAATTCATTTGAATTAAAAGAAACAGAAATTTTTAAGAAAACAACAAAATGGCTAAACCTTTATTTTAAAGGAAAAGAACCCGATTTTAACATTCCCCTTAATTTATCCGAAACAAATTTTCAAAAAGAAGTAAGAGAAATTATTCAAAAAATTCCATTCGGAAAAACCTTAACCTATGGTGAAATTGCAGAAATTATAGCAAAAAAAAGAAACATTAAAAAAATGTCAAATAGAGCTGTTGGGGCGGCACTTTCTAAAAACCCCGTTTTAATTATAATCCCTTGCCACAGGGTAATTGGCAAAAACGGTTCAATTACAGGGTATAGAGCAGGGGTTAAAATAAAAGAAGAATTGTTAAAACTTGAAAAAAACAAGGGTTTAGGGTTAAAATAGGAAAAAAATAAGGAAGTTTTTTATGGAAATTCTTGTTATAAACGGGCCAAATATTAATATGCTTGGAATTAGAGAGCCTGAAATATATGGTAACTTTACAATGGGCGACATTGAAGTTGAATTAATTGAATATGCAAGCCAATTTGAAGGTGTTCATTTGGAATTTTTTCAATCTAATTCAGAAGGCGAAATTGTTTCAAAAATTCAAGAAGCAATCGGCGAAAAAGACGGCATTATAATAAACCCTGCCGCTTATACTCACACATCCGTTGCCATTTTAGATGCTATTAAAGCGGTGAAAATTCCAACGGTTGAAGTTCACCTTTCAAACCCTGAAACAAGAGAAGAATTTAGAAAAACTTCTTTTATAACCTCTGCTTGCATTGGAAAAGTGGCAGGCTTTAAACAAGACGGCTACAAAATGGCACTTTTTGGGCTTTATAACTACTTAAAAAATGAATAAAGAAAAAATTTTTTTAGATATTATAAATAAAACAATCTCCGATAATTCTTATTTAGGGGATGATTGCGCCTATTTAAAAGAATTAGGGCTTTTAGTTTCAATGGATTCTTTAGTGGAAGATGTTCATTTTAAAACTTCATATTACACCCCCTATGAACTTGGCAAAAAAGCTGTTTTAGTAAACATTTCAGACATTTTAGCGGGGGGCGGCGTTCCTTTATACATTTTAATTTCGCTATCAGGCAAATTAAATGAAGATTTTATAAAAGAATTTTATAAAGGCGCAAATGCTATTTGCGACAAATACAACGTAAAAATTATAGGGGGCGACCTTGTTGGCGGCGATAAAATTTCAATTTCCATTGTTATTTTAGGAAGCGGTTTTAGGCGCAATTTATCATCACTTAAAAATGCAAAAACGGGGGATAATGTTTATATAAAAGGCTTCCATGGTAATAGCGCAAAAGGGTTGGAACTTTTATTAAAAGGCGAAAAAGATAAAAACAATAAATTTATAAAAGCTCACCTTGAACCAAAACTGTTCCCTGAAACTTCTTTTTATATTTCAGAAAACGTTAAAACAAAATATGCAATGACAGATACATCAGATGGCATCTATTACGGCTTAAAAAGAATAAGCGAAGAATCAAACGTCGGTTTTAACATAGATTTTAATTTAATTCCAAAAGAAATTGATGATAAAAAGCTTGTCTTGTTTGGGGGCGAAGACTTTGGGCTTTTAATTTGTTTGGATAACAAAGAAGATTACATTGCTAAATATTTAGATTTAACCAAAATCGGCACGGTTGTTGACGGAAAAGAAATCAAAATTTTAAATTATGAAAATTTTGAAGATTTAACTTTTGAACACTTTAAAAATTAAACATCCAAAATGCTTTTAACCGCAAGTTTTCTGTTATCCGATTTAAAAACGTAATTGCCGCAAACAAAACAGTTTGCACCCAAATTTTTGCAGGTTTTTGCCGTTTTATCGTTAATTCCGCCATCCACTTGAATATATTTTAAATTTGGCGCCAGTTTTTTAATTTCAGCAATTTTAGAAGCAGCTTTCGGCATAAAAATTTGCCCTGAAAATCCGGGTTCAACCGTCATCACAAGCACCATATCAACTTTATCTAAATAAGGAACAATTTCACTTACTTTTGTTTTCGGTTTAATTGAAATTCCCGCTAATAACCCCGCTTCTTTTATCATATCAATGCAAAGATTTGTTTTTGCTCTTGATGCTTCAATGTGAAATGTTATAACATCACTCCCTGCTTGAATAAAATCGGGGATATATTTATCAGGGTTTTCTATCATAAGGTGAACATCCAAAATGGCATTAACCGCTTTTTTTAAAGATTTAACAACAGGAGCGCCAATTGTAATATTCGGCACAAAATGCCCGTCCATAACATCTATATGAACCCATTTTGCACCAGATAAAGTTACGCTTTTTATTTCATCTTCCAAATTGGCAAAATCTGCCGATAATATGCTTGGTGAAACTATATTTTCTGCCATTTAATCTTCCTTATAAATTTCTTTTAATTTGTCGTATGCTTTTTTTGCGGCTATAAATTCCGCTTCTTTTTTAGATTTTGCTTCGCCCTTTTCAATAAATTTATTTTCATAATATACGCCAATAGTAAAAATTCTATCATGTGCAGGGCCTTTTTCATCCATTACAACGTATTCGGGTAAATTATGGTTATATTTTTGGGTTAATTCCTGCAATTTTGCTTTAGGGTTAATGTAATCTATTTTTAAAATTTCATCTTTAAAATTGGTTAATAAAAAACCTTCCGCTTTTTTATACCCTTTTTCTAAATATATTGCCCCCAATAATGCTTCAAAAGAACAAGCCAGAATTGATTCTTTTTTATCATCCCCCTCGCATTTCCCAACCAAAATTAAATCATCTAACCCCAAAGTTTTTGCAAATTCCGCAATTGTTTTATCGGAAACAATAATGGCCCTTTTTTCCGTTAATTTGCCTTCCATTGAATTTGGGTATGTATTATATAAAAGGTTGCTGATACTTAATTTTAAAACCGCATCACCTAAAAATTCAAGCCTTTCGTAGCTTTCAATTCTATCTTTTTTTTCTTCAAAAATATATGATGTGTGCAAAAAAGCCTGATTTAAAAGCTCCAAATTTTTAAAATTCAATTTGTATTTTTTATTAAATGAATTTAATTCTTTTTTGCGGTCAGATGATATTAACATTTACCATGCTCTTAATGTATAAAATAAAATCGCTTATAAAATTGTTTCCGTGGGTGAAATTTACAAAATAATAGTAAGCAACGGGAAGCGCAAAAATGTAGCTGTCGGTTCTGTCTAAAAAGCCGCCATGCCCCGGCAGAATGTTGCTTGAATCTTTAACGCCTGCATCTCTTTTAATTAAAGATTCCGATAAATCGCCAAGTTGAGCAAAAACCGTTATTAAAAGCCCTGCAATCAGGCATTCCCACCAATTAAGCCCCGTGTATAAAACACCCGTCAGAGAAAATAAAAGCGCCATTAAACTTCCGGCAACAGCTCCTTCAACCGTTTTTTTAGGGCTTATAACCGCAGATAATTTATGCTTGCCGTATCTTGAACCGAAAAAGTATGCGGCAGTATCCGTTACAAGAATACAAAGGAAGGTAAACATTGTAAGGAAAAAGCCTTCAGACGGTTCATAAATTAAAAAGTTGCTTGTATTTGCATTAATTTCAATTTGTCTGATTAAAATTATATGGCAAGGCAACAGCGCCCCATACATAAAACCCATTGCAG
This sequence comes from Candidatus Gastranaerophilales bacterium, assembly GCA_944324425.1. Taxonomy (GTDB): domain Bacteria; phylum Cyanobacteriota; class Vampirovibrionia; order Gastranaerophilales; family Gastranaerophilaceae; genus Galligastranaerophilus_A. Next base: position 5,414 of record CALUWE010000015.1, read on the forward strand.
TTGTTGCAACGTTTGCAATATAGGGTTGTCTGCCCATAAAAAGAACAATTAAAAATGAAAAAATTGTTCCCGTTGTTAAAATGGCAGGAATTAAATCAAGCCTGTTTATGGCGGTTGCCAAACACAATAAAATTCCGACAAATGCCATAATTGAAAAGCTCGGGTGAAAACCCTTTACTCTTAATATATGGGCATATTCTTTTGATGCAACCAAAATTACAATAAGCAATAAACCAAGCAGAAATATTCCGCCCAACAATATGCAAACTGCCGCAATAATTCCGATTGTAAAGCCTGTTAAATTCCTTTTAATAGAATTTTGCTTTTCTTTTTCTTCCATTTTTATACGGTCATAACCTCTTTATCTTTTTCAGCAATTGTTTCATCAATTATTTTAATGTATTTATCTGTTGCTTTTTGAATTTTGTCTTGCCCGTCTTTAACTGTATCTTCAGGCAAGTTTTCAGCTTTTTCTGCTTTTTTAAGGTCATCTGTCATATCACGGCGAACGTTTCTGATTGCAACTTTGGAATTTTCGCCCATTGCTTTTACATCTTTTGTTAAAGCTTTTCTTCTTTCTTCCGTTAAAGGCGGAAAAGCAAGGCGGATAACAAGCCCGTCAGAGTTTGGATTAATGCCTAATTCCGCTTTAATTATTGCTTTTTCAATTTCTTTTATAATTGTTTTATCAAAAGGTGCAATAACAAGTGTTGTGCCGTCTTGAACGGAAACTTGCGCCATTTGTCTTAGAGGGGTTGGGCAGCCGTAGTAATCAACCAAAACTTTGTCTAAAATCATGGGGTTTGCTCTGCCTGTCCTTATTGTTGCCAAATCTTTTTTTAATTGGGCAATGCATTTTTCCATTTTATCGCTGCCTGATTTTAAAATTTCTTCTATCGACATCTTTTATTCTCCTACAAATGTTCCTATTTCTTCACCTTTTAATATCTTTGTTATACCGTCTTTTAAATCAAAATCAAATACCACAATCGGGATATTATTTTGTTTACATAATGAACAGCTTGTTGTATCCATTACTTTTAAACCTTTAACAATAATATCGTCATAGGTGATTTTATCATATTTTTTAGCATTGGGGTTGGTTTTCGGGTCATCATCATAAATGCCGTCCACCCCGTTTTTTGCCATAAGCATAGCTTCAGCCCCAATTTCAGCCGCTCTTAGTGCTGCTGCCGTATCTGTTGTAAAGAAGGGGTTTCCTGTGCCTGCCGCAAAAATAACAACTCTGTTTTTTTCTAAGTGTCTGATTGCTTTAAATCTTATGTAAGGTTCTGCAATTTTGTTCATTGTTATTGCAGATTGAACCCTGCAAGATACACCTATTTTTCTTAATTCCGATTGAAGGGCGATTGCATTCATAACAGTTGCAAGCATGCCGACATAATCGCCGGAGGCTTGATCCATTCCGAGCTTTTTAGAATTTTTCATTCCTCTGAATATGTTGCCGCCGCCAACAACAACCGCAATTTGAACACCCATTTCATGCGCTTTTTTAATTTCAAGAGCGATTTTTTCAACGGGAACAGGGTCAATGCCGAATTCTTGACTGCCCATAAGTGCTTCGCCGCTGATTTTCAGTAAAATTTTGTTGTACTTTAAATTCATCTTTTTATTCTTTGTTAAATATTTATGATAATTATACTAAAAAATCGTTATTATGTATAATATTTATTATGAATTTGGGAAATAAAACCTTAGATAATTTAATATCAAAAGATTTTAATACCGCAAGGTCTGCAGCTTCTTATATAACGGACAATTCAGACGTTGAAGCTTTTTTGGCTTTGGTTATGAAATCTGAATTTTTGTTTGATTTTATTAAAGAAAAAATTTTAAAAAACTTAATAGGATCGGTAAACGAAAAAAACTATAAAAACCTTTTCAATTTTTTAAAAATTTATTCGGATGACTTTAAAGGTTTTATTCTGACTCCTTTAATTCAATTCAAAACCCCTGAAGTTGAAGATAAAATGCAAAAATTTCTTCTTGAAGGCTCCTTAGAAGAAAAAACTTATGCAACGGAATTTTTCACAATTTTAGGTGATAAAACAAAATATGAAATAATTAAACTTAACCTGAATGCCGATTTTGAACCCTTGAAAATTGCTTCAATAAATTATCTTTCAAATTTAGGCTTTAGGTTTGAATTTGAAGAAAACCTAAAAATTTTAGAAGATAATTCAAAAGATAACTTTGAAAAATTAACCTCTGTTGAATTTTTGGCTTATTTTGGCGACAAAAGCGCATTTGAACCGATTTATAACTATTTTATAAATGAAGATAATTCTTACACTGTTGCAAATTTTTTACTGGATTTAAAATCATTTTCAACATTAATTGAAGAAAACAAGGAAGATGAAATTTTAAACATTTTATCCTCTGTTATTTTAAATTTTCCTGACTCCGTCAGCTTTCAGGAAATTAATTATTACCTAAACGAAGGCTTATTTGAATTTTTGCTTGAATCTGAAAATAATCTTGCAGCTTTAATTCTTTTTTATTTAAAAAATAAAACAGGGCTTATTTTAGATGATGAAAATTATTCAATTGATTTAACAAAAGAAAATAAAAAAGAAGCAAATATCATAAATTCAAAGTTAAATAATGCAATTCAAATTTTTGATAAAATGGAAACCTTAACTTTGGGGTTAGATTCCGTTAATTATTTTGAAAATGTTTTATCTTTAGAAATTATAAAAGAAGAAAACCTTGAAATTGTTGAACCCATTTATAATTTATTAGAAAAAACAACAAATAATGAAATTATAATGGATATTTTATATTGCCTTCAAAGTCAAAACAAGCTTGATGAAGCCCTTATAAATAAAATTTTATTAAAAACAGAAAACGAGATTTTAAAAGCGCAAATTAAAAGTTTCCTCAATTAAATTTTATACTTATTAAAATTGTATAAAGAACACTTGCAATTTTTGATTTTTGTTCTATCATGTTATTGTGAAAATAATCACGAATTAAACCGAAGTTATATAAAAAGGAGAACAACAAATTATGACAACTACTGTAGAAAAAGAACCGGTTGAACTTGTTGAAACCGCCGAACAGTTAGATGCCCTTGTTGACCGTGTAGTTGCAGCACAACAAGAATTTGCAACATTTACACAAGAACAAGTGGACAAAATCTTCAAAGCAGCTGCAACTGCAGCAGACAAGGCTCGTATTCCCCTTGCACAAATGGCAAGAGAAGAATCAGGCATGGGCGTTGTTGAAGATAAAATCATCAAAAACCACTACGCAAGTGAATATATTTACAACAAACACAAAAACACAAAAACTTGCGGTGTAATTGAAGAAGACAAAGCAAACGGAATTAAAATCGTGGCTGAACCTTTGGGTGTTTTAGCAGGTATTGTTCCTACAACAAACCCAACTTCAACCGCTATTTTTAAATCTTTAATCGCATTGAAAACAAGAAACGGTATCATTTTCTCACCGCACCCGAGAGCTAAAAAATGTACAATTGCAGCTGCAAAATTAGTTTTAGACGCTGCAGTTAAAGCGGGTGCACCTAAAGACATTATCGGCTGGATTGATGTTCCTTCAATTGAGCTTTCAGGTCAATTAATGAAACACAAAAAAATCGCTTGCATTTTAGCAACAGGCGGCCCCGGTATGGTTATGGCAGCTTATTCATCAGGCAACCCCGCACTTGGTGTTGGTCCCGGTAATACATCAGCCGTTATTGATGAAACAGCAGATATTCAAATGGCAGTTTCATCAATTCTTATGTCAAAAACATTTGATAACGGTATGATTTGCGCATCAGAACAATCAGTTATAGTAGTTGACAGCATATATGATGAAGTTAAAAAAGAATTTGCAAAAAGAGGCGCTCATATTATGACAGAAGCCGAAAAGCAAAAATTAATCGATTTTGGCTTTATCGATCCTAACCGCGGAACTGCTCATCCTAAAATCGTTGGTCAACCTGCAGGTGAAATTGCTAAAATGGCAGGTTTTGAAGTTCCCGAAACAACAAAAGTTTTAATCGGCGAAAGAGAAACTCTTGATTGGGCTGACCCATTCTCAAGAGAAAAATTATCACCGATTTTAGCTATGTATAAAGCAGGTTCATTTGAAGAAGCTGCTGATATGGCTTACTTCCTTGTTTCAAAAGGCGGCGCAGGCCACACATCAGTTTTATATACAGATGAACGCAAAAAAGACAGAATTGACGCATATGCTAAGAAAATGCCGACTTGCCGTGTATTAATCAACCAACCTTCAAGCCAAGGCGGTATCGGCGACCTTTATAACTTCCGTATGGAACCATCATTAACATTGGGCTGCGGCTCTTGGGGCAAAAACTCCGTTTCAGGAAACGTAGGCGTTGAAAACCTGTTAAACTATAAGAGAGTTGCTGAAAGGAGAGAAAATATGCTTTGGTTTAAGGTTCCTCAAAAAGTTTACTTCAAAAGAGGTGCTACGGATTTAGCTTTAAGAGAATTAAAAGGAAGAAAGAAAGCATTTATCGTAACCGACAGATTCCTCTTTAATTCAGGTGCTGCAAACGGTATCATTAAAGTTTTGGATGAACTTGGCATTGACCATGAAATCTTCTTTGATGTTAAACCGGATCCTACATTATCAACAATTGAAGAAGCATACACCATTATGAAACCTTTCGAACCTGATGTAATCATTGCATTGGGCGGCGGTTCACCTATGGATGCTGCTAAAATCCTTTGGTTAAAATATGAACAACCTGATACAGTTTTTGAAGATATCGCAATGAGATTTATGGATATCAGAAAAAGAATTTGCGAACTTCCTGAACTCGGCAAAAAAGCTCTTATGGTTGCAATTCCGACAACATCAGGTACAGGTTCTGAAGTAACACCGTTCTCAATTATTACAGATGATAAAACAGGCGTTAAATATGCAATTGCAGACTATGCCTTAACACCTTCAATGGCAATTGTTGACCCGAATTTTGTTGACGGTATGCCAAAAGGCTTAACATCAGCTTCAGGTATCGACGCTTTAGTTCACGCTATTGAAGCTTATGTATCTTGCATGGCTACAAACTTCACCAATTCAAACGCTCTTGAAGCAGTGAAACTTGTATTCAAATATTTAAGCCGTTCATACCACGAAGGTGCTAATGATCCTCTTGCAAGAGAAAAAATGCACTATGCAGCAACAATTGCAGCTATGGCATTTGCGAACTCATTCTTAGGCTTATGCCACTCAATGGCACACAAATTGGGCGCAATGTTCCACGTTCCGCACGGTGTTGCTAACGCATTATTAATCAGACAAGTAATCAGATTCAACGCAACAGACTGCCCGAAAAAACAAGCTACATTCCCGCAATACAAATATCCTTGCGCTATCGAAAGATATGCTCAAATTGCGGATGAATTAAAATTGGGCGGTTCATCCAACGAAGAAAAAACCGAACTTTTACTTAAAGCTATCGATGAATTGATGACAGATATCGAACTTCCGAAATCAATCAAAGAATGGTTAGAAAAGAACGGCAAAACAGAAGAAGACTTCTACGCTAAATTAGATGAAATGGTTGAACTTGCATTTGACGACCAATGCACGGGCGCAAACCCTGTATATCCTTTAATGAGCGATATTAGAGCATTGTATATTAAAGCTTTCAACGGTGAATACTAATTGAATTCTTAATGCAAATCAAAAGCCCTAAAGAAATTCTTTAGGGCTTTTTTATAAATTAAAAAAGGCGAAAGTAAAAAACTCCGCCTTTTTATATTTATTTTTTTATTTAAACTGCAGCAAATTGTTTAGCAGCTTCCCTTAATTTATCTGCCATTTGAACTTCTTCCCAAGGAACATAGAAATCAGATCTTCCCATATGGCCGTATGCTGCCAATTTTTGGTAGAATTTACCGTTAAATTTTGAAGGAAGTTCACGGAGTTCAAATTGTTTGATAATGGCAGCAGGTCTTAAGTCAAAGTTAGCTTTAACAATTTTTGCCAATTCTTCATCGTCAATTTTACCTGTGCCAAATGTATCAACAAGTACAGAAACGGGTTCTGCTAAGCCAATAGCGTATGCAAGTTCAATTTCACATTGTTTTGCAAGACCTGCTGCAACAATATTTTTTGCAACCCATCTTGCAGCGTATGCTGCGGATCTGTCAACTTTCGTCGGGTCTTTGCCTGAAAATGCACCGCCGCCGTGGCGAGCATAGCCGCCATAAGTATCAACAATAATTTTTCTGCCTGTTAAGCCTGCATCACCTTGAGGGCCGCCAATTACAAACCTGCCTGAAGGGTTGATATAATATTTTGTGGTTGAATCGGGTTTAATTTTTTCATCTTTAAACACTTCTTCAACAACATATTTCATCATATCTTCTTTAATAATGGCTTGAATTTTTTGGTTGTCAGATTCACCGTTTATTTCGGGGTCATGTTGAGTTGAAATAACGATTGTATCTATTCTTTTGGGTTCGCCGTTTTCATATTCAACGGTTACTTGGGTTTTGCCGTCCGGTCTTAAATAGTTAACAAGCCTTTCTTTTCTAACTTCAGCTAATCTGTAAGCTAACCTGTGGGCAAGTGAAATTGGAAGGGGCATAAATTCTTTTGTTTCATCACAAGCATAACCAAACATAATGCCTTGATCGCCAGCGCCTATATTTACGGTTTCAGTTGCAGAAGTTGAACTTACATCGTTTCTTGTTTCAAGCGCTTTATTAACACCGCCTGCAATGTCTGTTGATTGTTCATCAATGCTTGTTAAAACAGCGCAGGTTTTATAATCAAAACCGCCGCCTTCTTCACCTTTGTAGCCTATTCTTTTAATTGTTTCTCTTACAACGGACGGGATATCAACATAACAAGATGAAGAAATTTCGCCTGAAACTAAAACCATTCCTGTTGTTGCGGTTGTTTCGGCTGCAACACGGCTTGTGGGGTCTTTTGTTAAAAATACATCCAAAATTGCATCTGAAATTTGGTCGCAAACTTTATCAGGATGGCCTTCAGTTACAGATTCCGATGTAAATAAAAAATTTTTAAGTGCCATAACTTTTCTCTCCTTAATTTATAACAATACCGGTAAGGTTTTTAATTCCAACCCGGTCTAATACATTTTATTACAAAGATATTATTTGGTAAAATTATATTTTTATTTTATAATTTAGCTAAAACACTAAAATAAAAGGAATTGAAATGGAATTAACATACAAAAAACAAAATTGCACAGAACTTAATGAAGGTTCAATTGGTTCTGAAGCTGTTCTTGCAGGCTGGGCTTCTACAATCAGAGATTTAGGCGGAATTATTTTTGTTGAATTAAGAGACAGATCCGGCCTTTTTCAAATTGTTGCAGACCCTAAAATTAACTTTCAGGTTTATGAAACCTTCCAAAAATTAAAATCGGAGTATGTTATTCAAGTTAAAGGCAAAGTTTCAAAACGCCCTGATGACACTATCAATGAAAAACTTCAAACAGGAACAATTGAAATGTACCCTGATGAAATTAAAATTTTGTCAGCCGCAAAAACACTTCCTTTTATTATCGAAGATGAAGCTGTTTCAGAAGATATCAGATTAAAATATCGTTATTTGGATTTGAGATCCGAAAAAATGCTTAAAAACTTAACTTTAAGGCACAAAATTGTAACAGCTATCAGAAACTATATGAACAGTTTGGATTTCCTTGAAGTTGAAACCCCAATTTTAATTAAAACAACACCTGAAGGCGCAAGAGATTATTTAGTTCCAAGCAGAGTTCAAGACGGCAAATTTTATGCTCTTCCCCAATCGCCGCAAGTGTTTAAACAGCTTTTAATGGTTGGCGGCATTGAAAAATATTATCAAATTGCAAAATGCTTTAGAGATGAAGACTTAAGAGCAGACAGACAGCCTGAATTTACCCAAGTTGACATTGAAATGAGCTTTGTTGAACAGGATGATGTTATTAAAATGACAGAAGGGCTTATTAAAGAAGCATTCAAAGCTGCAGGTGTTGAAGTTAACCCGCCATTTAAAAGGTTAACTTGGAAAGAAGCAATGGACAGGTTCGGTTCAGATAAACCCGACACCAGATTTGGTTTAGAGCTTTTTGATGTAACAGACATTATGGAAGCTTCAACCTTTGAAGCATTTAAAGCTGTAATTGCAGCAGGCGGCACGGTTAGAGCAATTAAAATTCCAAATATTGCACATTATTCAAGAAAAGATATGGATGATGTCAGAAACCTTGCAATTAAATTCGGCGCAAAAGGCCTTGCATGGGTTACATATATGGAAGATGGCACGGTTAAATCACCTGTGTTTAAATTCTTAAATGAAGAACAAATAGCTGAAATTCAAAAAAGAGCAGATGCCAATAAAGGCGATATTGTTTTCTTTGTTGCAGACCAACCGAAAGTTGTGTTTGATGTTTTAGGCAGATTCAGACTTTATTTTGGTGAAAAATTAGGTTTAATTGATAAATCCAAACACGACCTTTTATGGGTAGTTGATTTTCCTTTGTTTGAATATTCAGCTGAAGACAATAGGTTTGTTTCCGTTCACCACCCGTTTACAATGCCTGCTCTTGAAGATTTAGACAAACTTGAAAATGATAAAGGAAATGTTAAATCAATAGCATATGACATTGTTTATAACGGATGTGAGCTTGGCGGCGGTTCAATCAGAATCCACGACAGTGAAGTTCAAGAAAGAGTGTTTAAAGCATTAGGCTTAACAGATGAAGATATTAAAGAAAAATTTGAATTTCTTGTTCAAGCATTTAAATATGGTACTCCTCCCCATGGCGGTTTAGCAATAGGTTTAGACAGGCTTGTTGCGCTTTTAACACGTTCTGAATCAATCAGAGATGTTATAGCGTTCCCGAAAAATTCTCAAGCAAAAGATTTAATGTCTGATGCCCCTGGGGTTGCAAGCGAAGAACAATTAAGAGAATTGCATATAAAATTAAGAAATACACCGAAAGTTTAAAATATAAAGCGCCTTAAAAAAGGCGCTTTTTTAATATCTAAAAACCGGTAAATTGGCCAGTTACGAATAATTTCCCGATATTATAACATTAATTCAAATCTGAACGGAATTAAGAAAAAAGGGAAATAAAAATGGATAGCATATTAGAGCTTGAAAACCCGAAAAGTTTTTACGGGCTTACAAAAAGAGAACTGGAGGTTTTAAACCTTGTTATTAAGGGTTTATCAAACAGAGAAATTGCGGAGTTTTTGCATATTTCATCGCATACATCAAAAGCCCATGTTAGTGCAATTTTAACTAAATTAAACGTGCAATCAAGAATGTTTGCAGTAATTAAAGCAATTAAAGAATTAGACCTATAAAATTTATTTTAATATATTTGATAATTCTTTCTGGAAAGGCGAAATTTTAGCCAATTTTTTAATTACAAGAGGCATATTTTGAACAACAAAATCAATTTCTTCTTTTGTTGTATATCTGCTTAAAGAAAACCTGATACTCCCATGGAGAGATGTAAAGGGTGTTTTCATCGCTCTTAATACATGGCTTGGTTCTAAACTGCCGGATGTACAAGCAGAACCCGAACTTGCGCAAATTCCCAATTTATCCAAATGGAGAAGAATAAGTTCTCCTTCAATATATTCAAAGCCAATGTTTGTTGTGTTTGGAACTCTCATTTTTGTTCTTGAATTTAATTTTGCATTTTTAACGTTTTCTAAAATGCCGCATTCAAGCCTGTCTCTTAATTCTTTTACCGTTTTATTTTCAAATTCTAATGCACTCATTGCAAGCTCAGCTGCACGAGCCATTCCCACAATATACGGAACATTTTCCGTTCCGCCTCTTAAGGCTCTTTCTTGGTGTCCGCCTGTCATATAGGGTTTTATTATTGTGCCTTTTTTAATATACATTGCACCAACCCCTTTGGGTGCATGGAATTTGTGGCCTGAAATACCCATTAAATCCACTTTTGTGTTTTTAACATCAAGCTTAATTTTGCCTGCCGCCTGAACCGCATCAATAAAAACTTTTATATTAGGGTTAATTGCCTTTACAATTTCTGCAGCTTCTTCATAAGGATAAATTGCGCCTGTTTCATTGTTTGCTGCCATTATTGCAACAAGAGAAGTGTCATCATTAACCAAAGTTTTAAGTTCATCAATTAAAAGTTCGCCGTTTTCATCAACATTTAAATAATCAACTTTATACCCTTTTTCTTCATATTCTTTAAATGTATTTAAAACGCAAGGATGTTCAACTTTTGTTGTTATAATGTGCCTTTTATTTGGGTTTGCTTCAATAACCCCTCTTATTGCCGTATTTGCGCTTTCTGTACCGCAAGATGTAAAAATTATTTCTTTAGTATCGCCTGCGCCAAAAAATTCTTTAATAATTTCTCTCGAATTCTCTAAAGCACTGTGGGCTGTATGTGCCAATTCATAAATGCTTGAAGGGTTTCCAAATTCATTTGAAAAATAAGGAATCATAGCTTCAACAACTCTTTTATCCGTCATTGTTGTTGCATTGTTATCAAGATAAATTATATTTTTATTATCATTCATTTTTTAGCCTTCTATAACGTTAATTTCATCGTCAATCAATTCTTTCAATTTCTTTTCAATGAAATTTTTAACCGTGCTTGTTGCATTCGGGCAGCTTTCGCAAGTTCCTTTTAATTTTATATAAATATTTTTACCTTCAATATCAACAAGTTCTAAACCGCCATTATCAAGCGCCAATTGGGGTGCAATTTCATTTTCTAAAATTGAATTAACTTTAAGCGCAAATTGAACGGGGGTAAGTTCTTTTTTGTCAATTTTTCTAGGGCCTAAAATTGAATCTATAATTTTTTGAATGTTTTCTTTGCACCTGCCGCAAGCGCCGCCGGCGTAGGTTAAATCTGTTATTTCTTTAACGGTTTTAGCACCTTGCTCAACCGCTTCTTTAATAACATTTTCTGTTACTGAAAAACAGTTGCAAATAATTTTTTCCGTTGATTTTTCGCCTATTTTATAGCCGTAATAATTATTTAGGGCATCTTCCAAAGCTTCTCTTCCCATAACTGAACAATGTGTTTTTTCAGGGGGAAGGCCGCCCAGCTTATCGATAATGTCTTTATTTGTAATTTTTTCAACTTCTTTTAATGATTTTCCTATAATCATCTCTGTTAGCATGCTTGATGATGCAACGGCAGAACCGCAGCCAAATGTTTGAAATTTAGCGTCTGTTATAATACCGTCTTTAATTTTTAAATAAAGCTTCAGAGCATCCCCGCAGGCAAGCGCGCCTGCTTCACCTATGGCGTCTGCATCTTCAATTGAACCCACATTTTTTGGGTTTGTATAATATTCTTTGACAGTTTCAGAATAGTCCCACATAGTTTTTCCTCTTTTACAAAGACAATTATAAATCAAAAATACATTATGCATATGGTGTTAAATATATTCAAATACACAATAATTATTATATGACGGAAAACTATCAAAAAAATTCGCTTTTAGGGCAACTTGAAAAAAGCGGAATTATAAATGATGAAAAAACTTCCATTCCCCAAACGGACAAAACCGATGAGGCAAATGGTGATTTTTTGCCGTTTGGAATTTTAACCGGCGGATTTGAAACATCTCCTTTTAATTCAAATAAAATTGAAAACGAGCCCGACAAAGAAACCAAAATTGTTCAAAAAAGGCTCAATGACCTTGATTTAAATATTTTTCAGGAAGCAGGCTTTGTTGATATTTATGATGATGAATTAAGCCTGAATGAAAAAATTAAAAAAGTAAAACATTTAATCAAAAGAATTGAAGATAAAATTTTTATGCTTGAAGATTCAGACGATGAAATGCTTTTAGAAAAATTAAAAGATGAAAAAGAAGCACTTTTGGAAACTTTAAAACTATTAGAAAAAGATGAAATTCAAAACCCCATTTCTCAAAACGCCAATGCCACCATAAAAAAAATTGAAAATAAAATTCACATAAAAGAAAAATTAAGAAAACTGGAAAAAATTATTTTAAAATTTTGTCCCATACTTCATAAAAGTTTAATGGTCCGTCATGCTCTAAATAAACTTATAATGCTGAATGAAAGCGCCAAAGAATTAATGGCAAAAAAAATTCCTTATGGGGAACAAGAATTAAGATATAACGATTTTACGGCTTATTTAAGCTGTGCAAACGTTATTCATGCAAAATTGACAAAAAAAATGTAATTATACGATTTTGTGAAGCTTTTGACCGTCTTTTGAATTAGAATCAATAAAGCGTCTTAGGGAACGAGAGCTTGAGGAACTTGTACCTTGCTGGCGGGATAACGCTTGAATATAAAGGTCATTTATTCTGCTTGCAATATATGCATGAGAATTATCTGAGCCTCTGCCTGTGCTCATAGCATTAAAACCTACATTCATATTTACAGGTCTTATACCCGACATTTTATTCCTTCTTCACATTTATGCCGTATTATTTCGCCATTTGCTTACCTAAAAAGCGAATATTTTCATTCTATCTAAAAAACCTGAAAAGTCAAAATTAACATGTGAATAACAGGTTTTTGAAAAATATTTACAATTTGTTACAATCAATTTTTAAATAAATAAGGGGGGTTTAAAACCCCCTTTGTTCTAGTATATCGGCATACACCATTTTTTATATTTTTCAACTTTGCCTCTAACGACATCATCGTATAATTTTTGAATTTCCAATGTCTTTTTGCCGATTTTACCATCACCAAATGGTCTGTGGTCAATCGAGCCGATTGGTGCAATTTGCGCGCCCGTTCCGCAGAAGAAGGCTTCATCTGCTATATATAATTCGGTTCTGTTTATTTCTCTTTCAACAACATCCATTTTTAGTTCTTCTTTTGCAAGCTCCATAATTGTATTTCTTGTAACACCTACTAAAATGTTGCTTGTGGCAGGAGTTGTTACTAAAGTATTTCCTTCAACCAAGAAAAAGTTCATGGCAGAACCTTCCGCCACCTTGCCGTCAGCTGAAATTGAAATTGCATCATCAAAGCCTGACTTTTTGGCTTCGGTTATCATTAAAGCTGTATTTGCATAAGCCCCTGAAATTTTTGCTCTTGGGGGAATTGTGTTATCAGATAATCTGTTCCAGTTTGAAACACAAACTTTTAGAGGTTCATCCCCTTTAAAATAGTTACCCAATTTAATTGTGAAAATTAAAATTGAATCATCGCAATCATATAACCCGGGGCCGATTTTAATTGAGCTTTTATAAACTTCGGGGCGAATATAACAATTTTCTTTATAAGCATTTTTTTGAAGAAGTTTTTTTATGATGTCCAAGTATTCATCTAATGAATATTTAGCGTCCATAAACATTATTTTTGCGCTGTTAAACATTCTTTCAATATGTTCTTTTGCTCTAAAAACATATAGTTGGTTTTCCTGTTCGTTCCAATAACCTCTGATTCCTTCAAAAACGCTTGTGCCATATAAAAAAGCGTGGCATCTGACAGGAATTTTAGCTTCAGATGACAGAACATAATTTCCATCCATAAAATAAAATTCTTCACTCATTTTTTGTTTGCTCCAAAACTACATAATTAGTACAAAAAAATTATAGCAAAATAAGTTAAAAAATGCTGGATTTTTATAATATTTTTATTTAATATTTTTGGTATGTTATCTTCAATACTGAATTTTATTTTATTTTTTGTATTTTTATACCTGATTATATACGGTATTTACCTTTTAACAATCAATTTAAAGGCTTTGGTTTCGACCAGCTCTTATTTATCGGATAATTCACCCGAAAAATTAAAAAACGGAGAATTAAACAAAAATAAGCTTTGCGTTATTATTTTTGCAAATTCAAAATCAAAACGGCTTGAACCGTTGTTGCAAGCATTAAATGACCAAACATACAACAAAGAAAATTACTCCGTTCACTGTGTTTTTGCAAAAGATTCAAATTCGCTTTTATATACGCCTGATTGCATTGCAGGGGCGCAAATTCATTGCATTGAAAACCCAGAATTTTTCAAAAAAAATAAAGCATTAAACCTTTTTATAGAAAAACTTATTGTAAATTCAAAATTTGATGCCTATGTTTTCTTGGGTGCAGACAGATACGTTATGTCAGATTATTTGGAAAACATTAATATTGCATTAAATGAACAATGCTCCCCCGTTATAACCGGCAAAACAACCGTTGTTCCCGAATTTAAAAATCACCTTGTAAGAGCAAAAGTTATTGAAGCAAAACAGGAATTTAAAAATAACACCGTAAACATTGCAAGAAGAATGTTTGACCTTGCAGGTGTTATAGATTCCGATAATTTGGTTGTAAGAGCGGATATTTTGGAAAAAACGGGCAGAATTTGTTTTGAAACAAGAGAAGATGAACTTAAATATTCTTTATTTTTAGCATCAAACGGCATAAAACCCGTTTATTCGCCTTTTATTGAAACAATAATAGAAGCAGAATGCTATAATCCGATGACTGCAGGTTTTGGCGTCAGGTTTGCATTATTTAAATATTATTCAAAACTTTTATTTAAAAAGCCTTGGTATTTTATTGAATTTGTTTTATCGATGCTGCAGCCAAATGTTGCGGTTGTTGTCGCATTTTACTTTATTCTTTTATATTCGTCATTCAATTTTATAAGCACAATCGGTTTTAAATATATTTTGCATTTGGGAGTATTTTATCTTATAGTTTGGGCCTTAGGCTTCATTGCTTCAAAATTAAATCCGATAAAAGCGTTTTTATTCCTTTTATATCCTTTTTATTCATTTGCGTTTAACTTTAGAAAAATCACAAAGGATATTTCAAAACGCGCCCTTTTAAGAACCATAGCCGAAGAAAAAAATGTTAAATCCGCCACAATGGATGCCTACGTTACAGACGGCAAGAAAAACGTTATGTGCAAAATGGATTTAATATCAGAAGATGGCATGAGAAGGGTTATTTTAAGATTCAGAAAAAAAAGAATGATATCCGATGAATCAATAAGAATGTATGATGCCATTTCAAATATCTCTAAAAAAATGAATATCCATGGGTATACTTTAAAAATATGCCAAAACTGCGTTCATTTTAAATCCGTTCAAGACGGCACGGTTGACCTTTTAAAGGGAAATTGCAACTGTATCGGAAACGAAAACGGGGAAGAATTTGAAACTTTAATTTGGAACAGATGCGATAATTTTAAAATTAAACCTGAAGAAAATATAATGGAAACTTTAAACAATAATTAAATTGTGGCATTATTATTGTTTATATTATAAAATACATAATTATGACAAGAAAAATTAAAAGAGTTTCCATAAGAAGAAAAAACAATACCGGATGTATATCATATGTTTTGGTTGTTTTGTTTTCCGCATTTTTAGCGGTTATTGTTGCATTTAATCTATATCTTGCAAGTTTGAAGCCTATTGATAACTTTAAAGAAATCAAACCGAATCCCGTTACTGCAATTTATTCCTCAGACGGCGAAAACATTAAAACTTTTACCGCATATAAATTTGAAAAGGTTTCGATAGATGATATCCCCGATAACTTAAAAAATGCGGTTATTGCAACGGAAGATAAAAATTTTTACCACCACAGAGGTTTTGACACCTTGGGTTTGGTTCGTTCGGTTTTAACAAACATAAGAGCGGGTAAATTGAAACAAGGCGCAAGCACCATTACCCAGCAGCTGGCAAGAATTTTGTTCTTATCAAACGAAAGAACGTTTGACAGAAAAATTAAAGAATTAATTATAGCCCACAGAATTGAAAAAACAATTTCAAAAGATGAAATACTTGATATGTATCTGAATTCCGTTTATTTGGGTTCGGGAACTTACGGCGTATTATCAGCAAGCAAAACTTATTTTGATAAGAATTTAGATGAATTGACCTTGGCGGAAGCCGCCCTAATTGCAGGGCTGCCGCAGGCTCCAAGCGTATATTCACCTTTTTCAAACCCTGATGCTGCAATAAACAGAAGAAATCAGGTTTTAAAAAGAATGTACAAAACGGGCTACATAAATAAAAAACAATATAAACAAGCGCTTGATGAGCCTTTAAAGTTAAATCAAAAGCCTCGAATTTATTCTTTTAATAAAGCTCCCTATTTTATTGATTTCGTATTGAGGGAGCTAACTGACATCGGATTCGATGAAACAGAAATCTCACAAGGCGGCTTGAAAATTTACACCACCTTAAATTATAAAGACCAAAAGGCGGCAGATGACGCAATTAATAACGGTTTATCAAATGCCGGTTTAAAAGCCGATAAAACACAGATGTCGTTATTTGCCTTCAGCCCCACAACAGGCAAAATTTTAGCTTACGTCGGCGGTAAAAATTATGAAAAAAGCCAATACGACAGAATTGTAAATGCTATAAGGCCGCCGGGGTCATCATTTAAACCTTTTGTTTATGCAGCAGCACTGCAGCAAGGGTTTAGCGTGAATGACATTATGGAAGATAAACCGGTTCAATTTAATAAATGGGCGCCAAGAAATTATGGCGATAAATATAGAGGCAAAATGCCCTTATGGAAGGCTTTAGCGCTATCATCAAACGTCATTGCGGCAACTTTGATTGATAAAGTAGGAGTTGGCCCCGTTATTTCAATTGCAAGAGATTTGGGAATTACAACCCCCTTGCAGCCCGATTTAACTATTTCATTAGGTTCAAACGGTGTTAAACTTTATGATATGGTGGTTGCCTACGGCGCTTTTGCAAACGGCGGCTTCAGGGTTCGCCCGTATGCTGTTGAAAGAGTTGAAAATTCACGTGGTGTTGTAATTTATGAAGCAATGCCCACAAAAGTTATGAAAGTTATAAGCTATGATACGGCTGCCGGCATGACCTATATGTTGAAAAAAGTTGTGGAACAAGGCACAGGCAGAGGCGCTGCCGTTGGCAGAGAAGTAGCAGGCAAAACAGGCACAACGGATGATTACCGTGATGCTTGGTTTATGGGCTATTCCCCCGATATTGTTGCAGGCGTTTGGCTTGGAAACGACGACAACTCAAGGCTCCCCGGAATTACGGGCGGCGGTTTACCCGCAAGAGTATGGGGCAACTTTATGAAGGTCGCACTTTCTGATTATCCTGAATCTGTTTTTGATTATCCCGATTTCACATCAAACGCTCAGTCTTCAAACTCTGAAGCAATTTATGTTGATGAGCATATTGAAGCTCCCAATCAGGATAACGCTATTATTATTGATGAAGATGCCGCAGAAGGCTTTAGCGAAGATGAAGATTTTGCGACAAGCACAAAAACAAATACAACAAATACGGTTCAAACAATTAATGTTCAACAAAAAGAACCTATAAAGGCTCAACCTCAAGCTATATTTAAAAATAAGACCGATAGTCTGCCGTCTTCCGCCAGCAAAGAAGCAACGGAAGCCAAAAACAGGACAATTCGCCCCGTTATGCAGTTTAAGCAGAATTTAGCACCTGCTCAAAACAACAATGCTGCACCACTGCCCGGGGGAGCAAACTAAGGAGAAAAACAACAAAATGACAATTAAAAAAAGAGCAAAAATCGTTGTAACATTGGGCCCTGCAACAGACAGCGAAGAAAAAATTAAAGAATTAATAAAGGCAGGCGCAAATGTTTTCAGGTTTAATACATCCCATGGAAGTTCCGATTACCATAAAGAAAAAATTAGGCTTGTTAAAAAAATTGCAGACGATATGAAGGTTTTTGTTGCAACGCTTGTGGATTTGCAAGGACCAAAAATCAGAATTGGTGTTTTAGATAATGAAATTCCCCTTGAAAAAGGCCAAGAAATTATTTTGGAACATTATTCGGGCGAAAAAAAAGAAAATATTATTCCCGTTGATTATAAAGGCATTGCAAATGACGTTGAAACAGGGGAAATCATTCTTGTTGATGACGGCAAAATTCAATTAAGAGTAAAAGAAATTAAAAATAACCAAGTAATAACAAATGTGGTTGTTCCAAACGTTTTAAAATCAAGAAAAGGAATAAATATCCCGGGGTCTACTGCAAGCTTAAATGCAGTAACAGACAGGGATATAGATTTTATTAAACTTGCAGTTGAAGAAGATGTTGATTTCTTGGCGCTTTCTTTTGTAAGAGAAAAAAATGATATTTTAACCGCAAAAGAATATGTTAAAAAGTTTAACGGCGATATTCCGATTGTTGCAAAATTAGAAAAGCCCCAATCAATAGAAAACCTTGATGAAATTGTTGAAGTTTCTGATGCCGTAATGGTTGCAAGGGGAGATTTGGGAATTGAATTGTCGCCTGTTGAGGTTCCTGTTTGTCAAAAGAAAATAATTAAAACCTGCAATAAATATAAAAAAGCGGTTATTGTAGCCACTCAAATGCTTGAATCTATGATAGATAACCCTATTCCGACCCGTGCAGAATCATCTGACGTTGCAAACGCTATTTTAGATGGTGCTGATGCCGTTATGTTATCAGGGGAAACAAGTGTGGGCAAATATGCGGTTGAAGCTGTTAAAATGATGTCTGAAATTATTTTAGCAGCAGAAAATTCAGGGTTTTATGAATTTGATTATGATATAGAACCTGCTGATGATACATCCACAATGACACGCCATGCGGTTGTATATGGCGCAGATAAAATGATTAAATTTGTGGGCGCAAAAGTAATTCTTTCTTTTTCTCATACGGGAAAATCAACAAGAATACTTTCAAAATTAAAACCGAAAGTGCCCATTGTTTTAATTTGCGATATGAAAAAAACCGCAAGAAGAATGGCTTTAAGCTGGGGTGTTTTTCCTTTTTATAAAAATTGGGATGAACCCATTACAAACGACATTTTATTAAAATTTGACGAATTTTTAATAAATGAAATTAAACTAAAAAAAGGCGATTATGTAATAATAATCGGTTCGCAGCCAAATTTAATTACAAGCAGAACAAATTTTGTAAGAGTGCATAGAATCGGCGCTTAAAAAAGGGGGCTAAAAAATGAAAAATGAAACAAAATGTCTACATTCAGGTTATACTCCTGTTAATGCAGGCCCAAGGGTAATGCCCATTTATCAAAGCACAACATACAGATACACTTCAACCGATGAAGTAGGTGCTGTTTTTAATGACCCTACAAGGTCGCACATTTATACAAGGTTTACAAACCCAACAGTTGATGTGGTTGAAAAGAAAATTGCAGACTTAGAAGGCGGTGTTGCCGCAATGTGTACAAGTTCAGGGCAAATGGCATCAATGATGTCCATTTTAAATTTGTGCCATGCAGGGGATAGCTTTATTTCAACATCAACAATTTATGGCGGAACAGTTAACCTTTTTGCGGTTACTTTGAAAAAATTGGGCGTTGAATGTATTTTTGTTGACCCCGATGCAACGGAAGAAGAAATTTCAGCTAAAATTAAACCGAATACAAAAGCGGTTTTTGCGGAAACTTTGTCTAACCCTGCGGTTGTTGTTTTAGATATTGAAAAATTCGTTAAAATTGCACACAAACATAAAATTCCTTTAATTTTGGATAACACCTTCCCAACGCCTATTTTGTGCAGGCCTTTTGAATGGGGAGCAGATGTTGTAATCCATTCAACTTCAAAATATATGGATGGCCACGCCCTGCAAGTGGGCGGCGTTATAGTTGATTCAGGCAAATTTGATTTCACAAACGGCAATTTCCCGGAATTTACGGAACCCGATGAATCATATCACGGAACAATTTATACAAGAGATTATGCCTTTGCCCCCTACATTATAAAAGCAAGAATGCAATTAATGAGAGATTTTGGTGCATATCCTGCGGGACATTCAGGATTTTTATTGAATTTAGGCTTAGAAACTTTAGCTTTAAGAATGAAAAGATACTGCGAAAATGCAATGACAATGGCTGAATATTTTGTTTCAACCGGAATGTTTGAAGAAGTAAGATATCCGGGGCTAAAAGGCGATAAATATTATGATTTAGCTCAAAAATACTTGCCAAACGGTTGTTCAGGGGTAATTTCTTTAACCGTTAAAGGCGGAAAACAAGCTGCCGCTAAATTTATGGATGGGCTTAAAATGGCATCAAATGAGGTTCATGTGGCAGATATAAGAACTTGTGTTTTACACCCTGCAACAGCAACCCACAGGCAATTAACAGACGAACAATTAATAGCTTGCGGTATTAACCCGGGGCTTGTCAGATTCTCCGTAGGTCTTGAAAACGTAGATGATATAATCAATGATGTTGATAACAGCTTAAAAAATTTAAGATAAAGGAATAAAAAATGCTTAGAAAAATTCTTATTATTTCGACAAGTTCAAATAAAAACGGCAATTCTGCAAGAGTTGCAAGAGCATTTGAAAAAGGCGCAAAAGAAGCGGGAAACAACGTTGAAATTGTTGCCATAAGAGATAAAGACTTGAATTTTTGCAAAGGTTGTTTAACTTGCCAAAGAACAAGAAAATGCATTATTGAAGATGACGGTGTTGAAATTTTGGAAATGATGAAATATTCAGATGTAATTGTTTGGGCAACGCCTGTTTATTTCTATGATATGTCAGGGCAGATGAAAACAATGCTTGATAGAACAAGCCCGCTTCATGGCGGCGATTATTTATTCAGAGATGTTTATTTAATTGTTACTGCGGCAGATTCAGCCGAAGACACCGCAGATAACACAATAAACAGTTTCAAAGGCTGGATTTCCTGTTTTGATAAAGTAAAACTTAAAGGTGTAGTAAAGGCGCTTGGGCTTGAAAAACCAATTGATTTAGACGGCCACCCTGCACTGCAAGAAGCTTATGAAATGGGAAAAAATGTTTAAATAAAATAAGGGGCTAATTTCGCCCCTTTAATTTTTTATTTATTGTTAATTGCCTTATCAAGCGCAATTTCAAGAGTTTTTATTTTATTTTCCAAAACTTTTATTTTTTCTTCCGCATCGTCTGCACCAATGTTTGTTTTATCATATTGCTTTTTTAATTTTGAATATCTTGAAGCAGTTTCAAAAAATGAACTCAACATTAAAAGCACCCCCGCCAAAATACCTAGGGCATAGGTTAAAAGGCAAATTGTGAGAAAAGAAAGTTTAAGAGAAATATCAGTGTACATTATTTGAATATTAACGGCAGTGTCATTATATTGTCCTGTCATTAAAACAAAAACGGTAACCAAAACCGCTAAAATAACGCAAATTGTACCCATTAGCTTATACTCCTTAATAAATTCAGTGTTTTTATTAAATCGGGATGATAGTTTTTTTCATCCAATATAAATTCCATTATCTCACCCCTTTTTGGATGTGTAAAGGATAAATAATATGACATTAAAACTTGCCCTTGAGTTTTAAGAGTCCTAAAAGCCCCCTTTTGAAACCCTTTTGCACCGTACAGGTCATCCCCTATTATCGGGTGATTAATTGAAGATAAGTGGCACCTTATTTGGTGCGTTCTTCCTGTTTCCAATTGCAATTCTAAAAAAGTGGCTAAATTAAACCTTTCTATAACTCTATAATGGGTTATTGCCCTTTGCCCATTTTCTGCCGCATTCATTTTAACTGTTTTATTCAAATAATGAATTAAGGGTTTATCAATTGTTCCAAAATCATCTTCAATATTGCCATAGCAAACGGCCAAATATTTTCTTATTGTTTTTTTATCTTGAATATCTTTTTGAAGTTTAATATGGGCTTCATTGTTTTTAGCTACAAGCATTAAACCTGATGTATCTTTATCAAGCCTATGAACTATTCCTTGCCTTATTATTCCCCCTATATCGGATAATTTTTTATTATGAAATAAAAGAGCAGAAACCAAACTGTCTTCTTCCATTTTGCTTGTAGGGTGCACAATAAGCCCTTTTTGCTTGTTTAGAACAATAAGGTCATCATCTTCAAAAATAATATCAAGTGGAATATTTTTTGGTTTTATTTTTATTTCTTCTTTTTCTTTTATTTTAAAATCAACAATATCATTTAATTTTAATTTGTAAGAGGGCTTTTGAGGTTTTGAATTAACTTTAATTAGCCCTTCTATTATATTTTTTTGAACAATATTTCTTGTTAAAATTACTCCGGTTTGAATTTTATACTCATCAAAAAAAGCTTCCGTGATGAAATTATCAAGCCTTTTATTTATATCATTTTGTTCAATTTTTATTTGCAATTTTTTATCCTTTTTATAATTTCTTCTCTAAAGCAAAAGAAAATATAAATAAAAACAGAAAAAGTAATCAAAATATCAAATAAATTAAAAACGGGAAAATTAACAAACGTAAGTTTTATAAAATCTGTTACATACCCGTCAGTTAACCTTTGAACGGTGTTGCCCAAAATTCCTGCGGTAAAAATTGCAGAGCATAAAATTTTTGTTTTATCAATAAAAGCAACATATTTAAAAACATAAATTAAGCATAATAAAATAACAACAACCCCTAAAAGCCCCAATATAAGAGAGCTGTCTTGAAACATTCCAAATGCTGCCCCTTTATTTTGAGTTTCCGTTATTAAAAAGAATGTCATGTCGTCATTTTTTTTAAAAAAGTGTTCGTTCATAAAAATTTTGGACAAACTAATCATTAATTGCCAAATGACAAGAGTTAAAAGAATATAAATTGTAAAAGCTTTTTTATCCTTTATTTTCATTATTTGATTTTTCCATATTCATTCTCTGAACATAAAAGCCCATGCCGGAAATTACCGCTCTGTATTTTTTTGCTTTTTTATCTTTTGTGTCAACGGTTTTTATAAAAGCATATGTGGCATTTGCATATTCATTTATATTTTTATCGTTTGCAATCATCACTCTTTCTAAAATTCCGGTTGAATCAATTGCTCTGTATGGGTCCCAATATTTTTCCGTCGGATAAACTATTTTATCATGGCCTATTGAGCCGACTGCAACCCTGTTTTCCGGAACAACAAGAGTGGTTTTAACGGTAAATTCTTCATTCGGCTTCAGGGTTTTTGGAGCTTCCATTTTAAAATCAGCTTCCATTGCTTCACCGTATCTTATATCGGTTGCTTCTTCATAAATTTCATCCGCAACTACCATCCAATTATCATTTTCTTTTTTATATGTCATTGAATAATCAGCCACGCTTACCATTTTGCCTTTTATTTTGCCTTTTTCCGTATAGGCGGCGTCATCCCCTTTTACTAAAATTTTCGTGGTTGAAATTTCATCGATATAAATTTTAATTAAATCATCTTTTATATCCACTTTTTTAATGGTTTCTTTTGTTTTTGAGCTTGGGTAAAGTTTTCTTGCCGTTTCAAAAATTTCCAATATTTGGTCTTTATTATAGCCGTCAGCGCTTTTATAATTATCCGAATAATATTTCGAAATTCCTTCAATATCATTTTTGTCGGATAGTTTTCTTAATTTTTCGGTTATTTTAATAACCTCTTTTACGTCTTTTTCGGTAACATCGGCAAATGCGGCGCTATAACAAGCAAAATTGATAATCAACGCCGAAATTAAAAGAAAAGTGAATTTTTTCATAAGACTTCCTATTTATCTTGTTTAAAAATCATAAAGTATTTGTTTGTTCCATAATACAATATAATTTGCCAAAATTCACCATTTATATCGTTTATTTCCATATAAGTTTTAGGAATAGGTTTTCTTTGTGTTTTTTCGGGAAACATGGTACCCACAAAATCCGCCACTTTTGTTTTAAACCTTTTCCACTTTGTGGTTTTGGGTTTTGGAATATATTCATCGTAAAATTCTTCAGTTGTAAGGTCAACATTATAACAAGGCACCATATATTTAACACGGCCGTTTTCTTTAAACAAAACATATGTTCTGCCGTCTTTTTTTCTTGGCGTTAAAAGGTAAAACCCTGGCGGTATAACCGTTTCTTTAAAAATAAAATTAACGCCCGTTCTCATTAAAGGATACGGGGAAAACATATATTGCTTATATTCTTCCGCCTGATAAGGGTCAATTCCGAAAATATACTCAAAATTAGCGGGCTCTAATTCATCATAAATTTTTTGAAAATCTTCTTCGGCATTTACCGGCTGAAAAACAGTAAACAATAAAACAATACAAACCGAAATTAAAAATTTTAAAATATCTATTTTCATATTGTTCTTATTAATAATTTTTTTTATTAAATCAACTGACATAAAGTTTTTCATCCCCGAACAATTTTTTAATATCAAGGAACAAATATATTGAATTATTTATAACACATTCATTCAGACAGCTTGTAATTGAGTCTTGTTTATAATTCACAAGATTTTCCGCTATATCGATTGTTTCGCCTATGGCGTCCGCTATTATGCCTATTTCATAGTCTTCGTATTCAACAACAATGATGCTTGTTTCTTTTGTAATTTCAACATTTCTGTTTTCTGTATATTTTAAAAGGTCAATAACGGTTATATATCTGCCTTTTATACTGACTATACCCACAATAAAATCGGGCGTGCAGGGAACTTTTGTCAATTTAACATTTAAAAATTTATAAAAACCCGCCACATGAAGAATTTTTATACAACAGGTATTATTATCCAAAATAAAAGTAATGTATGTGTCTTGGCTTTTTATAATTTCGTTTGTTACTTCTTTTGTTTTTCTTGCATAATGAAGTCTTCTTCTGTGCAAAGTTTCTTTTGATGCAGTATCTTTTGGCAAAAATGTTGCCGCGCTGTTTTTACTGTCGCCCGTAAAACTGTATGGCGAATTAATTTTTCTTTCAATATTTTCAAGGTTTAAAATGGTAACGGAAAATTCCTTGTCCGTATAAATAGCTTCCAAATAAGATTTTTCGGTATCATACGGGGGAATGTTCATAGACAGAGTATTTATACGGCGAATTTCTTTAACATCATCAATAATAATTCCGAATACATCATTTTTAGTTTTTACGATGATAATTTTTGAATTCAAATTATAGGGGGCTGCCTCTAATTTTAAGATATTTCTTATATCAATAATTTTTATGATTTGGTTGTTATATTCCAAAAGCCCCGTTATAAAATCAGGCATGGATTCAGGGTATTCCAATTCCACAAGCTGCATAATATCAAGAACATACTTTGCACTAAATGCATAGTTAAATGTTCCTATTGAAAAAAATATATAACTTTCTTCTTTATAATCAACGATGGCGTTATTCATTGTGTTCCATTACCACTTTGTTTTTGCCGCTTTTCTTGGCTTTATACAATGCGGCATCAGCTTTTTCAATAAGTTCGTTTGAATCTCTCATTTCTTTGCCGTAGGTTGAAGCACCAATAGAAACGGTTACATTCATTTTTTTGCCTTCAAAAATAAAGTCTCTGTTTTCAATTGTTTTTCTTAATCTTTCTAAAGGGATATAAGCCTTATCAATCAAAGTTTCAGGCATTAAAATACAAATTTCTTCACCGCCGTATCTGTATACAAAATCAGTTTTTCTTAAAGTGTTTATAAATATTTTTGAAACTTCTTTCAAAACGTAATCGCCTGCCATATGGCCGTATTTATCGTTTACCATTTTAAAATCGTCAATGTCTATCATGGCAACCGTTACAATTGTACCGTATCTTTTTGCCCTTTCAAATTCCTGTGCAAGAACCGATTTTAAATGACGCCTTGTATATAATTGGGTTAGTTCGTCGGTTATTGAAAGGTAACAGGTTTTTGTGTAAAGATATTTAAGCCTTAGGAATAAATCCAATTCGGATTTTACGGTTTGCATAAACCTCATTTTATTCCAGCGGATATTTTCTCTTGAATAAAAACATAATTTTCCTATTAAAATGTCATCATAATAGAAATCAAATTCTTTCTTCGACAAAAGATCGTCAATTGAATCAATTGATGTTTTTTCATTATCGTTTTCAATTTTTTCGGGCTTGAAATCGTTTATGCTGTCGGGCAGCAATTGGCGCCAAAGCTCAAGCATTAATTCATCCGTTAATGAAACATTTTCTTCGTCAAAAATAATTCTTTTTTGAACCGAATTATCGGGCGAATGGAAATAAATGCAGGCAACGTCATAATCCGTTATTGCGGATAAAATATCAAAAATTTGCCTTGCTAAAAATTTATCATCTTTCGTATAATCCGTTATGGTTCTGAACTTATTTGTTATGGTTGTTTTCATAAGTTCATCATCCAAAATTTTATTAATTTGAGTTATTATGGCATCTTCTTCAATTTCAAAAGTGGAAAGCTCCATTTTAACGGCATTTGAAACAGGCATTTTTTCGACAATTTCACCTGCAGCCTGAACAATTGTCGCCATATCAAAATCTTTTCTTAAAAATACATCCGCACCGGATTGGCTTGCCCAAAATTTATCAAGATTTTTGTCCAAGACAGTCAGCATAATAAACGGAATATCGTGAGTTTCTTTGTTGCTTTTTAAAAGTCTGCACAACTGAAAACCGCCTAAGTGCGGCATTAAAACATCGGAAATTATAACATCGGGTGTGTTTTGATAAACTTTAACATACCCTTCAACACCGTTTTTAGCGGTTTCTACTTCCCAGCCTTCTCTTTTGAAAAAGATTTTCAAGCTTGTTAATTGTGTAACGGAATCATCTATAATTAATACTTTTTTTGCCATAAGTTGAGATATTTAATATAATATACTTAGAATTATTATACATTATTTTTAAAAAAGGTGAAATCATGTTAAAAGAGTACAAAAAGACAACCATAAACAAGCTTATAAACACCCAGCAGCTAATTGACACCCTCATTATTGCGCTCGGCATTTTGTTTGCGTGGGTTTTCGGCAGATATTCGGGAGAACTTGAACTTTTGGCAATTTTGGCGTTTGCGCTTGTGTTATTGGTGCTTTTACACTATGCCTTCTACATTAACAAAAGATGGTATAAAAGGGAATTAGACAGACTGATTTTTGATTCGATAGAACAAACGGATGAAGAAACAAAAAATATTGAGGGTTTATCCAAAGAACAAAAAGAAGCCTTTAAAGATTCCTTTGATACTCTTAAAGATACATCTGAGGTTTTGTCTTCTTTAATTAAAGAATTGGGCTCGATGGATTGCATGATAAGCCAAACAAGAGATAAAACGGTAAACACTTTAGAACGTACAAATGAAGAACATTTAGCGGTTAAAGCAAACATTGAAAAAATGTTTGTCATAAGACACAAAATGCAGACAATTGCTGAATTAATTCTTGAATTATCGGAATTTATTCAATCTATAAGTTCAACAATCGGCACGGTTGAAGATATAGCGGAACAAACAAACCTTCTTGCGCTGAATGCCGCAGTTGAAGCTGCAAGAGCAGGAGAACACGGCAAAGGGTTTGCGGTTGTTGCGGGTGAGATTAGAAAACTTGCGGATGAATCAAAACAAGCAACAACCAAAATTACATCTTTAATTACTGATATTCAGCAAACAACAAATTCAACCGTTATTGCAACCGAAGAAGGTACAAAAGAAATTGAATCCGGTATAGATTTAGCTCACAATATAGGCTCAAACGTTGAAAGCTTAATCAATATAATAAACGAAATTTCAACGGGCGTAGCCGAAATTGATAATATTTCAAAAACAATCAATAAAGGCACAAATGAAACGGACAGCTACATCAAAGGTTTAAACTCAACCCTTGAAAATGCGAACAAAACTCTCGAAACAACCACAAAAAAACTTGATAATATTAATCAAATAAGCAAGGGCTTTAAAAATACCGTTGTCGGAGAATAAAAAGGCAAAAATTAAATAAAATGGAATTTCTTCAGGAAGAATTAGATGAAATATTAAATATTTTTGCTCAAGAAGGGGCTGAAATTCTCCAATCAATGGACAAAAACCTTCTTTTGCTGGAAAAAAAGCCCAATGACATTGATGTTGCCATGCACTTGTTCAGAGATGCCCACAGCTTAAAGGGTTCTGCAAGAATGCTCGGGTTTAACGGCATTCAAAACATTGCGCATAAAATAGAAGATGTTTTGGGGTTAATCAGAGAAGGAAAACTTCAGGTTAACTCAAATATAACGGATACAATTTCAGACGCACTGTCTTGTATAGACAAGCTGATTAAAAAAACCGTTGAGCAAAAGTCGGAATTTGTAAACGAAGAATCCGACATTCATATAAAAAAGCTTACCAATATATGCGAAAACCTCGATAAACAAAATGAAAATACGGAACAGATAAATAAAGAGGTTAAAAAAGAAGAAAATTTTTTTAAAATAAACTTTGAAAAATTTGAAGACCTTATCACAAGCATTATTTTCATTTATACAAAATGCGTTCAATATAACGATTTTGAGCAATTGCAAGACATAATTACATTAAGCGGCGAGCTTTCAAAATTATGCGAAGATGTTCAAATTGAAAAACTTTACGAAATTTCCAACACAATTTCCGATCTTACAGCCGAAAGTATAAGGGAAGGCAACACAAACGGCGAAATTTTATATGAATTAAATGCTAAAATTAACGAATTTATTCAAATATTCGGCAAAATTGCGGCAGAAAACGGCTTGAGCACAAAAAATTATTATGAAAGTGCATATAAAATTTCAACCGATAACAAACTGACAAATGAAGAAGAACTGAAGCACTCTCAAGACCAATTAAAAAACGCCGAATTGCTGGAATTAATAAATAAAACGGCGGAAACCATTCCCGATATAAATAAAAACAGGCATTCTTTGGCCGAAGCAAAAAGCCTTTTAAATGAAATTGTTTCAAGGCTTCAAAATGACGATTTTAAAAAGATTTATCAAACAATTTTGGCCATTATTTTAAATTTTGAAAAAAGCAACGTAAAGCTTGAATCCGACGGCATTGAAGCCTTAAAAGAAATCTTGGAATCAACCGCAGGGATAGTTGAAGCAAGGTCATCCAAAAATGTTTATAACGATTTTATAGAAGAAGTTGAGCTTTTAAACCAAAAGGCGGTTATTATTGCTCAAATGATTAAATACGAGCTTGAAAACCCCGCCAAAATGCAAAGAACCCAAAAAACAATAAAGCCTGTCGACTGGGCGCAAAGCTTTGATACAACAGCCATTAAGACGTTGAGGGTTAATTCCGACAAATTGGATAAACTGGTCAGCCAAATCGGCAACCTTATTGTTACAAGAATTAAATCCCATGAACATGTGGGAATGGTTAAATATATTCAGGATGAACTTATTGAATGGCAAAAACATTACCATAAAATAGGTTATTACATGAAGTTTTATGAAAAAAAATATATTCAGGACGCATTAACCGGAAATCAGGATTTATCGCAAAAAAAAGATTCATTTTTAGGATACAACAAACAGTTAATTGCTTTTCATAATGCAAACACCGAAAAAATGAACTATATTCTAACCAATTTGAATATTTTAATTAAAGAGTTGCAGGAAAATAACATAAAATTAAATACCGCAACTTCTGAAATTGAAAATATGGTTAAATCAATGCGTATTTTGCCCTTGTCCACAGTTTTTAATTTGTTCCCGAGAATGGTTCACAACATCGCAAAAGACAAAGGCAAAGAAATTGAGCTTACAATAGACGGTGCGGAAACAAGCGCAGATAAAAAAATTATTGAAGATATTAAAATTCCCATTATGCACATTGTAAGAAACTCTATTGACCATGGAATTGAACTTCCAAGGGACAGAGAGCGTTTGGGCAAACCCAAAACCGGAAATATCATTATAAAAGCGCTTCAAAAAGAAAATAAAATCGTAATCAGCATAAAAGACGACGGCAGAGGCATAAACATTGAAAAAATTAAACAAAAGGCTGTCGAAAAAGGTTTTGCCACTTTAGAAGCCGCTGAAAATATGTCTAAAGAACAATTGGCAAACTTTATATTCTACCCCGGATTTTCAACGGGAGATTCTGTAACAGAACTTTCAGGAAGGGGCTTGGGGCTTGATATAGTTCATACAAAAATTTCTCAACTGAACGGCAGAATTGATGTATATAGTGAAGAAAACAAGGGCACGGTTGTTACAATGGAACTGCCGACAACAATGGCAACCATGAAGGCCTTTATTATTATGGAAAACAACCAGCTCTTTGCAGTACCCGCAGGCAGCATTCAAACGGTTTTAAGAATCGGAAGCGATGAAATTAAAAACAGAGATAACAAATTTTATTTCATTTACAACAACGAAGCAATTCCGATTTGCAGTTTATCTTCAATTTTGGGCAACAAGGAAGATGAAAACAAAAAAGATGATAAACACACTATTATGGTTTTAAAATCGGAAAGCATTACAACAGGCATTATCATTCAAAAACTCGTGGGAGACGAAGAAATTCTTCATAAAAAACTGCCTGAACCTATGCTTAGAGTCAAAAACATTTCAGGCATTACAACCCTTGCAAACGGTGAAATGTGCCTTTTGTTAAACGTTGGCGATATTCTGAATTCAAATTCAATCAATCCGAGAGATTTTGTTTCAACAAAATCTCTAACGCTGCAAGACAATTCAAAATATAAAATTCTTGTGGTGGATGATTCCATTACAACAAGAAGATTATTGAACAATGTGCTTGTTTCCAACGGTTACAGCGCAGATTTGGAATCAAGCGCAAAGAGCGCATTAAGAACGCTTGATAATACTCAATATGACCTTATTATTTCGGATTATGAAATGCCGGATATGAGCGGTTTGGAATTTGTTCAAATTTTAAGGAACAGAGAAAAAACCAAAAATATTCCCGTTATTGTATTTACTTCCATTGAAAAACCGGGGCTTAAAGAAGCATTTATGAAGGAAGGCATTGAAGAGTTTATGAAAAAAGAATATTTTGAACAAAATGCTTTCTTGAAAACAATTAATAAATACCTGAAATTTTCAATTGAACAAAAAGGCGAATAAATTGAATACCGAGGAAATTTTAAAGCAATATTCAAAAGATGTTGAACACAGCGAAAATGTTCAAAAATATTCTTTGATGTTGTTTGAAAAATTGAAAAATGTTTTTCCCGACATTCAAAAATATGATAACGAAATTGACCTTGAATTTTTAAAAAAGGGGGCAAGCCTGCATGATATAGGTGTTTATTTTGAAAAAATATACAATAAAGAACACAATAAAGCAGGTGCTAAATTTATTTTGGAAAATAAACCGGATGACATTCAAGAAAAAGATTTAATTTTTTTGTGCTGCCTTATAAGATACCACAGAAAAAGCCTTCCGAACCCCAAAAAACACAAACTTTATTCAAAATTAAACGACGAAGACAAAATAAAATTGAATTGTTTGGGCTCAATCATAAAACTTGCAGACGGTTTGGATTACGGACATTTGGGGCTTATTTCCGATTTGAATTTTGAATATAACAAAAAACTTAATGTTTTGACTTTGTTTTTATCGGGCAATATAATGTTAAATGCTTCGGTTTTAAAAGCCATAAGCAAGAAAAAAGATTTTTTTGAATTTGCCTATCAAACAAAATTAAAGATTAAGGGGAGTCTTTAAATTGAATAAAAAGTTTTTGATTTTTTGTTTAATTTTGCTGTCATTGCCTTCATTTGCAGATGATGTTATGAAGGGCGGAGTTACATACGATTACAACACTTCCATTAGAGCAAATGAAATTGAAAGCAAGCTTCCCGTTATTGAAAAAGATTTTGTTGACCTCAATTATTCAATAGAGTTTAAGCCTTTAAATTTGTTGTCTGAAGATGAAATGGTAATCAAAAAACTGCCCAGCTTCCCTTCAATTAAAGGCGGCTCGAGGTATATACCCGACAATTATGAGGTTTCTTTGTCAACGGGGCGGGCAAAAGGCAATTATGATTCAAGTAAAAACATTGAATTTATGTTGAGACAAAACCCCAATAACAATGAGCTTCTATACGCTTATGCAATTCAGCTGAAAAATGAAAAACAATTGGAAAAAGCCCTTTTTATCGTAAATAAAGCGCTTGAAAATAACCCCGATTTTGCATTGGCACACTTTTTAAAAGGGGATATTTTGAGAAACATGGAAAAATATAAAGAAGCTGTGGATGAGTATCTTTATACAACTCAAATTAACCCATACTGCGCAGATGCTTATTATAACATAGCAAAAATTTTAGAGCTTTTGGATGACAGAGAGCTTGCGCTTGACTATTATAAAACGGCATACCAAGTTAACCCGAATGATACCGAAATAAGGGATATTATTTTAGAACATTACATTGAATTATAATGTTCAATTAATTCTTTTACTTTTTTTTGAAAAAGGTCTCTTTCTTTTTTAGGAGAAACTATTTCGGCGTTTTTACCGTATTTTAAAAGTCTGGAGAATATTTCCTCTTTTTCTTCATAGGAATTTGTGATAATTGTTTCATCTTTAAAGTGATGTGCAATTTCACCCTTTTTTAAAATATAATTTTTTCTCAGCGTATTTTTTATTTTAAAGTTTATGCCGTTTTCGGGTTTAAATTTTGAAATTTTTGTTTTGTCCGGCTTTATGCTTTCAATATATTCCAATTTTAAGCAGGAAAAAGTTCTTTCCGTTTTATTCTTTGCACAAAGAAAAATTCCGTTTTTTGCAAATTTAATTTCTTTTATGCTTAGTTTTAATTTTTTACCTTTATATAAAACGTTAACTTCTTTTTTATCTTGTTTTATTAAATTATTCACTGTTTGAATGTTTTTTGTAATGTTTTCGGAAATTTTAAATTTTTCCTTAATCAGCTCATGCGTTTTTCTATTAATTTTTAAATTGAACATATTTTCAAATTTCGTTTTAAAGGGTTCATATTCAATATTGTTTTTGAAAAAATGTTCAATAATGCAAAAAATTATTTCCGCACCTTCAAAATTTTCTTTTGATTCAAACGGAGAAGATAAAACGTGAAATTTACCGTTTCGCTTTTCTGTTTGAAAGCCGAATTGTTTAATTGTTCTTAAATATTTTGAAACGGTTTTTTTATCAGCCTTGATACCTTGCTTGGAAAGTTTTTTGCAAATTTCTTCAATATTTTTCGGAGACTCAAACAAAATATCAAGAATTAAAAATATTTTCACTCCCGAATCTATTGAGCCTGACATTTTTCATAAACTCCCAAGGTATCATTCAAAATTGTTATGATTTTTTCTTTCAGTCTGCAATCGGGTATTTTAACGCAGTTTTTCCCGATAAATAATAATCTTTGAATAACAAAAAATTCATCATGTTCATAATTTTCTATTTCAACATATTTATCATCGGTTTTTGTAATTTTTTCCGATTTTAATATCGGATTATTGTCAAAAAAGCTTTTTGTAACCGTATATTTATACACATTTTCGTGCTTTTTTAAAGGCTTTGATACGGCACTTGCGGCTTCAATATTTTGAATTTTATCCGCCCTGAACGACAATTTGTTTCCAAACATATCATCATACAAACTTAAATATAATTTGTTGTTTCTTGTTGTAACTGCCTGAATATAGCCCATAAATTCTTTTCGGCCGTTTAGGGGTGAGGAGTAAATAATTCTTGCAGGCAGATTTTTTTGAATTAATTCATCAATTTTATCCATGGTTTTTTGATTTATTGAATTAAAACCCTCAAAATCAAAAATTCCGCATTCGTTTGAAAAAAGCTCTTTATTTGAATTAAAAAAGTTTCTGACTGCCAAAATTTCTTTATAGTCTAAAACTTCAAGAACCGCATTTTTTATAAATTCCGCGGTTTCTGTTTCTTCTTTGTTAAATTTTAAAAATATCGGTTTTTTTAAAAGTTCATACCGAAAATTTTCTCTTGCCCCTGTTCTTTTAAGCTGAAACCCGCTTTTTATAAGGCTGTTAATGTCTAATTTAAGGGTTTCTTTTGAATAATTTTCGATTTTTGTTTTTTCTTTGACGTAATTTGAAACCTCTTTTTTTGATGCGCTTTTTTTGCTTAAAAGTTCCAAAATATATAAAAGCCTTAAGCCTGTTAACAATATTCCTTTTTGGTTGGCTTCATTCATTTGTCAATTATTCCAAGTAAAAAATGTTATTCATATATCACAAAAACAGTATAATTCAATATAAAATCTTAATATTTTTTGTAACAAATATATACAAATGAGGAAGAAAATGCTATCATGGGGTATATACATTTTGGGAGCTTGTGTCAAATTATGTCTGATAAACTAATTACCGATGAGCAGTATGAAGAATTATTAAAAAAGTATGAGTATAACTTCAAAAAAGGCGATTTAGTTCAAGGCGTTGTTGAAGGTTATGACAGCGAAGGCGCTATAATTGACATAGGCGCAAAATCAAATGCGATTTGTCCTGACAAAGAAGCCAAACTAAACAAAGAAGACGACATAAAAGAAGTTTTAAAATTAGGCGAAAAGTTTGAGTTTTTAATCATCAAAGAAGAAGATGAAGACGGCAGGCTCACGCTTTCCTACAAAAAAGTGGCAAGCGCTTACAATTGGAAACAATTGGAAGAAATTAAAGCCGAAGATAAAATCATCGAAGGAACAGTTGTTCAGGTGGTTAAGGGCGGCGTTTTGGTTGAAGTTTTGGGTATCAAAGGCTTTGTTCCTTCATCTCATTTAAGATCAAAAGAAACAGACACTATTGTAGGCTCTAAACTTGAACTGAAAATTTTATCAATAGACGTTCTGCAAAATAATTTCATATTATCAAACAGAAAAGTATACTCGGATTCTGTTGAAGAAGTTAAAAAAGACGTATTCGGGCAATTGGAAGTCGGACAAATTGTTAAAGGCGAAATTGTTCGAATTGCGGATTTCGGCGCATTCATTGATATTGGCGGCGTGGATGGCTTGTTGCCTTTGTCTCAAATCAGCTGGCGCTGGGTAGATCATCCGGGCGATGTTCTTAAAATCGGTGAAAAAATTGATGTTGAAATAATCGGCATTGACCTTGACAAACAAAGAGTTTCATTAAGCCTTAAAAACTTAGAACCCGATCCTTGGGTTGAAGCCAAGGGCAAAATCCATGAAGGCGAAATTGTTAAAGGCAAAATTACAAGAATTAAACATTTCGGCGCTTTTGTCGAAGTTTATCCTTGTGTAGAAGCACTTTTGCCCCAAGTTGAAGTTATGCAATATCAAAACGAACACAACACCATTTTAGATGTGGGCGAAGTGATAGATACTGTTATTTTGAAATTCAATCCTGATGATAAGAGAATTTCATTGAGCGTAAACATTAAAAATAAGGCAGAATAAACGAATGAATTGTCCCAATTGTGATGAAATCTTAATTGCGCTTGAAAAAAATAATATTGAGGTTGAATATTGTATAAAATGTAAAGGGTTCTTTTTAGATGCCGATGAATGGTATCTTGTTAAGCATGAATTAAAACTTCCTTTTTTAATTGATGATTTAATGAATATCAACCCTTCTTCCAACACATTTAAAGAAAAGCCGAAAAAATGTCCAAAATGCGGTGAATATATGGAAAAAGTCGAAATAGACGGACTTGTTTTAGACAGATGCATTAATCGCCACGGCATTTGGTTTGAAGCCGGTGAATTGTCCGAATATTTCAACAAACACAAAGAAGGCGCAAAAAATGAAGCGGTCTCATTTTTTGGCGAAACGTTTTACAGATAGTTTAGCATAGGAGTTAATAAATGGTAGTTTCAATCATTTCAGCTGTTATTGTATTAGTAATCGTAGCAGGTATTGTTTCGGTATATAACGGGCTTATCGCTTGCAAAAACGCAACTAAAAATGCTTGGGCGCAAATTGATACTCAATTAAAAAGAAGATATGACCTTATACCTAATTTAATCGAATGTGTTAAAGGGTATATGGAACATGAAAAAACCACATTTGAAAATGTTATCAAAGCAAGAAGTTTAGCCATGCAGCAAACCGCAAGCATAAAAGAAAAAGCTGAAGCGGAAAATCAATTATCTTCAACTTTAAAAAGTTTGTTTGCTTTAAGCGAAAATTACCCTGACTTAAAAGCAAGTGAAAACTTTTTAGCCCTTCAGGAAGAATTATCTTCAACGGAAAATAAAATTGCATACGCAAGAGTTGCATACAACGATGCGGTTATGTTCTATCAAAACAAAAAAGAACAGTTCCCGTCAAATATTATTGCGGGTATGTTTAATTTTAAAGATATGGAATTTTTTGAAGCTGCAGACAATGAAAAAGAAGTTGTAAAGGTTAAATTTTAATGTGGTTTATAATTGAACAAAACAAAAGAAAAACAACGTTTTTTCTTATTATTTTAACGTTGTTTTTCTTGTTTTTCGGAAGCGCATTAGGCTTTTGTGTTTCATGTGAAATATCCGACAAGTCATATTTCGGTACATACATAGGGCTTGGGATAAGTTTTATATGCCTTCTTGGGATAATCATATATACAAAATTTAACGCTTCAAAATTCTTTTTAAATCAAGTAGGTGCAGTTCCTATTAAAAAAGAGGATTTGCCGGTTTTACACAATGCTGTCGAAGAAATGTCAATTTCGGCCTCTTTGGGGTTTATTCCTAAAATTTATATTATTGATTCAAATATTCCGAATGCATTCAGTGTGGGCATTAATGAAAAAAATGCAGCTGTTGCGGTTACAACAGGCTTATTATCCTCCTTAAACAGGGATGAGCTCCAAGGCGTCATTGCCCATGAAATTGCTCATATTAAAAATCTTGATACATTGTATTTAATGTATGCCGGAGTTGTTTTCGGCCTTATTGTTTGTGTATCCAATGCGATTATCAGAGGTTTTATAGGCGGCCCAAGATCAAGAAGATACAGCAGTTCAAGAAGATCAGGAGACAGTGCCGGTGCCGCAATTTTAATTGCGTTGATTTTGGCTATAATTTCACCGATTTTAGTTAAACTTTTATATTTAACCGTTTCAAGAAAAAGAGAATATTTGGCTGATGCTTGTGCTTGCCAATATACAAGATACCCCTCAGGCCTTGCAAGCGCTTTAACTAAAATTTCTAATTTTTCTGTATCTTCGGATAAAAATAATGAAAAATATATTGAAAAAAATGAAAAAATGCACTCCGGAGAAGTGGTTTCCTGCATGTATATTCATAATTTTCTTCAAAAAGAAAATGCGGGATTTTGGGATGAACTTTTTTCAACACACCCTTCAACCAAAAAAAGAATTTCTGTTTTAAAACAAATGGGAGCTTGTGATTTTGAAGAATATAATAAGGTATACAGAGCCGTTTTATCTGAAAAATCATTAGTAAATAAAAACAAATTATTAAAAATGAATTTGTCCCCGATTCCGATTGTGGCACCTGTTGCAAGTGCCGCTTCAGAAACGGCGGTTTCAGATAAAAATACGGATGAACAAAGAATAAATCGTCAAAGGGAAGCCAAAGACAGCTTCAAAAAAGCCAGCAATTACAAAATTATTAATTGCGATTGCAATGTAAAATTAAAAATTCCGCCAGAGCTTAAAATTTCGGAAATTGCTTGCCCAAATTGCAACAGGGTGCATAAAATTTTAGGTTAATTTTTAGTTTTGCAAACTTTTTGAATATCATCCCAAATAAAACCACTTTCAATGCAAGATTTGGCGTTGTTTATTTCTTTAATTAAAGGTAATTTATTTGTAATTTGAGGGAAAAAATAAATTAAAAATAAAAATATGAACCCAAAAATTATTTTCTGATAAAGTTTAATTTTTAAAAATGGCATTGTTAAAATAAAAATTGCCAAAAACAGACCAATAAACAAAAACAAAAACAATTCCATATTAAAATTATTCAAAACAAAAGCATTTACCGTTATTATTGCCGTGTGAAAAAATAAAAATAAAAAAAGAAAACAGCAAAAAATTATAAAAACAGTATTTGTGATTTTATCTTTGTTCATTGTTATATTCTATCATAAGTTAATGTTTATAATTTTAATTTAAAATAACCTTTTAATTGTAGCAAATTTATAGACCTTGAATTTAATATATTGAAGCCAAAAATTAGATATGATATAATAATATTGTACCCTTGCTCTGTTGAGAATGGGCATAGGCATGCAAGACATGTTCCCTAGGTACAAAAGCAGGCAAGTGCACGCAATTGCGTGCACTTTTTACATGCCATAATTTTTGATAAAATTACCATATGATTAAAAAATATTATTTTGAATTTTCAAAATTGTATTGTCGTTTAATGCGCCTTGAAATACTTATGAAAAAAGGCTTATTTCCTCACTTCTAAATTATTACGGTGAAGATATTATTAAAGTATTTAAAAATTTTTTTAACAATAAAAACAGGCTTAAAAGGTATGATTATAGCAAAGGAAACAGCATTCTTGCAATTTTAAAAAATCCGCAAATTGCAAAAGAAAGCCAAAAATTTGAAAAAATAATAAACATTTTATATTTGTCAGACATTTTATTTTTATTTCTTTGCTGTGAGCAATTTAGAAAAAGTGAAATATTAGAAAGGTTTTATCATAACATTCCTGAAAATTTTGCGGTTTTAAACCATTCAAGGAAAAATTTATTGAATTTAAGAAATGCGATTGCACATTATAGTTTTAAAGATTTTGAATTGAATAAAAAAAGATATAAAGATGCAATCAATTTATTTGAATATCATTTAGGACACGATATTGCAGATATTAAAGAATTACCGAAATTTGACACAAAACCTTCTATAAAATCCATATTAATTGAAATCGAAAAACTTCGTCCTGATTTATTTAAAATTGATACTAAAAAAGATGATGAGATAGAATATTTTTATAATAAGCACAGGTTATTATTAGATTTATGTGATGAAATAGCAATATATAACGGCTATGAAACAAAAGAACTTCCATCTCCATGGACAATTATAAGACAAATGTATGCTATAAATAAGGATAAAAGGAAATTTAATTTTAGTTTCTTACAACTAAGGTTATTTAATAAATAAATTAATTAATTATTAACAGATTTTTCATCCTGTTTTATAAATTCACACATAACTTCTAAGCGCTTATCTTCCATAGCGTCTATTAATTCTTGAATATCTTTAAACTTATTTAATTTAAAACCCACTTCAGCTAAAACAACGCAATCGTTACAAAGCCTGTATTTGCCATATTGAATGCTGCCTGCCATTGTCTTATATTCGCCGCAGCAAGAGCAATCAAAATATTCGTTTTCAATTTCAGGGTCTTCTTCAATGTCATCTTTGTACATTTGAAGGGCAACTTCCTGCATTTCTTTTACAATTTCATTATTATCCATAACCTGAATTTTAGCATAAAAAATATAATAAAGTTTAAACCAATGGGTTTAATCTTGCATAAAAATAGGCCCAACAAGCGCCAATAAATTAAATGAAATATATTTTTCAAAATAACAAAAATTTGTCCACGAGAGGATTCGAACCTCCGACATTCACCGTATTGAGGGTGACGTTCTATCCTGCTGAACTTCGTATAAAAATTTGTCCACGAGAGGATTCGAACCTCCGACATTCACC
>CALUWE010000016.1 GCA_944324425.1 Candidatus Gastranaerophilales bacterium
GTTACTCTGCGGATTTGAACAACTTGTTCTTTCCATTCTGATTCAACAGGTTCTGTTGTTTCAATTTTTCTTCTTCTTGATTGTTTTCTTTGTGGTTTTAATGTTGTTACTTCAACAGCTTCTTCTGTTGTTTCTTCAACTGTTTCAACCGTTTCTTCTTCTTTTACTTCGTTGTTATCAACTTCAACGGTTTCAATAGTTTCTTTAATTTCTTCGCTCACGTTTAAGTACCTTTCGATTTAATTAATTACATAAACTCTTTGTTTTTTTATTGCTCTTATAAACAACAAAAAGAATACAACAAATACCCCTATTTTTTATATTGGGCGTTTATTGAATTCGGTTGTTAAATTTCTGACATGGTCTATAATACATGCTGAAATATTTTTTGCAACCGATTTATCCAAAGGATTTGGAATTATGTAATCATAATCTAATTCTTGCTTTGTAACCATTGAAGCTATTGTTTTTGCGGCTAAAATTTTAATGTCATCCGATATAATTCTGACTCCCGCATTCAAAACACCGTCAAAAAGCCCGGGGAATACAAGAGAATTATTTAATTGATTGGGAAAATCAGGTCTTCCCGTTGCAACAACTTTTGCGCCGGCTTTTTTAGCTAAATCGGGCATAATTTCAGGGGTTGGGTTTGCAAGCGCAAAAACAATAGGATCATTAGCCATTGTTTCAACCCATTCCGGCCTTAAAATGTTTCCGACAGAAACCCCGATAAAAACATCGGCACCTTTAATTGCATCTTCCAAACTGCCTTTTAAATTTAATTTGTTTGTAAGTTTGCTTATGGCTTCTAAAGACGGATTATTGCCGTCTCTTCCCTGATAAACAACGCCTAAAATATCTGTCATTATAATATCTTTAACGCCCGCTTTTAATAAAAGCCTTGCGATTGCTTGGCCT
This sequence comes from Candidatus Gastranaerophilales bacterium, assembly GCA_944324425.1. Lineage (GTDB taxonomy): Bacteria > Cyanobacteriota > Vampirovibrionia > Gastranaerophilales > Gastranaerophilaceae > Galligastranaerophilus_A. Next base: position 919 of record CALUWE010000016.1, read on the forward strand.
GCAGCACCTGCGCCTGAGATTACAACTTTTATTTTATTTATGCTTTTATGAACCAAATTCAATGCATTATAAAGGCCTGCCAGCGTAACAATGGCGGCACCATGTTGGTCATCATGAAAAATCGGGATTCTTGAATTTTGAATTAAGAATTTTTCAACTTCAAAACATTCAGGAGCCTTAATATCTTCCAAATTAATTCCCGAAAAAGAATTTTCCAACAATAAAACAATTTTTTTAATTTTATTCACATCTTGAGTATTTAAACATAATGGCATTGCATCAACATCGCCAAGCTCTTTAAATAAAACAGCTTTTCCTTCCATAACGGGCAAACCTGCCGTTGGGCCAATGTTTCCTAAACCTAAAATTGCCGTACCGTCTGAAATTATTGCAACAGGCTTTCTTGAATCTATTACTTCATTTATTTCGGTTTCAATAACACCGCCAAAGGCACTTCGAAGTTCAACAGGTTCCATATCTTCTATTTTTAAAGATTCGGGCAAAATACAGCCTTTGGAGCAAGTCGGAATAAATTCATCGTTATCATAAGGCATTCCCTTCATTAAAGTGGTATCAACACCCATAAAGTTTGGCATAATGGCATCAATTACCATTTGAAGGTCATCATCAGAGCATTCTCTTATAACAAGCGGGTAAGCATCCGTTGTTCTTGTTTCTTTTAAAAATATTGCTCTTTTTTTGGATAGTTCATAATCTCTTGATAAAACAGCAACTGAATTTGACCTGTTTGTAAGTTCAAAAACTTTTTCCAAATTTTCTTTAATTTTAAGGCAGCTTTTTGAAACGCCCGGGGTGTATACAAGAGATAAAATTTTATTATTTTTAACTTTAACTTTTGGAGTTATTTCTATTGCTTTCATTAGTTTCTAACCTTATTTTCAGTACCTTTAATCAGCCTTTTTATATTTTCTCTGTGAAGATAAATAATATAAACGGCGGCAATTGCCGCATAAACTGTATAGCAAACGGGGTTTTTCAGGTAATACATTAAAAAAGGAGCACAAATTAAAGCTATAATTGAACCAACTGAAACATATTTTGTAAAATATGTAATAATTGACCAAACAACGGTTAATATAAGCCCCACGTAAAAATTAAGCGCATAAATTGTTCCGATACCTGAAGCTACGCTTTTTCCGCCTTTAAAGCCTAAAAATAAAGGTTTTGAGTGCCCAATGATTACCATAACAGCTGAAACCACGGCAACAAGCCCCAAAGAATCGCCAAAAGTTAAATATTTTGCAAGCAAAACAGGAACCATACCTTTAATTGCATCTAAAACCATAACGGTAAAGAACCATTTTTTGCCTAAAACCCTTTTAACGTTTGTAGCCCCAGTTGAACCGGAACCGATTGTTCTTATATCTTGCCCCGTTTTTGCTTTTACTATTAAATAGCCCGTCGGAATTGAGCCTATTAAATAAGCAACAACTGCAAAAATTAAAATATATGCCCAAAAAGGAATTGCAACCATTATTTTTCTCCTTTTTCTTTAAAAATAAGCCTTATTGGCGTTCCAAAAAAGCCGAAAGCCTCTCTTAATTTTTTCATTAAATATCTTTTGTATGAATCTTTTAAAAGCTTCTTTGAATTAACAAAGAAAGTAAAAGAAGGCGGTTTTATTTTAGATTGGGTTGTATAATAAATTTTTAAGAATTTCCCTTTTTCCGATGTTGGCGGGTTAATATCAACCGCTTCATTTATAATTCTGTTTAGGGTGCTTGTTTGAACCTGTTTTGTTCTTTCATCCTGAATTTCTTTTGCAAGTTCAAAAATTTTATGCAGCCTTTGGCCTGTTTTTGCGCTTATAAAAATTTTTTTTGCATAATTTAAAAAAGGCGCTTCTTTGTTAATTTCTTCTTCCACTTTATGTGTGGGGGTATTTTTAATTAAATCCCATTTATTGTATGCGACAATTAAGCCTGTTCCTGCTTCTTCCGTTGTTTGGGCAATTTTTTTATCTTGGTCGGATAAACCTTCTTTAGCGTCAATTACAAGCAAAGTTATATCGGCTTCTTTAATTGCTCTTAATGCCCTATCAACGGCAAAGGCTTCAACGCCGTAATCAACTTTAGATTTTTTTCTGATACCTGCCGTATCAATTAAAATAAATTCTTCGTTATTATATAAAACCGTTGAATTTATTGAATCTCTTGTTGTGCCTGAAATATCTGAAACTATTGCTCTTTGTTCATTTAAGAGGTTGTTTAAGATTGAACTTTTGCCTGCGTTTGGTTTGCCTGCAATTGCAATTTTAATGGCGCCTTCAATTTCTTCTTCTTTTTTACTTTCAATATCTTTTGTAACTCTGTCTAAAAGGTCGCCCACACCGCCCGACCCATGGAGAGCCGATATTGGCATAACTTCATCAAAGCCTAGAGTGTAAAATTCGCTGTACATTGTAATTTCATCAGGCGAATCTACTTTATTTGCAACGACAACAACTTCTTTTTTTGATTGTCTTAAAATATCTGCAATATCGTTATCGTATGGGTTTAAGCCTTCTTTAGCATCTACCACAAACAAAATTAAATCGGCTTCATCCACTGCAAGTTTTGCCTGATGAAAAATGTTTTTCACAAATTCATCATCGTCATTTGTGATAATACCGCCTGTATCAATAATGATGAAGGGCTTATGCTGCCAAATTGCATCAAAATAAATTCTATCTCTTGTAACCCCAGGAAGGTCATCTACGATAGAGCGTCTTTCGCCTATAATTCTGTTAACAAGGGTTGATTTGCCCACATTCGGGCGCCCGACTATTGCAACGGTTTTAGTTTTCATAAAACTTATTTTACAATAAAAAGAGCCAATTTGAAAAAAAATATTTAATTATATTTTTTTAATCCATTAATCCCATTTCTCTCAGCTTTTCAACTTGGGCATAATGGTCGTTAGACTGCAAAAATATCATCATAGGGAAGCTTCCCATAAGGTGAACCGTAAATTCATACCCTTCGCTTGTAAATTTCTTGCCTTTTTTCTGCATTGCTTTTGTATATTTATCTATAATCGTAAGCGTATTTTTAATAGCCAGATTTTTGTCGTCATCGCTTACTTTAGGCTCATCCGGATTATAGCTCGGCATTATATATGTATTCAAATATTCAATATTTGTTAGTGCCCAAAGAGCATTCCCAAGGTCATTATCATATTTATCAGACATTTTGTCCGTGTCGATTATTTCAATTGTGCCCTTATCTTCATCCAACAGAAAATTGTTTGCGTTGTAATAGTCAAACCTGTATCCGGCATTATTAAGAGCGTCAAATTTATCAATTAAAGAATCATAAGCTTCTTCAGGCGTGTCTGCCAAAATTTGAAGGCATTTTGCATAGTGTTCTTTTCTTTCGATTGCTTCATAAGGAAGCTCGCCTTCTCTTAAATCACCGTTTTCATAATGAATGGCACTTGGCGGGGGGTTTCCGTTTGAAATGCCGTTTTGTTTTTTCAAAACGCTTATTCTGGGGTCATTTGGGCTGTCTGTTTCCAAAATTGCAACTTCTTGGCCAAAATTACCTTTTAGCTTTTTATCTTCAGTGTCTGTTATTTTATATTGACTGTAATCTGTTCTTTTGGAATCAAAATAATTTCTTGAAACTCTTAAAACAAAATCATCGTTATTCGGAATTTTATAAACAGAGTGGCTAAAACCTTGCCCTAAAAGATTTTCTTCACTCAAGGCAGCTTGCAGTCCGCCTTCTAAAAAGCGGTTTTCACCTGCCCATTTTATAAATTCATTATCGGGTTGTTCTTTTTTTGGCTCGGTTGATTTTACAAAGCAATCATTTTCCATAGGTTTTAATCTTGCTTTTTGTGCTGATGCTTCAAAATCAGGCGAGGTAACTTTTCCCATAAAAGATATTCTGTTAATCATTTTGTTTTAATTCTTTCTTAATTTGTACATTATATTTTATTTGCAAGAACCGTATTCTAAAACAGTTCCGTATCTTAAAGAAAACTTCTCAAGAAATTTTTTTAATATTTCATTTTCCTGTTCGCTGCCGCTCTTTACCGTACTGATATATTTTATATATTTTTCCATATGAGGCTCAAATAAAGAAGTTCCCAGTTCAGAACTTTTATATCTCAAGATGTCATAGGCTTCTTGAGGGTTTTTTGGCACAAAGCCGTTGTAGAGTTTGCGTTTAATTGTCTGTTCATCATCGGTGCCAAGCTTTTTTGCCAATTTAGCTTCACATATCGATATAAATTCATCATCCATTCCCCATGGCACACCCAAATATTCAAGCCAATTTTTCATAAACAATTCATCAACTTCATCATGAATTTGAGAAGGATCTTTAAAATTCATAAAGCCGTCAGGCTTTGTCATAGAGCATGTATTGCCGTTTTTATCGACAGCAACAACCTTTTTTAAATTCGGATTTGACAAAAACACAATAATATCATTCGGCGAAAGGGGTTTCAAAGTTTCGCCGGGGTGGCCGTGAACAATGGTTGTTTCAGGCTTCAATTTATCATATAAAACGGCGCAATTACGCGCTTCGCCCGAATGCTCATACAAAATTTCACCGTCTTTACTTATTGCAACAGAATATTCAAAAGGGCAATTTTCTCTCAGTTTTTCGCTGCAAACCGATTTTGCATATTCATAGCTTCGGTCAAATTTTTCCGAATTAGCGGAATCACTCCCTGTTTTGGCACCATCCGCCTCTTTTAAAGAATCATTGCCTTTTATATTATTTGTACCGAATGAAACCGAATTTATATTATTTGACAAATTTACATTATTTAAATACATACAAGCTGCCTCACATTCACTTAGTATTAAAAATAAAACCCGAAAAAAAATTGCTTGTTTGTTTGTTAAAATATGTTTGTATTTTGCTACATGAAGCACTTTTGTGCTAGGATATTATAAAGACTTTTTAATTAAGGGGAGTATATGACAGAAACAGCAACTCAGCATTATGATGCGAGTAATATCAGAGTATTGGAAGGACTAGAAGCCGTTAGATTGAGACCGGGTATGTATATCGGTTCAACAAGCCAAAGAGGACTTCACCACTGTATTTATGAAATTGTAGATAATTCAATCGATGAAAGTTTGGCAGGATATTGCGACACAATCCATGTTACGGTTAACCCCGATAATTCGGTTACGGTTCAAGATAACGGAAGAGGTATTCCTGTTGATATTAAGCCCGATTCAGGAAAATCTGCCTTAGAAATCGTTCACACGGTTCTTCATGCGGGCGGCAAATTCGGCGATGGCGGTTATAAAGTTTCAGGCGGGCTTCATGGTGTTGGCGCGTCTGTTGTAAACGCTTTAAGTGAAAAGTTTGTTGTTGAAGTTGCAAGAGACGGCTTTTTGTACAGACAAGAATATTTAAGAGGTGAGCCCGTTCATCCTGTTGAAAAAGTTCGTGAAACAACAGAAAGAGGCACAAAAACAACATTTTGGTTAGACCCTGAAATTTTTACGGAAACAACAGAAATTGATTGCGATGTAATTGCAAGCAGATTCAGAGAAATGGCATTTTTAAATAAAGGCCTTAAAATTATTTTCCACGATAAGAAAAATAACCAAGATGAAACCTTCCACTACGAAGGCGGTATTGCAAGCTATGTCGAACACTTGAATAAAAATAAAGTTGTTATGTTTGAAAAGCCCGTTTATATGGAAAAAACCGTGGATGGCATTTTGGTTGAAGTTGCCCTTCAATATACGGATGCTTACAACGAAAATATTTTATGCTTTGCAAACAATATTAACACCCACTTTGGCGGCACGCACTTAACAGGTTTCAGAAACGGTGTTACAAGGGTTATTAACGATTACGCAAGAAAAAATAATATAATTAAAGACAGCGAACAGAATTTAGCGGGTGAAGACATAAGAGAAGGCATGACGGCTATTGTTTCGGTTAAAATCAGCAACCCTGAATTTGAAGGCCAAACAAAAGAAAAATTGGGCAATGCCGAAGTTACCCCCATTGTTAATGACGTTGTAAGGGATAAATTCATGGAATGGCTTGAATTTAACCCTAAGGTTGCAAAATTAATTATAGATAAAATTCTTCAGGCTCAAAGAGCAAGAGAAGCCGCAAGAAGAGCAAGAGAATTGACAAGAAGAAAAACGGCACTTGAATCATCAACTCTCCCCGGTAAACTTGCGGATTGTTCCAACAGAGAACCTGAAAAATGCGAATTATATATAGTTGAGGGTGATTCTGCGGGCGGTTCTGCTAAACAAGGCAGAAACAGAATGTTTCAGGCAATTTTGCCCTTGAGAGGTAAAATTTTAAATGTTGAACGTGCAAGATTGGATAAAATGTATGCAAACAATGAAATTCAATCTTTAATTCAGGCAATAGGCGTTAACATTTCCAAAAACCCTGAAGAAGTTAATATTGAAAAATTAAGATATCATAAAATTATCTTTATGACAGATGCTGATGTTGACGGTGCGCACATCAGAACACTTTTATTAACATTTTTCTTCAGATATGCTCGTCCTCTTATTGAACAAGGCCACGTTTATATTGCGCAGCCGCCTTTATATAAGGTAACAATAGGCAAAACGGCAGAATATCTTTATGATGACAGAGCCTTAGACAAAATGATGAGAGAAAGAGGCATTAAAGATATGGTTCTATACAACAAAAACAGAACCAAAGCCTTAAAAGATGATGACCTTGAAAATATGATTTATTCAATGTCAAGTTATTATAAGTCATTCCATAACCCGATTATTAACCAAATGCCATCCGTTATTATAAGGGGTTTAATCAGGTCTAATATTACGGTAGCTGATTTTGACAATCAAGAAAAAATGGATGAAATATATAAGTATCTTTCTCACTACATTGAAGACCATGCTCTAAATTACGGCATAACAGAAGCTAAAAACTATAAGGTATTTTTAGTTCATAACGAAAATACAAACAAATATTACTTCAAGGTTGAATTGGGCGAAGGCATTGACCCTGTTGTTATTACACCAAACCTTATTAAATCGAACGAATACGAAAGAATTAAAAATTCATACCCAAAAATCAGGGAATTTTTAATTGAAGAAGAAAAAGTTCTTATAATTGAAACTCAAGAAGGAATTAAGGAAATAACTTCTTTTGCAGAACTTCAAAGAATTGTTGAAGAAAGAGGCAAAAAAGGCATTCAACTTCAAAGGTTTAAAGGTTTAGGCGAAATGATGCCGCAACAATTATGGGAAACAACAATGGACCCTGCAAACAGAACCTTGTTAAAAGTAAGCATTGAAGATGCAATGCTTTGCGATGAACTTTTTGATGTATTAATGGGTGATAACGTTGCCCCAAGGCGTGATTTTATTGAACAAAATGCCGTTTATGCAACAAACATTGATACATAATTTAATTTAACAGAAAATTCCATAAAAAAAACGGTCTTAATAATTAAGACCGTTGGAATTCTGTTACGTAATTCCCCGTGTGTGAAGTGAAGGTTAGTGTGTATTGGTTAGATAGTTCTCTTTTTTGATGTAAACTTAATAAGTTTTAAGTCTCTGCATCCTTACACATATATAAAGTATATATGCATTAAATAATTGCCTATTTTATTTGTTTTCTTTACAAAAGTTAATAATCGCTAAAAGGCCGCCGGTTCTTTATTTTGGCGGCCTCACTTATGAATTTTTAAATTTATTTTTTAGGAAGAAAAACTCTGTATTTTAAAGCTTCCTGATATTTTAACGGCAGGTGCGCCCAATCAAAAAGAATAATTCCTTCCGATTTTAACCCTCTTGAAACGCTTATTTGCTTTAACAATTCTTCAGGCTCCGCATCCATAAACCCGACAAAAAGCCCTGTTAAAATTTTTGTTTTATTTGCAGCTCTTGATTTAACCTCTCTTAAAATCTTAGAAAACAATTCATTGTCAGAGGTTAAGATTAAAGGCGTCATAGCATCAACAAGGTCTTCTCTTGACCATTTTGCCCAATCTTGCTGCTTTGTATCAATACAAACATCATAATCAGGAAATATAACGGCAGAAAACAGAAATTTTCTTCCTTCCGTTGTTTTGTTAAGAGTTTCTCTTGCATTTTTTACATATTCATAAACTTTGTCTCTTCTGTATTCGCTCCATTTTTTCCACAAAAGAGTATCAGGTTCAATTTCAACGGGGTCAACTTCGTATAAATCTTTAAATTCGTTTCTTGCAACCGCAGTATAGCCCCAATGAGATTGTTGATAGTTTTTAACATCTGATTTTTGAGATGTAGGATACCTTGTATAATCAAGGTTAATACCGTCTACATTGTATAATCTCGGAATTTCATTTAAAAGTTCAACTAAAAAATCGGTAACCTGTTTGTTTGCAGGATCCAAGAAAAATCCGTTATGCTCTGCTTTATGCCTTACATAGCCGATAGCATCATAATTTGCAAGATTTTTGTTGCCCCAAGAAGGGTATTTTGAAAGAATGCTTTTATCATCATAGCTTGGGTTAACATTTCCTATATAGAAAGACTCAAACCAGCAATGAATTTTAAGCCCTCTTTTATGCGCTTCTTCAACATAAACCGCCAAAGGGTCATACATCAAAAATTTCGGGTTTTGAATTGTAAGCCCGTATTTTTTCATAACTTTTGAAGGGTATATTGTATAGCCGTGGAAATAAGTTTCTAAGAAAACCTCTTTTATGCCTGTATCTTGGATTTTATCAAGGGTTCTTTGAATTTCGTATCTGTTTCTCTCAGTCGGTCTTAACCAAACACCCTTAAACTCGTTTTCAATGTATGGGAGTGCATATTTAATTGCCAAATTTGAAAACCTTATTGAAGATTCGGCATACGGTTTTTTGAGCCTTTCTCTTGAGCGTTCTGCCTTTTTTAATTCACTTTTGGCTTTTTTAATATAATATGCGGCCTTTTTATCTTCGCTTGTTTTTGTATCTGATTTTTTTGCGTTGTATAAAAATTGTTCGGCTTCTTCTATTTTTGATTTTGCTTCGTATATGTAACTGTCGGGAATTAAATATGCAATTATATTATTACCGTCTATTATGACTTTCGTGCCGATTTTAAGGTTTTGTTTAATCCAAGTTTTGCTTGACCCATGGCCTGAAACAACAAAGCCGTTTTTTGGAATAATGGAATCAGCCCCTGTTAATTTTACGACAACACCGTCTTCAACAACTGCTTCCGTGCCGTATTCATTTGTGCCTGTCGTATAATTAAACCCGGGATAATAAACAACCAATTGCCCGGGGCCCCTATGACCGGGGAAGTTTTCACCTGCTTTGTTTATAACTTCTGAAGGATATTTTGCACTTATTCTTCTTGTTGTAAAAGATAAAAGCTGATGCTTTGAAGATATTTCATCTTTAAGCGCAGCATACGGTATATTTGCTGAAGGCTGAGCCTGTGCAAAAGCCGCTGTGCATAGTCCGCCAAAAAACAAAGCAAGTAAAATTAAACTTTTTTTAAAAATACCCTTCATAATTCCACTTTATTTTACTCTCAAAGATAAAAACAGCCAAAAATTTAAAGCGTTTTTAACAAAGTCCTCCGCAAAACATCAAAGCAAATTTATTTTATCAATCCCAAGCCTAATATAAGGGTAGTTACTATAAATATGCCGCCTGTAATATATGTAACCTTATTCAAACCTTTTTCAGCCGTTTTCTGGGATGCAAACAATTGGCTTGCAGAACCCATCATGCCGCCCATACCATCGCCTTTTGGAGAATGCAAAAGCACAAGCAAAATTAAAAATAAAGCTGACAAAATTTGAACTACATATATAAATTGAACCATATACATTTTCCCTTTTTTCTAACTAATAACATAAATAAAAACTGAAATCAAATAAAGAGAATTTAATTTCATTACTATTTGTTGATGAAAGCCTTTTGTTGTAGTAGAATTTTAATAAGGAAGTTAAAAAAGAGAGACTTTTTATGAAAACCGTTGTTCAAGAAACAAAAAACAGTAATTTAACAATTCTTTGCCACCCTTTAATTAAACATAATCTGACGGTTATGAGAGATAAAAACACAACAACGGAAGTTTTTAATCTTGCACTGAAAAGAATTACTTATGCACTTCTTTACGAATCAACAAAACATCTTCCAATGGAAGATATTGAAGTTGAAACACCTATAAAAAAAACTAAAAGTTCCGTTATTGCAAAAAATACGGATATAATCGTTGCCCCGATTTTAAGAGCGGGTTTGGTTTTTTCAGATATAGCACAAGAATTGCTGCCCTTTGCCCACATTCACCATTTAGGGATGTACAGAAACGAAGAAACACTGGAGCCCATTTGGTACTATAACAAAATGAAGGGCAAATTTAAAAACCCCGAAAATACTTATGTTTTCATATTAGACCCAATGCTTGCAACGGGAAATTCAGGCTATGACGCGGTTCATAACTTTGTAAAACAAGGAATAAAAGAAGAAAATATTGTTTTTATGAGCTTAATTTCAGCGCCGGAAGGAATTGAAAGGCTCACAAAAGCTTATGGTAAAATAAAAATCGTAACTGCTCAATTGGACGAAACCCTTAATGAAAAAGGGTACATAGTTCCGGGGCTGGGTGATGCCGGGGACAGAATTTTTAACACTTTATAAACTATGACAAACAAAGAATTAAATACGGAAAATACGGAAATTAACATCTGGCTTGAAGAGTATAAAAAAGCGGATGATGAGAAAGTTAAAAAGAAAATAAGAGGCCTTATTACGATGGCCTATATGCCTCTTGTGTCAAAAGTTGCAAGGTCTTTTGCAAGAAGGTCGAATGACCCTGTGGAAGATATAATCCAAGTTGGCGCAATCGGGCTTTTAAAAGCGGTTGACCTTTATTTGGCAGGCAAAAGCACCACTTTTAAAACTTATGCAACATATTTGATAACAGGTGAAATAAGGCACTATTTAAGAGATAAAAGTTCCATGATAAGGGCGCCGAGAGAAATTAAAGAACTGTCTTATCGTGTTCATAAAATTACAATGGAATTAACCCAAAAATTGGGCTCAACCCCGACAGACGAACAATTGGCGCAAGCCCTTCAAATGCCGCAGAAAAAAATCGAGGAAGTTAACGATTTGGAAAGAAGAACTTCAACCATCTCTATTGACCAATTAACATTTGAACAAGACGGCAATCAAACAAGCGCAATAGTGGACAAAATTGCGGATGAAAGCCAAAATATAGGGCAGGAAATATTTGAAAACAAGCTAATATTGGAAGAAGCCGTAAACTCATTGTCTTATGAAGATAAAAAAATAGTTACCTTGTGTTTTTACGAAGGCTTAAACCAAAGAGAAATTGCAGACAAACTGAACATAAGCCGTATGCAGGTTTCAAGAAAAATGAAAAAGGCTTTAGCACTCCTTTTGGAATATATTACAAAAAGGGGTATAAGTTCTTATGAATGATTTTTCACTTCTTTTACCTTTCTTGATTTGGATTTTTATAGTCGGGCTTTGTATTGGCAGCTTTTTAAACGTTGTATCATTAAGAGGTCTGTCAGGCGAAAGCATTGTTTTTCCGCCTTCAAAGTGCCCAAAGTGCAACAATAAGCTAAAATGGTGGATGAACATTCCGATATTATCTTACCTTTTGTTAAAGGGGAAATGCCATTTTTGCAAAACCCCCATTTCACTTCAATATCCGATTGTTGAATTTATAACAGGCGCTTTTTTTCTTTTGATTTTTCTCAAATTCGGATTTGAAATAAACACCCTGTTTTATTTGATTGCGTTTTCAATTCTTTTGGTAATGAGCGTCTGCGACATTAAAGAAAACGTTATTCTCGATTTTCACGCCTATGTTTTAATTGCATTCGGCATCATAATGAATATAATTTTAAACGGTTTTAACGGGTTTTTATTTGCCCTTGTCGGCTCCGCTGCAGGCTTTATTATATATGAAATAATAGCAAGAAGCGGATATCTTTTCGCGGGCCAAAGAGCATTCGGCGAAGGCGACAGCCTTATAGCAGCAGGCATAGGCGCATTTTTCGGATGGAAATTAATGCTTATATCAACCGTTTTGAGCGTTTTTGTTATGGCAATTGTAACATTCCCTTATTTTATTTTTAAATCCTACAAAGAAGGCAAAATCAAAACGGTAATTGCACTTATCTTTGCAATTTTTCTTATTTTCACCGCATCGTATACTTCAAAATACGAACTGTTGAAAACCTTTAACGCCGCAATAACTTTTCTTTTTGTAATGGTTATTTTAACCGCCATATGTGCAAAATTCATATTAGACGATATAAAAAAACCGTCGCAAAACGGCGAAACATCCCTTTGCATACTGCCATTCGGCCCCGCTATGGCAATTTCGTTTGTTGTTATAATGTTTTTTCAAAATGAACTTATAAGCATTGTCAAATCTTATTTTCAGGGATAATGTTAAAGTTTGTTAACTAAAACAAAAACAAAAAGTCAATTTTTTTCTCAATATATTGTTTATATATATGTAAGATATAACACACGAGGAGAAAAGATGTCAACTGAAATTGTAAACGGTTCAAACCCATTTCAAAACGCAACCGATTCAATTCATTTTACAAATATTGAAGGCTTAAAAGCCACATTAGATGATATTGACGTCTTAAATATCAGAACTTCTTTTAAAACTGCTAAAGACCCTATTTATTTAGCATTTGACCACATCGACAAACAGCCCTTAAAAAAAGTTGCGAAGGATTTTGTAAGAGATTTATCAGACGGTTTTGTAGAGTTTGTTACAATGCTTCCTTCATTCTTCACGAAAGACGAAGAAGAAGCTGAAGCATAATAAAAATTAGAGAGAAAAATTATTTATCCGCATCAAAGGAGAGGGCATAAGGTTACATTAAAACGGGGAAAATTCCCCGTTTTTTAACGTTTAAAATTCATCTTTCCCTATTAAAAATCAAAATTATAATCTCAAAAGGGCAAAAAAATGGTAGAATATAATAAAAAATTGCCTAATTAGTTTAAAGAAGGAGATTTATTATGTGGGAAAATGACATTAACATTAATGAAACAAATGTTATTTTGTGCAAATCGAATGTTTATTTCGGTGTCGGCGCAATTGAAAAAATTGATGAAATTGTGCAAAAGTTAACGGAAAAAGGAATCAAAAAAGTTATTGTTGTTTCAGGCAAAGGCGCTTATAAAATTACGGGCGCTTGGGATTATGTGGAATCTGCCCTTAAAAAATATAATGTTGGCTATGTAAACTTTGCAAAATGCACCCCAAACCCCACAACAGACGGCATTGACGAAGCAACAAAGCTTGCTCTTGAATTTGGGGCAGATGCCGTTATCGGTATTGGCGGCGGCTCTGCTATTGATACTTGTAAATCAGTTGCAATTTTAATGAAATATACTGATAAAACGGCAGCAGACCTTTATGAATATAAATTTACACCAAAAGAAGCTGCCCCGATTGTTGCAATTAATTTAACCCACGGAACAGGAACGGAAGCAAACAGGTTTGCCGTTGCAACATTAATTGAAAAAGATTATAAACCTGCAATTGCATACGATTGCATCTATCCTGCATTTTCAATTGATGACCCCAAAATGTGCACAAAGTTATCACTAAACCAAACAAAATATGTTTCAATTGACGCTGTTAACCACGTAATTGAAGCTGCAACATCAAAAGTTGCATCGCCTTATACGGTAACTTTAGCAAGAGAAACAATTAAACTTGTTGCAAAATATCTGCCGATTGCCCTGAATAACCCCGAAGATGTTGAAGCAAGATATTATCTTCTCTACGCTTCACTTTTAGGCGGCATTTGCTTTGATAACGGGCTTTTACACTACACCCACGCTCTTGAACACCCACTAAGCGCAATTAAACACGACCTATCCCATGGTCTTGGGCTTGCAATGTTGTTGCCATCAGTTATTAAAAACATCTACCCCAATAAAGCTCATGTTTTAGCGGATATTTTAGCTCCAATAGTTGACGGCTTAGAGGGAAAACCAATTGAAGCAAAAGAAGCAGCCTTGGGTGTTCAAAAATGGTTGAAATCTGTCGGAGTTTCAGAAAAATTGGCTGATATGGGCTTTAAAAATGAAGACCTTGATAAATTAACAGATCTTGCATTTACAACGCCATCTTTAGGCGGCCTTCTTGCAATTGCACCAACGGAGGCTACAAAAGAAGCTGTCAGAGAAATTTATGAAACTTCAATGACAGAACTTCAATAATGAAATAAAAAATAAAAAAGCACTCGAAGAAAATTCTTCGGGTGTTTTTTCATATTAATAATTTTTTAATAAATTAAATTATGATTAAGTTTCAAGGGGAATATCAAAAAAGGGTAGATAATGTATCTTGTAAGAAGAAAATGTATTTTAAAAAAGGAGGTACATTATGAAATTCTTAGTTAAAAAATCACCGGATCATTTTATTAAATCAATTAATGATGAAATAAGCTCAATTTTAAACAGAAGTTTTGACAGCTTTTTCCCCGAATATATTCTAAACGACAATTTGGATGAAAAATTTGCAATGCCGGTTGAAATTATGGAAAAAGACGGGGATTATTCAATTAAAGCGGAACTTCCCGGAGTTAAAAAAGAAGATTTAGATATCGACATTGATAAAAACCATCTGACAATTAATGCTAAAAAAGAAGAATCCAAAAAAGAAGATACAAAAGGCTTTAGAAAGTCTGAATTCAGATACGGCGAATTTACAAGAACGGTTTATTTCCCTCAAGAAATTAATGTTGATAAGACAACGGCCAAACTTGAAAACGGCATTTTGCATATAGATGCTCCGAAATTAATAATTGAAAAACACGATAAGAAAAAACTTGAAATTCAATAATATTCTACAAAAGGCGGTTTAATTACCGCCTTTTTTATTTCAAAAAATCACATAAAATATAGTTTGAAATTAAAATGCCTTTTTTTGTTAATCTAAAACCTTCTTTTGTTTTTTCAATGTGCCCTGTTTTTTCATATTTTTCTAAAATATTTTTATATTCAACTTCAAAATCAACCCCAAATTTTTCTTTAATATCAAGGGTTTTAACCCCTTCAAATTTTCTGAACCCCAAAAAAATAAATTCTTCTAAAATGTCATTTTTATTTAATTCAATCTCATCTTCTTTTAAAATCGGGTTTAAAATATATTTTTTTAAATTGTCTTGGTTTTTATACCTTTTATTTTTTATAAACCCTGAAGCAGAAGCCCCAAAGCCATAATAGGGGTTTAAGTTCCAATAATTAATATTGTGCTTTGATATAAAATTTTCATCTTTTGCAAAGTTTGAAATTTCATAGTGGTAAAAATTTTTCATTTCATTTAATAAAATTTCATACATTTTTGCTTGAATGTCTTCATTTGGCAAATTTTTTGGCGGGTATTTTGCAAAATATGTTTTATCTTCTATTTTTAAGCCATAGGTTGAAAGGTGCTCTATATCAAGGGTTTTTACAATTTTTAGGTCATCTTCCCATTTTTTAATTGTTTGATTTGGAAGCCCATACATTAAATCAACGCTGATATTTTTAAAGCCGGCATTTTTTAATTCTTCTATAATATTAAGTGCCGTTTTTGAACTGTGGCGCCTTCCGATATTTTTTAAAATTTCATCATCAAACGTTTGAATGCCAACACTTATTCTGTTCACTCCAACATCAAATAAGCCCTTCAAATATTTTTTATCAAGGTTTTCAGGGTTAATTTCAACCGTTATTTCGGGGTTTTTTTCAAATTTAAAACAATTCAAGATTTCGCCTATTTTGCCGTAACTTAAAATGGAAGGCGTGCCGCCCCCAAAATAAACGGTTTTTTGAGGTTCATTTTTATATGTATTTTTAATTTCAAAAATAAGGGCTTTTATATATTCATCAATAAAATTTAAATTTACATAAGAAACAAATGCGCAATATTTGCACTTTTGCCTGCAAAAGGGTATATGAATGTAAGAATATTGAACCATAAGACTATTTTATCAAATAAAAAGAGGTTATAATTAAAATATGAAAACCAATATGGAAAAAGAAATTTTTGAGCAAGGAAATGTTTTAGAGAAAATTAAAAACTCTCTAATCTCAAACGGTTCAATTAATTTTAAAAAAATTCCAACCAATTTTAATTCAATAAAATTTATAGCTTCAGGCTCATCTTATAATGCAATAAGGCTTGGGCATAAATTTTTTGAATTGTATTCAGATAAAATTATAACCTTTGAATACGCTTCGGAATTTATTTCAAATACAAATAAAATAATAAATAAAAATACCTTATACATTTTTGTAAGCCAATCGGGTGAAACCTATGATACAAAATGCGCCCTTGATATTGTAAAAAAAGAAGGGGGCAAAACTTTAGCCGTTGTTAATAATTCAAATTCCACAATTTATAATTCTTCTGATTATAAAATAGATGTTATGGCAGGCGTTGAAAATTCAATTGCGGCAACAAAATCTTTCTTGGCTTGTGTTGTTGTTTTGTGGCTTTTGGCGCTTTATTTTGCAAATAAGCCCGCCCCAATAGGAGAATTAAATGAAGCAATAACGGCGATTAGTGAAACTTTAGAAAATTCTTTCTTAATAGATTCTATTGCAGCCAAATTATCAAAAAAGAAAAAAATTTCAATTATAGGGTACAATTTTGGCTATATTATTGCAAAGGAAGCTTCACTTAAAATAAAAGAAACATCTTATATTGATACAACAGCCTACCCCACGGGTGAATTTCTCCATGGGCATACGGCTGTTTTAAACAAAAGTAAAACCTTAATTGAAATTTTTACATCAGACCTTTCTGATTTTGAAAAAAATACGCTGGATAAAATAAAAAAAGATTTTCACCCCCAAATTTTTTCAATAACAGATAAAAAAATAAAATCTAAAAATGCAATTATATTCAATAACTACAAATATGAAATTTCAAAAATTTGCGCAATAACAGTTATAATTCAGCTTTTAGCCTTAAAAATTGCAATTAGCCTTAATTTAGATGTTGATAAACCAACAGGCTTAAAAAAAGTTGTTAAATAGCAAAAAACCGGCGTTAATGAGGCGCCGGTTTTTTAAAACAGCAAATGATTAACTATTTTGCTTGCAATTTATTGATAGCAAGAGTTAATCTTGATTTTTTTCTTGCAGCTGTGTTTTTGTGAAGAATGCCTTTTGAAACCGCTTTATCGCATAATTGGTAAACTTTTGATAATGCAGCGTTCAATGCTTCTTTATCTTCACCGTTAGCTAATGCTAAAGCTTTTTTAACTGCGGTTTTAATTGAAGATTTGAAAGCAACGTTTCTTTCTTCATTTCTTTTTGCTACAAGAACTCTTTTTATAGCAGATTTAATATTTGCCATTTTGTTTTCTCCTTTTTCTGTTTTAGATAAATAATTTATCTGCATACAGAGGATATGTGTGAGTAAATAAATTTTATTCTAAAGAATTTTATTTTTCAAGGGGGGTTAATTTTGAATAAAATCCGTTAATTTTTTATATAAATCATCTGCCATAAAGTCTTCTTTTCCTTTCAATAAAAGAATTTCAAGGTAATTATTTATGGCATCGTTTATTTCTTTTTTATTTTTATAACCAAAATCATTTTTGATTGGGTTATTTAATTGTTTTGCTGCAATGCACCTTGCATTTTCCATAAGTTCACTG
Organism: Candidatus Gastranaerophilales bacterium; assembly: GCA_944324425.1. Taxonomy (GTDB): domain Bacteria; phylum Cyanobacteriota; class Vampirovibrionia; order Gastranaerophilales; family Gastranaerophilaceae; genus Galligastranaerophilus_A. Next base: position 18,549 of record CALUWE010000016.1, read on the forward strand.
CCGCAATTTTTAAAATAATCATCATTTAGGGCAATTTTATTTGCAGGTAAAACATTTGTTTTTTTGGCTAATGCCATTTGGCTTTCATAATCTGAAATTAAATTTATGAATTCTTTTGCAAGTTCTTTATTTTTTGCTTTTTTTGGAATTATAAAATTCATAATTGAAATGTCATATTCGCCATTGCTGCCTGTTAATTGCGGCAAAAGAATTGAATTATTGTATATTTCAGGCGCATTTTCTTTTATCATTGAAATAAAATTGCTGCCCGCAACAATAAAAGAGGCAGACCCTGACATATATTTTTCAATGTTTTCTCTGTGGGTGATAGTTAGGGTGTCTTTTAATAAAAGCCCGTTTTTGTTCATATCGTAAAATTTAAAATAAATGTTTTTCAAGTTTTCTTCGTTCAATGTTTTTGAATTAACCCCGTATTTATTTAAAATTTTAGAGAAACTATCCCCTTCATTTAAGCTTGCTCCAAAAATAGGCGGATTTTTGCAAGAAGATAATTTTAAAATGTCATCATAAGTTTTTAAATTAATTTTGCAATTTTTAAATTTTTCTTTATTTAAAATGGTAACCGCACTTGTTGCATAAAATGGAAGCGCATAAATTTTATTATCATATTTTAATTTGTTAACTAAACCTTCATTAAAATTTTTAGCATCGTTTTCATTGAAAAATTCAAGAGTATTTTTTTGAGCTAATGAAAGTGAAAACTCGGGGTTTAAATTAATTAAATCGGGCGGGTTGCCCCCTAAAATTGAAGCTATTGTTCTTTTTTGGGCTTCTGCAATCGGAATATCCACCCAAACAACTTTTATATCAGGGTGAAGTTTTTTAAATTTTTCAATGTTTTTGTTAATAATATCGCCTGCGGGCGCTTTTAGTTGAATTGTCCAAAAAGAAAATGTTTTTTCTTCATTTTTCTTATTTTGAAAAACAAAAAACAACCCCAAAATTAAAATTAAAAAGCCTATTATAAAAACAGATTTTTTTACCATGGTAAAATTATACTATGAATTTATTTGATTCAATAGAAGAAAACAACAAACAAATGCCGCTGGCAAACATTTTACGCCCTAAAAATTTAGATGAATATTTGGGGCAAACAAATGTTATATCTGAAAATTCACCAATTTATAACCTTTTAAAAGCAAACAGAATTTTTTCTTTTATTTTATGGGGCCCCCCGGGCTGCGGCAAAACAACACTTGCAAGGTTAATTGCAAATTATCATAATGCAAATTTTATGGAATTATCTGCTGTAACATCGGGTGTTAAAGATGTTAAAGATGCTGTTTTATGTGCAAAAGAAAATTTAAGAAACGGTGTTAAAACAATTCTTTTTATAGATGAAATCCATAGATACTCTAAAACCCAGCAAGATGCACTTTTGCCTCACATTGAAAACGGCACACTGCACCTTATGGGCTCTACCACAGAAAACCCTTCTTTTCAAGTGATACCTGCGTTATTGAGCAGGGTTCAAGTGATTATGCTAAATTCCATAGATAAAAATTCAATGGAAAAAATTATCTTAAAAGGGTTTAATTATCTATCTGAAAACTATAAAAAAGATTTAAAAATTGAAGATGATGTTATTCAAACAATTGTAAAATTATCAAACGGCGATGCAAGGTTTGCCTTAAACACGGTTGAAAATTCTTATTTTGCAGCCAAAAACATTTTAAATTCGGAATTAATTGAAAAACTTTTGCAGCAATCTTTAGTTAAATATGATGAACAAGAGCATTATGATTGTCTTTCTGCTTATCAAAAATCCCTAAGGGGGTCAGATCCTAACGCTGCAATTTATTATTTGGCAAAAATGCTCACAAAAGGCGAAGACCCCAGAATTATTGCTCGAAGGCTTGTTGTAACAGCTTCAGAGGATGTCGGAAACGGTGATTTTAGAGCACTTTTAATTGCAAATGCAGCCTTAAATGTTGTGAATAATATTGGAATGCCGGAGTGCAGAATTGCCTTATCTCAAGCAACGGAATATGTTGCAAGAGCAAAGAAAAGAAATTTAAACATTGTTGCAATTGATAATGCCATGGCAGATATAAAACAAGGAAAAGATTATCCTCCCCCGATGCACTTAAGAGATACACACTATAAAGGCGCAAAAAATTACGGCTTTGGAGAAGGCTATGTTTATTCTCACGACAACCCTGATTTTATTCAACAATTTATGCCCGATGAGATGAAAGATGTTAAATACTTTTAATTTATTCTTGTTTGGTGTATAATTCATAGTCGTGTTGTAAGCGAAAAATAATGTTAAAATTTCTTAATATTGTATATATTATTTAGCAATTTTAGCGGTTTTTGAGTCTTTATCATGGTGTGTGTATTAAATTAAATTAGAAAAAGGGAAGATAAAATGTCCGATTTAGGCGCAATAAATGCATCAAATGTAAGTTTTCAAGGCTCTAAAGAGACTGACAAAACAAAACTTGAAGTAGCAAAAAAAGCTCCGAGAGTTAAAAGTGCGGATTTTGGCGAAGATAAACCAAAACTTATGGACAAATTAACCCAGCCCATTAAAGACGAATTCCAAAAGGCATACGGCAAGGATGCCGAAGCAACGCCATCGTTGGTTGCAGACTTTGTTTCAGACAACATTGTTAAATTGGGCGTTCTTGTTGCAGGCGGTGCTTTACTTCTTGCAAAATCAAGAAAAGCTACAAACGGTTTAACAGAAGCTCTTAAAGAAAACATCGGCAAAATGAAAGCCGCCGCAACCGAAGGTGAAAAGACAAGTATTTTCAAAAAAACCGTTGATTTGGTTAAAAATACATATGGCAAAGTAAAAACAAATAACTTGGAAGCTGCAAAAGCTGCAGCAGAAGACGCAGCAAAAACGGGTTCAAAAACATTAAGACAAACCGTCGAAGAAGCAATTTTAAGACCTACAAAATTTGAAGAAGGTACAAAATTTGCCGGCTTTATTGATAAACATTTCGGAAAACATGCTCCAAAAATTAAAGAAACTTTAGGAAAAATCGGTATCAGCAACGGTTCGGATTTAGCGGATACAGCAATGGCAGGTGCTGCAACAGTTGCGCTTGGCAGCGGCGTTAACGACATTGCAGGCGACGTAACAGAAAAAGATAATAAAACTCTTGCACGTGAAGCAAAAGTTAAAAAATTTGAAGACATATTAACAACAGCAAGCAAAATTGCAGATACAGCAAGCATGTTGGCAGGTTAAGGTTAATTAAAATGATTCAACCCATTACTCAAAATGCAAATATTACATCGGCAGGCAATCTTAAACCGGTTGAAGTGCCCCATTTTACGGGCTTTACAAAGGTAAAAGGCGAAGGCGGACAAGACAAGTTTGTTAAAACTGCCAAAGCAGCCAAAAAAACAGCGAAGAAAACCGGTGATTTTGCCGTAACCTTTAAAAAGAATGCTGCGGAAACTTTTGACGCAGCCAAAGACGGGGCAAGGGAAGGTGTAAAAGTTATTGCAGACGCTACCAAAAAAGGAGCTGAATTTACGGCATCACTTGCAAAGTCTCTATATGAAGACCTGTCAGGCGTTATTAGAGAAAAAGGAACAAAAACCATCACAAACTTGGATGGTTTGGTATAAATAAAATTAAAATAATTTGTAAAAAAGCTTCTTTAACAAAAGAAGCTTTTTATTTTATAAATAAGGGTTTTTTCTTGCCTTCCGCATTAGTCAAACCAAGAAAATGACCGCTTTCAAATTCTTTTATGTAAGTTTTATTTTTAATTTTATAATCGCCTGAAATTGCCAATAACGGATCAAATAAAACATTTGAAAATTTTTCTGTTTCATTTTTTTCAACATTAAATGCAAAAGCAAGGCTAATTTTATGTTCATAAAGCCCTTGTGCATCAATTAATTCAATAGGCGGCCCTGCGGGAATTTTTCTTGCGGGATTTTTGGGGTTTGAAATAATTCCAATGCTTCTTAAAAGGGTAATTTTAACCGAATTTTTATAAATTTCATATTCATATAAGCCTTTTGTAAAAATCGAAACATTATTCCCCTGAACAAATTTTTGCATTGGATATGAATTTGTTTTTAATTCTGACCTATCTTGAACGGGAAGATTTTCAAAAAGAAGATAGTTTGGATTATGAACCCGATAAATTCCCCCGACAGGGTCGCCTGCATATGTTTTTTCAACCGGCGCATTTGTATTAAACACTATTTGCAGTTTTCTGTTTTTCCTTTTATTTACAAATTCAAAATCAAGCTCAAAAAGTTTTGAATTGTTAGATAAGGAACAATTTAATTTAATGTTTTCTTCAAAAGTTAATTGCAAAGTTGATTTTATTTCCCCTTGCACCTTTATTTTTGAATTTTTTAATTTTAAAATATTCGGATACCCTTTTGGCGCATAATTATAGCTATCACCATTATCAACAGTTGAATGAAGCTGAATAAAATCAGGGTAAATTTCACCTGTTTTTTTATCAATCGCATAAATTTTATTATCTAAAATAAAAAGCTTGAAAAATTCATTTTCAATAAAATCATTCCCGACAGCCTGTTTTTTAATTGGTTTCTTAATTTCAAAATTTTTAAAAGAAAATGGTTTAATCGGGTCAATTTCAACAATATATTCAAAAAATTTATGAAAGTCTTCTGTTATGGGGTTTTTGTTAATGTTGTAGAAAATATCATCCGATACAAAGTTAAATTCCTTTATTTTTTGAGCATTTTTTATTTTTTTATCTGAAATTAATTTAACAATGCCTCCATATTCAAAATTTGAAAAATTGAAAGCTCCGATTTTATTTTCATCTTCACTAATTAAATTTTTTTTCTTAAAATCTTGAACTAAATTTTTTATAACCGTATTAACGGTTTCACTTACTTTTAATTGGCGGCATTTTACCATTTTGTGAACTTCATCAATTGAACAACCGTAAATTGAATCGTGGGCGTGGTTTTTAATTAATTCTAATGTCGCATAATCAAGTTCTCTATCATATTTGCACCCTGTAAAATAATTAAAAATATCCGCTTTATAAAAAAGCTCATATTCTAAGATTGCATTTTGGATTTTTTCATCACTTCTTGTTGAATAAACCCCGGGGAGAATATATGTATTTGAATTATCCAAAAATTCAACATTTTCGCCTAAATTCTTTTTAAATTCGGCTCTTTTAAAATATTCAAAAGGGTTTGACAGAATAATTTCATAATTTTTTAAATGTTTATTAATTTCTTTTATTTTATTGTCAGCATTTTCTAAAATGTTCATATGGTCTGCCCCTAAAGGCAAAATTAAAACGTTTCCCGATTTTTCGTTTATTTTATTAAGCTCTTTTTCTATAATTTCCGCTTTTTTTGCCGCATTCAAATCGCTATGCAAAATATCTTGATAATAACCTCTTACAAGCCTTGTTACATTTATGTTGTTTACCTTAAAATCCGCCTCAACAAAAGGCGCACCGCGCCAAATTATTGCATTTTTAATATCAAAATAATTCAAAATTTTAAAAATTGATTTTGAATGCCCGAAAGTATCTGACAAATAGCCTATGAATTCATTTTCATTGAATTCTTTTGATATTTTAAGCCCCAATTCAAGGTTTTTTACAATAGAGGCGCCTGATACCAGAAAACTGTCCGCAGAAACAAAAAAAGGACCTATAAACAGTTTTTTTTCTTTAATTAATTTTTTAATTAAGTTTTTTTTATCAGGGTTAAATTTCAGATAATTTAAAAGTGCATAAATTTGCCCGTCAAAATAAAAGGAAGGGGCATTTTCTTTTTTTAATTCCAAAAGAACGTTGTCAAAAATCTTATTTAATCTTACATTAAATGAACTAACGGTTTTGTACCATTCTGCGTCCCAATGGCTGAACAGATATGCCAAAACGGGTTTTTTATTTCTTTTCAACATTTAATCCTTTAAATAATCTTTTTAGCTTATTTTATCATATTTAGCCCATTCAATCCATTTTTTGGGGGAACTTTTAAATTTAATATTAAAGTATACTTTATTTTGTTAAAGATAAATTTCCCCGTATAAGAAGAGATAAGATGGTTATGACTAAAAACACTTTGAAAAGTATCGAAAATGAGATTGAAAACTGCAAAAAACAGTTGAAAAATTTGGAGCCTTTGATTTATAAAAATGCAGGGGTTGCGGAAAACTACAACAGGCTTCTTGTAAAAAAAGCCATTCTTGTGGATGAGTACAAAAAAATACTTTTTAAAAAACCAAAATTGTCAAAATTAATAGGTTTATTCAAATTTAAAAAAGAAGAAAAACTTATTTGCGATTACTTTCCAAATGCTTAAATTATCAAATTACAAATTTAAAAGCCCTTGAAATTTCAAGGGCTTTTTGGTCTTTATTTTGAAAAAAATTAATAATTTTGTTCTTTAACAAAAAAGTAAGCACCCGGGTGTTTGCAGACAGGGCACAAACCAACTGCTTTTTTGCCCTTATGGGTGTATCCGCAATTTGCGCATTCCCAAACTACTTCCTCATCTTTTTCAAAAACTTTATTTTGTTCAACATTTTCTAAAAGTTTTCTGTATCTTTCTTCATGATTTTTTTCAATTTCCCCTACTTTTTCAAACAATCTTGCAATTTCGTCAAAGCCTTCTTCTTTTGCTTCTTTTGCAAATTTTGCATACATGTCGGTCCATTCATAGTTTTCACCGTTTGCGGCATCCAAAAGGTTTTCTTTTGTATCTTTAATTTCGCCCCCTGCAAGCAATTTAAACCAAATTTTAGCGTGTTCTTTTTCATTGTTTGCAGTGTCTTCAAAGAATTTTGCAATTTGAACAAAACCATCCTTTTTTGCTTTTGAAGCGTAATAGGTATATTTATTTCTTGCTTGTGATTCACCTGAGAAAGCTTCCATTAGATTTTTTTCTGTTTTTGAGCCTTTTAATTCCATAACTTTTCTCCTTATTTATGTATTAACTTTTACCTGAACACTTAGGGCAAATGCCTCTTACCTGAATATTTACGTCAATAACATCGCCCAAACCCTTTTTTTGAACCTCTTTTTTGACATCATCTGCCGTAATTAAAAATATGTCATAAATTTCATTGCATTTTGTACACAAAAAATGCGAGTGAGGGGTATAATCCGCATCAAATCTTGCTTTTGGAAGAAGACTGTCCACCCTGAACACCATATTCAAATTTTCTAACGAAGTCAGTGTTCTGTACACGGTATCCAAAGCAACATTCGGCACCTTCTTTTTAATTGAATTATAAAGAGTTTCCGCATCAGGATGTGCCTTTGACTCAAACACTGCCTTGTATATTTCAAGCCTTTGTTTTGTAACCCTAAGGTTAGCCTTTTTGCAGCGCATCTTTAATTCTTCCAGTTTTTTATTTAATTCAATATTTTGCATAACTTCCTTATTAAGAATAATTCTTATTAAGATTATACGCAAAAATATTCATCGCTGCAACCCCATTATAAAAAATTTTATAATGTTTTTTGTTTTTCTTTCCTGTTATATTCCTGAAGATACTCTAAAAGGCAGTTTGCAAGCTGATCAGGACAGCTTGTAAGTTTATTACCGCACCTTATCCCTTTTAATTTTTGAATAACAACATTGACATCCATGCCTAAACACAAAGTTGAAATACCTTGAAGGTTACCGTTGCAGCCGCCTGTAAAATGAAGATCTTTAATTATATTATCTTCGATTTTCACTTCTATGAGGCTTGAGCACACACCCTTTGTTTCATACCTTACTGTATCCACCTGTTTTTCTCCTTAAATCTGGTTGTATGCACCGAACAATGGCATATACAATGCTAATGCCAAGAACAATACAATACCGCCGATTACAATCAACATGAAAGGTTCAACCAATTTTGTGAATGTATCAATAATATCATCAAGTTTTTTGTCGATATAAACGGTACAATTATAAAGCATTTCGCCCAAACGACCTGATTGTTCACCGGTTGCAATCATAAAGAGCATCATATTCGGTATTTGACCTGTTGATTTAAGAGCGGATGAAAGGTTTGTACCCTGTTGCACTCTGATTGCGGCAGCCGATATTGCGTCTCTTAAAACAGAGTTTTCAAGTGTTAAATTTGCCAAATATAAACAGTTAACAACAGGAATACCTGCATCGTATGCAACCTGTAAAACGGCCAAAAAGTTTGAATAATTTGCAAATCTCATCAAGCTTGACAAAAGAGGAACCTTAAGAACAATTCTGTCCAAAATTCTTCTTGTAAATTCATTTTTGAAGATAAAAATAATCAACCCCAGAAAAACAAGCACTGACGCCAATATTACATACCAAAATTCCTGAATAAAATGGCCTGCATCAATACAAATTCTTGTAACAAACGGCAATTTACCGCCTAAAGAATCAAACATTGATTCAAAAGCAGGGAATACAAACGCCAACATAATTGTAACAACAACAAGTGCCAGCAAAATAACAAAAACAGGATAAATCAAAGCGCCGATAACTTTGCCTTTAATCGCCGCTTGCTTTTTCAAAAGTTCAAGCATACGGCCCAATGTAATGTCAAGTTCACCGGAATCTTCCCCTGCTCTTGTTAAACCCGCATAAACCCTGCCGAATGCTTTTCTGTTTTTTTCCAAAGTTTCAGCCAAAGTTGAGCCGTTAACAATACTGCTTTTTATAACCGCACAAACTTTTTTTACATTTTTTGTTTCGGCATTTTCTTCCATAAATGCCAATGTTTCAATAATCGGAATACCCGTTGCTGTCAATATTTGCAATGTTTGAGTAAAATCTATTTTATCCTTCAAAGGCAATTCAGGCAAAACATTTCTCTTGGCGGCAGCCCTTTTTTCTCTTGCCGTAAAATTTGTGTCTTCGGTAATTTTTACGGGTGTTAAACCTTTTTTTCTTATTTCCGCTCTTGCAGATTGCAGGTCAAGTGCGTCAACCCTGCCTTTCACGGTATTTTTGCTCTTATTCATAGCAATATAATTAAAACTGGGCATTATTCACCTACCAATCCAAGAACCCTGACAAACTCTTCTATTGTGGTGTTACCTTCAATAATGTGCCTTATGCAGGATTCATTTAATGTTCTCATTCCGTTTTTAACAGCGTGTTCTTCAATTTCAATATCATGAGCATGAGCTGCGATTAATTTTTTAATTTCTTTTGTAACAACCAAAATTTCTAATAACGCTAAACGCCCTTTATAGCCTGTTCCGCCGCAATTTGGGCAGCCTTCGGCACGATAAAGAGTGGTTTCCATTAATTGTTTAATTCTCTCCGGGTCTGTTAAAATTTTTCTTGCATCTTCTTCTGTCGGTTTATATGGGCGTTTGCAATCAGGGCAAAGTTTTTTAACAAGCCTTTGAGCTAAAACACCGTTTAGGGTTGATGATATAAGATAATCTTTTGCACCCATTTCAATAAGCCTTGTAACGGTTGCAGCGGCCGAGTTGGTGTGGATTGTGGATAGTACAAAGTGCCCCGTCAGGGAAGCTGAAATTGCAACTTCCAAAGTTTCATAGTCTCTTATTTCACCAACCAAAATAACATCGGGGTCTTGCCTTAAAATTGCTCTCATACAAGTGGCAAAAGTAATGCCTGCTTTTGGATTAACGGCAGATTGGTTAACCCCGTCCAATCTGATTTCGACAGGGTCTTCAATTGTTGTAATATTGCAATCGGGAGAGTTCATTGTTTTTAAAAGCGCATACAATGTTGTTGTTTTACCCGAACCTGTCGGACCTGATGTTAAAACAATACCGTTTGGAGCTGATGTTAAAAATTTGATTTTCTCAATATCATCAGGAAAGGCTCCGACAATTTTAATATCTTTCGTATAGCTGGCTTCAGCTCTCATTGAAGGCGCCAAGATTCTTATAACTATCTTTTCTTTACCGTTAACAGGCAGAGTATTTATACGAAAGTCATAAGATTGTTGATTGTATTTGATTGTAAAGTTGCCGTCCTGCGGGCGTCTGTGTTCTGCAATGTTCATTTTTGCAAGAACTTTAAACCTTGATACAATTGAAGATTCCAAATAAGAGGGTATTCTTACGACTTCAACAAGGGTGCCGTCTATACGATACCTTGTAACATACCCGTCCAGCCTCGGTTCAATATGAATATCGGACGCTCTTGAATCAATAGCTTGGGTTACAATCATATTTGCATATTTTGCAGCATCTGAACTTATTTCATCAATATCCGATTGAACTTTTTGCCATAAGGTTTGCTCGCCGGGGCCCGTATCGCTTGAAGCCGCCAATTGCTCAGTTAAAACTTCAAGTTCTGTTTTTTCTTTCTTAAAGACCTGTTTCTTTTCTTCGGGCTTCTTGGCTTTTTTGTAATATTGTTCTACATATCTTTCATATTCAAGGCTTGTTACCATTAAAATTGCAGGTTTTAAACCTGTCATGCCTATAATTTGGTTGATGGTTTCGGTATCTTTCGGGTTAACCATACCGACAGTTAAAGTTTTTGAATTATATGATAAAGGAATAACTTTATGTTCCAAAACAAAATCATCTGAAAGACAAGTGATGGAATCGGGTAAAGATGCCAACTGGTCTTCTTGCGCCATATTAATCTGCATTTGAGCAGCAAGTGCATCTTTTAATTGTTTAATTGTAATGTAGCCTAATTTTACCAAGGTTGAGCCCAAAGGCAGCCCTGAATTTTTAGATTCAATTAAAGCCTGTTGAACTTGTTCCTCTGTTAAAAGTTTTTCCTCGACAAGAATTTGTCCGATTTTTTTTGTCTGCGGAGATTTAACCTGATTTATATCACCGGTCTTTTGAACGGAAGCATCTTCAATTAAAGCTTCTTCTGTTTCAACAGGTTCGCTTTGAGGATACACTTTTTTTACAATATCCGATAAAAGCAAATTAAAATTAGCCGGCGACACCGAAATGTATTCGACATTGCCTGCTTGCACTTTTTGTTTGATATATGAGGCAACAACCTGTTTGTCTCCATCCTGCGAAATAACCGAATATAGCGCATTATTTTGAACAGCAATCGGTATAAAACGCAACTCCATCAGTTTAGCTTTATCAAATTGCTTAACTAAATCGGTATTTATTCTATTTAACAGTTTGGATAAGTATTCATTGTTCATTTTCTTGTTTAACTCAAGGATTCAATTTGTAAATCAAAGATGCGGAGCGCCTTCCTTCTTCAAGTTGTTTATTTGATCCTGAGAATATACAATGTGAGGAGTAATTAATATTACAAGCTCTTCTTTTGTCATAATGCTGGATGTACTTCTGAAGAATGTACCAAGCAAGGGTAAATCACCCAAAATAGGCATCTTAGTTACTTCATTGGTTTCATTTTCCTGAATCAAACCTGCAAGAACGAGCGTTTCGCCGTCTTTAACCCTGACATTTTCAAGTTCCAAGCTTCTTCTTGATAATAATGTATAGTCATCAGTACCGCCTGCACGGGTTGAATAGCTTGGTTTCAAATTCATTACCACATATCCTTCAGGAGAAATAAAAGGAACTATCTCAACCTGAATACCCATATCCGAACCGATATCGTAAGTAACGTTTGTGATTGCTTGCAACGAAGATGTTCCTTCGCTGAATTGTCTTTTAACAGATTTTACGTAGTCTGTTGTAAGGTCGATTGTTGATTTCTTGCCGTTTGTAACCATAACTTTAGGACTTGCAAGAACTCTGCCTTTACCGTTATTGATTAAATAGTTCAAGGACATTACAATAGGGCCCCAGCCTCTGTGTCTGTTTACCGTATATTTGAGTTCGCCCTCTTCGTCAACAACGTTGTAACTGTTTCCTTTAAAGAAAGTAGGTGCCCATTGGTTTGTTGTAAAACCGTTTGTGCCGTTGAAATTAAAACCGCCCAACGGAGTCCAAACCATCCAATCAGTGCTGAATGCTTTTGAACCGTTTTCTGATAATTGAATTAAAGATAATTCAATATATGCCATAGGCTGTTTTTTATCGTGGAGTTTGATAAAGCCTTCAATCATCTTAACCTGTTCTCTTGAACCTCCGTACGTTGCAACGGTGCCAAGCGCAGGGAAATATGCAACGGTTAGAGGGTTTGATGTGTAATTAACCAAATCATCTGTTTCTTCGCTTGTTTCAATTGTTCCGTTATTTTCTCCGACAACGCAAACGGTATAGCCGCCGCCAAGCTGAATTTCATCTTCATTGCCGCCGCCTCTGGAATCTACACTAATAGAAACGCCTTGGTTTGCTCCGCCTTCCGATCTATCGGATAAAATTGTATCGCAAATAGTAGCCGCCATTTCCTGAGGAGAAATATGGTTGACGGGGAACACATTCATCATCGGCTTAACGTCAAGTTTTGCAAGAATTTTCTTAATAAGAGCTTCGTCTTCTTCCGTACCAAAAACCATAAGTTCATTTTTGTTAGCGTTTATTGCTACAACCGGAACGGAAGAAATACCTTGATATTTACCGTTAAATACCGTTTTATTAACAAAATCCGCAATTGATTGAGCGCTTACGTATTTAACGGGAATTGTGGTAAAGTTTTGTCTTGCATAGCTTAAATCTTTTGCTGCACTTTTTGATGCAATAATAATATTGTTATCTTGTCTGATGTAAGTAAGTTCGCACGCATCCAGTACAAATTCAAGAGCAGTGTTAATGGGCACATCTTTAAGGTCAAGTGTAACTTCACCCCTTACCGTATTATGGAAAATGATGTTCATATTTGCTTTGTCTGCAAACATTCTTAAAACTTGTTTGACATCCGCATCTCTTAAAGAAAGGGTTACTTTTTTTGTGCTGCCCGCAATTTGAATGTTGCCTGTCAATCTTGTTGTTGAAGGAACACTTAAAGCTTCGGGGTCATTAGCATCAATTATATATTTTTCGCTTGTTTTTTCGTCTTCATACAAATTTGTATTAACATCTTCCACCTTAACATCTTTTGCATTGAGCGCAAGTTTCGGATTGTCTGCAAATGAAGCCCAAGCACACTGGCCGATGGCAGTTATGATTGCCAAAGACAATGCCAAATGAATTAAACCCTTCTTACTTACTGTAAACATCTTTATCAAACTCCTGATTGTTATTATTTTGTACTTATTTCAATATCGTCAGCAGAAATGTACTGTCTTGTTTTTCCGCTGTATTTCATTTGCCTCGACTGAGGTATTTCGCCAATGTTAAACGCTTCGCCCACATAGGCTTTATATACATTGGCACCGTTTGCAATCTGTACATATTCCTTGGTTATTTGCTTAACTGAATATGTATCTATTTTGTCGCCTTTCTGGACAAAGTAATCATTGCCGTCAAATTTCAAAATTGCTGACGGCCTTTCCGAATCATACATAATACCTGAAACAACGATTGAAAGAAGCTTTCTTCCCGCAATGGCTTCCGGCGAATTCACATCAACATCGGGCGGCAGCGATAAATCTCCGCCCATAGCTAAAGAGCCGTCTTCGCTGAACAAAGACGAAGGCATAAACGGATTTGATCTTCCGCTTGCTTGAACAGATACTACAACCTTTTTGTCTTTATCTTCTTTCTTTGATGTTTTTTCGGATTTATTTTCAAGTTTATTGATTAATTCTTCCGTTTGTTTTTGCATTTCTGCCGCATCATCTATATTTTCATTCGGCATCTGATAATTGGATTCGGTTGATGTTGCAAGCTCTTCACTTGATGAATTACCCGCAATATTTGGGAAGAAGAAGTGCAGCACGAGCATTATAAAGACAAACAAGCCTACAAGACCCAATGCCACAAATACAAAAACATTTATTTTTTCTTTTTTCTGATATACAGGCTGGATTTCCGAGTCTTCCTGCTCGTTAATTTCAGGGAGCTTGGCTTCTTCTCTGCCAAATGCTTCAGGCTCTTCTTCGCTCAAATCTTCCGAAGTATCATTATCGGGGCCGTCAAATTGTTCAGCAACATTAACAGGTTCACCTGAAACAGCTTCATCTAAAGGAGCTTCAACTTCCTTTTTAAAATCTCCTTTGCTGTTAATTTCCAAAATATCATCCAAATTGCCTTCGGAATATGTTGAAGGTGAATCATTTTTGACATCCAAAAGGCTCAAAAGTTCATCGTCAACAACATCTGATAAGTCTTCTCCGCTTGCAATATCCGCAGCCTTTTCGGTTAAAATGTCATCGTCTGACAAAACGCTTAAAATATCATCTTCAGCCAAAGCCGCCCCGCTTGTTTGAGGGGCTTCTTCCTGCACATTTTCCTGAACATCGCCAATATCGGCGTCGTCTTTATCTAAACTGTTTACATAGTTTGTTGCGGCTTCTTTAAGGTTAAAATCTTCTTTTGCCGGTTCTAAAACATTATCTTCCGACAAAGTTGACATATCAAAATCCGCAATATCGCCTTTTGTTGCCGGCTCGCCTTTTTCCGCATCGTCGGAATTAACAATGAGGCTTGACAGATCGTCATTATCATCGGTATTCAACAAATCTTCCCAAGAAATTGCGCCCGTGTCGCCGTCATCGGGAAGGTTATTTTTATCATCTTTTTCTAATTCATTTCCATCAAATTGCATCGTTTGTAGCTTTCTTATACAATTCAGATACTTTTTTCTCTAGAGTACAATTTCTATAATACTAGTATCTTATAATTCTTTCTAATTTTCATTACAGAAGGCAAAAATCAACCAAATGTACTAATTTTTTAATCGTATTCGCCCGTGTATGTCATTTCTAAATTTGCGATGTAAATTGTATCCCCTTCCGAAAGGCCCAAACTCCTTAATTTATCAAACACTCCCATTGAATCAAGAATATTTGTAAGCCTTCTTATCTGTCTTATATTTTTTATATCGGTAACACTCACTAATCTTCTTATTTTACCACCATCCACGGAATATGTGTTTTTGTTAAGTTTAACAGCCTCGTAACTGCTGTCGTCGTTATCGTCAAAACCTTTATCTTCAGTAACATTCAGCTCAATGGAAGGAGCCGGAATTTCATCAAATTTTTTGTAAACATAGTTTAATAATTCTTTTACGCCAAAACCCGTAACGGCAGAAACAACAAAGGTGTTTTCATTTAATTTTAAAAATTCTTCTTTTAGTTTTTGAATATCTTCTTCCATCATGGCATCAGCTTTATTTAGCATGACTATTTGAAACCTTGAAGATAATTCTTTTGAATAATTTAAAAGCTCATTGTTAATTTTTTTATAATTTTCAACAGGGTTTTCTTCTGTCATATCAACAACATGAATAAAAAATTTACATCTTTCAACGTGCCTTAAAAATTCATACCCCAAACCAACCCCTAAATGGGCGCCTTCGATTAACCCCGGTATATCTGCCACAACAAAATTGTTGCCATCGGGGTTTTTAACAACACCTAAATTAGGAATAAGAGTTGTAAACGGGTAATCCGCTATTTTTGGTTTGGCTGATGAAATTCTAGATATAAAGCTTGATTTGCCCGCATTTGGCATACCCAATAAGCCAATATCGGCTATTAATTTTAATTCAAGCTCTAATTCTCTTTCAACTGATGCTTCACCGGGTTCTGAAAATTGAGGAGCGCGAGAAGTTGAAGTTGCAAATTTTGCGTTTCCTCTGCCGCCGCGGCCGCCTTTTGCAACCATTATTGTTTTTTTATCTTCGTTCATATCGGCAATGATGTCGCCCGTTTTTAAATCTCTGACAATTGTTCCCACAGGCACTTTTACATAAATATCTTTGCCGTTTTTGCCGTATTGGTTTTTAATTCTGCCGTTTTCGCCGTTTTGAGCCTGAAAAATTGATTTATAGGTAAAATCCAACAAAGTTGTCATGTTGGTATCCGCAACAAAATAAACGCTGCCGCCGTCTCCCCCGTCGCCGCCATCCGGGCCGCCTTTATCAACATATTTTTCTCTATGCCATGCAACAGCGCCGTTACCGCCTTTTCCTGATTCAACTTTTACTTTTACTTTATCTATAAATTGTGCCAAAACTTGTTCCTTGATTATATTCTTACCATTTAAGTTTACAATAAGGCAAAACCAATGGCAATAAAAGACAAACCTTGATTTTAACTTTTTTAAAATATTAATAAATAATTAAATTAAATAGACAAAAAGATTTGATAATCTATAATGTAATTATTGTCTTAAAAAGTGTGATAATAAGGAGTTAAAACTTTATGTCCGATGATAAAACACAGTCAAACCCCTTTGCTGAAAACGAAGAAATTAAAGAAGAAGAAATAAAAGAAGAAATCAAAGAAGAAGAAATAGAATCAAAAGAAGAAGAACTTAAAAAAGAATTAGAAGATATAAACAACAAATATATAAGACTGGCAGCAGATTTTGACAATTACAGAAAACGCCAAATGCAAGAGAGAGAAAGTCTTTTAAAATATGGCGCTGAAGATACATTGAAAAAAATTATCCCCGTTTTGGATACTTTGGAAAGAGCCAAAAATTCAATAGAAAAAACAGAAGATATAAAAACCGTTAAAGAATCTTATGAAATTTGCACAAAGCAATTTATTGAAATTTTGGAAAAAATCGGCCTGAAAAAAATTGAAGCTAAAGATAAACCTTTTGACCCTAATATTATGGAAGCCGTTATGCAGACAAAAACAAATGATGTTGAACCGCATACGGTAATTGCAGAACTTCAGGCAGGGTATCAGTTGCACGACAGGGTTTTAAGGCCGACTATGGTAAATGTTGCGGTTGAAGATGATGAGGAAAACAAAGAATAATGGACTATTATGAAATTTTAGGAGTTGAGAAAACCGCAACAAAAGAAGAAATAAAATCGGCATTCAGAAAAAAAGCGAGGCAATTGCACCCCGATGTAAATAAAGCCCCCGATGCGGAAGAAAGATTTAAAGAGCTTGGAAAAGCTTATGAAGTTCTATCCGATGATGAAAAAAGACAAGTTTATGACAGATACGGTGAAGACGGCATAAATAATTCGGGCTTTGGCGGCGGCGGGCCGTTTGAATATGGCTTTGGCGGCCTGAATGATATTTTTGAAGCCTTCTTTGGCGGTGGAATGGGCGGTTTTTCTTCAAGACAAAGAGACCCAAATGCCCCCGTCCAAGGTGATGACCTTAGAATGGATATTCAAATTGATTTTAAAGATGCCATTTTTGGGGTTGAAAAAGAAATCAAAATCAAACACTTAGAAACTTGTGAAGAGTGCAACGGTACAGGTAAAGATAAAAACGCAAAACAAACCACCTGTAAAACCTGCAACGGCATGGGGAGAGTTCAGCAAAATACAAGAACAATTTTGGGAAATTTCACATCCGTTACCACTTGCCCGAATTGTAACGGCACAGGAATTGACCCTTCATCTTATTGCAAAAAATGCAAAGGAAGAGGAGCGGTTCAAAAAGAAAAAGTTGCAAAAATTAAAATCCCGAAAGGCGTAGATTCGGGCTCAAGAATTCGCCTTGCAAATGAAGGCGATGCAGGCAAAAACGGCGGCAGACCCGGAGATTTATATATTGTTTTATATGTAAAAGAATCGAATGAATTTATAAGAGACGGCGTTGATATTCATACCGTTCTTGAAATTTCAATGCCGCAAGCGGTTTTGGGAGATGAAGTTATTGTAAACACGGTTGACGGCGAAGAAAAACTTCATATACCAAGCGGTATTGAAAACTTAGAAAAACTTTTAATAAAAGGGAAAGGTGTCCCATACCTTGGTAAGGAAGGACAAAGGGGCAACCATTATGTTACAATTAAAATAAACACACCTAAAAAACTCACAAAAGAGGAAGAAGAACTTTATAAAAAACTTTTTGAAATTTCAAAAAGAAATGACTCGGATAAAAAAAGCGGTATAATGGATAAAGTTAAAACCGTTTTTAAATAAATTGGGGGATAGATGAAGTTAAATTTAAAATTAAATGCGCTTTTAGCAGTCAGCCTTTGTTTTTTAACCGGCGGTCAGGCTCTTGCTTCAAGGCTTCCTGATGATGTTTTTGAATTTATTAAAAAAGAACTGCCAAATGCCACTCAAAGGTTTGATTCCGTTATTCTTTTGGATGCAAACACAATGTATGTCCCCTTGTATCCTGCAGAAAAAGCAACCGTTGACAATATTAAAATTGATTACACCTACCCCAATAACCAAACCCTAAAACAAAAACCGGAAGTTGTTATTTTAAACAACAACTATGTTTTAATGAAAATTTTTAAAGACAAAAAAGGCAATTTCACAATTACAAAAAATGAAAACCTGCCAAATAAAGTTAAATTGGGCGTTATGCCTCAAGATATGCTTGTGCCCACAGGCTTTAAAATTCCTGAGAGCATGAAAATTATTATGGGTGATCTTTTAATTCCGAACAGAGGAGACAACCTTTTAATTACAACATCTGATGCAACTCTTGGCAATCCTGACGATGAAGAATCGGCAGACATTGTTCCGATGGTTGAATTAAAAGAAACAAAGACATTTATTGCAAACAACAAAACAAAATTTGTTTTGGTTTACGATAAAGGGGGAACTGTTCCTTTGTATGAAATCAAACTTTCAGGCTTACCGAATAAAATTATAGCTTCTCCCAAAACAAAATTTGCACTTACAATGTATTTCGGCAATAAAACCGCAGAAATTATTGACCTTGTTAATGAAAGAGTTTTAACAAAAATAGATTTTGAAGATATTCCGACAGATGCAGACCTTGATGTTACAAGCCAAATAGCTTATGTTACAAGCGCTAAAGCAAATTCAATTTATATGGTTGACCTAAACAATGCAAGCTTGGCAAAAACAATCAAATCAGACAGAGCCCCGAGCAAAATTTCGGTTTCAGGCTCTGACGGAGCTTTGATTTTTAACGACAAAAATAACGAAAATATCTATATTATGGATTTAAAATCGGGAACTTACTCAATCAAAAAAATTGCAAACGTTAAAAATTTATCAAAACTTTTAATGAAAGACGGCAGAATACTTGCCCTTTCAAGAACTTTAAACAAAGCCTATATATACAGATTAAACGGTTTTGAATCGGAAAATCCCGCAGAATTAATTGCCGAAATTGATTTGGCCGAAAAACCCACAGATGCACTGATTTATAAAGATAAGGCATTCATTTTGTCTTCCAAAGAAGGGGTTATAAACATTTACGATTTCAACCAAAATAAAATGTTAGAAACAATTGCACTCGAAAAAGACGGCTTCTATTCAAAAATGACAATTATACCCAATAAATCAAACGCTGTTGTAACGGGCATTAACACTAAAAAAATGATAATTATTGATCTTGAAAACAACAAAATGGAAAGAAAAGCAAAATCGGATATTGATGTTGCCGATATTGTTATAATTGATAAAAACCCGCCCATAAAACCTGCTGTCGATATTAAAGAACAAAAAGAAGAACCCACGGAAGAAAGCGTTTTTGAACCTGTTAACAACAAAAACAATGAACCTGTTCAAGAACAAACCGACACAAACAAAGAGCAGGAAGAAGCCAAAGAGGCAATTTAAAAATGAAGTTTAAAGAAGCGCTTGACAGAAGCAAAATTGTTCATCAGGATAAAATCGAAAAATTATTTGACGATAAAACCGCAAGCCTTCTTTTAAAATTGGAAGAAACAATTCAGGATTTTTGGAACGTAGATAGGCCAAGTGCCAATTTTCTAAACCTTTTAATTCAAATGAAAAATGTTCAATCGGCGCTTGAAATTGGCACATCAAACGGTTACAGCTCCATTTGGCTTGCAAAAGCGCTTAAAAAAACGAAGGGCAGGCTTGTTACCTTGGAATATTGGCAAAAAAGAATGGACTTGGCCCTTGAAAATTTTAAACAAGCAAATGTAGATGATATTATAACCCCAATTGTAGGAGATGCCGTTGAAATTTTAGATGATATGAACAAGAATCATTCAATGGAATTTGATTTTATTTTTGTTGACGCCAATAAAGCTGAATATATTCAATACTTTAATTCTTTTGATTCTTTGTTAAAAAATGGCGGGGTTATTGTTGCGGATAATATTTTATCTCACTATAAAAAAACAAAAGATTACGTTGAAACCTTATTAAATCACCCTGATTACCAAAGTCAGCTTCTTGATTTTGATGCCGGGATGCTTTTATCGTATAAGATTAAATAAAAAATTATGGCTTATAAATTTCTACAATATTTTTTGTAAACATGTTATTGATATTTTCTGACCGCATTATTACACGATAAACAATAAGAATGCTGTCTTTGTTGTTTAAAATATTAGCATTCTTTATAATTGAATCTTTTGTTTTAGATGCCAATTTAGGAGCCTTTTTTATTTTTTCCCGCGCATCACTGAAAATATAATTTTCATCGTCTCCGACAATTAAGGTTTTCCCGTCATTCAACAGAAAAAATGGATTAGATGAAAACGAATAAGTAAAGGGTTTATAATATTTTTTAAGAGTTTTTCTTTCTGGATCCAAAATTTTTAATTCGTTTCTGCATTGAAATACAAATCTTTCATATGAATTATTTATGTTGCCGGGATAATCACAATAAGTAAGCCCGTCATAAAATTTTTTATTTTGAGTTTCCGGATTATACAAATATATGCCGGAATAACTCCGAACAAGTATTTCGCCGCCTTTCACACCCAAAATTTTCTCATTATCAGGAAATTTTTTAACAAGCCTGAAATCTGATGAATATATTGAACCTGAACCGTTCGGTTCACGCAACAAAAATTTATCTTCATTTATTACTTTGTCCGCAAAAAAGGCATCAAAAATAATAGGTTTGCTGATGCCGCTCGGCATTATAATTTGATTTATTGCGGAATCATAAATTCCAAATGCATCTTTTGCGAGGCGTTTTCCGCTTTTTGTAAATTCATAAAGAAGAAATTTACCGTTTTCAAGATTAGAAATTGCGCAAAAATTTGCATTCTTTGTCTCTAATTTTGAAACAATCTTATTGTTTTTAAAATCATAGTTTATGATTTCTTCCGCATCGGGACAGCCGAAGTCGTTTTTTGCGGCAACTCCGGTAATCACATTACCGTTATTATATATTTCTCTGAACACCAAATCATTCGGAAGAATATTCAATTCTTTTAATGAGTTTTTATTGTAATCATAAAGATATATAAGAGCTTGTCGTAAATTAGATTTATTTTCCTTAACGGAACGCTTCAATGCAATTAAAAAATTGTCATCGGAAAGTTTAACAAGATTGGGGCTAAAACCCTTAAACTCACGTTTTAGCTCATTTATTTTTTTAAAACTTTTGGTTTTTGTATCAATTAAGTTAAAAGTTATTTTGTCTGCATTTGCTTCAATATACAGGTAATTGCCGTCTTGCAGCGTAAAAGCAAAACCTTGGCCGCAATTTTTCGAAGATTCATATAAGGAAACAAAGCCGGAATTATTCATATAGGCTGTTTTCATAAGAAAGAAGCAAAAAGTGCTTGTTAATGAAAGCAGTAATAAAAAACAGGCAATATAATTTATTCTTTTCATATTACACTTCTCCTTTTAATTTAATTATTATAAATAAAAAAGCAGGCATATTGCCTGCTCTAAAGAGATTATTTATCTTTTATTATCTTAAAAATTTTAAATAAAGATAAACCGTGCTTATTGCAAGAGATAAAAATACGACCATTACCCCGTATTTCATAAATTTCATAAATTGAATCGGGTGTCCTTCTTTAGCTGCGTTTTCACTAACAATAACGTTTGCCGCAGCACCGATTATTGTCATGTTGCCGCCTAAGCACGCACCCAAAGATAATGCCCACCAAAGAGGATAAGCGTATGTTTCGCCCATAGCTTTTTCAATTTCAACAAGCATAGGCGCCATGGTTGCAGTATAAGGAATATTATCTATAATACCCGAAATTATTCCTGAAGCCCAAAGAATAATCATTGTGGTTGCGGTTTGACTTCCTTCGGTTACTTTTAAAACCCAATCCGCCATAAGTTTAATGCCGCCTGAAGCTTCTAAGCCGCCGATTATAATAAATAAGCCTATGAAGAAGAAAATTGTATTCCATTCAACATCTCTTAAAATATCCGTCGGTTTTTCAAACAATAAAAGAACCGATGCACCAAGCATAGCGATTATACATGTTTCAATGTGAATTATATCGTGTAAAACAAAGCCTAAAATAACAAGAGCTAAAACGGCAACCGAACGATACATTAAATTGAAATCGGTTATTGTTTTTGAATTGTCAATTTTTGCAACTTCTGCCATTTTTTCTTTATCGGCTTTCAACATTTTTTTAAAGCAAAGAACAAAGAAAATAATTGCAACAATTAAAATAACCGCAACAACGCCTGTTAATTCTTTCACAAAATCCATAAATGAAAGACCGCCTGCAGAACCTATGATGATGTTTGGGGGGTCTCCTATAAGGGTTGAGGTTCCCCCTATGTTTGATGACATAATTTCCGCAATCAAAAAGGGAATTGGGTTAATATCCAACTTTTTAGCAATGGAAAATGTGATAGGCATAATTAAAATAACGGTAGTAACATTATCTAAAAATGCGCTTACAGCCGCCGTAAAAACTGCAAGTGTAATTAAAACTTTAATAGGGTGTCCTTTTGTAAGCTTTAAAAGTTCATTTGCAATGTAGTTAAAAACCCCGCTTCTTGTTGATATTGAAACAATAATCATCATTGAAACAAGAAGGAAGATAACATTAAAATCCACAAAATTTACAAAATAATGAGGGTTAATAAGCCCTTCAAGAGTTTTTGTTTGGGATACAAGTCCTAAAATAATTGTAATTACTGCACCCAAAAGCGCAATTGTAACTTTAGGGATTTTTTCAAGCGCAATAAAAATGTATGCCACTAAAAGCAAACCGGCAGAAACTGCCACATTATGCGCATTTACAAATTGGTGTATAAATTCCATAACTTCTCCTTATGCTTTATGCTGATAAGCTAAAACCGCAGCAATTGCAACGGCAATTTCTTCTTCAGCACCTGTTTGTTTCTTTTGCGGTTTTGTATCACTTGGCACATCTGGTGGAAATTTAACATCAAGCCAATCTACAACCTTTTTTGTAATGTCTGTTGTAAAAACGATTAATGTTAAAAACACCATAACAATTACCATACCCACAACGGTAACGATAAGTGCCATTTGCAAATTTTGCATTAATAATTGGATATCCATTATCATTTCTCCTTTTGTTTAAAAATTTTTTTTAAACACATTAGTTGTATTTTTATTATTCTTAACCACATGAGTTGTCATTGTTCGCTCAAATATACTTCCCATCTGATTAAACGGCCATTTGACAAAAAACAAAAAAGTCATTTAAACTAAAAATAATCCGAACGAAACCATCATGCCAACTATGATAGTTAAAACACAAAAAATATTCAAACAACTAACTTGATTAATTTTTATTCAAATTTTTCTAAATAAATGTTGTAAAGCCCTTCAACAAGAACAAATCTGCCCAATGTTTCAACTTCCGTGAAAAATTTCAAAGCTTCAACAAAACAATTATTTTCGCAAAAGCCGCCTGACAGGTAAATTTTATTTGGTCTTTTTGTAAAATTATAAGCGTTAAATGCAACGCCTGTTATAAATTTTGAAATTGCAACTTCTGGGTTAATGCCGCTTGAAACATCGTCCATAATTTTTTCTAAGCCGAAAATGCCGCAAGTAACAGGGTATTTTTCTTTATTCGGAACTAAATTTTGAACATCCACCCCATAGAATTTTAAAAGCATTTCTATTGTTGCCCCCGTTGCGCTTGCGCAGTTTGTGTTCCAATCCATATCTTTAAAATTGCCTTCATTAAATTGAACCCATTTAGCATCACGAGAGCCTAAATCTAAAATAACACCGTTTTTTAAATGTTTAACACCATAAGATAGGGCAACAACTTCATTTTCATAATTTGTTTTGCTTTTGTTTGAACTGTGGCCTGTTGAATAGTTAAAATTAATTTCAAGATTTTTTAATTCAGAGGTTTTTATAACGGAATATTTTTTTTCTCCGTCATCTTTGACTTCTAAAATTTTACTGAATGTTGTTCCAGCATCTAAAAAATATAAAGTCATTATCTTAACCTCAAAAATGCTTCAATTTTAGCTTTCGTAGAATTATTCGAAATGCCGTCTATATCTACATATAAGCCGTTATATTTATCTGCAAGATATTTTGCCAGTTGGTTTTTAGCACAAAATGTTTGAGCAAAGAAAACCGTTTTTATGTTTGGGTTAACAAATTTTTCAAGCTCAATATCAAATGGCGCCATTTGTTCAACGCACCTCATCCAACCAAAAATGTGGGTTTCATTCGGGAATAATTCAAGAATCGATAAATCATTAGGGGGAACGCCCCAAAACCCTGCCACGGGAATTGATTTTTCAAGGTTTGAATAATCTTTTTCACTTATTATGTTATCTGTTATTAATTCAACTTTTTTTCTAAGCGGCAAATTGCTTTCTGAAATATAAACATTGTTTTTTTTATAAGTTTTTTCTTCAAATGTGGAAGTTTCAATGCTAAAACCCATATCAGATAAAATTTCAACCGCAAAAATTGCACTGTCGCATTTATCTCTGCCTGTGGGAGCTAAAATTTTTATAATTCTTTCTTTATAAAATATGGCATTATTAAAAATGTTTTTTATGATTGAACAATAATTTACAGGCAAAATTGAAACTTGCGATTGGTTATAATCTACATCCAAATCAAGCCAAATTGCATTTTTATATTCTTCTTTTGTTTTTTTAATTAAACTTGGGTGCGGATAG
>CALUWE010000017.1 GCA_944324425.1 Candidatus Gastranaerophilales bacterium
AATCTACATCCAAATCAAGCCAAATTGCATTTTTATATTCTTCTTTTGTTTTTTTAATTAAACTTGGGTGCGGATAGCCCCAAAAAGCAATTATATCTTTCATTAAAAAAATTTTACCATAGATAAATTTTTTTATGTTATTATTAAAAAGTTCAAGCGGATTTTGCGCAGCACAGGATGTGAGGGCAAAGCCTGAACGAAGTGCGTAAAGCGCAAGCGAATGGCGGAGCGGCTGAAACCTTTCAAGGTTTCAAAAGCGGAGCCCAAGAAAAGCGAGCCGCTAGCAAAACCAAGCCAAACATTACAATTGAATAATGGAGAGATGTCCGAGTGGTTTAAGGTGCAGACCTGGAACGTCTGTGTAGGGGTAAACTCTACCGTGGGTTCGAATCCCACTCTCTCCGAATTTAAAAAAATCGCTTAATCAAGCGATTTTTTGTTATTGAGTGCCGAATATAAAGAACCCACACAAAGCTTTTGCTTTGTAATTGGGTTCGAAGCGGATTTTGCGGAGTGCGAAGCGAAAGCGAAGGCACGCGGTAGCGAGGACATAAGCGAATAAGAAGCGTAAGCGCTATGAGCGACTTGTCCGAGTGAAGCAAAATCCAAGACTCCCACTCTCTCCGAATTTTAAAAAATCGCTTAATTAAGCGATTTTTTTATTTTAATATAGCCTAATTGCTGAGCTAAAAGCCCAATCCATAAATTTATAATACACCAACAAATTTAATAAAACAGGCAATAAATTTAACCGTAATTTTTTTATAAATTTATTATGGAAGCTTTTAATTTAAATTCTTATATTCCTTTTCTTGGCATAAAACAAGATAAAATTTTATGCGAAAAAATGATGAAACAATACAGGAAAGAATACCCCGTTAATTTCCACTCGCCAAGCAAAATTGAAAGCTCTTTTGAAAAACACCAAAATAACCCTAAATATCAGGCAATAAACAGAAAACTTGTCGGGGTTTGGCGAAAATATATTGATTCCTTGGCAGGCGTCAGAGAAAATATCAGAACAACATTTTGGGATAATTATGTTCAATTAACCAAAAATGCAACAATGGCAAATAAAACCGCAAATTGCAGCGAACAAGCCACACTGTTGCAGGATGTATTTTTAAGAAACGGCGAAAGTGCCCATAAAGTTGCTATGGAAATCAGGGGTAATGACGGCTTTATTAAAAGAACAAACGGCTCTCACACTTTTCTTGTTACGGGCCTAAAAGAAGGAGCCGATTACAGCAACCCCAAAACTTGGGGAAATAAGGCAATTGTAGTTGACCCATGGTCTAATATAATAATGAATGCAAATGATGCAATTGACTATTTTAAAGAAATGCTGAATTTCAACCCAAACAGCCATAAAATAAGGTTTTATAATGCAGACAACCTTAATGTTGAAAAATATTTAGCAAGAAATAAAAAGGGGTAAATTTTACCCCAAACTTTTACTGAAAAATTCCGTTAATTTTTGAACCGCTTGAGATACAAATTGCGGCTTGTCATATAAATCCACATGGGTTGCCCCTTCAATTACAAAAATTTCTTTTGGCTCTTTTGCCCTTTTGTAACATTCATCGGTAAAATAAATTGTATCTGCCTTGCTTCCGACAATAAGCAAAATCGGGCGGGGAGAAACCGTTTCTATATTTAAAAAAGGGTCAAACGCAGCAAGTTTATCGTTGCTTGAGATAAGATACTTATTAACGGATGTCGGGTAAAAACACCTTTCTGTTCTATAATATTCGCTTGCTTCTTTTGATATTACGGCAGGAAATTGCTCCATTTCTTCTTTTGTTTCAGGAACATATTTAAAATATTGGGGTTCCCCGCCTTTTGCTTCAATTGTTCTTGCAATAGAAACCTGTTTTAATAAATTTTGCATAAAGTTTTCTTCATTGACCCCCGGGAAACCGTTTCTTGCACTGTCCCCGACATCCCAAGTGCTTATGCCTGCTGCCGCTTTTATTCTTAATTCCGTTTGAATGGCGCTCATTGTGTAGCCGCCGCCTGCGCAAATTCCCATGGCACCTATTTTTTCTTCATCAACAAAAGCTAAAGTTGTTAGGTAATCAACAGCTGCTCTTATATCTTCCACTCTTGATGTCGGGTCTTCAAGGTATCTTGGAAGACCTTCGCTTTCCCCTTGATAACTTGCATCAAAAGCAAGTGCAATAAAGCCTTTCTTTGCTAAATTCCAAGAATAAAGCGAAGAACATTGTTCTTTAACACCACCCCCGGGGTGAACCACAACTATTGCAGGATATTTTTTATTTTCATCAAAGTTATCAGGCAAAAACAATAACCCTTTTATTGTTAAATCAAACTTTTTAAAGCTTACCTTTTTTCCTTCTTTATAGTGAGTGTCATATAACATTTAATTTTCTCCTTCTATAAATTTTTGAACCTTGCAAGGGGAGCCAAATGCAACCGCATTTTTTGGAACATCCTTTGTAACAATGCTTCCTGCCCCTATAACTGCCCCGTCTTCAATAGTAACGCCTCCCAAAATAACAACGTTTGAACCAATCCAAACGTTACTTCCTATTTTAACGGGCTTTGGATACATATCTGCTCTTTTTTTGGGGTTTAGGTCATGGTTTATGGTTGCAATAACAACATTATGCCCGATTAAAACATTATCGCCGATTGTTATTCCCCCTTGGTCTTGAAATTTACAGTTTGAATTTATAAAAACATTTTTTCCTAAAGTAATGTTCACGCCGCAATCCGTATAAAAAGGCGGAAACAGCCGAAATGTAGGGTCAACTTTTTTATTTGTGAGTTTAGAAAAAATTTCAACAATTTCTTCTTTTGTGTGGTATTTATTGTTTAATTCCATCGTAATTTTTATGGCATCATCAGCCAAAATATGGAACATTTCAAATAATTCACTTTTAAATTCAACCTTTTTTGTTGTTTTCATTAATTCAGAAAATTCATTTTTATTCATTTTAAATTCCTTTTTTATTATTATTTACTATTTTTTATTCAATAACAAATACTTATATTTAATATTTAACTATGCTTGACAGGCATTAATTAAAAAAATAAAATATTTTTTATGGAAATAAGAGTTTTAAAATATTTTTTAACCGTTGCAAATGTGGGAAACATAACAAAAGCGGCTTCAATTTTACATTTAACTCAACCTACTTTATCAAGGCAGCTTATGGACCTTGAGGGTGAACTTCATCAAAAACTTTTTTCTCGGGGAAGCAGAAAAATTGAACTCACCCCTGAGGGAATAATTTTAAAAAAACGAGCTCAAGAAATTATAGAGCTTCTGGAAAAAACCGAAAATGAACTAAAAAGCAGCAAAGATGAAGTTTCGGGAAACATTTTTATAGGTTCCGGCGAAACAAGGTCTATAAAGTTAATCACGGATGTTATAAAAAATCTAAAAACAAAATACCCTAAAATTAAGTTTCACATAGTTTCAGGCGACAGTGAAGACCTGCAAGAAAAATTAGATAAGGGTTTATTGGATTTTTGCGTTTTAATTGAACCGATTGATCTTGATAAATATAATTTCATTAACTTAAAAGAAAAAGACAGATGGGGCTTGTTTTTAAGAAAAGATGACGCTTTAGCAAAAAAAGAAAATATTAAATTAAACGATCTTTTGAATTTGCCCTTAATTATGTCGAGACAAGCAATTAAAACAACTTTTGAAAAAAACATTTTTATAGATTGGTTCAAAGGAAATTTTGAAAAGTTAAATATAGTTGGCACATACAACTTAATTTACAATGCTTCAATCATGACAGAAGATAAAATCGGCTATGCAATGGGGCTTGACAGGCTTATTAATACATTAGACAATTCCAAAATTTGTTTTAGACCGCTATCACCAAAATTAGAAGTTAATATAAGCATTGTTTGGAAGAAAAACCAGATATTTTCCAAACCCGCAAAAATATTCCTTGAAGAATTAAATAAAAAATTCAACAAGGAATAAAATTATTTTTTCGCTTTTTCACTCAACGGCTTTTTACCGGTAAGCTTCATAAACGTTCTGTAATAATCGCCTTTTAAGCTGTCGTCGTTTAAGCGCTTATCTTCATATTCAATTAATTCTTCTCTTGTCATCTTAGATGTCGGTGTACAAATTGAAGCCCTTACCGCGGTTTCATTCGTAAATTCTGTTGCCATAGCAACTGCGGTTGCACCCGCAACTGAACTTAAGTAGAAGCTTTCGAATGTTGTATTGAACAGATCCATAAACATTGAGTTCAAGAAGAAGTTAGCAATCTTGTGGCCTATTCTTTCTCTCATTGTTGAATTTGCTCTTTCAACATCTTTACCTTTTGATTCGATTAACACTTCGTTTCTGTAATCGTTAACAAAGAAGTAACCGGAAATTATGGTAATCAGGAATCTTGAAATCATAGCAATTGAAGTATTTTTATTTTTAGAGTTTGCTTCAGAGAAATGCCTTGTAAATGCATCTTCCAATTCTTTTCTAAAGCTGTATATATCTTCTTTTGCAAGCGCGTCTCTGTATTTATGAGCATATTTTTCCATAAATTCGGCAGCGTTTTTAGAGCTTATAACTTCTTTTGATTTTTCTTCAATCGGTGCTGCACCCAAAAGTCTTCTTACCAAATTATTCGCATTGCCGAATATTTTCGCAACTGCGTTAATAGGATATGTAATTACGTTAAATGCGGTCTTTTTAGCCTTAGAATCAACGTATCCCAAATCATAATAGAACCCTGAAGGGTTAAGTTCTTTTTTAGGAATATACTTCTGAATAGAAGGTGTTTGGCCGCTCAATTTACCGTGTCTTCTAAATTCATTAAGCGTATTTTCAAGAACTTTATGCTGCTCCATAAAGTGATTGTCCTTTAAATAATTAAGGAAACCGTCAACATCATCGGAAGGCAAAATCAAGCGTTTTGAAATGATTTTTTTCTTCATTGATGTATAGCTTGTATTTATGGAGTTAATTATATCGTTAATTTTTCCTACATTCTTTGTTCTTAAAAATCCAACAGCCAAAGAAGCGGCAAAAACACCCAATGTTGCTTTTATAATTTTTGATGCAATACTTGATTTCTTTTTGCCTTCTTTGTTTTCTTCCGGTTCTTTTTGAACGTTATTTAAGGAATTTGAAGTAAATGAAGTTAATGCGCCGCCTTTCAATGAGGAATAATTTGTTTTATCCGTAAACACTTTAAATACATCCAAACTGCTGTTTTGGTCATTGTCATTTAAAACGGCATTTTGAACGTTTGAAGTAAACGGAGTTGAAGCATTTACCGCAGATGATGGGTTATTAACTTTATCCGTAAACACTTTAAATACATCCAAACTGTTATTTTGGATGTCATTGTTCATTGTTGTTGTTTGAGCCGGTTTATTTTCTTCTTTTTTATCTTCATTTTGATTATCCGAAGCTGCCAAACCTTCTTTTTCAAGCCTTTTCTTCTCTTGCTTGTCTGCCACTTTTGCCGCATCTTCCGGAGTTAAAGGTGTTAAAGGTATTCCGCCCATTTTTCTTGATAAAATTTCAGAAGCCAATGTAACACCGCCAAGCGAAAGAACAGCTGCCATAACGCTGTTGTTAACAGACCTTTGAAGAGCACCCAATATAACATAAGTTATACCCGCAGTTAAGCCTTGACGTCTCATATCCTGCCAGAAACGCTTTTTGCCCGATTTATTTGCTTTGTTCGGGTCGTTGTTTTGGAGCATTGAAATGTTGTAAAAGTCCGTTGCGGCAAATGTTGCACTGACAAAACCCGTGCCTAATCTGTTCCAAGCACGTTCTGTTTTAGTGTTATATTTACCCACCTTTTTGGATGCTTGCCCGATTGATTTTTCCGCAAGCTTTTTAATGTTTGACTCAATTAGTCCGAGAGCTTCTTCTTTTTGGACTACGGGATTTTTCTTAAGGTTATATCGACCGATATCGCTCACACCTTTTGTTGCTTCTTCAAAAACGCCCGACAACCTGTAAAATGCATCCCTTGCTTTGTTTTCCGAAATTCTTCTGTCCAAAATTTCGTTAATAAAGCTGGTTCTTTTTCTTGTGGAAGAAATAATGTCGCTCGACCCGAACCTTGCATCCAGCTTTCTGTACAAGTTTCTGACAGAAACTCCCAAATCAAGAATTTGTCCTACCGTAAACTCTTTAATACCGAGGCAAAGGTTTTTTATAAACGGGTCTTTGTGAAATGTGATAGAATCCGTTTCGTCAGCTGCTTCGTATACGAATTTGTCTTTTTTGCCTCTTATTGTTTTTAAAGTCGAATGAACAAAATTTGTAAATTTATTAACTCTGGGGCTGCTTATAGTGTTGTTGTAATTATCAATATCAAGAAAACAGTCATCAAATGTTTCTCCGAAGTTTTTTCGCAAATACTCCAGAGTTCTGTTTCTGTTTTCGTAAGTAACATCTATCCCTTCCGTGAAATTTTCTTTGAAGAACTTTACCGCTTTATCCTTAGCACCCCTGAAAAATCCGGTAATTCCGTATTGAATTGATTCCCCAAAAGTCATTTGGGCTTTATCAATAAATCTGTCTCTATATTTAGAATTTGCAAGCTTTAGCGCATCCTTAGACACATCAATAAGCTCATCTCGAAGCCCTGTAAAGGCAACGGAAGAGCCGTTTTTTGAAACGCCTTCTCTAACCCCTTTTTTAACAAAGGAATTATCATAGGCTTTTCTTAGTAAATTAATGTTTTCGGAACTAAGCTGCATTAATATTTAATTCTTCACAATTTCACAAGCTTATAAAACCTGTTAATATTTAAAATTGCCATGATTAACCCAAAAGTTATATTTTTGTAAAAAATTTGTTAAAGAAAAAAAATAATTTATTATATAAGTATGGATATTTTTGCCAAAATACTGGTTCTAGATGACGAGGTTATGGTAACAAAAACCTTAAAAACCCTTCTTAAATTGGAAGGGTATTCAAATGTGTTTACTTTTAACACCCCCGATGATGCCATAAACTGGTTAAAAGATAACAATTGCTCCGTTATTATTTCAGATTTTATTATGCCCAAAATGAACGGAATTGAATTTTTAATCAAAGCAAAAGAGCTCCACCCCGATACAACCCAAATTTTATTAACGGGCTACGCTGACAAAGAAAATGCCATAAGGGCAATTAATGAAGTCGGCATTTTTAAATATATTGAAAAACCTTGGAATAATGACGACATTATTTTAAACATTAAAAACGGCATAGAGAGAACAAATTTAAAAGTTCAGTTAAAAAATAAAATTGAAGAACTTGAAATTTTAAACAGAAATCTTGAAAACATTGTTGAAAAAAGAACGGTTGAGCTTAAAACAACAAACAACAAGCTTGAAACAATAATCAAAAATCTGTCCGAAGGGCTTATTGTTCTTGATTTAAACAACAGAGTTGAGCAATATAACCCCGCTTCAATTGAAATTTTAAGAATTAAAGAAGATTTATTCGGCAAAAATTTCTTTGAACTTTTAATAAACGAACAAAATCAAAAAACAAGTTTAAACATAGGTGAAACCTTACACCTAAAGAATTTCAGCGTTGTTGATTACAACAAAAACATAAATGTTCCGATTGAGCTTTCATTGTCAAAAATAGATTTGGAAAGCGAAACCAAAACAATTGTTTTAATCAGAGATGTTACAAAAGAAAAAGAAAACGAAAGGCTGAAAGACGACTTTATTGCCACCTTAACCCATGATCTGAGAACTCCGGTTTTAGCTTCCATTAATGCTCTTGAATTTGCCTTAAACGGAACCTTGGGAGAATTATCGGGAGAACTGAAAAACCTGTTTACAACAATGAAAAGAAGCATGGAAGATATGCTCGGGCTTGTAAATGTTTTGTTGGAAGTGTATAGGTATGAATCCAATAAAATGCACCTCGTAAAAACAGATTTTGACATTGACGAGCTTATTTCAAACTCCATTCAAGAATTAAAACCCCTATCCGATAAAACAAACCTAAACATTGAATTTGAAAATAAAAACCTTGTCATAAATGCGGATAAAAGCGAAATTAAAAGAGTTTTATTCAACATTTTGGGAAATGCAATTAAACATAGTTTTGAAAACGGTAAAATAATAATTAAAACAGAAGATATCGAAGGCAACCTCAAAGTTACCGTGCAGGATTTTGGCGAAGGTTTATCCAAAGAAGATTTAGACGGATTATTTAAAAAATTCCAAAGAGGAAACTCTAAAAAACGACTGCCTTCAACAGGCCTTGGGCTTTACCTTTCAAGACAAATAATAGAGGCTCATAACGGCGAAATTAAGGCGGAAGGCAAACCAAACGAAGGCGCAACTTTTACATTTATTTTGAACAAAGCTGTTAAAAATGCAAAGGCGGTTATATAAATGACAAATAATCCTAAAAATATAAGAGTTCTTCTTGTTGAAGACCATATAATGGCAAGAATGGGAACTGCAATTTTTATTCAAAACACTGAAGGCTTAGAGCTTGTAGGGCAAGCGGAAGACGGGCTTCAGGCTGTTAGTATGGCATATAGCCTAAAACCCGATGTAATTTTAATGGATATCGGACTGCCAAAAATTGACGGCATTGAAGCATCTAAAAGAATTAAAGAAAAAGGAATAGATTCATCCATTTTAATGTTAACTTCACGCGATAATGAAGATGATGTCTATGCAGCACTTCATGCAGGGGCCGACGGCTACATTATGAAGGGGTGCAATTTAGATTCCCTTTTGTCTGCCATAAAATCAGTAAGCCAAAAAGCGGCTTGGCTTGACCCCATGATTGCAAGGCTTGTATTATCGGGCATTCAAAAACAAACCGTAAGCCAAAAAGAAAAAGAAGAAAACATTAATAAATACGGGCTTACAAAAAAAGAACTGGAAGTTTTATCTTTGATTTCAGAAGGATATTCAAACAAAGAAATTTCTGATAAATTGGTTGTTACAATTTCAACAACAAAAGCCCATGTGCACAACATTTTACAAAAACTGTACGTAACAGACAGAACAAAAGCAACAGTAAAAGCAAGAAACGAAGGGCTTGTTTAATGAAATTTAAAATATTTCTTTTGCTCGGACTATTGTTTTTTTCCGGATGCAGAGCAATTGCGTTTGAGTTTCATAATCCTTTTCAAAAAAAGCAAGATATTAAAAAAGAAACAAAAGAACCGATGGTGCACACCGTTGAAGAGTGGATGGAATCTGCAACAAACGTAAAAATGGATATGCGCCAAAGGGAAGAAAAAAGAATTTACCCCGAAGAAGACGGCACAATTAAAGAAGAATTAATTCCGCCAAAAACCGAAATTCCAAGCTACATTGAAAGATACAACGTTAATGCGGGAACAAAAGAGCTTGATTTGACAAATCTTCTGAAAGAAAAAATGATAAGGTCTCCGTTCATTTCAGACCCAAGCTTTGAAAATGCGGTATACTCTGAAATTTATTACTATCCCCAAACAAGACAAGTGGCAAGCACAATGTATTTGATTGAGCTTGATAAACACTTGGGCAAAAAAGAAAGATTAAACGATGTAAGTGTTTTTGAGCACACAAGATATCCGCTTATATCAACCGCGCTTCCTTATTTAAAAGAAGGTTTTTTTTCGACTTTAACCTTTGTTGATTTTTCATCCGACGGCAAAAAGTTTGTCGCAAAAGAAAAAAGAGGGTCAAACAAATTCGGCCTTTATGAAACATTTGTCTGGGTATATTTTATAACGGATGAAATAAGGGAATTAAATTCCTGCTATATGAACAATCTTGAATTTGCAAACGAAATGAAAGCTTTTAATTCGCTTGCGGAAAACACAACATCAGATAATTCACCCTTTAACATACAAGATGAAGGAAGCTTTGATTTTGATTTTAACAAGCTGCAAAGCGTTCCTGAAGCGCCCATTAATTTAAACACCCCGCCAAATAAAACCGTTTCCGAAAATAAACCTTCCCAATCAATTAATTCCGAAGAATCTTCCAAAAAGGGAGGAAACACTTCGGAAGGCGAATATGATATGAATTGGCTAAAAGAAAATGTGGTTGAATTAGACCGCAAAAAAACGGGGCTTGATTACGGAATGAAAGAAGAAGACATTCCAAAAATTGATTACAGAGAAATAAGAAACTTTATTAAAACGGTTTGGAAAGAAGATTCTAAAACAAGCCCGATAAAATCAAGATGGTATAACAAAGTTCCCGTTGATTTTAGAGTGGATGACCCTTATACGGCTAAAAAAAGCAAAGGTTTTGGCGTCAGGTTAACGCTTTTAAACGAATTAATTAAAGCTTATTGGTTTGACAGAGCAAACTTGATTTTAAACTATATAAGGTGGGATTTAAAACCATTGGGATTTAATTTAAACAATAAAGATGAAATTATTGTTATTGCTTGGGGCTATGGCAAAGGGGGTGAAGAAGTTTCTTTGGGCAGATGGGGAGTTGATATAAAAAACGGGCTTCCAAGGTTAATTCCGAACGAAGAACAAGTTCAAATTGAAGCCAATGCCTTTTATATTGAAAGAAAATTAAACAAATAAAAAACCCTTATATGGTGGGCGATACAGGGCTCGAACCTGTGACCCCTTGAATGTCGTTCAAGTGCTCTACCAACTGAGCTAATCGCCCAAAACAAAGGGTTAAAATTATTTTAACATAAAAAATTATAATTCAAGAAAGCCTGATGTAAAAGTATGACCTTTTTTTGCTTCGCCGAATGCAAAAATGTCATATCTCATTCCGTCAGACGAATCCAAAATAAAAAATCCTGCATTGTCGCCGTCTTTTGTTCTTTCTTCAATAAATTTTGAAACGGCTTCTTGTCTTTCTTGCTTATTTAACCCTTTTTCTTTTATTTCTTTTTGCAGCTGTTTTGCAGCCTCAATATCAGAGCCGGTGCAATAATATATGGCATCTCTTGCTGTCAAACGATATATTCCCGCCTGTTTCATATATTCTTCACCCATATCTGAATTAGGCTCTTTATAATCCCTGATTGAACTTTTTGCCATCAATAGCATTTTCATTTGTTCATTTACGGGATAAACTCTGAAATCGTCTTTTCTGTTAAGGACATCTTCAACCCTTTTTGCTTTTGCAAATTTCCTTTCAATCGGGGTTTGAATTGAATTTTCCGAAGACAAATAAGCTTTTAAAATCCCTGTAAATGATACCTGCATTATAATTTTTCCTAAACGTAAAATAATTTTCAGTAAATTTACAAAACCCCGAAAATTTTAAATTTTGCCATAAAGGTCATAATCGGAAAAATTGGTTACTTCAACATCATAAATATCCCCGGGGGTTAGCGGTTTATCTGTTTCAATGTAAATCAGCCCGTCTACATCAGGCGCATCTTTATATGTTCTTGCAATTGTAAGCCCGTCAGATTGAATTGTTTCAATAATGGATGGGATTTTTTTGCCTATCATTTTTGAATTAAGTTCGTATGAAATTTCTTTTTGAAGTTTTAAAATTTCTTCTTTTCTTTTTTGTTTAACTTTCTTTGGCACTTGCGGTTTTAAGTTGTATGCGTACGTATTTTTTTCTTTTGAAAATTCAAAAGCGCCAAGCCTATCAAATTTAACATTTTTCACAAAATTATAAAGGTGTTCAAAGTGCTCTTCGTTTTCTGTGGGGTAGCCTGTAATTAAAGTGGTTCTAACGGCAAGCCCTTCTATTTCATCTCTTAATTTTTTAACAAAATCTTCACCGTTTATAATAGGTCTTCTCATTGCTTTTAAAATTTCAGGGTGCGAATGCTGAAGCGGAATATCAACATATTTTACCACTCTGTCAATTTCCCTGTATGCTTTTATTAAACCCTTTGTAAAATTTGTTGGGTAGGTGTATAAAATTCTAATCCAGCTTAAATTTTGAATTTTATCAAGTTCATATAAAAGCTTATCAAGAGAAGGTTTTTTATATAAATCTATACCGTAGCTTGAAGTATCCTGCGCAATTAAAACAATTTCGCTAACCCCTTTATCAGCTAGATTTTTTGCTTCACCAACAATATTTTCAATGGGGCGAGAAGTGAATTTTCCCCTTAATTTTGGAATAACGCAATATCCGCAGGAATAATTGCACCCTTCCGCTATTTTTATATATGAACTTGCACCAACTGTTATTTGCGCCCTTTGAGTATTTTCAGGGTAAACACAATGCGGGGTTTCAGATACATAATAAAATTCCTTTTCGGTATCTAAAAGGTCTGCAATTTTATCAATATCTGATGTCCCAATAAATCCGTAAGCTTCGGGGATTAATTTTTTCAGGTGTTTTTTATGTTTTTGAGATAGACACCCCGCAACAATAACTTTTTTTCCCGTATCAATAAAATCAAAAATGCTTCTTACACTTTCTTCTTCGGCATCAAAAATAAAAGAACAAGTGTTTACTATAATGTAGTCGCAATCTGGGTCATATGCATCTAATGTAATTTCATAGCCTTTTTCAATTAATTTGCCTGAAATTAATTCCGTATCTATTAAATTTTTAGCACACCCATGGTGCACAATTGCGACTTTTTTCATAGTAAAAGTTTTAACAAAAAAATAAAATTCGGGCAATTATTTTACCCGTTTTGTTTTAATTGTTATGTGAAATCAAAAGGAAGGTTTTATTTATGATGAATAATGTGCCGAATATAACCCAGCCCGTTAATCCGCAAGCTGTATTGCCGGATGCTTCCGATAATGCTTCAAGCTTAGTTGGCTACAACATTAATAACTACGTTTTTGGCGACTTAAACGGCACAGATACATATACCTCAAACAATCAGGCTCAACCCGTTCAAAATAACCAAATGAACCCGAATGCAACAAACCCTATTGTAAATAAAAAATCAAACCCGTTAGTTGGAATTTTAGGGCTTGGCGCACTTATCGGTCTTGGATATGCAGGAATTAAAAAAGCAAAAGGGCAAAAAATTACATTGCCTAAATTTGAAACAATAAAAACAAAACTAACCGAATTTATAAATAAATTTAAAAAAGAAGGTAAAAAAGCATAATCTGGGTCAAATAGCCTAAAATTAAGCTTTTTAGTTGATTATTTATAAAAAAACATTATAGTTAAAATATGAGATGTTTTTTTGTAATTGCCGTTATCTTTTTAAGCTTCAATTGTGCATATGGCGCAATTGACGATAATATTGACTACAATTTTATAAATAACGCATTTACAGACCCAAACCCCACAACAAACAAAGAATTTGAAGACGTTATGGACAAGTTGGAAAACCCGAAAGAAGGCTTTTTCACTAAAGTTTTTAAATTCTTTGAAAAAGATAAAATTAAATATGATAAAGAATTAAAAACAAGATACGCTAACCCCAATAATCAACCGACAAGAATAAAAGACGTTCCGGAAGAAAAGCCCACAATTTTAATTACGGCAGAAAGTTACGATTCAAAAGGAAACAAAGTTGATGTCGGGTATTATCAGGTAGAATTTAAAAAGGAAAACGGCAAATATTTTCTTGAATTAATGCAAGGTGCAAACAAGCATATTGCAACTTTAATTGCACGGGAAATAGATGAAGACGACAAAGCTCCGAGCATTGTCTACGGCAGAGCGGAAGCCTTGAATAACGGTTATATCAAAGTGGTTTACGCCAATTTGGATTTAACACTTTTAGGGTTTTTAAAAATAAAAGAACAGCCAAAAAAAACTTTTGAACCCATTTATTAATTTATTTGTTAAATTTGAACCAAGAGGCTTTTTTTGTTATCATTTTTTTAGTATTTGGAGTATTTAAAATGATAAACGGAAAAAAGATAGTTGTTGTCATGCCGGCATACAACGCCGAAAAAACGCTTGAAATCACATATAAAGAAATTTACAGAGATTTTGTCGATAAAGTTATTTTGGTGGATGACAATTCATCCGATAACACAAAAGAAGTTGCAAAAAACCTAAACATTACAACAATTGTCCATAAGAAAAACTTAGGCTACGGGGGAAATCAAAAATCTTGCTATTTGGCAGCCCTAAAAGAAGATGCCGACATTGTAATTATGGTTCACCCCGATTATCAATATACCCCGAAATTAATTCCTGCAATGGCTTCTATGATAGCATTCGGCGAATATGATGCGGTTATTGCATCAAGAATGTTAACAAATTCCGCCCTAAAAGGCGGCATGCCTTTGTATAAATTCATTGCAAATAAATGTTTAACACTATTTCAAAACATTTTTATGGGGCAAAATTTATCTGAATACCATACAGGTTTCAGAGCGTTTTCAAAAGATGTTCTGAAAACTTTGCCCTTAAATGAATGCGATAACGATTTTGTTTTTGATAATGAAATGCTTGCTTTAATTTTTTACTATGGCTTTTCAGTTGGTGAAATTTCTTGTCCTACAAAATATTTCCCCGATGCAAGTTCAATTAACCTAAAAAGGTCTATTAAATATGGTTTTGGCGTTTTAGGAGTCAGCCTTTCATATTTTCTTGCAAGACTTTCAATTTTTAAAACAAAAATATTCAAAAAAGACGCTAAAAAACTTAATTTAGAAGATAACATTGAATATTATCATCATGAATAAACAAAAGGCGCCTTATTCTAAGGCGCCCTACATTTAGTTGTTCTCTTTTCTCCGCATAAATACTAATTCTTTTAATCCAACAAGGCTTCTAAAATTGATGCATTCTTTGTTGCTAATGTGTTTTCTCTGATTTTTGATCTGTGGATGTATGTTCTTAATGCTTCTCTGATTAATTCTGAACGTGAACGATTTTCACCTTCTGCAATTTGATCGATTTCATCTAAAAATTTTTCGGGCATTGAAATTAAAACTCTAGCCATTTTCATATTCTCCTTTTTTATTATTTCTCTCT
Organism: Candidatus Gastranaerophilales bacterium; assembly: GCA_944324425.1. GTDB lineage: Bacteria > Cyanobacteriota > Vampirovibrionia > Gastranaerophilales > Gastranaerophilaceae > Galligastranaerophilus_A. Next base: position 14,821 of record CALUWE010000017.1, read on the forward strand.
GTCTCTTTGGGGATTTTGTTTTTTCCTCTCGTACTTATATAAAGATTTTTTATTTAAAAAAATTGCCTTTTTTATATTGTTTTTATATATTTTGTGTTACAAAACTTAATAAAAGCTAAAAAGCCGCAAAAAGGCCCGCTTTTGGCGGGCTTAAAAAAATTTAAATTTATATTCCTGAAACCAAATTGCCTCTTGATACCATCTTTCTGCCTTTTATATAAACGTAATCAGGGCGGGTTTTATTTAAAATTGCATTATAATCTTCGCCTTCATTCAGCCAAAATACATTAAAATCAGCATCTTTTCCGGCTTCTAATGTTCCTATAATGTTATCAAGTCTCAAAATTTTTGCAGGATACTTTGTTAAGTGAGAAATAACCTCTTTTGCATCCAAAACACCATTGTTTACAAACCTTACTTCGTTTAATAAGCTCATATCGTCGTTAAATGCTAAGCTGTTTGTTCCGAAACCGTATCTTTTTCCGAATGTTTCATTCACTTTTCTAAAATCCAAAACCTGATTATGCAGTTTTTTGCTTACCCTTGGGCAATAACAGAAAGAAACCTTGTTTTCTTTTAAAATTTCAAGGTCGTTATCGGATAAATAATTGCCGTATGTCGCTATTGTTTGTTTGTTTAAAACATCCAAACCTTTAAGGTAAACAACAGGTGAAACCCCTTCTATATAAGGCTCAAACTTTTTATACCCGCAAAATGCGTTTAAGACATCGGAATCAGAAAAACCGTATTTAACCCAGTCCATCTCATCAACAGATTCCGCTAACCTTATTGTGAGCAAAATATTATTTTTCTTGCAGTATTTAACAAGAATTTTAAACAACCTTTTATGAACGGATGTAACCGAATGCGGCGCAACGCCCACAAATGTGTTTTCCGATTTTTGCTTCATTAATTTATCAATCTTTTTTTGAATGCTTCTGAATTCTTCTTTGCTTGAATCAGCAGAATCTGAAAATAATTCAAAGAAAAGATAAGTTTTAATCGGAATTTCATTTAAAAGGGAAAAATATTTCGATTCTTTTGAAAGTTGGCAAACGCAAGTTGTACCGTTTAATAAAGATAATTCCAAACCCCTTTTAAAAGATTTTATTTTATCTTCTCTTGTATAGCAGAAATATTCGCTTAAAAGGTTTGCAAGCTTAATTGTAAAAGAATTTTTCGGAATGCCTGCCAAATGGTAGTGCTTTTTAAAATCGGTAAAGAATTTTTTAATTGTTTCTTTAAACCCTTTTAATTTTGTTGTTCCTATATTTGTATATTGAAGGTGATTATGCAGGTTAATAAACCCGGGGGTTATAACGGCATTGCCCAGTTCTTTTAAATGTTTTAATGAGCTTTTGTCAAAACCTTCAGCCTTAACAATTTCTTGCACCTTGCCTTCATCAATAATCAAAATGCAATCTTCATAAACATTGTTATCGCCGTCCATTATCCATTTTGCACTGTAAGCTTTTGCCATTTTCTTTCCTTTATACCATAGCCATTTCCGATAATTCTTTTTTAATATCTTCAACCAAAACGTGGATAATAGGCGTTCCTGTTTCTTTTTGAAGATAAACATCAACAATACCTGCCTGCGCAATAAACCTTTTGCATAAAATGCAAATCATTGTATGGCCGTATATATACATTGTGGCGCCCTTGCACCTGTCTTGCCCCGCTTGAATTATGGCATTTTGCTCGGCATGGATTGAGCGGCAGGTTTCATATCTTGTGCCGGATTCGATATTATTTTTAATTCGGTAGCAATAACCAAGTTCATGACAAGATACAACCTTAGACGGGGTTCCGTTGTAGCCTGTGGCTTTGATTTTTTTATCATCACCCACAATGACGGCACCAACATTTGCCCTTAAGCAATTAGACCTTGAAGCACAGGTCTTTGCAATTTCCATAAAATATTCATCCCAGGGTTTTATCATTTTGGTTTAATTGCCTTATAAATGTTGATTTTATAAAAATAAAGATAGCATATAATAAGGTTTTAATCAATTTTTGCTGATATGTATTGCAAAATAATGTAAAAAACATTAAAATGCTTAAATAGCAACTTTTTAGTGCAATAGATTTTAAATTTTTTGTATTAAAATTGCAAATTTACAAATTACCAACCTAAGGAGACCAAAATGTACCAAGACGAAACCCTTCAATGTGAAGATTGCGGCAAAGAGTTTGTATTTACCGTAGGCGAACAAGAATTTTACGCTGAAAAAGGTTTAGTAAATAAACCGAAAAGATGCCCTGAATGCAGACAATTAAGACGCCAAAAAAGCAAAAAGAAACTCTACGATGCCGTTTGCTCGGAATGCGGCGCACAAACCAAAGTTCCTTTCAAACCCATTGAAGGAAAAGAAATCTATTGCAAAGAATGCTTCCACAAAAGACAACAAGCATAAAACAAAGGATTTTAAAATAAAACGGGTTTTGCAAATTGAAGGCAAAGCCCGTTTTTTAATTTAAAATTTTATATTATAATAATTAGGCAAAATTGAAGGGGCAAAAAGTAACCGATGCACGATATAACAACGCTTGATAAATTAAAAATAGGCGAAGATGCCATAATTCAATCAATAGAATGTGTTGATAAAGCATTAAGAAGCCATATTTTAGATATGGGTTTAACCCCCGGCGTTGAGGTTACTTTAATTAAAACAGCCCCGATGGGAAACCCTTTAGAATTAAGGCTTAGAGGGTATGAACTCACAATAAGAAAAGAAGATGCCGCAAAAATTAAAATTGAAAATATCCACTTGGCTCACGATAAAAAAAGAGAATACAAAAGATTTGACATTATAGAACACTCAAAAATCGGCGAAATTCCCGCTGACCCCACGAAAGAAAAAAACCCGATTAAAGGAAAAATTAATTTTGCGCTTGCAGGCAATCAAAATTCGGGTAAAACTTCCCTTTTCAACAGGCTGACAGGTTCAAGCGCCCATGTGGGAAATTTCCCCGGGGTTACGGTTGAAAAAAAAGAAGGATGTCTAAAAAATCAAGAAGATGTTGTTATTGTTGATCTCCCCGGCATTTATTCGCTATCCCCCTATTCAAAAGAAGAAATTGTTACAAGAAATTATATTTTAGATGAAAAACCCAACGGAATTATAAATATAGTTGATGCGACAAATATTGAAAGAAACCTTTATTTAACCCTTCAATTAATTGAGCTGAATATCCCCATGGTAATTGCTCTAAATATGATGGATGAAGTTACAGAATCCGGCGGAAACATTGATATAAACGGGCTGGAAGCTGCTTTAGGGGTTCCTGTTGTGCCGATTTCCGCCCTTAAAAATGAAGGTATTCAAGAATTAATTGACCACGCTATAAACGTTGCAAGATATAAAAAACGCCCAATTAGGCTTGATTTTTGCGATGCAGACAACCCAAAAACCCAATCTGTTCATAGATGCATACATTCAATTGCCCATTTAATTGAAGACCATGCGTTATCTGCCCAAATTTCCGTCCGCTTTGCGGCAACAAAACTGACGGAAGGCGACCCTTTAATTTTGGAAGCTTTATCTTTGGATAAAAACGAAAGGGCAATTTGCGCAAGAATAATAAAAGAAATGGAAGAAGACAGAGGCTTAGACAGAGAAGCAGCCCTTGCCGATATGAGATTTTCTTTTATTGAAGAACTTTGCTATAACTACGTTCAAAAACCAAAAGAAACAATCGGGCATAAAATAACCGTTCAGGCGGATAAAATTTTAACGGGCAAATATACTGCAATTCCCGCATTTTTCATTATTATGGCAGTTATTTTTTATCTGACATTCGGCCCTCTTGGCGGAACTTTATCAAACGTTATGAACTTTGGAATAGCTTATTTTACAAATTTAACGGATGAATTTTTAACAAATTACGGGCTTAATCCTGTTGTGCATTCTCTTATTATAAAAGGTATATATGCAGGTGTTGGCGCTGTTTTAAGCTTTCTTCCGATTATTGTTGTTCTCTTTTTCTTTTTATCTATTTTGGAAGATTCAGGCTATATGGCGCGCGTTGCCTTTATTATGGATAAAACTTTAAGAAAAATAGGGTTATCCGGAAGAAGCTTTGTGCCTATGATTATGGGCTTTGGTTGTTCCGTTCCTGCGATTATGGCAACAAGAACCCTGCCGTCCGAACGCGACCGCAAAATGACGATTTTATTAACTCCTTTTATGTCATGTTCTGCCAAATTGCCGATTTATGCCCTTTTTACGGCGGCATTTTTTGCGGATAAAAAAGTTCTTGTAATAATAGGGCTTTATTTAACAGGCGTTATTGTGGGTATAATTTCAATTTTAATTTTAAAACTTTTTGCATTCAAAGGCGCGCCTGTACCTTTTGTAATGGAATTGCCGAATTACAGAATACCGACAGCAAAAACCGTTTTAAGGTTAATTTATATAAAAGCAAAAGACTTTGTTACAAAAGCATTCACTCTAATTTTTGTTGCAGCCATTATAATTTGGTTTTTACAAAATTTCGATTCAAGAATTAACCTTGTTTATGACTCTTCAAAAAGCTTGCTTGCAGGTTTAGGAAACCTTTTAACTCCTTTATTCAAACCCCTTGGGATTGATGATTGGAGAGTTTCAACCGCATTTATAACTGGCTTTATGGCAAAAGAAAGCGTTGTCTCAACTCTGACAGTGCTTTTAGGCGGCGATGTTTCAAAACTGCCTTTAATGTTTACAAAATTAACCGCTTTTGTATTTCTTATTTTTTCACTTCTCTACACCCCTTGCGTTGCCGCAATTGCAACCGTCAGAAGAGAACTCGGAAAAAGATGGGCGTTTTTTGTTGTATTTTTCCAATGTTTTATAGCTTGGTTTGTTGCTTTTGTTGTTTATTCAATAGGAAGCAAATTTTTCTAAATTTCAGCTTTTATAACTCTTTCAATACCTGCTAAATCTTTTATTATTTGAATATTTTTAAAACCCCTGTCTGATAAAAGTTTAAAAACATCATCCGCTTGACCTTGCATTAATTCAAACAAAATAAAACCGCCCTTTTTTAAAAATTTTGGCGCATCGGCTGTTATTTTTTTATAAAAATAAAGCCCGTCATCATCCTCTGTAAATAAAGCATTATAAGGTTCAAATTTAACTTCTTCTTGAATTGTTTCATACATTTTTTTTGGAATATAAGGGGGGTTTGAAACAATAATATCAAATTTTTCATCAGCCCTTACATTTGAAAAAATATCTGATTTTCTAAAAATACAAGTTCTGATTAAATTCAGTTTTTTAACATTATCAAGCGCTATATGAATTGCAGCATTTGAAATATCCACCCCCAAAATTTCAACATCCAAATTTTTTTCTTTTGAATATTTCCCGACCATACAAGGAATAATTCCTGAACCTGTTCCTATATCTAAAATTTTAGCACCTTTAAAAATTTCTTTATTTGTTTCTCTTATTAAAATTTCCGTTTCATCCCTTGGAATTAAAACATCATCATTTACAATAAATTTTTCACCCATAAAATGTGAGTAGCCCAAAATATATTGAATCGGTTTTTTGGTTTCAATTCTTTCTTTTATATAAGGCATAATTTGAGCTTCATCAAATTCATTTATAAATAAAAGCTCTTCCAGCTTTTTTCCCGTTACTTTTTCTAAAATTAATTCAACTTCAATTTTAGCTTCGTTTGAAGGAATATTTGCCCCGACTAAAATTTTAATAAAATCATTCTTGGTTTTCATCATTTTCTTCACTTTTGTCAATTATATCCATAATCCAATTTCTAAGGTCTAATCTTGTTGCATTTTCGGTATTTTTCATTTCAACATTATGAGCTTTTGCAACCTTTTCATAATAAAAAAGCTGCTTTTTTGTGGGCTTTAATTTGCTCATTTTATAATCTTGTGCACGTTTTCTTTGTTCTTTTTGAAATTGTTTTTGTTTTTCTATGATAGGTTTTAATTTTTCTTTTTGCTCAAGTTCAAAAAAAACATAATCAACAACAAGCCCCAAATCTTTCAAAAAATTTTCATCGGATAAAAGTTCAATTACAAATTCAAAATGGGGGTTATTTAATTCATAATAATAATTTTCATCTTCAATGAATTTATCAATAATATCTTCTTTTTTTAAATTCTTATTTTTTTTAACATATGAAGCAAAATAGCTGAATAGCATTGATTTTTGTCTTGGCGTCAGATATAAAAAAACTTGGTTTTTAATATATTGCATTTTTAAATTAAATCCTTAAAAGAAATTTCTTTTTTAATTTTTCTGAATTGTTCAAATTTTTCTTCAATTGAATTTGTGGCATTCAAATTTTTAGAAAATTTTTCTTTTATTTTCTTTTCAAATTTCTTTTCTTCTATATTTTTAATTTTATCGTCCATTATTCTTCATAACCCAATAATTTTAAAGCATTTTTATCTTTTTGCCAATTTTTCTTCACTTTTACAAACAATTCTAAAAATACTTTTCCTTCAATAATTTCCTCTAATTCCAGTCTTGAATCGGTTCCGATTTTCTTTAGCATGGAACCGCCCTTCCCTATAATAATGCCTTTTTGACTGTCGGCAGACACAAAAATTGTTGCTTTAATTTTATCAATGTCATTTTCTGTTTTATATTCATCAATCAAAACAGCAACCGAATGCGGAATTTCATCTTTCGTATTTAAAATAATTTTTTCTCTTATAACTTCACTTGCTATCATTCGCATATTTTGGTCTGTTATAATGTCATCCGGGTATAATTTTGGCGAATTTGGAAGATAATTTTTAATTGTTTCAATTAATTTTGGAATATTTTTCCCCGTTTTTGCAGAAACTTTAATTATTGGCAAATTTTCATCAAACAAAGTTTTATAGCTTATTATATTTGCTTCTTTTTTCCCCTCATCTTTTATTAAATCAATTTTATTTGCAACAATAATAACAGGCTTTTTAGATTTTTTTATACAATTTTCAACAATCCAAATATCTCCCTTACCTGCCCTTTCCGTTATATCAACCAAAAATAAAATAACATCAGCATCATCTATTGCCCCTGTTGATTGTTCGTGGAGATATTCCCCCAATTTGTTTAATGGTTTATGAACGCCCGGGGTATCTATAAAAACAATCTGGGCATCATCTTCCGTTAAAATGCCTTTAATTTGTTTTCTTGTGGTTTGAGCGGTATTTGTTGTTATTGCAATTTTTTGCCCTGTTATAAAATTTACCAAAGTTGATTTTCCGACATTTGGGCGTGCCAATACAACCGCATAACCGCATTTAAAATCTGTTACATTATTAAGTTTTGGCATGTTTGATTTATTCATAGTATAATTCTACTATAAAATTACCCGTTTTATAAAACGGCAAAAACAAGGATGTTATCAGGATGAGAAAAATATTTACGGTTTTATTTGCCATATTTGCGCTTTTGTTTACAACACAAAGCTTATTTGCGGCTGTTGGAGATTATAAAAACAATTTATTAAAAATTGAAATTACAAAGCTTGACGAAGACAGCTATGATATAGGTTTATACACCCAAAAGGTTTATAATGAACCTGTTAAAATCATTAAAAAAACCGATACCGTTTATTATTTCCTGTTGCCTGAAACAAGCAATTCAATAACATCCGTTACACCAAACGACGCCGTTAAAAATGTTCTCATAAAATCTTATCCTTATGCAGGGCAAGATATGGAAAACAGCTACACAAAAGTAGCAATCATAACCTCTAAACCCGTTAATTTATCAACATCTTTGAGAACTCTTGATACATCAATATCCCCGAGATTAGACCCCATTCGTCTTGCAAGGCTTGATAAAGTTTTTGAAAGATACTCTGACCGTTTAGCTGAAAATAACATCCCGACACCTTTATCGGAATTCAGAAAACAAACTGTTGTAGCTCAAAGACCGAATCTTGAAAGCAATGTCAGTGTAAAGGAAAAAGAAGAAAAAATTGCATCTTCAAAAACTCCCGCAGCAAAGCCTGCTCAAACGGTTCAAAAACCAAAACCTGCAGCTCAAACAACGGCAAAGAAAACTCAGCCTGTTAAGCAAGCGGTTAAAAAACCTGCACAAACTACCGTAAAAAAACCCGTTGTTGTTGCGCAAAAACCAAAAACACAAACCGTTGTTAAAAAACAGCAACAGGTGCAAACAGTTAAAAAACAACCGACCCAAACAACAAAAGTTGCTGTTAACAAACCTGCGGTTGCAGCAAAACCTGCTGCTGTTGCCGTCAAACAGGTTCAAAAACCCCAAACCAAACCTTTGGCAACAACACCTGTTCAAAAAACCGTACAAAAACAAGAACAGCCAAAAATTGCTTACAGCAAGGAAACAGCGCCTTCCGCAGTTCAAACTCCTCAAGCGCAAACAAAACCGCAGCCTGTTGACAACAAAACAATAAAACTTGCGCAAAAACAGGCGGAAGAAAGAAAGCAGGTTGAAGAATTTGAAAAACAACTTGCAACAACAGAACCCATAGACGCTGAATTCGGCAAAAAAGTTCCCGTTGAAAACTTAGACGAAAACAAAGACATAAAAGCGGAAATTGTGGAACCGATTCAAAATATTCCGCAGAAAAACATGCCGCAAAAAAGCGCTCCTGCAAGCAATTCAAACAACAATACTTATGTTCTTTTGGGCTTATTTGTCGTTCTGTTTGCTTTATATGTCTTGGCAAAGAAAAATTCTTCAATAAAGCAAAAACAAGCGCTTGAAACAGTAAATAAACAAAATAAAGCAAAAACAGCCGACGATATTAAAGAATTTCTTAAACAGCGCACGGCAATCAAAAAACAAGCCGAAGAATTGCTTGAAAAGGAAACCGATACAGAAGAAATTGCAAACGTCCAACCTGCAATGCAGCCGCAACAAATTGAACCGGCCGCAGTGGCTCCTCAAATGTATGTTCAAAATCAGGCGGAACAATATTATTATGAAGAACCGGCAGCTGTTGCAGACAGCGAAAGCGAAAAAATTGAAGCTTTCAATGCTTATATGGACAATATTTCAGAAGATATTCCTTCAACTTTCGAAGCGGAAACCACTCTTCAAGCTATTTCCGATATAACAGAGGACGATGCGGTCATTGCCCAATTATACACTCCTATTGAAAACGTTTCAGGCAGCTATGCCACATATACTCAAGAAAATGAAGTTCAGCCGATTGTACAACAAGGAACTTATGTTGAACCTGCAAATAATAATGACGACGTAGCAACCATTGTATCTTCCTCTAAATTAACGGAAACAAGGGGCTTATACCTCGCAAAATTTGAAGGTGCAACTTCTCTTGTAGGTTACATTCAAGATGATATTTACGTTTTATACAACTTTGGCGATGTCAATGTTCAAGACACAAGAATTGAATCAAGCCTTGCTCAAGAAAACGATACAGACAGCATCTATATTGTAAAAACCGGCGGCAAAAAGCTTATGGTAAAATCCACTCCATACGATATGAGCTTAGAAATGGTTATGTAATAAGGCCGCCGTTCACTGTTACATCTTGAATTAAATTGGGAATAATATAATTTGGTGCCAAAGTAGTTCAGAACAGGAATTAAAAGTGTCGGAAGTAAATGAGGCTTTAACTTCAGAATCTTTTAATTTTGCCGATTTGTTTTGCAAAATGGGCGACCCCGTCGTGGTCATAAAGCATGAGGAAACAAAAAACAAAGTATTAGAGAGTTTGGAAGAAGTTGAAAAAAAACTCTTGGGCATTTACGAAGAACAAGAGCTTGTAGACAACTCGGACAAAGAAAAAGAAACCGATGCGCTTGCCGAAGAAATCGGCTATAAAATTGATTGGTCCGATATTGATTTTACCGGATGGCAAGACATTAAATCGGACAGAATTAACATTGAAAATGCCTTGAAAAAACTTGATGACAAAGAAAATTAATATCCTTCGCCAATTGTATCAATAGCTTCAACCCTGATGTCAGTTATAAGCTCAGAGTATGAAATTACAACAATTGTGGGGATGTGCCTTTCTAGCATTTGATATAAAGGCAGCCTTATTCTTGGCGAACACAAAATAACAGGCTGAACGCCGACTGCCTGATGTGCCTTCATTAAGGTATTAGCTGTTGTTTCAATTAATTCTTGCACCTGCATCGGGTTTAACAAAAACATTGTGCCAAGTTCCGTTCTTTGGCAAGAATCATCCAATGTTTTTTCCCATTCACTGGATAGCGTGAGTGCATATAAAACCTTATCTTTGTTGCAGTTTTGAAGACAAATTTGTCTGCCAAGTGCCGCTCTTAATCTTTCCGATAAAATATCAGGTTCCTTTGAAAACCTTGCATAGTCGCATAATCTTTCAAAAATAAAGATAATATCTTTAATTGAAACCTTTTCTCTAATCAGGTTAACAAAAATTTTCCTTAAATCCGATGTTGAAATAATGGTCGGAACAAGGTCGTTAACTAATGTCGGGTCTTGAGATTTAACAAGTTCCATAAGCTTCAAGACGTCTGTTTTTGTCATTACTTCATCTACATATTTTCTGACGCAATCTTGAAGGTGGGTTACAATAACATCAACGGCGTCAACCGCAACAATTTTAGAGTTTCTGTCTATATATTGAGGGTCAATCCAATAAGCTTGTGATTGATATGTTGGGTCCACAGATACAATAACGTTATCAGGAACTTTTTTACCCAAAGCTTCCCATTGATCGGCAATAACCATAAATTTCGAAGGGTAAACAACGCCTGTTGCAACGGTGTTACCTCTTATTGCAATCAAATATTCGTTATCTTTTATGGCAGATGAATCCATAATTCTTATGTTCGGAATAATATAACCTAATTCATCCGTTACCCTTTGCCTTAGAGCTGCAATTTTTGCAAGCAGCTGCCCGTCTTGGTCAGGGTCTGCAATAATTAAAAGTCCGCTTCCCACCTGCAAGCTTAAAACGTCAACACCCAATCTTTCATACATTTTATTCGGGTTAACAAGGTCTTGCATATTTTTTCTGACGGCATCCAATTGCCCCAATTGCTGTTGAACATCGGCATTTACAAGAACAGAAATACCTGCAAATATTAAAATAATCGAAAACATAACAAACGGCCACCAAGGAAGGCCTGTAATGCCGCTTGTAATTGCAATAAACATTAAAAATCCGCATGATAAAAACAAAGCTTGCGGCTTTGATAAAATTTGCAAAGAAACGTCTTTTGCCAAAGATGTGCTTGCACCGGTTGAACGTGTCATCACGATACCGGATGAAATTGCCATCAAAAGCGAAGGCAATTGAGACGATAAACCGTCGCCTATGGTTAATATCGTATATTTTGAAACGGCGTCGGCTAAAGGCATTTGGTTCATTACAACACCTATTATTAAGCCGCCTATAATATTAATGACGGCAATAATAATACCTGCAATCGTATCACCTTTAACAAACTTCATGGCGCCGTCCATTGAACCGAACAAGGATGATTCCCTTTGAAGGTCTTCTCTTCTTTTAACCGCTTCTTCAGGTGAAATTAAACCTTGGTTAAAATCGGCGTCAATTGTCATTTGCTTACCCGGCATAGCGTCTAATGCAAACCTTGCTGATACTTCAGCAATACGTTCGGCACCTTTTGTAATTACCATAAATTGAACAACCGTAATAATCAAAAAGATAACGCCGCCGACAACCATATTGCCGCCGGTTACGAACGTTCCGAACGCATGGATAACTTCGCCCGCATCGCCTTTAGCTAAAATAAGCCTTGTGGATGCAATGGATAAAACCAGCCTGAACATTGTACCGATAAGGATAATTGACGGAAACGAAGCCAATTCCAAAGGTTTCTGCACAAACAAAGAAAACATCAAAAGCACAATACCAAGCGCAATATTCAATGAAATCGAAAAATTGATAACCCAATTAGGCATTTCAATAAGCAAAATTAATACAAGGGCAATAACGAATATTGCCATTAAAATTTCGCTTATAGGGTTATTTGCAATTGTTGTCTTTCCTTGTGCGGCCATCTATTTTTCTATTCGCCCCCTTTATAAATTCCGAAGGCATTTTGAATTATACTCAGTTGAGTTGTAAAATTGGCATCTATTACACCGTTGCTTGCAATAACCGTGCAAGAGCCTTTTTCAATAAGTTCATCCGATGCTACTATTATTTTCGCATCTATAACAGAATCTGCCAAAATTTCAGGAATAGAAGCTTTTGTAAACTCAACATCTTCAGGATTAACTTTTACCGTTATTTTTTCTTCGTTTGCGCCCAATTCATTAAAAACTTCAGATAAAACTTCCTTTAAAACATCATTTGATAAAGATACTTCTTTTTTAATGATTTTTTTAGCAACTTCAAGCGCAATTTCTAAAATATGCCCTGACATTTCTTCATACGCTTCTTTTCTTGCGGAAACTATTTGAGAAAGAGAATCCTTTAACAGGGCAATTTCGTTTTCCGCTTCTAAGAGCCCGTTTTTATAGCCCTCACGGGCAGCCACTTCTCTTATGGTTCTTGCTTCTTCTTGCGCACGGGAAACAAGCGCTCTTTCATCAATTCTTCGAAAGCCTCTTCTTCTTTCTCCTCTCCTTCTTTCATATCTTTCTTTAAATTCAAGATTGGAAACATCGACTTTTTCGTATTCATCGAGCTTAATTTCAAGCTCTGTTTTTTCTTTTTTTAAAGGCTTGGCTTCCTTTTTTTCAATGGGGGCTGCTGTTGAATTTTCAATTTCTTCTTTCAGTTTTGCTTTTTCTTTTTTTTCTTGCGCCTTCTTTTTAAGCGCATTAACTTTCCCCGCACCTGCTTTAATTATATTGCGGGAGCGGACATTTGAATTAACTTCAACTTCTTCTTTTTGTTCTTTTGTAACTTTCTTTTTAATTATCATGATCTGAAAGCTTCTCTTCCAAATACTTTACGATGACATTAGAAACTCTTGCGGGAATTTTTACCTCATCTTTTGTATAAGGAGATAAAACAAATTGTTTAATTAAAGGTCTTTCATTATCTATAATATTAGAAATTTTATTTTTATCATTAGTTTTAACAATTTTAAACAATTTGGCATAAATTCTGTCAGGTGAAACCACTTTGGGCTCAGGCAAAACCTCTTTTATTTCGTTTAAACACCTTATTGTAATGCCTTTATCAATCTTTTGCTCCAAATTAGGCATTTTTACATATTGAGACAAAACTTGCGCCTCAGACTGGTTGAATTTTGCAATAATTGCTTCCGCCTTTTCTTTTGGCAGTTTTTTAATCAACAATGCAAGAGAAGCTAATTTCAAAATTTTGGCATCTGACAGGTCGTCTCCGATGGATTGCTCTTCTTCAAATTGCGCTTGGCTCATAACATCTATACTTGATTGGCTCATTGTGTTTTGCGCCAGTTTGTCATCAATTTTGCCTTTTGCCTTCAAATCTTCAATTGCTTGCTTAAAGCAGTTTTTAACCTGAATTTCAATAACTTGTATTGTCTGCTCTTGAGGAAGATTTTTGCTTATTGCCTGCTTTGCAATTTCAAAAACCGTAAAAGCAACCTTTTGTAAAACTCCTTCTCTGAGTTCAGGCGCAATACCGCCGTTTATAAGGTCAATAGACTTATGGAATGTCCATTCCCCTATAAACTGGGTTATCATGCTTGCCTGTTGAGCGTTTAAGTTATATTTTTCATCCTTAACAAGGGCATCTCCGCACAACAAACAAAATTTATGGATAATTTCAACTACAAATTTTCTGTCAGCTTCGGATATATTGCCGGGTATAACCTGACTTGCCTCCATTGCAAGATTTTTGGCAAATGCCTTTTGGTCAAACCCCTGAATGACTCTTGCAGGCTTTTGTTGACCAGCCGCTTGCCCTTGGGGCTGATTTGCCTGTTGATTATTAGCGGCATTCGCTGGTGCCGGTTTTTGTGGTTGTGCTTTTTGCGTTGGCTGTGGCGGCATTTTCTAAATCCAATTTATGACATTTAAAATTATACATTATTAACTGGCTTCAATCCAGCTTTTGAGTTTTTCAATTGCTTCCAAATCATCAAGCCCCGAATAATCTGCGGCAAGTTCTGAAATTGCATCATCAATATCACTATCTTTTTCAGGTTTTTTGGGTTCTTCTTTTGTTTGAACGGGCGCATTTTGCTGTGCTTGCGCTGCCGCTTGTTGCGCCTGAAGTTTTTGCAAATTCTGTTGTTCCAACAAATTCTGCGCCATTGCAGCCTGTCTTTGAATTAATTCCTGAGCTTTTGAATGTACGTCTTTCAATTGCTTTTCCTGTTCTTTTGCTTTTGCTCTTAATTCGTTCAATTCTTCGTTATGCCTGTCTTGTTCTGCTTTTACTCTGTTTGCAATGTATTTTAATCCGAAACCGAGACCTACAAGAAGCGCTAAGCCCACAACCCACCAATGGTTGCCGGATTCTTCCGGTTTCGGAAGCCTGTTTGGACTATCGGGTGCTAAAATCGGATTAGCGGATTCAACAAATGCTATTGAAACATTTTCTGGGTCTACAAGCGGGCTTGCAGCGTGGGCAATTAAAGTTTTTAGGTCTTGAATGGTCATGCTCATCGGAATTGCCGACTGTTCAAGAGAAACCGCAATTGAAATTTCTTCAATGGCACCTTCGCCCATAAATTCATTTACTTGTGTTTTTGTAACCCCATATTGTGTTTCATGAGCCTGACGAACATATTTTCTGTCTTGTGAAGAATTTTGCCCCGAGGTTGGAACACCGTATGGTAAATATACGCTAACCGCATTTATTGCGGAATTGGTATCATTTGTATTATCGCCCAATTTTTCGGTAAAGCCCTGTTCCGATACGGCAGCTTTTGATGTCGGGTCATAAATTATGCTTGTTTTTTCAACCGGAGCTTGGGTTAAAAATGTTGAAACGGTTACAACATAATTTCCTTTACCGACTAATCTGTCCAATTGAGTTGCAACTTTTTGCTGCATATATCTGTCGTTTTCTTCAATTTTAGCTAATGCGTCATTGTTGCCGCCGATTATACTTGAATAAACATTGCCGTTTGTATCCGTTATTGCAATATCTTCAGCCTTTAAGCCCTGAATTGCGCCCAATAAAAGGTTTGTAATAGCCTTTATTTTCATGGAATCCAATCTTTCGCCCGCATCCAGCTGAATTTGAACGGTAGCCGTGATTGGTTTTTCATTTTTAGAGAACAATGATTGTTCGGGAACCGAAACAAATACTTGAGCATTTTTAATCGGAGGAATTTTTCTTATTAATCTTGCAAGCTCTCCGTTCATTGCTCTTATTAAACGTATTCTTTTATCTTCTTTAGTTGATGTAAAATCACCGGTATCAAAAATTTCCAAACCGACATGTTCATCAACAAGGCCTGATTGAACCATCTGTAAAATTGCAATATCTCTTTGATCTTCCGTGATTTTATCTTTAGCGGATAATACAATTGAAGATTTTGTACCGTCCAAAACTCTTCTTGCCTTAATGCCCTGACGAGCCAAAAGCGCTTGGACTTCAATTGCAAGACCGATTTTATCCGTTGTAAACAAGGAAATGTCTTCCTGAATAACTTTTGGCGCAGGCGCTGCCGGCACACCGTCTTTTGAGGCTTTGTTACCCGAACCCATAGCAATAGCACAAATTGCAATAATTAAAACCACAACTACTGCTACAATTCCTGCTATGACCCCGTAAAAAAGGGTTTTATTTTCCATTAAAGCTTTTAGATCCATCGCAATTTATTTCTATTTTTTACCGGTGATAAGGTTGCTAAAACTATTATACATTTATTTTTACAGCGGAAAAGACCTATATTGATATTTGCATGATTTTTTCATACGTTTGGATGACTTTCCCCAATGCTGTTGTTGCAATATTCATTTGAATTTCAGATTTTTGAATTGCGGCCATAACATCATGGATATCCGCTTTATCAAGCATCATATCTTCAACCAATTGATCAGGCGCATTTAAGTCCGTATTCAATTGTTCCACTAACCCGCCCATAACCGTTTTAAAATCTGCGGTTTCGGGTTGCTCAATGCTTTTTATTCTGATTGGACCGTTAAATGTTGAAATTTTACTTGGCTCAATTCTTTCGCCTAGATTTATTTTCGGTGTAATTCCATCGACCATAATTTATTACCTCTTTTTTTATAAGTACATACTTAAAATTGATTTAACATAGTTTTGCGTTTCTTTATAAGGGGGAACCCCGTTATATTTTGAAACTGCGTTTGGGCCCGCATTGTAGGCGGCAAGCGCTAAAATTTTATTGCCATTAAACCTATCCAACATTGATTTTAAGTATCTGACCCCGCCGTCAATGTTTTCTTCAGGGTTCATAGGGTCTTTAACGCCTAAGCCTTCTGCGGTTTTCGGCATTAATTGCATTAGGCCCATTGCACCCGCTTTTGATTTTGCATTCGGGTTAAAGCCTGATTCTTGCTTAACTAAAGCTTTTACCAGTTTTGAATCCATATCGTATTTTTCACAAGTTTTGTCAATCATATCCATAATGTCTGATTTTGAAATATTTTCCGCCTTAATTTTAGACCCCACGGAAAGTGCGCCAAACGGAATATTAGGGGGAGCATCAAGTGAAAAAACGCTTCCTTTGCTTTTGGTTTCTTCGACGGATGTTTTTAAAACTTCATTAAAGGGCTTTGAACCAAATTCTTCATCCTGTTCCGTTTTTTGAACATTTTTATTTTCATAAATTGAATTTATGTAACTGTCTAGCTGCCGTGCACGGGTAATTGCGGCAGCTTCGCCCGATGAATTTATGTATTTTTGTATGGATGGATTAAACATTTTATAACCTGATTTCCCCAAACGTACGACAACATAATCGTACACTTGGTATTAAACTTTACCTTTTTCCCTTTAATATCATCTAAATTAATGATTTTTCGGGTTTGGTCATAAAAATCATTTAAAATATGTAACAAAAAATTTACAAAACCTAAAATAAAACCCGAGTTATAAACATGATAAAAAATTTGATACTATAATTAACTTGTGGACACAATAAAAGAAGAAAAAATTGCAATATACCCTGGCAGCTTTGACCCTGTAACAAAGGGCCATATCGACATCTTAGAGAGAGCTTCCAAGATGTTTGACAAGGTTATAATTGCGGTTTTGAAAAACAATGATAAAAAATCGTTAATTCCTGTAGAAGATAGAGTAAACCTTATAAAAGAAGCAATTCAGGAGATAAAAAACACGGAAGTTGATTCTTTTGACGGCTTAACGGTTGAATACGCAAGAAAAAAAGGAGCAAAATTTTTAATAAGAGGTTTAAGAGCAGTATCCGATTTTGAATATGAAATGCAGTTATCTCAAGCCAATATGTCTATTGCACCTGATATCGGAACCGTTTTTCTAATCACAAAACCGAAATACAATTTCATATCTTCAGGCATTGTTAAAGAAGTTGCAAGCTACGGCGAAGATGTTTCAAAATTTGCTCCCAATTGTGTGGTAGAATATTTAAAAAGAAATAATAAGAAAGGTACAACATAAAATGGTACAAGAAGGATTAAAATTATTTGCACTTTACGACAAATTGCAAGAACTGTTAGACGAAGGATTTGACATTATTCCTTCTCATTTAATGATTGTAAAAAGCAAAGAACTGAACAGAATCGTAGATTCTTTCCCCGATGCCATAGATGAAGGCATCAAAATGGCAAAGATGATTTTAAGAAATAAAGAAGAAATGATTCAAGACGCCAAAAATAAGGCTGAGCGAATTATTCAAGACGCAGAAAACGAAAAAAGAAGAATTTTGGATGAATCATCTTTGAGACGTGAAATGGAAGAACAAGCAAAAGCGTTCAGAGAAAAAGTTATTCAAGAATGCGAAAATATCAAAATGAAGGCATTCGGAGAAGCTGAAAGCATTAGAATTGCTTCAAATGAAGAGGCTCTTAAAATGAAAGACGGCGCCCAAGCTTATGCGCAACAAATTTTGGTCAAAATCGAACAAGATTTAAACAATTTATTCCAAGTTGTTAAAAACGGCCAGCAGTATATAGCGCAAATGCGAAACGAAAACGATGAAATGGAAAGTCATTACATAAGAAGCGACGTTTCTAAAAGATAAATCAAAAACCGAAGGCAAAAAATTCCTTCGGTTTTTTATAAAAATACAAATTACCTTAGACAAAACTTTAAAGAGTAATTTTTAAACCTTTAATTGTGATATTATTAGTTTATGCAAACCTGTATCATAAAACAAAAAGAACTGACTTTTGAAGATATTATAAGCTACTATATAAAAGGTGAAAACCAAAATCAAAGAATAGGGCTTGAATATGAAAGAATATCGATAGATTCGAAAACATTTAAACAGGCAAGCTTTAAAAATTTATTTGAAATTATAAAAGATTTTTCAAAAATTAACGGTTTTGAATTAATTTATGATAACGAAACAATAATAGGCGCAAAAAATAATGAAGGAACTTCAATTTCCTTAGAACCGGGCGGCCAATTCGAACTTAGTTTGGCACCGAAAGATAAACTTTACAACA
Source organism: Candidatus Gastranaerophilales bacterium (assembly GCA_944324425.1). Lineage (GTDB taxonomy): Bacteria > Cyanobacteriota > Vampirovibrionia > Gastranaerophilales > Gastranaerophilaceae > Galligastranaerophilus_A. Next base: position 33,309 of record CALUWE010000017.1, read on the forward strand.
TTCATTTTGAAGCACAAAACTATTTAAGCCAAATTGATTATATAGCGGAAAAATACGGAATTAAATTTTTTGCAATCGGAAATCAGCCAAAAACCACCTTCAAAGAAATGGAAATTTTAAACAAAAGAAGATATAAAATTATGGCTGATTATCTTCCAAAAATTGGACATCTTGCCCCTGTTATGATGAGAGAAACGGCAGGCGTTCAAATTAATTTGGATTATAAAAATTCAGCGGATGCAAAAAGGAAAATAAAAGCTGCAATTTTAATAAGCCCCTTTTTAACAGGCTTTTTTGCAAACAGCCCTTTTAGAGAAAACAAACTTACAAACTATAAAAGCGTAAGGGCGCTCGCATGGAAATATACGGGCCCCGACAGATGCAATTTGTTTTATAAAGACATAATCGATTCAAACTATAAAAATATCTATGAACTTTATGCAAACTACATTTTAGATGTTCCGATGATTTTTGTTTCAAGAGAAAATAATTATCTTGAGTTAAACGGCAAAATAACTTTCAGAGAATTTATGAAAAAAGGATACAAAGGCTTATCGGCCGCAATGGAAGATTATCTTGTTCATCAAAGCCTGTGTTTTCCTGATATAAGGTTAAAAAACTGCATTGAAATAAGAAACCATGACAGCCAAAACCTAGATGTTGCAATTGGAATTGGGGCAATTTATAAAGGGCTTTTATATAACGATGATTCAATTGATAAAATTTTAGATTATTTTGCGCCCCTAAATTCATCAGACCTTGAAAATTACGGCTTTTTAGCAGCAAAATTCGGGGTTAATTTTGATGTTGAAAAATTAAAAACAGCGGCATTTGAAATTGTAAAAAAACTTTTATATATGGCGCAATTTAACTTAGAAGCAGACGAACAAAAATACTTGGATTGGCTGATTGACCTTGTTAATTCTAAAAGGTGCATCGCAGATATTATTTTAGACGGTGTCAAAAACAATTTATAAAAAAGGGAATTAAAAGTTGGAAGAAAAAACAAACGTTGTAAGAATTTTAGACAAACTAAAAATTGACTATAAATTTCATTCCTACATTGACTCAAATGCAATTTCGGGCGTTGATGTCGCAAAATACTTAAATCAAGATGAAAACAGGGTTTTTAAAACTCTTGTAACAGTAGCAAAATCAAAGAAAAATTATGTTTTTATGATTCCCGTCAATAAAGAATTAGATTTAAAAAAGGCGGCAAAAGCAGTTGGTGAAAAAGCGGTTGAAATGATAAAACAAAAAGATTTATTGCCATTAACGGGCTACATCCATGGGGGGTGTTCTCCAATCGGCATGAAAAAACACTTTTTAACCGTTATAGATAAAACCGCAAAAAACTTTGAAACAATAATTTTTAGTGCAGGAAAAATCGGCTTTCAGGTTGAATTAAGCCCGATTAAACTTCAAGAAATAATAAACGGGGAATTTTTTGACATTTTAAAATAAAAAGCCGCCTTTTTATATCTTGGCGGCCGATTTATTTATTTTGTCGAATTCTCGTCAACTAACCCCTCTTTTATTGCTTTAACTGCTGCCTGAACTCTGTCATCCACACAAAGCTTTTGCAAAATTGAACAAACATGAGCCTTTGCCGTGTGTACTGAAACTATAAGTTCAGAAGCAATTTCAGTGTTTGATTTTCCTTTAACAAGCAGCCTTAAAACCTCTTGTTCTCTTTCCGTTAAGTGCCCTTTATCGTCTTTTGTTTCTTGCTTATAAATTAATTGGGTGTTTTCAGGCCTTGGGAAAATTTTCAAAGCGGTTTTACAAACATTAGGGTCTAACCAGCAAGCCCCTTGATTTACCTGCTTAATAACATCAGCTAAAGTGTCAGGGTCAATATCTTTCATGCAATATCCTGTTGCCCCCGCCCCTAATGACGCCATAACTTCTTCTTCTCTGTCATGAGATGTTAAAATGATAACTTTTATATTTTTGTTAGTATTATTTTCCATAATTTTCATAGTGGCTTCCAACCCGTTCATATCAGGAAGCCCTAAATCCATAATGACAACATCGGGACTTTTTTGTTCAATCATTTTAAGGGCATCTTCCGCATTTTCAGCCTCATTTATAACTTCAATATCTTCATGATTATTTAATGCACACCTGAGACCAACTCTTGTCAGTTTATAGTCTTCAACAATCATAACTTTAACAGGCGCCGCGCTTAATGTTGTCATTTTCCTCTCCTTTTTATTTTAAAAGTATATTATCCTTTTTGCCTTGTTATTACTACCTTTTTGGTCATTTGAACTAATTTTATAATTCATTTTTGAAATTTAATATTGCCCGATTGGGTAGTTTCAACAAATAAAACGGACGGAAACAACGGCAAAAAACAACTGTTTTGTTGTTAATTAATAATTTTTTAAATTTCTGGAAATATCTTTTTTCTTAAGGGTTTCTCTTTTATCATAAAGCTTTTTACCTTTGCACAACGCAATCTCAAGCTTTAAATAGCCTTTTGATAAAAAAGCATTCAAGGGGATAATAGTATAATTTTCTTGTTTTTGCTTATTTAAAATTTTTAAAATTTCTTTTTTGTTTAATAAAAGTTTTCTGACTCTTAAAGGCTCATGGTTATAGCGGTTTCCCATATCATAAGGGCTTATATGGCAGTTATAGAGCCACGCTTCAAAGTTTTCAATTTTTATGAATGAATCTTTAAGATTTATTGCACCCGATCGAACGGATTTTATTTCAGTTCCCGTCAAAACTATTCCCGCCGTGTACTTTTCAAAAATCGAATAGTCAAAGTAGGCTTTTTTATTGGATGATATGATTTTTACATTTTCATTTTTCATAAAAAACATTATATCATAAAAATATATTTTATTTTTTTATAAGCTAAAGAGGAAGCGAGTTTAAGCCCCATTTGTCATGGCGGTTTTACAATGAATTATAATTGTAAAGTAAACATTTTTTAATTTTTATCTCTTAATATTAAACATAAATCTTTGGATTGTTGACATGCTTTTAATAAAAAACTAAATTAATATACATAAAGGAGTTATTGTAGATTAATTTTAAATTTTTTTAAATTTGAAAAGCAGTTGACCCCCTTTTAATGGTAGAGATAAAGAAAATTATATAGTAGAGCGGAAGGCGAAATTATGCAAAACTATTCGGATAAGTATAATAGTACTCTGAATTTAAAAAGTGTAGCAAATACAAAAAACGGTCAAGAAACCGGTTTTAATGCCGCAAATGAAGCAACATCACCAATTCAAGGTGCCTTCAATCGTGAAAACATTGCCGTTCAGCAAAGCAATGTAATTCAAATGCCTATTAATACACCATCTCACGTTACCATTATCAAAAAAGACGGCACACAGGAAGAATACAACATTCAAAAAGTCGTAAATGCGGTTAAAAAATCTGCCGCAAGAATGATGATAACCTTCACTGATGATGAAATCAACCAAATTTGCGCCCTTGTTGACGCTAAAGTTATGTCAATGGGCAAAAAAGAAGTTCAAATTCTTGATATGCACAATATCGTAGAATCCGTATTGGAAGCGGTTAACCCGAAAGTTGCACAAAGTTACAGAAATTATAGAAACTATAAACAAGATTTTGTTTCTATGCTTGATAAAGTTTATCAGGAATCACAAAAAATTATGTACATTGGCGATAAAGAAAATTCAAATTCGGATTCTGCCCTTGTATCAACAAAACGTTCACTTGTCTTTAACCAATTAAATAAAGAACTGTACAAAAAATTCTTCTTAACGGTTGAAGACCTTCAGGCGGTTAGAGATGGCTACATCTACATTCACGATATGTCAGCAAGAAGAGACACAATGAATTGCTGCTTATTTGATGTAACGGAAGTTTTAAAAGGCGGCTTTGAAATGGGCAACCTTTGGTATAATGAACCAAAAAGCTTAGATGTTGCATTTGACGTTATAGGCGACATTGTTATGTCAGCTGCAAGCCAACAATATGGCGGCTTTACCGTTCCTGAAGTTGATAAAATTTTAGCGCCATATGCTGAAAAAACCTATAAAAAAGAATTTGAAAGATATATTTCTTTGGGTCTTCCCTTTGAAAAAGCTGATGAAGAAGCAACAAAAGATGTTCAAAACGACTTTGAACAAGGTTTTCAAGGCTGGGAATATAAATTTAACACTGTTGCTTCATCTCGTGGCGATTACCCGTTCATCACAATTACATTGGGCTTAGGAACGGGCAAATATGAAAAAATGGCATCAATTGCCGCTCTTAAAATCAGAATGAACGGTCAAGGCAAGAAAACCTGCAAAAAACCTGTTTTATTCCCGAAAGTTGTATTCCTTTATGATGAAGAACTTCATACTGAGGGAAAAGAACTCCACGATGTATTTTTAGCAGGCGTTGAATGTTCTAAAAAAGCAATGTATCCCGATTGGTTAAGCTTAACAGGCGAAGGCTATGTTGCTTCAATGTATAAAAAATATAAAAGAGTGGTATCTCCGATGGGCTGCCGTGCATTCCTTTCACCTTGGTTTGAAAGAGGCGGAATGAAACCTGCGGATGAAAACGATAAACCTATCTTTGTCGGCCGTTTCAATATAGGAGCTGTAAGCTTGCATTTGCCTATGATTTATGCAAAAGCCAAGAAAGAATCTAAAGATTTCTATGAAGTTTTAGATTACTATATGGATTTAATCAGAAAAATTCATATAAGAACATATGAATACTTGGGCGAATTAAAAGCTTCAATTAACCCTCTTGCATTCTGTGAAGGCGGTTTCTACGGCGGACATTTAGGCTTCCATGATAAGATTAAACCTATTTTAAAATCAGCAACCGCATCATTCGGTATTACCGCATTGAATGAACTTCAAGAACTCTACAACGGCAAATCTTTGGTTGAAGACGGCCAATTTGCACTTGATGTTATGGAATACATCAACAAAAAAGTTAACGAATTTAAAGAACAAGACGGCTACCTTTATGCAATCTATGGAACTCCGGCAGAATCATTGTGCGGTTTGCAAGTTGAACAATTCAGAAAAAAATACGGCATTGTTGAAAACGTTTCAGACAGGGGCTATGTTTCAAACAGCTTCCACTGTCATGTAACAGAAAAAATTACCCCGACCCAAAAACAAGACTTAGAAAAAAGGTTCTGGGATTTATTAAACGGCGGTAAAATTCAATATGTTAAATACCCAATCTCATATAACACAAAAGCAATTGAAACTCTTGTTAAACGTGCTATGAAAATGGGCTTTTATGAAGGTGTTAACCTTTCTCTTGCATATTGCGACGATTGCGGGCACCAAGAACTTTCAATGGATGTTTGCCCGAAATGCGGTTCAAAGAATTTAACCAAAATCGACAGAATGAACGGCTATCTTTCATATTCAAGAGTAAAAGGCGATACCAGATTAAACGAAGCCAAAATGGAAGAAATTAAAGACAGAGTAAGTATGTAAAAGCTTACAAAAGAATATTCAAATAAAAATGTTGCTTAAATTCAAGCAACATTTTTATAAAGGGAGAAAAAATGAGATACCATAACATCACCAAAGACGATATGCTAAACGGCGAAGGCCTAAGAGTTGTATTATGGGTTGCAGGCTGCACTCACCACTGCAAAAACTGCCACAACCCAATCACTTGGGATATTACAGGCGGCATTGAATTTGATGAAGCAGCTGAAAATGAAATATTTGAGGAGCTTGAAAAAGACCATATAGATGGAATTACATTCTCTGGCGGCGACCCTCTGCACCCTTTAAATAGAGAAGATGTTGACAATTTAATTCAAAAAATTCATTCAAAATATCCGAATAAAACAATTTGGTTATATACGGGCTATACCTATGAAGAAATAAAAGATTTTGAAGGGCTTCCATATATTGATGTTTTGGTTGACGGCGAATTTGTTGAAGAATTAAAAGATGAAAAACTTTATTGGATAGGAAGTTCAAATCAAAGAATCATAGATATAAAAAACACAATAAAAACCGGTGAAATAGTGATATACGAGGACAACAAACAAGCTAAGCTTGCTTCAATATAAGATACAAAAAAAAGAATACTTTCTTTAGTATCCTTTTTTTAAACTGCTCCATATTCCATCGTTCTATAGTTCAAATTGCACCTATTATCTCGTTCTAAAGTTGATAACCGCTTTGTTGTTCATAGCAATGATTGACATTGAGCTCCAAAAATCTTCAGGTGATAATGTTGATTTTGAGTCTAAATTAACGGTAGTTTTTTGTGCATAAAGTTTTGCTAACTTTTTATCTATGCTATCTGTAGGTGCAACTGCCATTTTATATATCCTTTTCGTTAATTTCGTCTTACATATATATAAAGTATATATAAAGTATTGAATTTCAAATTTATTTTATTTAGTTACATTTCTTTACATATAAATAAAATGGCTAAAACCCTTTATTTTGAAGGGTTTTTAAAATTTCATCAAAATCATTTATTAAATTAACTTCAAATTTTTCTATATTTTGCCTAAACCAAGTTAATTGCCTTTTTGCAAAGTTTCTTGTGTGCTGTTTAATTTTTTCAATTGCTTCTTCTTTTGAATTATAAACGCCACCCTCAAGGTCAAAAAATTCTCTGTAACCTATTGTGTTAAATAAAATTTCATTATTCGGGTATTTTTCTTTGTTTCTCTCCCACTCTTCATATAGCCCCATTTCACACATTAAATCAACTCTTAAATTAATTTTTTTATAAAGCTCTTCTCTTTGAATATCTTTCATAAACCAATATGAAATATATTTTTCATTATCTTCTCTTTCATATTCTGATACTTTGCCTTTTATTGCTTCAATTAATTCTAAAGAGCGGATAATTTTATCTCTGTTATTTTGGTGAATTAAACTTGCCCTTTTTTCATCTTTTTCTTTTAAAACTGCATACAATTCTTCATTTGTTAATTTTGAAAGCTCACGCCTTAATTCTTTGTTTTCGCCAAATTCAATTAAATTTTTATCATCCAACAATGATTTTATATAAAACCAAGTTCCCCCCTGAATTATAAGGGGCTTTTTTGCAGAATTTATTATTTCTTTTGCATCTTTTATAAAATCGCCCGCAGAATAAATTCCGTCATTAACGCTTCTTATATCTATTAAATGGTGAATAACGCCATCTTGCTCTTTTTTTGTGGGCTTAGCGGAAACTATATCCAAATCTTTATATATAATTCTGGAATCAGCCGAAATAACTTCTAAATCATATTTTTTTGCAAGCTTAATTGCAAGGTCAGTTTTGCCTGATGCTGTCGGCCCCGTTATTATGATTAGAGGTAAAGTTTTTTTCATATACATTGAATATTAGCACAATTATATATGCAAAGAAACTGACCCTAACAACAAGCGCTATAAACATTAAAATTTGGCTTGTTGTTGAAATTGCATCAAAGAAAACAAGCAAAATGTGAATTAAAACAATTGTTAAAAATAAAAATAACGTATGAAAAGGCTTTTTAAAAAGTGTCAAAACCCCGTTTTTAAGAGCTAATATAGGATTATTTTTTTCATTAAAAAATAAGGAAGGAATTGAATAAAAAGTAATAAGCCCATATAAAAGAAGTGCTAAATACCTGAAAATGTTTCTTTCAACTATAACTTTTAAAGCATCTTTTGGAATGGTTGAAGCAAAATTATAAAGGGCGTCCGTGTCGCCGTTTAACATTGTCATTTGGTTTAAAATATCAACCGGCTTTCCGAAAAATATATCCGCAAGTTTGTTAATTCCGTATATATAGCCTATTATCAGTAAAACGAAAAATAATACAGGCAAAATATATTTTGCAACAGATTCAAAAAAAGCCTTTTTAAAAGAATTATGACGAATTTTTAATTCTTCTTCGGGGTCCTTTTCATTATCGTTTAAAATAACAAATTTTATCATCCCAAACCACCCCGCAAAAAACGCACAGGCAAAAAGAATTAAAACAAGGGCCACAATATAAAATGAAATTGTGTTGAATGTATAAATTAATAATGGAAATACGCTTGCCAAAATTAAAAGATACATTACAAATAAAAGCATAACTTGGGGGTTTTTTAAAAATATTTCAAAAGATTGTCTTATATTAAAATTCATTTTTTTCTCTCACAAAAAAGTTATAATTTGCAAATATTTGCTTATACTATTAATATTAATTATAAAGCTTATTTAATTACAAGGTATGAAATGTTAAGATTTTCAAAAGAACACGAACTAAAAGGCGCCTTGATTTGTGTAGAAGGCATTGACGGTTCAGGTAAGAGCACGCAAATAGACCTTTTATACAACTGGCTAAAATCTAAAAATGCAGATGTTATTTTAACAAGATGGAATTCATCCGATTTAATAGCTGAGACCACCAAAAAAGCAAAAAAGAAAAATCTGTTATCTCCAAGAACATTTTCTTTGTTGCATGCGGTTGATTTTGCAGACAGATTGGAAAAAACAATCATCCCTGCAATGAAGGCAGGTTTTATTGTTTTGGCGGACAGATACGTTTACACTGCCTTTGCAAGAGATGTTGCAAGAGAAGTTGACCCTAAGTGGGTAAGGAATATGTATTCTTTTGCAATTAAACCGGATTTAACGGTTTATTTTGAAGTATCGGCTAAAGTTTCATTGGATAGGCTTTGTTCAACAAGACAGCCAAAATATTATGAAGCGGGTATGGATCTAAAACTTTCAAATAACCCCTATAAAAGCTATGTAATTTTTCAAAACAGGGTTATTGAAGAATATAAAAATATGGTTGATGAATATAACCTTATAAAAATTGATGCAAATGATACAATTCACACAAAACAACAATATTTCAGAAAACTTGTTGAAGAAACTTTATTGAAGAAAGGTATAAAAATTTAATGTATCAAAACCATGGATATAAAGGGCTTTTAATTGTTTTAGAAGGCACAGATGGCGTTGGCAAATCAACTCAGGTAAAATTATTAAAAGATTATATTGAAAATAAATGTTATGGCTGCATGTTAAGCGAATGGAAAACAAGCAGGCTAATTTCAAATGTCATAAATGAAGCAAAAGATAGGAACCTTTTAAATACAACAACATTTTCTCTTTTATATGCGGCAGATTACGCAGACAGGCTTGAAAACAATATAATTCCAGCCTTAAAAGCAGGCTTTATCGTTATTTTAGACAGATACATCTACACCGCCTTTGTTAGAGATTCAGTAAGGGGCCATGATATTAAATGGGTGAAAAAACTTTATGATTTTGCGCCTGAACCCGATTTAATTTTTTATTTGGATGTTTCTGTTGATACTTTAATAAAAAGAATGATAGCATCTACAGGGCTTGATTTTTATGAATCGGGAAGAGATATCGGCCTTTCAACAGATGTTTATAACAGCTTTGAAATTTATCAAAAACGCTGTATTGATGAATATAAAAAGCTTGAAAAAGAATATAATTTTATAAAAATAAACGGTGAATTATCAAAAGAAGAAATTCACAATAAAATTGCAGCAAAAGTTGAAGAAGTTTTAAACCTTGGAATTGTAAAATAATATAAGGCTAAAACCTTTTATATAAAATTAGCCTTTATTTAGATGTTTTCGCTTCGCACTCCACAAAATTCGCTCTCTTGAATTTTGTTTCACTCGGGCAAGCCGCTCATATCGCTTACGCTTTTATTCGCTTATGCCCTCGCTACCGCGTGCTTCGCTTTCGCTTCGCACTCCACAAAATTCGCTTCTTGAAAATTCCTAGCGGTTCAAGCCCAATAACTTCATTTCAAAAGTGCTAAATGCACTTTTTCCATTCCGTTCGGCTTTCACATTGG
>CALUWE010000018.1 GCA_944324425.1 Candidatus Gastranaerophilales bacterium
AATAATCCTCAGTAGCTCAATGGCAGAGCATTCGGCTGTTAACCGAAGGGTTGTTGGTTCGAGTCCAACCTGGGGAGTTTTTTATTGCAAAAAACGGGCTTTGTTGTTTAAAATTGTGTTTTGGTGCTTAATATGGTATATTCCCGTTAAGGGAGTCTAATTTATGTCAGATACAAAACAAAGAAAAGCTGTAAAAGAATTTGTCGAATTTTGGAAAGATAAAGGGTATGAAAAAGGCGAAAGCCAAACATTTTGGCTTTCTTTGTTAAGAGATGTTTTTGAAATTGAGCACCCAGAAAGGTTTATTTCTTTTGAAGATAAAGTTTTTCTTGACCACACAAGCTTTATCGACGGTTACATTCCTCAAACCAAGGTTTTAATTGAACAAAAAAGCTCAAATAAAGATTTAACAAAAGCAATAAAGCAATCTGACGGAAGCTACCTAACCCCATTTCAACAAGCAAAAAGATATATAATGGAATTGCCGTTGTCAAAGCACCCAAGGTGGGTAGTTACTTGTAATTTTCAAAAATTTTGCGTATATGATATGGAACGCCCGGATGGCGAGCCGCAGGAAATTTTATTAAAAGATTTAGAAAAAGAATATTACAGGCTTTCTTTTTTGGTTCAAACAGAAAATATTCACCTGAAAAAAGAAATGGAAGTTTCAATAAAAGCGGGTGAAATTGTAGGGCTAATTTATGATGCACTTTTAAAGCAATACATTAATGTTAAAAGTGAAGATACTCTAAAAAGCTTGAATAAGCTTTGTGTAAGGCTTGTTTTTTGTTTATATGCTGAAGATGCAGGCATTTTCGGCAAGCACGATGCCTTTCTTGATTACCTAAAGCAGTTTGATGCAAAACACTTAAGAAAAGCATTAATAGATTTATTCAAAGTTTTAGACACAAAACCCGAAAACAGAGACCCATACCTTGAACCTGAACTTGCAAATTTTCCATATGTAAATGGCGGCCTTTTTCAAGATGAAGAAATTGAAATTCCGAATTTTACCGACGAAATAAAAGAATTGCTGTTGACAAAAGCAAGTGCAGATTTCGATTGGTCTGAAATAAGCCCAACAATTTTCGGTGCCGTTTTTGAAAGCACCTTAAACCCAGAAACAAGAAGAAAAGGAGGCATGCACTACACTTCAATTGAAAACATTCACAAAGTTATAGACCCCCTATTCTTAGACGACTTAAAAGAAGAATTTGAAGAAATTAAAAAGCTTCCTTTAAGTAAAACAAGGGAAAACAAATTAAAACAATTTCAAGAAAAAGTTTCAGGCCTGAATTTTTTAGACCCTGCCTGTGGCAGCGGCAACTTTTTAACAGAAACATATATTTCTTTAAGAAAACTTGAAAATGAGGTATTGTATGAGCTGAGATATGGGCAAATGGGGCTTGGAGAAATCAAAAACCCCATAAAAGTTTCTATCGGGCAATTTTATGGCATTGAAATAAATGATTTTGCAACAACGGTTGCAAAAACCGCTTTATGGATTGCAGAATCTCAAATGATGAAAAAAACAGAAGATATAATTCACCTTGATTTAGACTTCCTGCCACTTAAAACCTATGCCAATATTGTTGAAGGAAACGCACTAAGAATCGATTGGGAAGATGTTATTTCAAAAGAAAAACTAAACTATATAATGGGCAACCCGCCATTTGTTGGTGCAAGATTGATGTCTCAAAGCCAAAAAGAAGACTTGTTCAATGTATTTGGCAAAAATTGGAAAAATGCCGGCAATCTGGATTTTGTAGCATGTTGGTATAAAAAGGTTGCCGATTTAACAGTTGGAACAAATATACAGTCTGCTCTGGTTTCAACAAATTCTATAACGCAAGGGGAACAAGTTCCCATTCTTTGGAAACCCCTTTTTGAAAATGGTTTAACCTTTGATTTTGCTTATAAAACATTCAGATGGGATAGCGAATCAAATTTAAAGGCGCATGTGCATTGTGTAATTATTGGTTTTAGTTACATAAAAAAGAATAAAAAGAAAAAGTTATATTCAAATGATAGAATGCAACTTGTTGACAACATAAATAGCTACCTGATACAAGCGCCAAACATATTTGTTGAAAGCAGAAAAAAACATTTTCAAAACGTTCCAAAGATAGATTTTGGAAACATGCCAAACGATGACGGCTTGCTTTCAAATTATTCCGATGAAGAAAAAAATAAAATAATTAAAAAATATCCTTTTGCTGAAAAGTTTTTTAGAAAATTTTTGGGTGCAGATGAATTTATAAATAATAAAAATCGCTGGTGCCTATGGTTAAAAGATGCTAACTTGCTTGAAATCAAAAAAGTACAGCCGATTATGGAAGCAATTCAAAAAGTAAAATTTAAAAGGGAGCAAAGTACAAGGGAAGCAACACGAAAACTTGCAGAAACCCCCTATTTATTCGGTGAAATTCGACAACCTGACAATAATTACTTGGTAATACCAAGGGTTTCATCTGAAAAAAGAAGATACATACCGATTAGTGTAGTAAAAAAAGAAGTAATTTGTAGCGACGCAACCTTTATTGTTCCAAATGCGACTTTATACCATTTCGGCATTTTAACATCAAATGTTCATATGGCTTGGATGAGGGCAGTTTGCGGAAGACTAAAAAGTGATTACCGCTATTCAAAAGATATAGTCTATAATAACTTCCCATGGTGCAACCCGACAGATGAACAAAAAGCAAAAATTGAAAAAACCGCACAAGAAATTTTAAATGCAAGAGAAAAACACCCCAATTCTTCTTTGGCAGATTTATACAACGATTTAACCATGCCCCCTGAACTTAGAAAAGCACACCAAGAAAACGACAAAATGGTAATGGAAGCATACGGTTTTAAAAAGAAAGACGAAAACGGCAAAACCCGTTGGTTAACTGAATCTGAAACCGTTGCAGAATTAATGAAAATGTATCAGGAATTAACAAAATAAAGTAACTCCCTATCGATTACTATATAATAATAGTGGGAACCCATGCCAATCTTCAAAAATTTCTTTTATTAGTTAATGTAGTAGTAGACGACCTACCACATAAATAAAACGCTGAAATACAGAATTGCATAGCTTTTTAGCCTTAAAATATGTATCAGTGTACTATTACATACCAATGGTTGACACACTAACTAAAGTATGATATTATATAGGTATAAGGAGGAACAAATATGTTTCTTAAGCCCGCTGAATATGCAGAAGAATTAAAATGTAAAATTCAAGAATTAAAACAAGAGCTTAAAGAGCTTGAAGAAGCTTATTCTCTCTTGGTTGGCGCAGGAATTGCAAAAAAAATAACAGGTACAAAAACTAAGAAGGCACCCTATGATGACATTGCCACAAATAGTACAACTACATTAACTCAAGCTGAAAAAATTGCCGAATCACAAAGAAAAAGGCATAAACAAAGGCGCGATGAAAAAGTTCCTTTGGTTGTGGATTTTCTTGCAAAAAACGGCGCATCAACATTAACAAAGCTTTCGAAAGAAACAAAAGTAACGACCGATTCTCTAAAACTGATGTTTGCCGAAAACCCTGATAAATTCAGACAAAATCCCAATAATAATCTTTGGGAATTAAAATAAAAGGCGATAATCAAATCGCCATCATATTTCATTATTCTAGACTTAGGGACTTGTACACATACAATGGGCTCCAAACCCTTTGTATTCAGTCCGAAGTCGCGGGGAGGTCTCCAAAACCTCCTCTTTTTTTATATTTTAGCAAGCTTTAATCTTTTTTTCAAGTTATTAAACAAAGCTTTACTTCCAAATTGTTGCGCCGTAGATAGTTTTTAGTTCGTTTAAATTGTCTGCAATTGCTTCCATAAAGCCGTCTTTGCCCAAATATTCAAGGCAAGCTTCACCATCAGGGTATTTACTTGAATAAATTGTAGTTCCTTTTGTTTCTTTATCATAAACAAATGCAATTGAAACAGGCTCGCCATCTAAAGTTTTACCTGCCACATTAAGGCCTTGTACATCATCATCTATAAGCTTTTTAATAAATTCTTTTTTACTTCCGCCTTCTTTTAGTCTGCCATCACCCATAACAAAAGAATAGGTACCGTCTTTCTTTTTTTGTCTGGAATGAACCCAAAATTCTCTGCCGTCGGGGCTAAAACCGTATTTATGGGAACTTAAAGACCCCAAAAGCGATAAATCATCATCAGACAGCATAACCGGCTTTAATTGGCTCGTTTGTCCTGCTTGATTCCTTCCCGATGCTTCATTCGGATACATAGGTAACGGTTCTGAAAGCTCTCTGCCGCATCTCAAATGTTCAATATTATATTCAGGGTTATTTAATTTATTTTCTAAATCTTTTCTTCCGATTCTTTCCGGGTTAAATATTGAACCAAACGAAACATTGTTCATTCCGTATCTTCCTTTTTATACTGCCACTGCTTTACAAAAACGCCTGAAAAGCAAATTTTGCCAAAATATTTATTTATGAAAACATCTTGTAATAGATTTAAAGACATTATATTATATTCTTCAACATAAGGAATCTAAACGGAATGAAAAAATTATTTGCGACCCTACTCATCTTAAGCCTTTTTATTTGCACTACGGCAAATGCTCAAGATGTTATGTTTAACACAAAAAGCAAAAAATATCATACGCTTTGGTGCCAGTGGGCAAAAAAATGCACGGTTAATTGCATTAAAATAGATAAAAAAGAAGCCGTTAAAAGAGGCGGAATACCTTGCAAAGTATGCGGCGGGGGCTAAAAGGCGTATAAATTAAACCCTTTTTTTTATTAAAGGGGGTTTAATTTTATTTCTTTGTAAATTTAACGCTTTCAACCTTTGGGGTTTTTCCTGTTGCTTTTTTGGTTTCTAAAACAGGCTGCTTGCCTAAAGCCCAATTAAAGCCTGCCTGCAAGCCGATACCGTTTCTGCCGCCGTTTGTAACATAAGCTTGGAAATAGCCGGTAAATCTTTCACCCCAAGACTTTCTTAAGCCCACACCATATTTCACAAAGGGTTTTATAGATAACTCAGGCAAGTAAACATCATTTGCTCTAAACCTTGTATTATCCATTATATTCCATATCATAGAAACAGAGCCATACGGCTGCCAGCCGTTTCTCAGGTTGCCGATAAATTTGATACCGGGTTCAATATGAATTGCATGCAAAGGATCAGATGTTATTCTGACTCCTGAGGCACTTGTATAATCAAAGGTATTAATAAAAGAATATGACATCAGGTAGTTTGGTTGAATTATAAACTTACCGTCCGCAAGTTCAAAATTGTACCCTGTTTTAGATGCAACACCCGACATAAGCATTGAAAAATCGTCATAACCCATATCAACGCTTGCTCTGCCGGAACTTGCCCCGACATTTGCCGTTAATCCAGTAAAGAAATTACCCTTATATGCCATACCGACAGCGCCTAAAGTACCGCCGTTTTGATAAATTCCTATGCCGTCATAAGATTGATGAGAACCGTTATAACCGGCATATAAACTCCAAACGCCGTCCCAGCCGTGGCCTAAATCAACAAGCTCTGAATCAACACCAAAAAATGAACCGTAAGCCACATTTGAAACATCAGCGCCGCCTCTGAGGTCAACCTGTTCAAATGTTGCATAAGGCCTTAACCAGCCGGATTTATTTTCATATCTGCTGATTGTGGGGTCATATATAATATCCGAACCTTGATATGCGTATTTATTTTTATATTTCAAGGCTTCTCTTTGTTTTTTGGTCATTAACATATACATATCCATATTTCTGAAAGCTTCATCATATGAATTTAACTGAACCAAATACCCGCCCATCTGTGCAGCAACCGCGCCTGCCATAATTGAAGGGTTAACCTGATTATATGAAGGTGTATTGCCGCCTAATGCGCTGAAATTCAATAAACCGTTATCGTAATCAACCGCATAAAGCTGAATCGGCCCCATTACTTCAATATCTGATGATGCAAGTTTAATATAATTTGCAACCACGGAATTTGCAATCTGTACGCTTACTTCATCAACAAGCGCATCCGATACGGCATTAATGCCGTTTTTGCCCAATATCAAAAAGCCGTTGCCGCTCACATTGTCGGCGCTTATCATATCAGCCTTTGCATTTGCAAGGTCCGCATCAATGTATAAGTTAACATCACCGTCCAATTCTAGATTTCCGACTTGAAAATCTTCAAGGCTTGACGGGTTTGGATTTGTTGTCCAAGAACCGTCCGGCCTTTGAACAGAAGTTGTATTTACAAGATTTAATGAAGTACCGTCAGCAAATGCCGCATTAGATAATTTTCCGAGTGAACTTCCCGCCTGAAGTGCAAATGCACCTTCGTTAACAAATAAATCACCGGTATATTGGCTGTTATCTCCGCCCATAACCAATGTACCCGAGCCGTCTTTGTTAATACTTGTATTTTCACCGCCTGAAACTGAGGTTAATAAGGAATTATTTGAACCCTTAACATCAATTCCTGTATTGTCATTTAAAATTGTTTTGCCGCCAAAATATTTTGCATTATCCGAATTTAAAACAATTCTTCCGCCATCAAGTGTAACCTCACCTATAAATTCCGAATTGTTTCCTTTTAAAATAAAGTTTTTGTCGCCCAGCAAGGTTAAATTGCCGTTGCCTTTAAAGTTGCCTTCAACATCTGAAAAATCATTATTAATTAATACGTCAGCACCTTCATAAATTACGCTTGTGCCTGCAATATAGCTGTCATTTATATCTTCTTGGATAAATTCAAGATTTCCGCCTACATTAAGCGTTCCGGTGTAGTTCTTATTATTACCTGATAGTGTTAAATCACCTGTCTGAACAATATTGCCGTCTCCTGCAAGGCCGCTTTTTATGCTGTTTGTGCCGGTCATAAACAGTTCTGCACCGTTTTTCACATAAATATCGTTTTCGCTTGCAATTGTACCGTTTTGATAATGAACATTGCCTTCCATTTCAACATTGTTTAAAATTGTTTCTCCGCTTTCAATATAAAGCGCGCCGCCAAAGCCTTCCGATTTGTTGTTTTTAGCAACTACATTGTCAAACTGAACACTGCCTCCTTTATTTGATAAAACAGAGCCGTTTTTATTTGCGGATGTCTTTGAGTAATCAGGGTTTGCAATATTAACATCATTATCCGTTGCATTTGCGTTTGTAAAATTAATATCTTTTACCGCCAATGAAACGCCTTCCGTAACTTCAAACATAGAATTTTCATCTTTGCCTGAAATTGTTGTAATCGGCTTATCATTTGTATCAAGACCGCTTACGGTAAATGTGCCCTTTCCTGTTTGGGTTAAATCTTCATCAATTTCATAAGGGTTTGCAGCCCCTGCCGTAAATTCAAAGTTTCTTGTATCGGTATTTATGTTTTGCTTTTTAAGTGAATTTGAATCTGAAATTCCCGTTTTTGTAAGTATAATCGACTGTCCGTCATCACCGTAGCTAACCGAATATTCATATAAATCCGTTGAATAACCGTTTGATTTAATTGAACCGTCCTTATCAATCGTAAGAAGACCGCCCAAAACATTAAACTGAACAGGGTTTTCTCCCGAATCCTGAGCACCCGTTTCAGGCAGGATATTTAATTCATTTATAATAACTTGTCCGCCTTCATTAACGGCAATCAGCTTGTCGCTGTTTTCCGGATTTTCAAAATTAATATCCAAAGCAAGTTCCGTATTATTAACTTTTAAGCTTTCAAACGTATGTTCTGAAAAACTTCCGTCGGATAAATCTATTTGAGAACCGTTTATGTTATACCCGCCTGCATAATTGTTCGCTGCAAGTGTTATTGTCGAATTATTAAATGTTATTGTATTGCCCGACGAATTATTTAAATCTCCCTGAAGATTATAATTTCCGCTGTTAAATTCAATGTTTGCGCCATTTGCACCGTTTCCGAATTGAACTTTTGAATTTTGTCCTATATTATAATTCTGCCCTTCAGCCCCGTTGTAAACAAGATTGGCGTTATTATTTACGTTTATATTAAAATCAAAATTATTATTTGCGTTTGTTGCCGCGTTTACGGTTAATGTTCCTTGGTTAACGTCTGCAACACCTTCAAACTTTTGATTGTTTGATACATAATCGAATGTTAAATTTCCGTTTCCGTATTTTTCAATAACACCTTGCCCTAAAACATTATTCAGCGTTTGACTGCTTCCTGTCGTATAAGCCAAAATTGCGTTTTCACCAATTGTTGTGGCGCCTGCAAAATAGCTTGAACCGTCCGAATCGCTAAATGCTAAAGTACCTTTATTTAAAATGGTGTTACCTGTAAAGTTGCTGTTGTTGCCGGTTAAAGTTAAAGTGCCGTCTCCCGTTTTATTAAAGATACCGCCGCCCGATATGCCGTCTGAGACATTTGAAAGTTTTGAATCGATTCCGTTAGTGTTATATATAAGTTCGCCGTTCTTATCAATTAAAGTAGAGCCGCCGAAATAATTATTGCCGCTGTTTGCTATATAATTCAGAACACCTTCTTTAATGGTGCCGACACCGCTAAAGTTGCCATAATTACCTTGCAGTGTTAGTGTTCCGCTTCCGTCCTTTGTAAAAGCACCGCTGCCTTCAATATCCTGCGCAAGAAGCGCATCATTTCCGTTTGTATTATATATAAACTCGCCATTATTTGATATTGTGGTCAGGCCCTCTGCATATCCCCCGTTTTGTGATTTTACAAACTCAAAAACGCCGCTTTCAATCTCGGTTTCACCTGTAAGACCGCTCATATCACCGGTATATACAAGTTCCCCGGAACCGTTTTTGATAAATGAACCTGTTCCTGTAATTGTACCTCTTATGGTATCTGTTACGCCTTCTATATTTGAAATAAGGGTTGTTCCGTCAGACAATTCGGTTAAACCGGAAATATAATTTGTACCCGATGGCGACGAACCCTGAATATTTTGATATTCAATACTGCCGCCAAGAAGGCTTATTTTGCCGGTAAAATCTTCATTGTTTCCCGTCAATAAAAGCTTGCCTGCGCCGTCTTTGTTTATATTTCCTTCACCTGAGACATTGTATAAAACCTGAGAAGACGTGATACTGTTTCCGAATGTAATATTCAAATTTGCATTTTGAGAAACATTGGTGCTTGAATCTTCACCGAAATATGAAGAATAGTTATTGGCAAAATAATTAACATTGCCTTCTTCAATATTAAAGGTGCCGTTGAAATTCGTATTTTTTCCTGAAAGATTCATGTTTCCGTCGCCTTGTTTAGCAACAATGCCTTCACCGGAAAGATTATTTATTGTTTGAGCATTTGCGGCAGATGAAACATTCATAAGCAATTCGGCATTTTGTCCGACGGAAACGCTGCCTGAAACAAAGCTGTCATTTTCATTATTGGCGCTATATAAAACAGTACCGCCGTTATCTGCCAAATTAAACTGCCCTGAAAAACTTTTATTGTTGCCTGTTAAATTTAAAACACCTGAATCGGTTTTTTCAAAAACCGCATTGTTTGCTCCCGCTATACCGCTTGAAATAGTGCTGCTTACACCTTCATTTACCTCAAACGTGGTTTTGCCGTCCGCAATATAAATATCGTTTGCAACATTGTTTTGCATATTGTTGTTGCTGAAGTTTGAATTAATAATTGTCAAATCGCCGCTTGTATATATTGCACCGCCTTGACCGTTTGCACTGTTATCACTAAACTGTGCGTTTTGAATTAAAGTTTGACCGCTTGATGTATTGTATATCGCACCGCCGTTTTGGCTTGAAGTATTATTTTCAACAACCGAGTCTTTCAATATAAAAGACGAACTTTGAACGTTTGCAATAGCGCCGCCGGAACCTTGCTGAACCGTATTATTTTTAAAGTCGACATTTTCAAGCTCAACCGTTGCACTGTTATTGTTTGCATAAATTGCAGCGCCGTCTTTTATGTTGTCGGTATAAGTTCTTAAGGTATCTTGAATTTGAACATCGGTTATATAAAGATTGGTTTCGTTTGTAAGTTCAAACAATGAACCGTTTGTTTTAACCGGATTGTCATTATCTAGAGCACCTACTTCAAAAACATATTCGCCGTTTTCGTTTGTTACCATATCAGGGTTAACATTTGCACTGTCAACAACAGGCCTTCCTGCATCTCCTTCGGGGCCGTAATAGTCATATCTGTTATTTATGCTGTCATATCTTGTATCGTCATCCCCAATGTGAAGCTCTTTCAGCTCGCCTGACAAAATACCTTTTTGGCCGTTTTCTATTCTGCCTATTATGCTGAAATTGCCCTCTGCGGTTGTGTCCAAATCCCTGTATATATTATATTTGTTTTCAACCGTATTGCCGCTTCCGTCCAAAACAACAAAACTAAAACCTCTGTTTCCATCATAGTGGTTCAAATCTCTCAGAGTATCTGTTGAAGATACCCCTTCCGGAGTGATTTTTATACTGTCTGCCGTTGTATTTGTCGTTGCCGTTTCAATGCCGTATTCATAAACATTGGTTGCCCAGCTTAAAATTTCAACGTCATCACTTGCGGCAAGCTGCAAATTTGCCCCGTTGTTATTTGTAATAACCTGAATTGAATCTTTGTAATTTACCGCACCGCCGTTATCGTCAGTAATAAACAATTTTGTTAATTCCAATATTCCCGAGCCGCTTTCGGCGGTAATTTTATCGGCATATGGAGTAATGCCGGCACCTTTGTCATATACCAAAGAAACATCAAGGCTCAATTGGTTGTCATTGCTTGAAGCATCCAAATTGTTAAATGTATATGTGTCGCCTGCGCTTTGATTTGATAAATCAAGAAGGCCGTTAGACAACTTTATCGTATTTGCCCAAGTTTGATTTGTTTGAAGCCCCAAATTAGCGTCGGTAAAAGATAAAATGTCTTTGTTTTGCTGTGTCCCGCCCGCTTCATTTAATAAATAATAACTTGCGTTACTGAAATTTAAAGTATTTCCGGAATTATCCGATGTCCAAAAACCGTTTCCTACTTGAATGGAAATATCCTGATTAATGCCCGTACCGTCAACATTCATTGTGGAAGCATTTTTTAAATTAACGCTTGAAAAATCCTGACTTGTAAGGCTTATATTTTCCGCATTTGTAAGGGCAAAGTTAAACACTGAATTATCAAGGTTAATGTTAGCGGCAGAATTAAGCATTGCATCTTGATTAAAGGTAAGATTACCCTGAGCCACATTTAAATTGCCTTCAAAATTGTCGTTGCTTGTATTTGTAAGCTCAAGATTTCCTCCGGTTTTATTAATATTGCCGTTTCCCGCAACAGAAGCGGAGAGTGTTGTATCTGCTTTATTAAGATTAACTTCGCCCCTATTGTTTAGTTCTCCGTTTAAAATATCACCGCTTACATTTAAAATTCCGTTTACCGTTATATCCGAATTTGAAATATCCGCACTATTTAAAGTTCCGCCTGATACATTAATTTCCACATTCGAAACATTGTTTTGAATATTGCCGCTAATTGCATTGTTTACGGTAACTTCACCGCCTGAAACATTTAAAGAGGAATCAGAATCAATATCGGTTGTTAGTGCCGCAATTGTTAAATTTCCGCTCTCAACCGTTATATTTGAATTTATGGCATTTGTAATTGTTGAAGCGGCACTGCTTGTTTGGTTGTATGTCGAAGATTCAAAATCGGTAATTTGCGCTGCGGCCGAATTTGAAACATTTACCGTTGAATTTGATGAATTCGAAACCGTTAAAAGCCCCGATGTTGCATTTGCGGTTGAATTTTCCGTTAAATTGCCTATATTTGCCGAAGCCGAACCGGTATTTATAACGGATGAAATTGCGTTTTTAATTTCCGTTAAATCATTATTTGCACTAATCTCTGAACCTTGTGCGGATTCAATATTTAAATTTGTTCCGTTTGAATTCAAAGTTGAGCCTGAAAGCTCATTAACCGTTAAGTTACCGTTATTTTGAATAATATTTTGATTGTTCACATTATCTAAATTCAAATCGGAAGAATTTTGAACAATATTACCTTTATTGCTGCCAATGCCGGTAATTAAATCATTCACGGAAGTATTGCCGCTTCCGTCAAAAGTAATTGTCCCCGAATTTTTAATAACGGCATTTTGTCCGTTATCGATTGTATTTGCGGCGGTATTATCGATATTAATGTTGCCTGAATTATAAATTGAAGAATTTCCCGAATTATTTGTAATTTGAACATCGTTCAAATTCACCGTTCCGCCGTCATTGTATATGGCACTGCCTTCATTTGAAGCAACATTTGATTGAATACCGGCATTATTTAAAGTTATTTCGCCGCCTTGAAGTGCAATTGCACCCCCGTTGACAGCCGAATTTGAGTTCAAGGTTACATCCGAAGCCTGAAGAGTGCCGTCTGAAACATAAACAGCGCCGCCCATACCGTCTGCCTTATTTGAATTTAAAACAACGTTGTTAAATTCAGCACTTCCGCCCGCCATATTTAAAACGGAACCGTTGATATTGGATGAGTTATTTGCAGAGGAATCATCGGTTGCATATGCATTTTGAATAGTGAGATTATTTAAGGTTAATTTATGCGAATTAACTTCAAAGAAAGAATATTTATCGCTTCCTGAAATAACGCTGTTTTGAGCATTGTTATCCTTACCGTTTACAACAAAATTGCCGCCGTTTGTAGATTCCAAATCGGATGCAATATAGTATGTCGAATTTCCTATAAAATCAAATGTTCTGTCGCCTGTAAGAGTATTATTGTAATATTTTAAACCGTTGGCGCTTATTCCGGTTGCATTTAACAATATATTGGTGCCGTTTGTCGTTACCAGATAATCATAAACGGCGGAAGAGAGTGTGTCATTATATGCGCCAAAATTATATCCGCCTTGCAAAATTTGAAAGGCATAATTTGTCTCAGTTGCAGCACCTATAAAATTAATGCTGTCAAGGTTAATGGTTCCGCTGCCCAAATTAATTTTAACTATATCGCTAATATTATTGTTTAAATCAATATCAACATTTAATTGTGAATTGAGCGCATTAAGTTCCGCAAATTCAACGGTTGAAATTTTATTATCCGCAAGATTTAAGGTTGAGCCGTTAAGGTTTGTTGTTTCTGCAATGCCGCTTGTGCTTGCGCCGAACGAAACCGAAGAATTATTGATGTTTATATTTTGGCTTAAGCCCGCATTCCCGTCGTCAAAATCAGTATTCAAAACAAAACTGCCGTCATTTAAATTAACATTGTTTGAACTGCCGTTAAATTGCGGTGAGCTTGATATTACGGTGTTGTCTTTTCCTTCAATGTTTAATGTCGCACCGTCATTTAATACAACATTATTTTCAAATGTTTCATTGTCGGTTGTCGTTCTGTATACAAATGTTCCGTCTTTTTGAACCGTGATTACACTGTTTTGAGTATTAAAATTATTTTTTCTGCCTGTTAAAACGCCTTCTTCAACTATAAATTCATCCGCATAGCTTCCGAAATTAACATTTTCATCCAAGGTCATATTGTTTAGGTTAAATTTGCGGATATTTAATGTGCCGTCAGATGTAAGAGCAATTGAATTTAAATGGTTTGCGCCGAGGGTAAAATCATTTGATATATCAAAACCGTATCCGCTGTTTGTATCCATTACAACATTGGCATTATTGAGCGAATTTAAAATGCCTCCGTCTATCGTATCTGCCTTATAAGTCAAAAGCCCGCCTGTTTTAACGTTAATCAAACCCGTATAATTTGAACTGCCGGCATTTGCGTTAATATAATTGCCGCCCGAATTAACAAAAACGGAAGCCGTATTATCGGCAGACTCAATTCCGCTTGCAATTTCGATTTCAGCATCGTTATTAACATTTAAAGAGCTGTTTGAAGCAAAATAAATATCGTTTGCAGCCCCTTGAGAAGTATTTCCGCTCAAGAGCGTTTTGCCGTTGTTGATGTTTATTACACCGTCATTGTATATTGCGCCGCCTTGTGCCGAATTTGAATTTGCCCCTGCAGCGCTCAAGCTGTTTCCCGTTATTGAAACGTTTCCTTCCATATTTAACGTTCCGCCGTTAGATATGGCTCCGCCTTTTGTTTCAAGCGCATCTCCGTTATTGTCGGATTTTGCCGTCAGGCTGTTATTATTTATTTCGACATTGTTTAAAGTAACATTGCCCAAATTATTTATAACTCCGCCTTTTGCTAAAACCCTTACATCACTTCTGCCGTTACTTGCGTTTGATGTAACCGAAACTGTGTTATTGTTGAACTGCGCATTTGAGATAGTTGCATTTCCGGTCTCATAATTCGCAATTATACCCCCGTACAACTCTGAATGAGAATCGCCGGACATTATTGTTGCACTTTGGTTTGTCAGTATATTTATTGAATTTGAATTAAATTCAGCGCCGTCAACATTCAATAAACCCCTGTTGTTTAAAATACCGCCGTATATATGGTTATATGCGTCATTTCCGTAGTTTCTGTCTTGAGTAAGCATTACATAATTATTTGATAAAACCGATGAGCTTATATTTAAAGTTGAAGCAACATCAGCATTTTGGGCAATAATACCGTACACTTGCCAAGTTCTTGAATTGTTGCCGCTGCCTTGAATTGTAGTATTTGTTTGAAAGGCAATGTTGCTCAAAGTTAAACTTGAACTGTCCTGAATGGTGTAGTGGCCGTATGTAAGAGTGTTATCCTGTGTTGAATCGGAATTAAATATGCTTCCTGAAATTGTATGATTATTACCGTTAACATAAGCATCTATTGTGCCCGTAAAGTTCGGAAGGTTTGCATTTGACAGATTTATATTGCTCGTAATATTAACAGGGTCGCTCTGGCCCCCGTTGTAATTATCCGTATTTGTAAATCCGCTTTGGTTATATACATTAACGGCACATGAAGGAAGCCCCATTGAAGCGGCACCAAAAAGGGCTAACATAACAATTGCAAGCTTTGCATTTCTTCCGTCTCTTTTGTTCATACTCTATCAACCCAGTCAATTTTAACAGTAACACTATTCTATAACCTATATATTATTATTTTTGGGCTGTTTAGTCAATGCACAAAAAGAAGAAAAAATGGTTTTTTGCCGATTTTTATTTATTATATTTTATTCATTTCCTCTTCAAGATATTTAAGCATTTTATTGCCGTGATTTTCGATTTCGTATTCTCTCCAATTTTTGCTTTTTTGTGCCATTAATTGCAGTTTAATGCTTTGTTTCATAACCTCTTTCCAAGCAATTGCCTTTACTTCCGGAGATTTATTTGATAATTTTGAATTTCCAGAAACCGTAATTAACGCAAGATTTCCGAAATTATCCAGATATTCGGAATTCATTACGGGTAAACCTTCCGGATGCTGAGGATAAAAATGTTCTATTGAACTTCTGTATTTGAATTCAAAGTTTTTGTATTCTTCAAAATTTTCTCTGCAAAGCAAATAATCCAAATAGGTAAAAACTATGCGGGGAATACCAAAGCCGTTGCCAAAAAATATTGCGGAATCCGGTTTTTTTGCCTTCTTTAATTTTTCTATGCAATACATTTCCAATTTATTTTTCAGCTCACTTCTTTTTGTATATTTATCAACGCTTTTTAAAACCTCGGTTATCCAATACATTGTCTTTGGAGAAGTATAGGTTATTCTTAAGCAGCTTTGAAGCCAAAGTAATTCTTTATCTGTTTTATCTTCCTTGTATGGTTCAGGTTTTGCGTATTCTTTACCGCTGTATTCATATTTTTTTAAACTGCCCAAAAACCAATTGCCGTCGGTTTCATTTGAAAGGTTTTCTGTTTCCCTTTTGATAATAAATTTATCAAAATAAAATCTGTATTTAAGCAAATTGTATATAAAAACCTTTGCCGCGTCTTTTGTATAATATTGTTTAAGGTGTTCGATTAATTTTTTATCGTCTAATTTTTTTTCAATATCTTCATTTTCTTTTTCTTTGTTAATAATCAAATTCACATGCAGCAATAACTGCGGAAATTTTATAATTGAACTGTAAATTTTTTTGTCGCTTTCTTCAGGGTTATTTTTATCTTTATTTGGCTTTTCAATATATTTGTTTTCCAAAATATCGTTTATATTTGCCTCTGTATCATCCGTGTCTTCATCTTGGCAGGCTTTCAGCTTGCTGACAATTTCATCAAAGTTTTCATATTCAAATTTATCCCAATTATCAGAAAAAAGAATTCTTCTGTCTCGGGAATTAAAATTCATCTGAACATATCCGTCCATATTAAAGCAGGCGTCCCAAATTGTTGCAGCAACATTTTCCTCGGCTTTGTTGCCGTCAAAAGCTTGAATAATTCTGTTTTTTACGATTTCATGGAGCTCGAGCTGTTCGCCCCTTGTATTCATTACTTCAAAATAATGATTTAAGTCAATATTCTTTGGAACTTGCACTCTTAAAATATCAACTCTTTTAAGGTTTTCTTTTAAAAAATTGATTTCATACTCTCTTTTTTCTTGCAATATCCCTTCTATTATCGCATATCCTCTGAGCAGCCCGTTTTCTTCATCGAAAGAAAGATTATCACATGGCAATTTTTCCAATATTTCATTTGAAAGCTTCCTTGCTTCAAAGATTAAACTTTTAGCGTTTATATTATACTCATTATGCTCATTCAGCTTGTGAAGAAGCAAAAATAACGTGGTAAGCCTTTGTTGGCCGTCAACCACTTCATACAATTGTTTTTCTTCATGCTTCTTATCTGCAATCAATGTACCGAGGTAATATTTAACTCGATTGTTATTATTATCTAAACTCATAATATCATCTATTAAAGCCTGAATTTGTTCCTCTCCCCAAGCATAATTTCTTTGATAGATTGGAATTTTATATGTACAATTACCCTGAAATAAGTCTAATACATTTATTTGGTCGATGTTATTTATCATTTTCCCATCCCGAAAATTTGCTTATTTTTTCATACAGTTCTTTGTACCCCTCATTTTTGGATTTTTCAATTTTATTAACCGGTATTACAAAAATTTCCTTTGGGGACTTCATTTCATATATTTTTTCAAAAATGTTAATTTCATTGTTGTATTCGTGCTTCCCTATGGCATATCTGTTTATGCTTTCCTGATAAACGGCATACATGGCGATTCTGATGAAATAACTCCAACAGAAAATTTTTTTATAAATCATTTCATCAATATTTTCGATTCCGAACTTATCCGCAAAAAATATTAAAACATTTTTAAAAAGTCTTTCTGTATATCTGTCCCCGTTTCCGTAATTCGGCAGCACTATATCAAGCTCATTATTAAATTTTTCGGCTGTTTTTTCCGTTTCTTCAGACAGTTTGGCATAATAAAAAACATATTCAAAAAATCTTTGCCCCGCCAATATCGGCTGTGTTAATTGAAAAAACATTTCGCCGTTATTATTTTCTTTTAAATTTTTATAAACAAGCTCGTGATATTTTATATATTGATATTTACCCCCCGTTTTTATTCCCTTGAAAGTATCTATTTTGGAAGTATTGAAATATAAACCGTCTTTATTTTTATACCATCTTGTTAAAGGGTATAAAACATTGTTAAAATGTCTTGCAAGATATTCTTCATCTTTACTTTCCCACTTTTCAACCGTTTTTATAACATCGTCTTGATTTTTGACTTCTGTTTCATTTTTCATTTCTCTTAAGTGGTACGCCTTCAATAAATCATGGGGCTTTAATTCTTTTCCTCTTGAATTTTGAGAATCAAAAAATTGAAATGCTTCTTCCGGTGTATCTGTAATAAATTCAACCACACTGCACTTATTCAGCAAAAAATCCTTATATGTATTTTTGTCTTCCATATTATCAATGTTTGCTTTTAAAATAGCGTAGTTTTCTTTAATTGCTTTAAAAGAAGACTCCCTGTATTTAATATTCGGCAGTCCCCCATCTGAACCCAAACACTTTAATATAAGCAGCAATGTTGTTATTCTCTGCTGCCCGTCAACAATATCAAACGAATTATCCGTCTCGTGCAAAATAACGGAACCAAGTCTGTATTCACCCAATTTGTTATTTTCTTTTAATGCATCCAAAATGTCTAAAAACAGCCTGTTTGCAGACTCCTTTGACCATCTGTACGGTCTTTGGTAGCAGGGGATGGACAATTGCTTTTCTCTGTTAAATAAAAGAGTTTCAATATTGACTATTTTTTTGCTTTTTAACATTAGAGAATCATATCATAAAAACGCTCTTTTTTTTGGCAAAATAAACAAAGCAAATTTTATTATTCACGTGTTTTATACATTCGTCAAATACTCAACTGCATTAAAAATTTAAGGAAGACAAAATTGAAAATATCAGACATTAAAACTCTCAATCCTTTAAGATTAGTAAAAAACAAATCTGAACAAAACCAACCGACACTAACAACAAACGAAACAACAACCGAAGACAATGGCAATAAAATTAAATTTGTACTCGCGGGTTTAGCGGTTTTGGGCGCTGCCGCAGCAGCAGGAATAGCTGTTCGCAAAGGAAAACATGTTGATTTAAGCAGCATTGATTTTTCCGACGGAAGTGCATTTAAAAAAGACGGAAACAAATTCAGCGGCATCATAAAAGACATTTTGCCAAACGGAGATGAAATTAAATTAAAATATAAAAACGGAGAACTTATTTCGTCTCAAAGAAAAGGTATTCAAAATTTCAAAAAGCAATATATAACAACAGACGGCCACAAAATAGTAAAAAAGACAGAAGACGGCTGCGCCGTTTTTTCAGACATAACAGAAATGGCGCATCAGGGAAAAATTAAACAAACAGCCATACAAAGAACACAAGCTGAAGAAAACGCACAAAAAATAGCGAAAGAGGCTCAAGATAAATTCAATGCACCCTTTGAAGCAGGGCTTTCACACAAATCTGCAAAAGAATCGGCGCAAGCATTTGAACAAATTCATCAAAAAGAAATACAAGCTGAAGCACTAAAAAGAACAAAAATGGAAGCATCAGCGGAAATTGCAGCTAAAAAAGCTCAAGATAAATTCAATGCACCCTTTGAAGCAGGGCTTTCACACAAATCTGCAAAAGAATCGGCGCAAGCATTTGAACAAATTCATCAAAAAGAAATACAAGCTGAAGCACTAAAAAGAACAAAAATGGAAGCATCAGCGGAAATTGCAGCTAAAAAAGCTCAAGATAAATTCAATGCACCCTTTGAAGCAGGGCTTTCACACAAATCTGCAAAAGAATCGGCGCAAGATTTATTTATCGAACACAGAAAAAACAGCACCGTACACCCTGGCTTTGATGATAAAGGCAACTTGACAAAAACCGTAATCAAAAACAAAAACGGCTCCACAATTGAAGAAATTTTTGATACGGAAGGAAACACAGTTCAAAGAATTACCAAAACACCTGACGGCAGCGTTTATTACACTTCGTACCATAACGGCATCAAAACTATTGAAAAAGACGGTTTCCATTCTTACGGCACAAAAATTACATCTCATCAGGGCGGAAAATCACAGCCCATATACAGAGAGCAGCACAATTTGCTTGAAGATTCGCATAAAACCGTTGAACATCTTGAAGACGGCATATCAAAAACCACATATACGGCAAACGGCAAAACAACAGTTACATACAGAGATAAAAAAGGCAATATTATTGAAGAATATGTTAATTCCGCATCCTCTAAAAAAGGCGGGGATATTGGCCCATTAGACCCGGGTGCAGAAAAGGTATATGAAAAATGGTATATCGAATACGTAAAACTTTGCAAAAAATACGGGGTTGAAGTCAGACCTTGCGGGGTTGAGGGCGGCGCATTTTCACACTATTACGAACTTTTGCAAATGGAAAAAGGCCCTGAAGCTTGGGAAAGATATATAAAACTTCAGGAATACAGAAGCCAATATGATGACAATGCCGCAATTATGCAATACTTAAGAGAATTCGGCGGAAATGATATTCTTGCCGCAGCCGGATTTAATAAAGAAGTATCGAAAGTGTTAATGAAATTAGATCCTGAAACTTTAGAAGAATTGATACAAATAATGCAAAATAAAAAAATACCCGCAAATAATATTACGGGCATGATTTGCGAAGTCTTGGATACACAATCTGTATACGGATATCAGGATATTCGTGCGGCAGCAAAAAAAGTTATTGCCAAATATAACAAACCGGTATACACACAAGCAAGCAGCTGGGCACACAGCACCTATCAACATGCTGCAACCCAACATGCCACAAACCATGTACAACATGTACTAGCATAGGATAAAAAATGATAAACAAAATAAACAGCATCAGAAATATTAAGTACAACATTGCAGCAAAAAGCGACTCAAAAAACGGGAATCAAACAAACCCGATAAATAAAAAAGTGGTACTGGGCGCACTTATCGGACTTGCCGCAGCAGGCGCCGCTTCTGTTGCAATAATTAAAAAGAAAAACGCTTCCGCTGCCATTGAAAGCGGAAAAGAAACCGTTGAAAAACTGGCCGCCACCTTTAAAAAAGGAATTGCATACGACAACAATGGCAATATTTTCACGGGAACAATGCTAAAAACAGGTGCTAACGGCGAACAATTTGCAATAGATATTAAAGACGGCATTATTCAACAATCAACAAAAACATTAAAAGACGGCACAATCGATTGGGTTAAAAAATATTACAGAGATGACTACCAAAATAAAATCACTGATGTTTTAACTCCCGATAATGAAGGCGCATTGGCAATAAGCAAAAGAATTCTTTCCGGCAAAGACAAGCTGGCCATATATAAAGGTGAAAATGTTGTTGAACAATATTGGTACAACACCCCTGAAGGTTTTCAAAGAGTCGATCAATTCATAGACAAAAGCAATATTAAAAGACACCAACCCACACAACATTTTTATTTGCAAAACGGAATACAGATTAATTCGTTTTTAAGAGACGGAAAATTCAGACACCCCAATATATCCCAAGATTGTATCCATTACGAATTTCTTGATGATCCGAAAATTCCGGAATATGCGAAAGAAAAAGTAAGAGATTTAATGACAAGCCACAGATATATTCTTGATACAATTGATGAATTGGATGTATTGACACGCACTTCAAGCACAAAAGAACCGATGGTTGTATACAGAAACGCTCCGAAATGGTGGGTTGATAAAGCAAAAGACGGCATTTTAGATGACAGGGCTTTTTGTTCAACTTCAACCGTAAAAGGTGCTTCGATGGAAGGTCTTTATATTGGTAAAGATGCAAAAGACGGCATTACATACAAAATACATCTTCCAAAAGGAACCCCGTTCTACGATTTAAGGCATACAAGCGAAAAAGAAATGCTTCTTCCAAGAAACGGCCGCTTCAGAGTATTGAGCGACAATGAACTTGAATATATTTTAGAATAAATTATTCGTTTTCATTATTTGCAATTTTAACAACAACTTTTGTTAAGGCAAAAAGTGCTATGGCGTTTGGAATAACCATTAAATTGTTGAACATATCGGTTAGCTCCCAAACAAAATCTGATGAAACAAGGCTGCCCAGCATAATAAAGCAAAGAGCAAGAACCATATAAATTGTTTCTGCAATTTTAGGGTGTTTTTTTCCAAAAAGATATATAACATTAATTTTCCCAAATAAATTCCAACTTAAAATGGTTGAAAAAGCAAAGAAAAATAGGCAAATTGCAACAAAAATAGCGCCTAGTGAATTGCCAAAAATTGTGCCGAATGCCGTTTGAACCAAATTTGTTTTATTTAAAATGTTCATAACAGCTTCTGTATAACCGTTAGATAAGGCGCCATCTGAGGTATATAAAGTTGAAATTACAATTAAAGCATTTAAAGTTAAAATTATAAAAGTATCCACAAAAACACCAATCATAGCAACCGTGCCTTGAATATGTGGGTCTTTAACATTTGCAAGTGCGTGCGCATGCGGGGTTGAACCCATGCCTGCTTCATTTGAAAATAAGCCTCTTTTTGCACCTTGGCTTATTGCTTGTTTTATTGCATACCCAAAACTTCCGCCTAAAATTGCCTGCGGCATAAAAGCATATTTAAAAATCATATAAAAAGTATCGGGGATATATTTTATTCTTGCAATTAAAATAATAAGCCCGCCTATAATGAAAAACAAAGCCATAAAAGGAACAATTTTTTCAACAACAACGGCAAGTCGTTTTATTCCGCCGATAAAAATAATTCCGCAAATTATAACAAGCAAAATTCCCATAATATAAGGTTTAATGTGAAAGGCTGTTTCCATGGAACAAGCAATAGAATTTGATTGCACCATACACCCCATAAACCCTAAAGCTAAAATTATTGCAACGGCAAAAAAGCCTGCCAAAAATTTACCGAATTTTCCCTTAAATGCTGTTGTAATATAATAAACGGGGCCGCCTTTAATTTTCCCCATATCATCAATTCTTCTTGTTTTAACGGCTAAAGTGGCTTCTGCATAAATTGTTGCCATTCCAAAAAAGGCAATCACCCACATCCAAAAAATTGCGCCCGGGCCGCCTATTAAAATGGCGCCTGAAGCTCCCACAATGTTTCCTGTCCCCACTTGTGCAGCAACTGCCGTTGCCAGTGCTTGAAAACTTGTCATACTGTGGGGGTGGTTTTTATCAAAAATATGGAATTCGCCGAATAAATTTTTAATACCGTCAACAAAACATCTTATCTGAATGAATTTTGTTTTAATTGAATACCAAACGCCGACACCCACAAGCAAAAACACTAAGATATAATTAGATAAATATTCATTGAATTTAACCACAAAAGGGTATAAAAAATCTTCCATTAATCTTATTTAACCTTATTTTCAGGGTGCAAAATTTATTATACTTAAAAAAATAAAATAAAAAAATGAACAATTTTTTTAAAATTTCGTTTAACCTAATGTGAAGGGAAAAACAAAAAAATTTTTATAGGAGAAAATATTATGTCAGATGAAAACAAAAATTTAGAAGTTCAAGAAGTTAAAGAAGAAAAAAAATGTTTCTGCAAATCGGAAGAATTTAAAAAATTTTTAATTGTTACCTTTGGAAGCTTTGTTGGTGTATTTTTAGCTTTAAGCCTATTTGCGGCACTTAATAGACCCCCAATGCCACCTATGCCGCACCATTTTGGCCCAAGACCTGCAATTGAACACCAATTTAGAGGCGATTTTGACGGGCCCAAAGCTCATAAATTTCACAAACACCATGGCCCTAAAGCTCACCCTATGCACAAAGATATGAGACCCGATGCTCCAATGCCAAGAGATTTAAGGGATGTAGAAGCTCCAAGGCCTGTTAAATAAATTTAACTACTGTTTTTCATTCCGTTATTTCTGGAAAGAGGGGTAAAAAAAATTACCTCTCTTTTTTTATATGCTTATTCTAACCCCTAAAACAAGCGCTACGCCGTTTCTTCCCCCGTTTCTTATCATGCCTTCAAAAAAGGCTGTAACTCTGTCTTTAAACCTTTTTTGAATCCCAAAACCGTATTGAACGTAAGGCTTTATCGATAAATTTGGAAGATAAACATCGTTTGCCTGAAATTTTGCCTTATCTATTAAATTCCAAGCAAATGAAACCGCTAAATAAGGTTGAAGATAATCTTTAAAATTGCCTATTAATTTAAAAGAAGGCTCTATATGAAGAGCATTTATCGGCTTTGCATTTATATGAACATCTGATGAAGTTGTATAGTTAAAAGTATTAATAAAGGTATATGACGCCATAATTGAAGGCTGCAAAATAAGTCTGTTATTTAAAACGGGGAAATTAAGCCCTGTTTTTTGGGCAAGCCCTGTATTTAACATATTAAAATCATCCGAACCAAAAGATGTATGGGCTTTTGCGGAATTTGCACCAACGTTTGCAGTTAATATTGAAAAGAAATTTTTCTTATAAATTGCGCCCGTCAGCCCAAACAAGCCTCCGTTATTATAAATGTCATTCCCCAAATATGCCTGATGAGAGCCATTGTAGCCAAAATAAGCGCCATATAAAGAATACCAATTATTTTTTAATTTAATAAGGCTTGATTCTCCCCCGACAATTCCCCCATACATAACATTTGAAAC
The DNA here is from genome assembly GCA_944324425.1 of Candidatus Gastranaerophilales bacterium. Classification (GTDB taxonomy): domain Bacteria; phylum Cyanobacteriota; class Vampirovibrionia; order Gastranaerophilales; family Gastranaerophilaceae; genus Galligastranaerophilus_A. Next base: position 23,983 of record CALUWE010000018.1, read on the forward strand.
ATCAGGCCCGTTTTTAATCGGGACATTTTCAAAAACGGAATACGGCTTAAACCAAATTCCTCTTCTTTCTTCGGGAATTAAAATGGGAGAAAACGTAAAATTATTAACTGATGCTATTTTATTTTTATCATCAAAACCCCCTAAAATACCCTGTTTTTCAATCATCACCATATCAAGGTTTGAAAAAGCGTTTTTATAGGTTTCAAGACTGACTAAATAACCCCCTAATTGTGCTGCTATCGGGGAAGATAAAATTGAAGGGTTAAAACCTTCCCTTGTAAAATTAAAGTTGCCGCTTTCAATGTCATAGCTTGAATAATAATCATAAATCGGGGTTTCAATTGTTTTATTTTCATATGAAACATAATTTTTAAGGGTTGAATTTGCAAAAGGAATTGTGATTGTTTCACTTTCAGGAACTCCTTCAGGTAAAATGTTTTTTACAAATAAATTGCCTGAACCGTTTATGGAATTTGCATTTATTGTATCCATAATTTTATTTTGCAAATTTGCATCGACAAAAAGGTTAGTTTGCCCGTTTAAAGTCAGGTTGCCATAGTTTATATTGTTAATTTCACCGTTTTGCATATTAAAATTTACACCGTTATCAAAAATGGTATTTGAAGCTGAAAAATAACTTGCATTTTTTAAAAGGTTAATTGTTCCTTCTTCAAAATTAAAATCGCCCGTGTAATTTTCATTAATTCCGCCTAAATTAAGAGTTCCCGTGCCATTTTTATTAACCGTGCCGTTGCCTTCAATTCCGCTTAAAATGTTTGTTGTGCCGTTCCCCTGAATTGTAACCGTTCCGTTGTCATTATAAATATCATTCAGTTGGTTATTGCCGTTTAAATTATTGTCAAAATTAGAATCTTCAATAACAACCGTTCCTAAATTGTAAATTCCGCCGCCGTCGCCGCTTTGTGCCGAAGATGAAATTTTGTTGTTTTCAATATTTGAATTTAAAATGGTTAATCTTCCGTTTGTATTATTATAAATTGTGCCGCCTTCAGTTGTTGAGCCTGATGTAACGGAATTATTTGAAATTTCGGTTGATTCAATTAAAAGGTTTGAGCTGTTATAAATAGCACCCCCTTTTATATTGCCCGATGAGCCGCCATCTGTATAATTATTTGTTATTACGCTATTTTTAATTGTACTGTTGCCGTTATTAAAAATTACTGCACCGTCAATATTTTCTCCGTTACCGGTTGAAATTTCATTTTGTGTAAAGGTTGAATTTTCAATATTTAAAACGTTTGTATTATATCTGGTATTTATAACACCCCCAATTATATCAACATCTTCCACCCCCGTTGTTTTATTTGAAGAAAAAGTTGTATTTTGAATTGAGGTTGTTCCTATGTTATATATAGTACCGCCTGCAATCAGCGAGCTGTCATTTGAATTGGTTAAATTATTATTAAATGTTGAATTTGAAATAGTTAAAGAATTATTGTTAAATATAACTCCGCCTGAAGTTGTCGTGTTTATAACACCTGATGAACCGTTGCCGCTAAAAGTTGAATTATCTATTGTGATAGTTCCCGAATTATAAATAGCGCCGCCTGAAGCAGTTGAGCCTTCGGTTACAATGGCTTGGTTATTTTCAAATAGGCTTGAATATATTTTAATATCGCCGTTATTGTAAATTGCACCGCCGGATGAACCACCCGAGCTTGTTGCATAATTATTTTTAAAAACGGAATTTTGAACTATTATATTTGCACTTGCCGAAGCCGGTTTTCCGTTTGCAATCGCACCGCCGTATGATAAGCCGCCGTCTGCATAATTGTTTTCAAAAAGAGTAGAATTTATGTTCATTGTGCTGTTTTGCATATTATAAATTGCGCCGCCTGCACCGAAATTAATGCTTCCGGAATCGGCATAATTGTTTGCAAAATATGAATTATTTATATCAATGGTGCCGCCTTCATTGTAAATTGCGCCCGCATAATATGAGGAAGCGCCGCTTTCTAATTGCCCTTTAAAATTCGTCATTCTTATTTGGTCAAATACGCTGTCTTTATTTAAAAGAAACCCGCCGTAAGTATTTTCACCGTCTAAATAATGATTTTGCCCGTCAAAATTGATGTTTAAATCCAAAAAATTGCTTCCTATTGTGGAAGTTGAAGTCAAATTATCCAATATTTGAATTGTATCCCCGTTTGAAGGGTGTGAATCCATGAGCTCATTAAATGTTGCAACTTGAATATTGTTTGCTGCTGCAATTTGTACAACAAACAAAAACCCAAAAGTAATTAAAAAAAATTTATAATTTCGCATGGGACAATATTATTTTGGTTTATTGCCCCAATCTATTAATCAAAAGGCTATTGTTTTTCGGTTAATTTTTTAGCCTTGTGGATTAAAACTACATGCTTAAGTATTGGCTGTACTCTTTTTCCGTTTTGTCAATATCTGCTAAAAGCTGTTCAAATTGCTGATTTTTAGCATTTTGCTGGCTTGAAAAATCAGCGGGCTTGCTTGATGGAATATATGTTCTTGTGGGTTCTATCGGTTTATTTTCCTGAGAAGCGCCGTCATTTTGCGATTGGATTGAAGGTGTCGGCATTTTTGTATTGCCGTTGTTTACGTTTAATGTTTGGCTCATGTTCAAACCTTGGTTTAATCCGGTTTGTCCGTTATTTGGCATATACATATTATTTGAAGGCGTAATAGCTTGTGGTTGCTGCATTGGTTGCACTTGCGGTTGTGCCGCTCTTGAATTGATATAGTTTGTTAAAAGAGAGCTTGGACCTGCATTTTTAAGTTGTTTATCATAATTATCCGCACCTTCTTTTAAGAAGTTATATAATTTATTCGGGTCAGATTGCAATTCTTGCATTAATTTAGGGTCATTTTGTGCTTGCATCATTCTGTCTTGGTTTTTAGAAAGCAAATTAAAGAGCTCTTCTTCTGTCATTTTTGCAAAAGGATTATTTTTCATTGCTTCTTCGGCTGCTTTTTTCTCTTGTTCCTGTTTTTCTTTTTCAGGGTCCCAAGGTTTGCCGAATATTTTATTTACCGCCCATTTAATCGGTTTTGAAACAATAGGAGATAAAACGAACATAACAATTGCAAATCTCAGCATACCGCCCGGGGTTAAGCCCATATATTTGCCCGATTTCAATTTATATGCAATATTTTTGAGTTTATTTGAAACACCTATACCCAAAGTTTGTAATTTACCCATATCAGAAGGAACAACATCATCCAGATACGGTTTAATTGTTTCTGCATTATAATTTGAACCCAATATCTTGCCTATGGCTTTTATCGGTTTTTGCCACCACTTGGTATCACCCTTTAACACATTTTTAATGTTCTTAACTTCATCAAGATATTCGCCTCTTGTGATTGATTTTGCATCAATTTTTTCGTTTAAGGCTTTTATCAAATTACGATATTTATCAACATTTTGCGTTTGTTCGGCAACCGTTTTGCCCATTCCTATGTATTTTGCGGCACCGCCCAGTCTCGTCAGCGCCGATGTGGCAATCGGCATCGTGAACAATGTTGCAACACCCATTGCTTCTTCGTCCATAAATGTTGCAAGCTTTTGACCTTCAGGCGCATCTTTTGCTTTCATTGCAGCTGCCGCAAGGAAATATGCCTGCAAGAACGGTGCAATTTTTCCGCCTGCGAAGTTGTTGGTAAAGCCTTCATATATTTTGGAAAACGCACTCGGCATTGCTTTGCCCAAAGCACTTGCCGCACCCACTGCGCCTGTTGCCACCTTTGTTTTATTGGCGGCTTCAGACAACGGTACTTCCAATTTTAAAAGTTTATTTAATAAAGGAATTTTACCGATAGGTAACGGGCCCCATTTGTCTATTACGGCTTTTTTATCTGTTTTAGAGAATATTTCAACCGCGTCATCAACATATTCTTTTATTTTAGGGTCTTTTGGCGGCTTTTGAGCCAATTCTCTGAATGTACTTGAAATTTTATTCAAAATGTCTCTGTCATCAGTTGCAGATTCAATGCCTTTTGATTTCAATAATTCCCAGAATTTACCATTTCCGCCGGTTTTAAACATTTCAAGCGCTTCTTTTCCTCTGCCCCTGAAACCTTTTTCTATTAAATCGCCGTTATCGTATAATACTCTGCTGTATAAGCCTGTTGCTTCTGTCATTGCCATTGAATTTTCAAGTCTCAGAGGAGTTGACCAAGAACGTGCAAAGGCAGAATGATCTTGAAGCCAAGTTTTGGCATTTTTTAAACCTTTTTTAATTCCGTTTTCAACATTATCCGGAATTGCTTTTGAAATTGCACCTGAAATTTTATCCCCGAGTCTTGTTAATTTACCGAGGAAAGAATCGGCATATTCACCCGAAAAAGAGAATTTAGAACCTATTTTATCGTTCATGTTCCTTAAAACCATAAACGATGTGTAGAAAGGAAGCGCCGCAAGAAGGGTATTTTTGTTCATTCCGCCCGCTGTGGCTATTGCACCGTTATTTGATGCAATTTGTTTTGCATCTATATTTTGAATATTTTCAGGCAGTTTTTCGTTAATGTTGCTTGGCACAACATCTTTAACAGCGCCGTAGCTGATATTATTCTGCTGGGGGTTATATCCCGTATAGTTGTTGTTAATCATGAAAAATGCCTAAAATTCTTCCTACATAGAAATAAAGTCTCGGAAATAAAAAATATTGATATAATTTTACAAAACTTTACTAATGTTATAAACTTGAAATATGAATATTATAGTATGCATAAAACAAATCCCCGACACAAATGATGTTAAATGGACAAAAGACAACAACATCATAAGAGATAACGTTATTTCGATTTTGAACCCCTATGACATTAAGGCAATTTTAACAGCGGTTGAAATTAAAAAAACCGTTAAAAATTCTAAAATCACTCTTCTTTCAATGGGGCCGGATAATACAATTAAGTCTTTAAGATACGGTTTAGCTTTAGGGGCAGATGAAGCAATTTTGTTATCGGATAAAAAATTTTCAGGCTCCGACACAAATGCAACTTCAAAAACTTTGAAGGCTGCAATTCAAAATTACATTAAAAATTTTGATTTAATTATAACAGGCCAGTTTGCACTTGATGGGGACACATCTCAAACACCGTATTCTTTGGCAAGCAGGCTGAACCTTGAAATTTTAGGATATGTGGTTGAGATTGTTTCCGTTAATGAAAACGAAATTACGGTAAAACAAATTAAAGACAACGGTTCATATTTAACAAAATGCCATACCCCTTGTCTTATTTCAATTTCAGACTATAAAAAAGAAATTAAAAAACCTTCCGTTTTTGATTATATGAAGGCACAAGATAAAAAAAATACAATTTTAAGTGCCAATGACATTAAAATTGATTCAAAAGAAACAGGGGTTATAGGCTCGCCAACATACGTTAAAAGAGCATACCGCCCTGAAAACAAAAGGGAATGCAAATTTGTGGAAAGCATTTTTGAATTAAGAGGTGAAATTTTTAATGGCTGAAATTCTTACATATATTGAAATTGAAGAAAATAATGTTTTAGAAGCTTCATATGCGCTTATTTCCGGCATAAAAAAAGCAAATAACGAGACTGTTTCAGGAGTTATTGTTTTACATCCGGAATTTATTTTAAATGATGAAATTAAAAATAATTTAAAAAAATTCGGGCTTGATAAATTGTACATTTTAAAATCAGATAAACCGTTTTTTGATAAAAATGAAGAACCTTTCTTAATATCAGGCTTAATTAAAAATGTAAACCCTGAAATTTTTATTCTTTTAAGCACAACAGCAGGCAGAGAAATCGCTCCTGTTATAGCTTCAATTCTAGATACAGGCCTTACTGCAGATTGCACAAAAATTGAAATTGAAAAAGAAGAAGACAAATATAAATTAATTTCAACCCGCCCGACATTCGGCGGCAAATTAATGGCATCTATTATCTGTAAAAAATATCCCCAAATGGCAACAGTGAGGGTCGGAACCTTTAAAAAGGAAGAAATTAATAATGAAACTATGGAAACGGTTGAATTTAATTTTCCTTCAATTATGAATTTGAAATCCGAAATAATTACATATAAAAAAGATGAAAAAAATGAATTCATTAATTTTCAAAACGCCAAAATGGTTTTTGCGGGGGGTTTGGGGCTTAAAAATAAAGAAAATTTTGAAAAATTAAAACTTTTATGTGAAAAAACAGGTGCCATTATGGGCGCCACAAGAAAAGCCGTTGATAAAGGATTGGTTGATAAAAAATATCAAATAGGGCAAACCGGTTCTTCCACAACCCCTGAAATATACGTTGCCTTTGGCATTTCTGGCGCAATTCATCACATTATGGGAATGGAAAATTCCAAAAAAATTATTGCAATTAATTCGGATAAAAATGCACCTATTTTTAAATATTCAGATATTGGCTATATAGAAGATGCAGCAAAAGTTCTGGACGAACTTTTAAACAGCTTAAATTAAATCAAGCATATCAGCTACCGCTTTTTTAAGCCCCGTAAATACAGCTCTTGAAATTATGCTGTGGCCGATATTTAATTCTGAAAGCCCGTTTATTTCATGCATTAATTTAACATTTTCATAATTTAAGCCATGACCTGCATTAACTTTAATGCCTAACGATTGGGCATATTCAGCCGCTGTTTGAAGTTTTTTCAATTCTTCTTTATAGTTCCCTTTTTCAAAAGCGTTTGCAAAAAAGCCGGTGTGAAGTTCAATATAATTTGCACCCGTTCTTTTAGCGGCTTCCACCTGCTTAATATCTGCATCTATAAAAAGGGAAACCAAAATTCCTTTATCTTGGAGATTTGAATTTAATTTTTTAATTCTTTCTTCAAATTTAACAACATCCAAACCGCCTTCAGTTGTTATCTCAAGGCGCTTTTCAGGAACAATACAGCAAGATAGAGGTTTTAGCTTGCAAGCAATTTCTTCCATTTCATCGGTTGCCGCCATTTCCATATTTAAGCCGATTTTCAAGCTTTCTTTTAAAAGAAAAATATCCTCATCTTTTATATGGCGCCTGTCTTCTCTTAAGTGTGCGGTAATTTGAGAAGCGCCTGCATCCTGCGCAATAAAAGCGGCTTCTAAAACATTGGGTTCCAGACCCATTCTTGCGTTTCTTAGTGTTGCTATGTGATCTATATTAACTCCAAGTTCCATACCTTGGATTTTACCACAAAGAAATTATAAAAATGCAAACAAAATTTGTAAAACATGGGGTTGATTTTATTTGAATAATATTTGAACTTTTGGTTTTTTATAATAGAATTAAGTTGTTAACATTTATTATTTAAAGACTTTATAAAGTGAAATGCCCGAAATGTAAAACTGAAGTTCAAAGTACGGACGTATTTTGCCCAAACTGCAACTTAAGGCTTATTATTGAATGCCCTAAATGCAAGAGCAAGGTGCGCCTCGGTTCTGCTTCCTGCAAAGAATGCGGCTATGTTTTTGTTAAGTTTTGCCCTCGTTGTAACAGTGCAAACTACGTTTCAAGCCCGACTTGCAGAAAATGTTTTTACGTTTTTGAAGAAATCAAAGAAGACCCTATTAAAGAAAAAAGAGAAGAAAAAGTTCTGTTAAAACAAGAAAACAAAAAAGCCCCCGACGACCTCACAAAAAAGCCGATGGCCTCATTTAAAGATACTAGGCTTGAAATTTTAATTGAGTTTATAAATCTTCCCTTTGTTTTTAAAAAATTTAAAGACGAGGAATTTAAAAACAAGGTTTTACTAAACATTAAAACCTCAATAAGGGTGGCATTTGGCGCAACTTGTGAATTTTACAAAGAAAACATTGCAAGATTTAAATTAAGCTACAACAAAAACAACGGCATTAAAAACAAAATTGAAAAATTTAATCTTGAAATGTTGAAATTTAACGGTTTTTTAAATGAAACGCTTGGTGCTGAAATTGAGCATAAGTTTATCATTTTATCAACAGGCGAAATAGAGCCGGATAAAACCGTTATGCAGCTTGCAATCGGCCATAATCAAGATGTGGTAACAAGCAAGGCTGCATATGACATTCTGTCGGAAGAGCTTTCTCTTGTAAAAATTTCACCCGATTCGTATAAAATGGTTAATCTTGAAAAAGAAAACCTAAAAGTTCATGAAATAAAAGAAACAGATGAAAGCGCCGCAATTGAAATGGTTTATCAAGCCATTGTTCAGGAAAATAACGTTAAGGGTATTTCAATTAATGCGCCAAGGGGCACGGGCAAAACTCACGTTTTAAACAATTTATATAAAAAATTGGAAAATTCTGATATGGCAATTTTGGCGGCAAGATGTTCCGCACTTTCTCAAGTGGCGCCATTGGGGCTTTTTCAGGATGCATTTTTAAATCTTTTTAATCTTCCTTTTGCACCCGTTAACTACAAAGAAACAACGGACAGCCTTGTTAATTTAATCAAAAATTATCTTCCTGATAATTTTGCAAAAGAAAAAATAGACACGCTCATAAATGTTTTATATCCAAACAAGGAAGCTTATTACGAAGATTTAAACAAAAACAAAGAAACAACTTTTCTTCATATAAAAGACATTTTAGAAGCCCTAAGAATGAATGCCAAAGTTCTTCTTGCAGTGGATGATTTTGACCTTATAGATGAAATGTCTTTTGAATTTTTAGAATATTTAATTCAAAACAATTTCTTTGTTGACGGTTCAAAGTTCATTGTATGTTACAGAAACCAAAATTCCTTGAATATGTACATACCGTCTGAAATTTTACCTGCCGAAAATTGTTTCGACATCAATTTAAAGAAAAGAGAAATCGGCTCTACAAGAGCATTTATCAAAAACCATATAGGCGATGTTTCGGTTTTGCCGAGAAAAATTTCAGACCAAATCATAATGAACGCCAAAGGTGATTTAGCATACACCGGACAAGTTTTATATCATTTAATAGAAACAAAAAAAATTAAACTTCAAGGCGGCACATTTGTTTATTCTTCAACAGATGAAGATTACTTTGTGCCAAGAACCATGGCAGACATTACAAAAGCAAGGCTTGATTATTTATCGGAAAAATCAAAAACGGAATTTGTAATTTTAAGCTTGGCATCGTTTTTGGGCGGAAAGTTCACAAAATCTGTTATCAAAGATGTAATTGATACGGATGAAAAAGAATTCGACAACATAATGACAAGCTTGGAAGTTGGCGGCTACATTAATAAGGTGGATGATGAAACCTATGTATTTAAAAACAGCCTTCTTTGGACAAACGTGTATATAATTGCAAGAAACAATAAGGATATGAAGCCCTATGTAGACGCGCTTTTAAAGGTATTAATTTCAAGAACAATTTCATCGCCCGCAATATGTGCACTTTTAGCTCAAATAGCAGGCAACAAGCCTGTGGCGCTTTCACTTTGGACAAAAAACCTAAAGCTCGCTTCCGCCATCGGCGATTCCGCTTTATATATTATGAGCCAAAAGCAAAGTTTGGTTAATTTGGAAGGTCTTAGCCTGCCGAATGAATATTACATAAGAAACAATATATACGAAAGATTGGGCAAATTAACATATAAAAAATCGCCTTTTCAAGCAATTGATTATCTTTCAAACGCAGTTGTCGAAGCAAAAGGTCAAGAAAATTTAAGAAAAATTATCGAACTTTCCGGATACCTGACTGAAAGCTGCAAACTGGCGCAAAAATATCCTGCTGTTATTGAAACGGTTGATAATGTTTTGTCTGTTTTTGAAAACAGACAAAAAGTCGAACTGCAAAGGGCATTAATTAAAACAAGAAAATTAGATGCACTTTTGGCTGTCGGCAACTATGAAGAAGTTATAAACATTGTTAACACCGAGGTTAATCCGCTTTTATCAGACGCGGTCAGACAGAAAAAGAAGCTTCCCTATATTTCAAAAGAAGATCTGTACAGAGCTTGGATATTATCAAATATTACTTTAATTGAAGCGTACGCTTATCAGGGAAACCCGTTGGCTTTTGAATTTATAGAGGCCGTTGAAAAAGAAGTATATAAAGACTCCAAAAATATAGACGAAGAATTGAGCAAAAAATTAAAACTGGCTTGCGCTATAAGCTACACAATGAAGGGCATTTTAGGGCAATCCGATGAAGTTTTGCACACCCTCATAAAAGATTTTTCAAATTCCAATAAAGAAGATTCAACTCTTATTTCAAAATGGAATATGATAACAATATTTAATAAAATTTTAAGATCGGATTTTGAAAATATAAAAGAAGACTTATTTGAAGCCGTAACATATGCAAATAACACCGGCGACAACTACACAAAAAACATTTTAAAAACAATCTTGGCATACGTTATTTTAGAAGAAGGCGATGCCCTGAGAACTCTTGAAATATGCCAAGAACAAATGAACTATTTTTCAAACGAAAAAGTGGCATTGGGAGCATTAATTGCTTGGTTTATAAGCGCCAAAGCAACATTGAAAATTTCGGGCGCCGATAAAGCAATTGAAATTTGCGAAAAATCAATTCAAATTTCAGAAAGCACAAAAATTAATTCGGTTTGGTTTAAAGTTTTGTTCCAAACCCTGCTTAGCACCTGCTACATTTTAAAAGACGACTTGGAGAGCGCCAAAATGTACACGGAACTTGCAAGCCAAGATGTTAATCAAAATGAATTAAATTATTTTATGGTGCAAATCGTAAGATTAAGGGCAATTATTATGCAAGATTCAATTGATAAAATTGCGGAAGACAAAAAAGTTGAGCTTGCAAATTCCGCCGTTAAAATGTTTGAAAAAGCACTTTCTTTATCTTCAAAACTTAATTTGGACGTAATGAGCAGCAAAATAAGAAAGGAATTAACCTCCTTCAAAGCTTCTTGTCGTTTAAAAAGAATTATGATTGCCGAATAAAATCACACTAAAAAACCCCGTTCATTTTTTTAAGTTTTGTAACAATTTTATTAAAATTGAAATTATGCCTTTTTTATATACTTTATATATATGTGTGTAACAAAAGGATAGTAAAAAATGTCTATTAACTCCATAGCAAGCCAATATTTCCAACTTTCTCAAAGCAAAGGTACGCAAGGCGACGGCGGCAGCGTAGAAGTAAATTACAATGATGATGTTTTAACATTTACTGAAGCTGACGGCGACAAACACACAATTAACGCTTTCAGCCTGAGCGATGCCGAAATCGAAATGTTGAGCAGCACATTGGGCGTTGAAGTAACAAAGGGCGTTGAAGAAAAAGATACCGACGCAAAAACAAGCGAATTAAAAGATTCTGCCGACAAAAAACAAACGGAAATTGAAAAGGTAAGCGATGAAATCGGCGATATTTATGATGAAACACTTGAAGAACAGGAAAAAATAACAAAGAATGAATATCAAAGAATACTTGATGTTGTAAACACTTCTGTTGCACAATTCCTTGAAGCAAGAAAAAGCGGAAAACAAGTTGATATTGAAGACTTGAACAGCACAATTGCAGCCGGCGTTGAAAACAGCACATATGAAAAAGATATTGCAGGCGTATTCGGAAATCTTGAAAATGCAAACACAAAAATTCAAGAAATGTCTACTCTTTTGCAAGAATTCGGCAGCATAACAGAAGAAGCAAAAGCACTGGATGCCGCAAAGATGGCTGAATTGCAATCAGATCCGAAAACCAAACTGTCTGAAGATGAACTTGCATTAATTGAAAGCACATCATTAAGCTTTTTGTGCAACAACTTCTTTGAAGTATATCAAGAAAAATTGGACGGACACAAAGAACAGTTCACATTGGTTTCTGATTTTAGAGAACTTGATGACGGCATAATTAATATGTACAAAGAATATGCATCAAGCGCAGGTTCTACGGTTCAAAAATTAATTAATCAAGAAGAAGCAGGCAAAAAAGCCGAAGCAAAAGACAACAAAAAAACTGACAACAGCAAAAATATCTTTAGCACAGAAGAAGAAGACAAAAAAGAAGACGAAGATAAAAAAGAAACAAAAGCAACGGCATAAATTGATATATAATATAATAAAAAATCACACCCAAAAAATTGGGTGTGATTTTTATATACTTAAAATTTATAGTGTGTCAACGGTTAAAATTAAAGGCTCTTTTTCACCTACCATAACCGTATGTTCAAAATGGGCAGAGGGCATTTTGTCTTTTGTAATAACCGTCCATTCATCATCCAAAACCATAACATCATCACAGCCTAAATTAAGCATAGGTTCAATTGCAATAACATTTCCTGCTTTTAATTTTAATTGGTTGCCAACTCTGTAATTAAAAAGAAAAGGTTCTTCATGCATATTATGCCCAACCCCATGGCCGCCGTATTGGCGAACAATGCCGTATTTGCCTTCTTTTGCAACATCTTCAATGGCGCCTGAAACATCATCTAAAATATTTCCTTCAACCATTTTTGAAATACCTGCATATAGGGCTTTTTCTGTATATTCTAAAAGCTTTTGAACTTTAGGGTCAACTTCCCCTACCATATATGTCCAAGCGCCGTCGCCAACAAGGCCGTGGTATGTAGCACCAACGTCAATTGAAACAACATCGCCGTTTTTTAAAATTCTGTCTTTGTTTGGAATGCCATGGACAACTTCTTCATTAATTGAAGCGCAAATTGACCCCGGAAAACCCCTGTAACCAAGAAAAGTGGGGGTTGCTTTATTGTCTTTTATGACTTCATATGCAATTTTATCAAGCTCTAAGGTAGAAATACCTTCTTTAATGTTTTCTTTCATTGCTTTGTGCACTTTTGCAACAATAGAGCCTGCAATTTTCATTAATTTAATTTCTTCTCTTGATTTTTTGGCTACCATAAAATTAACCTTTCATTATTAAAAAAGGGCTTTGATTGCCCTTTTATTTTATACTATTGAACTTACAGTTTTTATTAAATCAGCCCAAACTTTATCAATTGGTTGGTTTGCATTAATCGTTTGAAGGTTGCCCCTTTTTGTATAAAATTCAAGCAAGGGGTGAGTTTCATTTTTATACGTTTCAAACCTTAGTTTTGCGGTTTCTTCGGTGTCATCTTTTCTTTGAATTAATTCAACATCGCAATCATCGCAAAAACCTTCCTTTTTAGGAGCAGACGTTTTTATGTTGTAAATTTTGCCGCATTTTGGGCATGAGCGCCTGTTTACAAGCCTTTCAACTAAAACATCGGTTGGAATATCAAAGTAAACTGCCATTATATCTTCTTTTTTAATTTTGCCATTCAATTCGTCTAAAATTTTATCAAGTTCCCCTGCCTGTTCCAAACTTCTTGGGAAACCGTCTAAAATATAGCCGTTAGCGCAATCCTCGTCCATTAACCTGTTTTTAATAACGGTTGAAACAACATTCAAAGGAACCAATTGCCCTTTATCAATAAAGCCTTTTGCAACAAGCCCGATTTCTGTTCCTTCTTTGATATTTTTTCTTAAAAGCGAACCTGTATCAACGTGAGGGAGCTTTAATTCACGAGCAAGAAGCTCTGTTTGCGTGCCTTTACCGCACCCCGGAGGGCCTAAGAAAATAAATGCTTTTGTCATATATACGCCTTTATAAACTGTAATTTATTTAAGGAATGTTTCGTAATTTTTTGCCAGCATGTGCGTTTTAATTCTGTTGATAAAATCAAGCGCAACACCAACCATAATAATTAAACTTGTTGCACCTAAACCTTGCATTGTTGTAATGCCTGATACACCCGATGCAACAGTCGGAACCATTGCTATAATGCCAAGTGAAATAGCGCCGATAAACATTAATCTTGTTAAAATTTCATCCAATTTATCTGCCGTGGGTTTTCCGGGTTTAACACCGGGGATTGCAGAACCGTATTTTTTCAAGTTGTCTGCAATTTCTTTTGGCTGCATGGATGGAATGATGGAAGCGTAAAAGAAAGTAAGAGCAACAATTAATAAGAAATAAATTATATAATAACTGATGCTGGATGGGCTTAAGAATGAATTAATCATCTCTAAAGCCGATTTCACGGCAGGATTATTAATTTGCATTTGAGTTAATAAGCTTAAAATTGTTGACGGGAACAATAAAATTGCAATCGCAAAGATAATCGGCATAACACCGCCGGGGTTCAATTTGAAGGGAATGTTTGAATTTTGGCCGCCGTAAACTTTGTTTCCGACTTGGCGTCTTGCTGAAACTATCGGAACTTTTCTCACTGCATCATGAAGAATGATGATAAAAATTGTTGCCGCAATAAATATTGCAAGCAAAACAACAAGCCCCAATTGTAAGGCAGGGTCTTGGGAAACAAGGGTTGCCGTTCTTTGGGTATATAATGGAATACCTGCTATAATACCGACAAAGATGATTAAGGAAGCCCCGTTTCCAATCCCTTTTTCAGTTATTAATTCGCCAATCCACATAACAAAAACTGCCCCTGCTGTTAGAGCCACAAGTGAACCTGTATAGAACAGCAATGGGTTAAGCCCGTGGATAACGGTTCCCGGCAACTTAGATAACAACAAAACAAACACTAAAGATTGAAGAAGCGCAACAACAACCGTAAATAAACGGGTTAATTGTTGAATTTTTCTTCTGCCTGCTTCACCGTCTTCTTTTTGCAAACGTTCCAGTGGCGGTATAATAACCGCTAAAAGCTGCATTATAATTGAAGATGTGATATAAGGCCCTATGCCCAGTGCAAAAATTGAAACTTTACCTAAAGCGCCCCCTGAAAATAAATCAAGAAAGCCAATGATATTGTTTCCTTGTGCAAGTGCCATAAAGGCTTCATTATTGATGCCAAAAATAGGCAATTGTGCGCCAAATCTAAATAGCGCAATCATAAGGAATGTAAAAATCAATTTTTGCTTTAAACCGCTTGATTGAATGTTGTTCATCAAGCTTTGTAGCATTTGTTCATTGTTCGCTTGCTGCATTATTAAACTATTTCAACCTTTCCGCCTGCTTTTTCGATTTTTTCTTTAGCGCTTTCCGTTACGTAGTTAGCTTTAACCGTAACTTTTTTAGTTAATTCACCGTTTCCTAAAATTCTTAAAACTTCTGTTGAAGGGTGAACCATTTTGTTTTCAATTAAAACTTCCAATGTAATTTCTTTAGCGTCAAGTTTTTCTAAAGCGGAAACGTTAACGGCTGATGTATTTAGTGCAAAAACGTTATTGAACCCTTTTAATTTGGGTAAACGTCTGAATGCCGGCATCTGCCCGCCTTCAAAACCTCTTTTTGAGCTTCTGCCTGATCTTTGGCCTTCGCCGTTGTTACCTCTTGCTGAAGTTTTACCGCAGCCTGATGATCTGCCTCTTCCCACTCTGACAACTTTTTTAACAGCGCCTTTGTTGGGTTTTAAATCTTCTAATGTTATCATTTTTATACCTTACCTTTA
>CALUWE010000019.1 GCA_944324425.1 Candidatus Gastranaerophilales bacterium
TGATATTTAATTTGAAGGTCAACAACAGGCATGACTGTATTAAAATCTTCATCCAATTTTTTAATATCAACGCCAATCAGATAAAGCCAATCAACTCTTCCTGCTTCCATCCAGCGAAGGTAGCTTCCATGCCATGCAACCTTATAAGAATCGGTGTCAGAATATTGAACTTTAAATTCTAAGCTACTTTTTGTCATTTTCTTTTAAGTCCTTATTAAAAGTAACAAAACTCGGCGGTTGAATAACCGTTCTTACAACAAGTTTTCCTTCTTTATCTTTGGCGGTTAAAACAATGTTCTTTGCTTTGTCATCCGCCTTTACTACAACACAACCCAAGCATTCTTCATTAATTGAATATGCGGGCTTTGTTTTATCTATCGGGTTTTTGCATAATTCATTCATCTCATCTGCCAGATTTTTTGCAATTTCAGAAGGTTTTTGTTTTTTTAAATTATCTGAAAACTCTCCCAAAATTTTTGATGTCATCATGGCAGCGTTTGTCTGAAGTCTGCCATATTGTTTTTGTTCTAAACTAATCATTGCTTTTGGAACAAAATAAAAGCTGAAACCAAGAACTACCAAAAATAATACAAAAATTTCAACGGGTGTTATTTTAAATTTTTTGTTATTTTCTGCCATTTATTTTATCCCCTTTTTATTTTTCTATAACCAAAAAAGATTTAACTCTTCTTTGCGCCCCTGTATCTGAAAAAATTTCAATATCGCCGTAGTTAATTGATGTTGAGGCGCCGCCATCCATATTAATTGCTTTATCAAGTTTTAATTTTTCTAAGTAATCCTTTGCTTCCAGCAATGTTACTTTTTTATTGCTTGTGAATATTATAATATACAAATTATCAAAACCTAAAATTCCTTTTTTTAAACCTATTACGGTTCTTTCTCTTCTTTTTAAAACATCACCCGCAAGCTGGGTTGATCTTCCGCCGTCATATTTAACGAAACTTTCTTCTTCCAGCCTTAAATCGGGTAAAATCATTGGCCCTGCTTGAATTGAATGTTTTATTGTGTGTTCACTATCAGGAATATAAAAATGGTTCACAATGTCAAACGACAAATTGTTTTTGGTATCTTCCAAAATTCTTAATTCAGCTCTGTTTAAAACTCTTTCCAATCTTCCCGCTTTTTGAAGAGAGTTTGCAAGCGAGAGGTTATCAAAGATATCTTCTTCTTTTTTACCTTCAATAATTACATTTGAAACAGGTGCACCGTTTTTAGGGTCAAAATATCCGCCGTTTACAACAAGCCTGAAATCAGGGTTGTTTTTATAAACATCAGAAACGGTTGTAAGTTCATCCGCCACATAAGGTTTAATTTTTTTGGCATATGTTCTTAAGGGAACTTTAAAAATGTATATTCCTCCGTCTTTTTCAACTTGAATGTCGGAATTAAAAACATTTAAAGCGCTTGCTGGAATTAAACCGAAAAATAAAAACGTGAATAACAGAACTATTTTTTTAAACATTATAAATCCTTATATTTTTTAATTATTATAATCGCAACAACGAAAAGTAAAATCGGCAAAAATGATGCCAAAAATGGCGGCAAAACGCCTTTTTGCGCCAAAAGGTCAAAGAAAGGCAAAGTTATATAATAAGCAAAAACAATGCCGACAGCAACCGTAAAACCTACAAGCCTTTGCGACCTTGGCGGCGCAAACCCAAGTAAACAGCCTATCATTGCAAATAAAATGCAGGTTAGAGGGTGTAAAAACCTTTGATAATATTTTGATAGCATAAACCTGTATTCATCTGAAAATTCTTGCTCTTTTAAAACTTTCATATAACTTTTAAGTTCTTTATTTGTAAAGGTTCTATCCCTTTTTGTGGAATCTACCATTAATTGATAAACTTTTTTTGAATCTGCTCCTTCTAAAAGTTCAATATCCCCTTGGTAATAAATTCTGTCGTAAATGCCGTCAGAATTTATGTTGTAAGTTTTTGTATCATGCAAAATCCATTTGTTATCGTGAACTGTTGCGTATTTTGAAAAGGTTATGCTTTGAAATGTAATGGCATCATCATAAATCCTTTTTGAAAAATCAATAACGATAATATTTTTCAGCATATTGGGGGAAAAATCGGAAACAATTATGCCTGTTTTTGGCAGGTTATGTTCGTCTTTTTTAATGTATACAAAGTGAGATTTGAACCTTGCATTTTCACCTTCCGCTTTTGAAGCGTAGGGAATCATTCTGTCGCCCACAAAAAAGCACATAACAGATAAAACCACCCCTAAAACAATAACGGGAACCATTATTCTTGAAAAAGAAAGCCCGATGCCTCTTAAAATGCTTAATTCAGAATCCTTTGAAAGCTTATCGAAGGTAAAAATGGAGCCTAATAAAATGCCAACAGGAAGCGCTTTCCCTAAAACCTTCGGCAATTCATATAAAAGCATCATGCCTGCTTGTTTTAGGTCAATTACATTTGTAAATAATTTTTTTATGATTCTCACCAAAGTTTCAGGCGCAATCCAAACAATGATAAACAATAGAAGGCACACTAAAGTTGCAACCAAAACCTGTTTAAAAATGTATTTATCAAATAATGAAATTTTGAACATTTTTTTACCTTAAAGCGTGAAATCTTTACCCAAATAAAATTCTTTTGCAACGGGGTCAACCGCAACATCTTTGCTTTTGCCTGAAATTTTAATTTTTCCGTCAAAAATTACATAGGCTCTGTCTGTAATAGAAAGTGTTGCTTTCGGGTTGTGGTCCGTAATTAAAACCCCTAAGCCCTTTTCTTTTGCAAGTTTAAAAATGTTTTCTTTAATTTCGCCTATTGCAATAGGGTCAATACCTGTAAAGGGTTCATCCAAAAGAATAAAATGGGGTGTTGCAGCCAATGCTCTTGCAATTTCAACACGCCTTCTTTCGCCGCCTGATAAGCTTATTGCACTATAATCCCTTAACCTTTTTATGCCGAATTCATCCAACAGAGATTCAAGCATATCTTTCTTTTCGTTTTTATCAAGCTTTTCATTCATCTCTAAAACAAGCTTGATATTGTCTTCTACGGATAATTTTCTGAATATGGAAGCTTCTTGGGGAAGGTAGCCTATCCCTAATTTTGCTCTTTCGTTCATCGGTTTTTTTGTGATATTGGTTTTTTCACCCGTTTGTTTATTTTCTAAAAATACTTCCCCCGAATCCGCTTTTACAAGGCCTACAATCATATAAAAGGTTGTTGTTTTACCTGCACCGTTCGGGCCCAATAAACCTACAACTTCGCCTTTATTTACTTCAAAGGAAATATCATTCACAACGGAACGATACCCGTATATTTTAACAAGATTTTCAGCAATAATCCTCATTAAATAACCCTTATCCTCATCCTCATTTTAATTATATTATAAAATTATAATTCTGTTGTTTTAATTTGTTCTCCCGTTTCTAAATTTTTAACGGTGTAGAAATTGCCATCCAGCTCTTCTTCTGCAATAATTACAGCTTTTTTTGCAATTTTAGATGCTTTTTCAAGTTGTTTTGCAAACTTTCTTCCTTGCATGTCAAAATCGGCCTTAAAGCCTTTTTGTCTTAATTTTAAGGTTAAATTAATTGCAGCATCAGAAAATTTTGAAACAACAAAATAATCAAGCTTTTCTTCTTCAATTTTTTCAATTAACCCATAAAGCCTTTCAACGCCAAGAGCAAAGCCGACGGCAGGGGTTGGTTTGCCGCCAAGCATCTCAACAAGCCCGTCGTATCTGCCGCCACCTAAAATGGCACTTTGAGCGCCTAAAAGGCTGCTTTTAATTTCAAAAACGGTTCTTGTGTAATAATCAAGCCCTCGAACAAGCATTTTATCTATTTCATATTTAATACCTGTTTTATCAAGATATTTTTTAACTTCTTCAAAATGTTCCCTGCATTCATCGCAAATGAAATCTTTTAAAACAACATTTTTAATTTCATCTTTATTAAAAATTTCAATACATTTTTCGTTTTTGCAATCAAGCATGCGAAGCGGGTTTTTTTGATATCTTACTTTGCAATCTTCACAGAGTTCATCTAAATACGGCGATAAAACTTTTTTAATTTCATCTTTATATTTTTGTCTGCAAGTTGGGCATCCAAGAGAATTTAGAGAAACCGTCAAATCACATATTCCGTTTTTTTTCAAAAACTCTGAAGCCAAAATAATAGCTTCAGCATCTGCTGTTGCTTCTTTAACACCGAAAATTTCAACGCCTATTTGGTGAAATTGTCTTTGTCTGCCTGCTTGCGGCCTTTCATATCTGAACATGGGACCCATATACCATAATTTTACAGGGGGAGATAACCTTTCCATTCCATGTTCAATAAAAGCTCTTACAACGCCTGCTGTGTTTTCGGGGCGAAGAGTGATTGAGGTTTCGCTGCCGCCAACGTTAAATGTGTACATTTCTTTATTTACAATGTCTGTTGAATCGCCGACGCCTCTTTTAAAAAGTTCTGTTGCTTCAAAAATAGGTGTTCTTATTTCTTTGCAGTTTGCATTTTTGAATAATTCATTTGCTCTTTTATAAATTTCTTGCCAAGTTGTAATTTCATCAGGCAATATATCTTTTGTTCCTCTTTGTGCTTTTATCATTCTTTACTTCCTTTTAAATAGCTTTCAATAAATCCTTCAATGTTACCATCCATAACGGAATCTACATTTCCTGTTTCATAACCCGTTCTATGGTCTTTTACCATTTTGTAGGGGTGAAAAACATAGCTTCTTATTTGTGAACCAAAATTTATATCAACGTTTTCACCCTTCAGGTCCGATATTTTTTTATCATGCTCCATTTTTTTAATTAATAAAAGTTTGGATGCAAGCATTTGCATTGCGGTTTCTTTGTTTTGAAGTTGCGACCTTTCTTGCTGGCATTTAACAACAATTCCTGTCGGTTTATGATAAATTCTGACTGCCGTTTCAACTTTATTTACGTTTTGGCCGCCGGCGCCCCCTGAGCGCATTGTTTCAACTTCAATTTCATCTGCGGGAATTTCAATTTTATTTTCAAAATCTTCAATAACAGGGGTAACTTCAATGCTTGCAAAGCTTGTTTGCCTTTTGCCGTTTGCATTAAAGGGGGAAATTCTAACAAGCCTGTGCACGCCTTTTTCAGCTTTTAGGTAGCCATAAGCCCATTTTCCTTTAACTTTTATCGTTGCAGATTTTATCCCTGCTTCTTCGCCGTCTGATTTATCCAATAACTCAGTTGAATATTTTTTAATGTCAGAATATCTTAAATACATCCTCAAAAGCATATTTGCCCAATCTTGAGCGTCCGTTCCGCCTGCACCTGCGTTCACCGTTAAAATGGCATCATTTTGGTCATATTCATCAGATAGCATTTTTTCTAAATCAAACTTATCTAAAAATTTAATAAGTTCATCTGCCTTAATAATGGCTTCATCCATTAAATCAGGGTCTTTTAATTCTAATGAAACTTTGCAATCTTCAAATTTTGTTTCATTTAGTGAAAAATCATCCAAAGTTGTTTTTATATCTTTTTGTTCTTTTAAAATTTCAGCCGCTTTTTTAGAATCTTGCCAAACATCTTCATTTTTTGTTTTATTTTCTAATTCTAAAAGCCTTTTTTTATTGCCTTCAAGGTCAAAGACACCCCCTGTAAGAGTTAAAGCGGGGAGTAATTTCGTTTATTTTTTGTTTTAAAATTTCAATTTTTTCTTCCATAACTGAAATTTTACTATAAAATTTTTTTTGATAAAATATTTAGCGGTCAACTATTTTAAATTAAGGATGAAAAAGATGGATTATATTAAAAATGCAATAAGAGATGTTCCCGATTTTCCCAAAAAAGGCATTCTTTTTAGAGATATAACAACTGCAATTAAAGATAAAAACGTTATGAAAAGAATGATTGATGAAATAGTTGAAGCATTTAAAGATGAAAAAATTGATTACGTTGCAGGCATTGAATCAAGAGGCTTTATTTTTGGCATGCCTGTCGCATATTCTCTTGGTTGCGGTTTTGTTCCCATAAGAAAACCGAATAAACTTCCGGCTGAAACATACAGCGTTGAATATGAGCTTGAATACGGCACGGATAAAATTGAAATGCACAAAGATGCGATTGAAAAAGGCAAAAGAGTTCTTATAATTGATGACCTGTTAGCAACGGGCGGAACGGCGGCAGCTGCTTGTGAGCTTGTTCAAAAAGCAGGGGTTTTAGCAGGTGTTGCTTTTGTTATTGAACTTGAAGATTTAAAAGGAAGAGAAAAACTTCCGAAAGATGTTAAAATTTTAAGCCTTGCGAAGTATTAAAAAAACGGTTTTTTTAATGTATAATTAAAAAAATTATGGAAAACTGTCTAAAAAAACAAGGTAAATTGTTCGTTGTTACAGGCCCATCCGGTGTTGGAAAAGGAACAATTTTAAATAAATTTTTTGATAACAATACTGAAAATGTTTGCTATTCCGTTTCTATGACAACAAGAAAGCCCCGCCCCGTTGAAGTTGATGGGGTAAATTATTTCTTTGTTTCAAAAGAAGAATTTGAAAAAGCAATAAAAAATGATGAATTTCTTGAATGGGCGGAATATTCAGGCAATTATTACGGAACAAATAAAAATTTTGTATATGAAAAATTAAATAATGGAATTAATGTCATTCTTGAAATTGAAACTCAAGGGGCAAAAAAAGTTATGGAAAAATTCCCCGACTGCATTTCAATTTTCTTTGCACCGCCAAGTTTAGAAGAACTTGAGCACAGATTAAGAGGCAGACACACGGAAGATGAGGATTCCATTCAAAAAAGGCTTAATGCCGTTAAATTGGAACTTAGTTGCATAGAAAATTATAAATATAATATAATAAATGATGAAGTTGAAGCTGCTTATAACAAATTGCAAGCGGTATATGATTATGAAACTTCAAATAAAGAAGAAATAAATGATGACTAAAAATGTATTAATCGGTTTGACTGGTTCAATTGCTGCTTATAAAACGGCAGAATTAATCAGGCTTTTTAAAAAAGAAGGAATGGAAGTTAAGGTTGCATCAACCGAATCAGGCCTTTTATTTTTGGGTGAAAAAACCCTTGAAACCTTATCTAATAACCCCGTTTACGTTGACACTTTTCAAAAACATTTAGAAACAAAACATATAAGCCTTGCAGACTGGGCGGATGTTTTTGTTATAGCGCCAATTAGTGCAAATACAATTTCAAAAATAGCATATGGCATTGCAGATAACCTTTTAACATCCCTTTCTTGTGCTTATCTGGGGAAAAATAAACCCCTTTTTATAGCGCCTGCAATGAATGACGGGATGTGGAATAACCCCATAATTAAAGAAAACATTTTAAAATTAAAAAATATTGGGGTGAATGTTATAGAACCCATTAACGGTTTTCTTGCCTGCGGATGCGAAGGAACGGGCAAAATGGAAGAACCTTTAATAATTTTTGAAAAAGTAAAAAATTCTTTAATTGAAAAAAAGAATAAAAAAGTTGTTATAACGGCAGGCGGCACAAGGGAATATATAGACCCTGTGAGGTTTATATCAAATTCATCATCAGGTAAAATGGGAATTTCTCTTGCAGATTGTGCCTATAATATGGGCTATGATGTTGTTTTAATTTCAACGGTTAATGTTAAAAAACCATACAATGTAATTCCTGTTGAAACGGCACTTGATATGTTGAATGAAACAAAAAAAGAATTTTTAAATGCCGATTATTTAATTATGGCGGCTGCCGTTTCAGATTTTAGAGTTAAAAACAACAAAAATTCAAAAATAGAAAAAAGTGAAATTAATAACGGTTCATATAATGTTGAACTTGTCTTAAATCCTGATATACTAAAAAATATAGCCGAAATTAAAAAGGAAAATCAAAAAGTTATAGGTTTTTCACTTTCAACAGAAAATTTAGTTGAAATTGCAAAAAGAAAGTTGAGTGAAAAAAACCTTGATTTTATTGTTGCAAACGAGGCTAAAGTTGCATTGAACAAAGATACAAATGAAGTTTTGGTTATTGATAAAAACGAAAATATTACAAAAATCGGCCCTTCTAAAAAAGAAGAAATTGCAAAATTGATTTTGGAGATTGTATTATGATAAAAACCGAAAATATTATTTCAAAAATTGAAAAATACGCTTCTCTTGATTTAGCCGAACCTTGGGACAATTCCGGCTGGCAGATAGATTTATGCCACGATTATACAAATAAAGTTATGGTTGCACTCTCTTTAACAAAAGACAGCTTAGAGCAAGCAATTACAAACGATTGCGATTTAATTGTAACTCACCACCCTTTAATTTTTGATAAATTAAACGCAATTAATGATGCCGTTATTATTGAAGCAATTAAACATAATATTTCAGTATATAGCGCCCATACAAACCTTGATAAAACCTACGGCTCAACAACAGATGCTCTTGCAGGTGTTTTGGGGCTTAAAAATTTAATTACTGTTGATGATTACATTAAAATTTCACACCTTAAAGATGAAATTGCACTGGATGAATTTTTGGAAAATGCCAAAGTGGCGCTTGGGGTTGAAAGAATTAAATTAATTAACCCCTCAGGTGTTGAAACGGTTAAAAACATTGCAATTTCAGCAGGTGCGGGTGGTTCGTTTATTAAAAAATTAAGAGAATATGATATAGACCTTTATTTAACAGGCGATATTAAATTCCATGCGGCGCTCGAGGTTAGAAACTTTGCAGCAGCTGACATTGGGCATTTTGATTCTGAAATTCCAGTTTTACCGATTTTACAAGGACTTATTGCAAAAACAGGCGTTGAAGTTATAATTGCAAATGAACATGTGCCTTGGACATACATTTAGGAGATAAATTTTGACAATCAGGTTTTTAACATCGGGTGAATCCCACGGGAGATGCTTAAATGCAATAATAGAAGGCATTGGCTATGGGTACGAGCTCGATTTTGATTTTATAAATAACGAATTAAAAAACCGCCAGCAAGGTAAAGGCCGCGGCGGCAGGATGAAAATTGAAACCGATAAAATTGAAATAAAATCGGGGGTCAGGTTTAATAAAACAACGGGTTCGCCTATTTGTATAGAAATAAACAACCGTGATTTTGCAAACTGGCAAATTCCGATGTCAATTTCAAAATTCAATTTTGACAATTTGAATGAAGATGAAAAAAATGAAGTTCTTCAAAAAATTGAAGAAAAGAAAATCACTCGTGTTCGCCCGGGGCATGCGGATTTAGCAGGTGCTATTAAATTTGGAGCGGATGATATAAGGGATATTTTAGAAAGGTCATCTGCAAGAGAAACCGCAACAAGAGTGGCGGTTGGTGCAATTTGCCAAAATATCCTTCAAAAATTCGGAATTTTTGGAAATTGCGAAGTTGTTTCTATTTGCAACGAAGTTGATGAAAATAAAATTGATGAAAAAATTGATGAAGCAAAAAAGCTTGGTGTTAGCCTTGGGGGAATTGTTCGAGTAAAATTTAAAGGTGTTCCCGTCGGGCTTGGCAGCTTTGTTCATTGGGATAAAAGAATAGACGGGCTTTTTGCACAAGCTTTGATGAGCATTCCTGCAATAAAATCGGTTGAAATCGGTATGGGAAAAGAAGTTGCCAATTTTACGGGCGATAAAATCCACGATGAAATTTTTTATGAAGATGGCAAAATTACCCGCCACACAAATAATGCAGGCGGAATTGAAGGCGGCATGACAAACGGCGAAGAAATTGTCTTAACCTGCGCCATGAAACCGATTCCAACAATGAATAAGGCATTATCTTCCATTGATATTAAAGACAAATCTAAAGTTGAAGCACACTTTGAAAGAGCAGATACCTGTGCCGTTGAAGCGTGTGCAACGGTTGCACTTAATATGGCGTCAATTGTTTTATTAAACGCTTTTTTTGATAAATTCGGCGGTGATAGCTACATTGAAACCAAGAGAAATTATGAAGCAAGATAGAAAATCTGTTATATTAACAGGAATGCCGGGTTCCGGCAAAACGACCGTTGGGCTTAGTTTGTCTAAAAAACTCGGCTTAACTTTTTACGACCTTGATTTTTTAATTGAAGAAAACGAAAAAAGAAAAATAACGGAAATTTTTAAAACTGAAGGTGAAGAATATTTCAGAAAAAAAGAAACCGAAACAATCAAAAATATTCCTTACAGAGCTCCTTATATTTTATCTTTGGGGGGCGGCACAATAACAAGAGCGGAAAATGTTTTTCTTTTAAAAAAAATAGGTGCCATTTTTTACTTAAATGCAAGCCCTGAAATTATTTTTGACAGAATAAAAGATGATAAAACAAGGCCCTTATTATTAAAAGATGACCCTAAAAAAGCACTATTTGAACTTTATGAAAAAAGGCATCTTCAATATGAAATTTCGGCAGATTTTATTGTTGATGCAAACAAAACAACTGAAGAAACAGTTTTTAGTATAATGGAAGAATATGAAAAAATTAACGGTTAATGCAAAAACAAAAACATATGATATTACAATCAAAGAAGGCTTAATTGCTGAAATTTCGGACTATATTCAGCATGACAAGAAAAAATTTCTTATAACAAATGATACTTTAGAAAAATTGTATCCTGATTTAGTGAATAATTTTGAAAATAAAATTGTTATCAAAGACGGTGAAGAATATAAGAATTTTGAAACTTTTGAATTTATCATAAACGAACTTTTAAAAAGAAAAATTGAAAGAAAAGATTTAATCATAGCCCTTGGCGGCGGCGTTGTGGGAGATTTGGCCGGGTTTGCGGCAGCAAGTGTTTTAAGGGGTGTTAACTTTGTTCAAATTCCAACCACTTTATTAGCTCAGGTAGATTCATCCGTCGGAGGCAAAACGGGCTTTAACACAAAATACGGCAAAAATTTAATCGGCGCTTTTTATCAGCCTGAATCCGTTTTGATAGATACAAATTTCCTAAAAACCCTGCCAAGCAGAGAAATTAAAACAGGCTTAGGGGAAGTTATTAAATATTCATTCATTGAAAAAAAATGCAGCGAAGACAGAAGTATATATCTTTCGGATTATTTGGATAAAGCGGACCCGAACAGTTTGAATTTTAAGGAAATTATATTTAGGTCAGCTGCGCTTAAAGCTTCCGTTGTTTCAAAAGATGAAAAAGAAGCAGGCTTAAGGGCAGTTTTAAACTTCGGGCATACTTTTGCTCATTCAATTGAAACAATTACAAACTACAAAAAATATACCCACGGCGAAGCCGTTGCAATGGGCATGAAGCTTGCATTTGAACTATCATATAACCTTAATTTTATAGATAAAGAATACTTTGACTATGCGTTTAATTTAATAGATAAATTCGAGCTTGCACCCATTTATAAAATCGAATGCGATAAAGATGAATATATTAATATAATGAAATCGGACAAAAAGGTTGCAAATTCAAAGATAAGGATTGTTTTGCCAATTGCAAGGGGCGAAGTTAAAATTTTTGATGATATAGATGAAAACAAAATTAAAAAAGTTCTTTAATTTTTTCTTATCAAAATATTGATAATTTTGTTTGTTTGTAATATAAACAACTTGTAGTATTACTTTAAAAGGAGCCAATATTATGGTAAATGTAGCAATTAACGGCTTTGGTAGAATCGGCAGAAATACTCTTCGTGCTGCTATCAAAGAAGGTATTTATGACAAAATTAATTACGTTGCAATCAACGACCCCGGTTTAACACCTGCAAATGCTGCTCATGTTTTCAAATATGACTCAGTTATGGGTAAATTCGACGGTACTGTTGAAGTTGCAGAAGACGGCCTTATCATCAACGGCAAAAAAATTAAATTCTATTCAGAAAAAGACCCAGCTCAACTTCCTTGGAAAGAATTAAACGTTGAAGTTGTTGTTGAATCAACAGGTTTCTTTACAGATGCAACAAAAGCAAAAGCTCACTTAGACGCAGGCGCTAAAAAAGTTATCATCTCAGCTCCTGCTAAAAACGAAGACAAAACAATCGTTTTAGGTGTTAACGAAAATGAATATGATCCTAAGCTTCATAACATCATTTCAATGGCATCTTGCACAACAAACTGCTTAGCACCTGTTGCTAAAGTTTTAGACAAAGAATTCGGTATCGTTAAAGGTTTAATGACAACTGTTCACTCATACACAGGCGACCAAAGAATCTTAGACGCAGGCCACAAAGACCCAAGAAGAGCTAGAGCAGGCGCTTTGAACATCGTTCCTACAACAACGGGCGCTGCAAAAGCTGTTGCTTTAGTATTACCTCAATTGAAAGGTAAATTAAACGGCTTTGCTATGAGAGTTCCTACACCTGATGTTTCAGTTGTTGATATCGTTGTAGAAACAGTTAAACCTGTTACAGCTGAAGCTGTTAATGCTGCTCTTAAAGCTGCAGCTGACGGCAAAATCCTTTGCTACTCAGAAGAACCGTTGGTTTCTTCAGACTACATCGGTTCAAGCCAATCTTCAACAGTTGACGCTGCTCTTACAATGACAATGGGCGACAACATGGTTAAAGTTATTTCTTGGTATGATAACGAATGCGGTTATTCAACAAGATTGGCTGAAACAACATTAATGGTTGCTTCAAAATTATAATTTTGTAATAAGAACCAAATTTAAAAACCCTGCAAAGTAAATTGCAGGGTTTTTGCTTTAGTGATAATGATATTCATATTATTGCTTTTTGGGGTTGAATATATTCCGCAATGCGAAAAAATCAAACCGGTAAAAAATAAAAAGCCCTTTTAAAGGGCTTTTAAATTGGGCAGGATGGGATTTGAACCCACATGCATTTTATTGCGCCGGCTCCTGAAACCGGTGCGTCTACCATTTCGCCACCTGCCCAAAAAGCCTTCTTTATATTATAATAAAAATTTAACCATATCAACCTTGAAGCCCGCATTTATAAACTTGTTTGTTTTTTATTTATGTATTTTTTTCAAAATTGCATAATTTTTATTGATTTTAAAACTATTATGGTGTAATAGTTAATAAAAAGAGGTAAAAATTTTAGGTTAATTATGCACAAAAGATTGAAAGAATTAAGAAAAGCGCTGAATATTCAGCAGGGCGAGTTTGCAAAAAACATCGGTATTTTACAACAACAGTTAAGCAAGTATGAAAGAGGTGAAAACAAACCGTCCGCAGATTTCTTTATAAAGTTAATTGAAAAAACAAATGTAAATTTAAATTGGCTTTTAACCGGCAAAGGGAATATTTTTGCTTCTGATTCTGATGAAAAGAATGCTCCCGATGCGGTTGAAATTATTTATTATGAAAACCCCACACTTATTGAAACCATTAAAAATCCTGTAATTACAAGCATTTGGCTGGATAGGGAATTAATTCATGATGTTTGGCACAAGCACGAAAAAAATTTAAGAACCCTGCAAATGCCGGGGGATACAATGGATGGCGGCGAGACTCCAATTAAGAATAAAGACATGTTGATTGTTGATATATCCGATACCAATATTCAAGCAAGCGGAATCTTTGTTTATACTACAAAAAACGGCAGTTTAATTTTTGTGAACGGCATAAAACAGTCTCCGGACGGTACGTATAGATTTTATTTCAGAAATACGGGCTATAAGGAAATTCACTATACATTGGAAGATTTAGAAAAACTTGGCTTTAAAGTGATAGGCAGAGTGGTAAAGAATATCACAAGCAGTTTTTGCTGAAGAAAAAGGCAGAATAACTATTCTGCCTTGAAAAAAACTGTTTTTTCTTGTGCTTAAATTATGCACTTTTTCATACTACGCTGTCATTTAGCGAGACAAGTCTTCTTCGTATACTGCGACAAAGAAGTTATAGTCCCCTAATGCCTCTTTATACAACTTGTGCATTGAACCTTCTTTTGGCGTTCCAATGCTGTTTTTGTACTGAAGATATGCAAAATTAAGCATGGTTTTTTGGTATTCATACGCTCTTCTTGCTTCTTCAGGTTTTAATTTAATGGGGATAATACGGGAGTTTTCTTTGTTTTGTTCTCCTGCTTCGGTTGAAATTATTTCAAGCGATTCGATTGAGAAATCATTTTCTCTTTTTGCAAAATCGGTTTCTGGGGCAATCCGGTTCGGCTCGTTTTTCAAAATTTCGGTTTTCATAAATAAAAACAGCCTTTCATAAACTAACCATTCTGATTCATTTAACTATCTTTACGACATGAAGCAAAAAAACTTTATTTCTAAACCTTCAGATTTTACATTTTTTTACATCAAATATAAAAAGGCAATTTTTTTTGAAAAAATTTTTTTATAAATGTAAGTCATAAATATTACGGGAAGCACAGTTTACAAATTATGTCAGTGTATGAAAATGTAAATTTCATAGACAAACTGCCTGAGGAAAATTTTTCTGAAAATGATTTTTCAAGGCTGATGGAATTGAAATCAATGATTGATTTCAGACTGAGGTCGCTTGAGACAAAAATTAAAATGGCCAATTTTACGGACAAAATCATTCAGGAAGAAAAATCCTGCAAGCATTTAAAAGGGGCGGTTTATTTCAGTCCTATGAATTCATATTAAAAGGTGTATATATGGGATTATTAGAACTACTGTTTAAAGACGCCGTTACTAAAAAGCAAGGCGCAATAAAACCAATTCAATTGCAAACAAAAAGAAACATGCAGATGTCAAATCCCTCGGATGCCGAGCTGAAGAAGAAGGAAGAAGAGCTTTTAAACAGAATCAGAACGGGAATTGAACTGTCAAGAAAATGCAGACAAGAATATAAATTTTCTGCTTCAAGGATGGTTAAATTAACCAAAGAAGGCCTTTTAAAACTGGAAGAACAAATATATACAACACAGAATGACACCTGTCAGATAAAAAGTCTTGAGAAAGAGCCAGATGATGATTTTTACAGGCATTATTCTCTGGGGCAATTTGTAGTTTCGCTTTAATTTTTTATTAACAGCATATCTTTTTTGTGTTAATATCATTCATATAAATGTGATATTAATGGGTAAAGAGGAGAGGTCTGATAGTGTCTTCAGATAGTGCTGTTATAAACGATATGGGTCAAATTGTACAGGTTATAGGGCCTGTTGTTGACGTTGAATTTTCTTCGGGGAATTTGCCTGAAATATATGATGCGTTAGAAATTATAGGTGATAACGGAAACAAAACAACGGTTGAGGTTCAACAGCTGTTGGGTCAAAATGTCGTAAGGTCTGTTGCAATGAGCTCGACAGATGGTTTAAAAAGAGGCATGAAAGTCATTAACACAAACGGGCCTATCAAGGTGCCCGTCGGAGACGGCATTTTGGGAAGAATTTTGAATGTATTGGGCGATCCCGTTGATAATATGGGGGATGTTAAAGCGGATGATTATGTTCCAATTCATAAACCATCCCCAACATTAACGGAACAAAACACTAATGTTGAAATATTGGAAACCGGAATTAAGGTAATCGACCTTTTAATTCCCTACCAAAAAGGCGGTAAAATCGGGCTTTTTGGCGGTGCAGGCGTTGGTAAAACGGTTCTTATCATGGAATTAATTCATAATATTGCGCTTGAGCATTCAGGCGTTTCTGTTTTCGGCGGTGTCGGCGAAAGAACCCGCGAAGGAAATGACCTTTATAACGAAATGAAGGAATCGGGAGTTTTGGACAAAGTTGCTCTTATATACGGGCAGATGAATGAGCCGCCCGGAGCAAGAATGAGAGTGGGCTTATCTACATTAACATGCGCTGAGTATTTCAGAGATGTTAAACATCAAGATGTACTTCTTTTTATAGATAATATTTTCAGGTTTGTTCAAGCGGGCAGCGAAGTTTCTGCGCTTTTAGGCAGAATGCCTTCGGCCGTTGGTTATCAGCCTACATTGGCACAGGAAGTCGGTGAACTTCAGGAAAGAATTACATCAACTAAGGACGGTTCAATTACATCGGTTCAGGCAATTTATGTTCCTGCCGACGATTTAACAGACCCTGCTCCTGCCACAACATTTACTCACTTGGATGCAAGTACCGTTTTATCAAGAAATATAGCATCTCTTGGTATTTATCCGGCCGCAGACCCATTAGAATCAAGCTCGCGTGCGCTTGACCCTAATATTGTGGGGAATGAACACTATGCAGTTGCCAAAAAAGTGCTTGAAGTTCTTCAAAAATACAAAGATCTTCAAGATATTATTGCAATTTTAGGTATGGATGAATTATCGGAAGAAGACAAGCTGACGGTAAATCGTGCAAGAAAAATTCAAAAATTCTTATCACAGCCCTTCTTTGTTGCGGAACAATTTTCGGGCAATAAAGGGGTTTATGTAAAACTTGAAGATTCAATTAAAGGCTTTAAAGGTATTATTGAAGGCGAATATGACAATATACCGGAACAAGCCTTTTATATGGCGGGTACCATAGAAGATGTTCTTGAAAAAGCAAAGGCAGCTTCTGTTTAGGCAAAAGGTTTAAAATATGACCGACAAAAACATTAAATTAAAAATAGTTACCCAAAATAAAATTGTATATGAGGGCACGGCAAGCGCTTTTTACACGGATACAATGGATGGAAGAATAGGTATTTTGCCAAACCATATTCCGATTACAAGCGTGCTTGAAATAGGTGTTACTAAAGTTATTGAAGAACAAGGGCCTGTTTATATAACAACTATGGGCGGTATTATGCATTTTAGAGATAATGAAGCTGTTATATTGACAGATATTGCCGAATTGGGGCAAGATATAGATGAAGTCAGAGCAAAAGAAGCTTATGAAAGAGCAAAAGCCAAGCTGGAATCTCATCAGGATAAAATGTCGGTATTAAAAGCACAAATAGCTCTTAAAAAGGCAATAGCAAGAATTTCTGCAACAAATAAGTATTTTTAAAGTATGAAAATAAAAATTTTGTCATTAATTTTAGCTTCTTTCTTTCTTTTTACAGGTGCATTTGCAAGGGAATTGACGCCTTCGGAGAGAGTTGCAAGGCAGAGCATTTTGTATGCGACGGGAAGCAACTATTTGGAAAATGCTTATTATGCAGGCGGTAAAATTTTAAGGTGGAACAAAAGTGAATTTCCGATAAAAATTTATGTGGACAATTCGGTTAATGCGCCTAATTACTATATCTATGCTTTTATAAGGTCTGTTTTAATTTGGCAGTCATCTTTAAAAGATGTTTTGTCCATGAAATTTGTAAACAATGAAAGTGAAGCAAATATAGTTTTTAAAGTTATTGATAATAAAAAATTTATAAGACAAGTAAGAAAAAATGAAGAAACCACCTTGGCTTATACGAGCCCTCAAGTTAAAAAGGGCAAATTGATAAAAATGTATATTTACGTATATGACAGGGACAGAAACAATAATTTTTACAAGCCCTATCAGGTTTTAAATGTTGCAGTTCATGAATTCGGGCATGCGCTTGGTATTTCGGGGCATTCAAATGACCCGAGCAGCATTATGTATCCGCTTATGACGATTGGAAGCGAAAAAAAATCGGGCTTTATTTCAAGAACCGATATAAACACGGTTACCCTTTTGTATAAAGTTGTTCCGGATATTACGAACGGCGACAAAACAAAGGAAACAGGCAATGTAAGGGCAGAAATTTTATTGGGTGATGAAGACGAAAGAGAAGCTATTGCAATAAAAAAGGCATTAGAGGAAGTAAGAATAAAGCCCAATGATTGTGCTTCAAGGCTAAAACTTGCCGTTTTATATGAAGAAAAGCAAGAATACCAAAAAATGTATCAATATATAAAAGAAGCGGAACCCTTGGCAAAAACAAGAGATGAACTGTATTCAACCTATGTTGCATACTCCTATTATTATTATTCTCAAAAAAATAAACAAAATGCTAAACTGTATTTAAACAAGGCCCTGAACATCAAAAATGATGGAAGTTTAAAGCCCCTTGAACAATATATAAACAGACTGAGATAAAATTTATATAATTATTAATTTATGATATAATTTTGTAATGACAATATAAGAAGGAGTAGAATTATGGATAAATACGTTTGCACTGCTTGCATGTGGGTTTATGATCCTGCGGAAAACGACAATATAGCTTTTGAAGATTTGCCGGAAGATTATGTATGCCCTGTTTGCGGCGTAGGCAAGGATATGTTTGAAAAAAGTGAAGACTAATTTTATTTAGGAGGATTTGATATGAAATTTGTTTGTACTGTTTGCGGATATGTTCATGAAGGCGATACACCGCCTGAAAAATGCCCCATTTGTAACGCAACAACTTTTAAAGAAGTTAAAGAAGGTGTTAAAACTTATGCTTGCGAACATGTTGTGGCAACAACAGAAGGTATAGACCCTGTTGTTGTTGAAGGCTTAAGAGCTAACTTTAACGGCGAATGCATGGAAGTCGGTATGTATCTTGCTATGAGCAGACAAGCTGAACGTGAAGGCTACCCTGAAATTGCGGAAGCATACAAAAGATATGCATTCGAAGAAGCTGAACATGCTGCAAAATTTGCCGAACTTTTAGGTGAAGTTTTAACTTCATCCACAAAGAAAAACCTTGAAATGAGAGCTGAAGCAGAACATGGCGCTTGCGAAGGCAAACTTGAAATTGCAAAAAGAGCAAAAGAATTAGGCTATGATGCAATCCATGATACCGTTCATGAAATGGCAAAAGATGAAGCTCGCCATGGCAGAGGTTTTGACGGCTTATTGAAAAGATATTTCAACTAGATAAAGTCAGAAATATTTACTAAAAACTCCTTAATTAATTAAGGAGTTTTTTATTTGTTATGTTTTTGTAAAATTTGCTATACTTCCATAATTTTTAGGTCGGGGCTGATTTTAAAATCTGCAAAAACGGAAGCTTTAATATCATCAATTGTATACATCGGGTTAATTTCAATTAAAGTCATACCGCCGTTTTGAAATTCAAAAACCGCACGTTCCGTTACAATCATATCAACTTCTTTGTGAGCGGTTAAAGGCAATGTGCATTTTTTAACGATTTTAACCGTACCTTTTGATAAGTGTTCCATTGCAATGATAACTTTTTTTGCACCAACAACCAAATCCATTGAGCCGCCAATGCCAGGAACAAATTTGTTCGGAATTAACCAGCTTGCAAGGCTTCCTTCTTCATCCACCTGAAGAGCGCCCAAAACTGTTACGTCAATATGACCGCCGCGCATCATCATGAAAGCCATTTCTGAATCAAAGAAGCTTGCTCCCCTTTTGATTCCAAAAGGAACGCCGCCTGAATTGATGATTTTTTTATCTACATATTCGCCTTCCGCTTTTTTGCCCAAACCTAAAACGCCGTTTTCCGAATGAATTATGATATTAACATCGCTTGGGATATAATTTGCAACTTCGTTTGGAAGGCCGATGCCTAAAGTTACAACGTTACCGTCTTTTAATTCTTTTGCAACGCGCTTTGCAATTATTTCTCTCACTTTTTCTTTGGATAAAACAGTATCAACAACCGGTGCCATCTAGTTTTCTTCCTTATTTTCAACAATGTAATCTATAAAAACGCCGGGGATAATAATTTCATTAGGGTTCAGGCAATCTACAATTTCATCTGCCTGAACAACAACGGTATCAGCTGCAGTTGCCATTGTTTGGTTAAAATTCCTTGTTGTTCCCTCAAAAGAAACATTGCCGTATTTATCAACCGTTGTGCCGTATATAAAGGCTATGTCTGCCCCCAAGGGTTCTTCAAAAATATATTTTTTGCCTTTTACGGTCATGGTTTCTTTGCCGTCTTCTAAAATTGTGCCGACACCCGTTGGGGTTAAAATTCCGCCAAGGCCCGCACCGTATGCTCTTATTTTTTCAACAAGCGTACCCATGGGTAAAATTTCAACTTCAATTTTTCCTTCCATCATTTTTTGCCCCGTTATAGGGTTTGTACCGATGTGAGAAGTAATTATTTTTTTAACTTTGTCGGTTGCAATAAGTTTGCCTTTATCAACATTCGGGTATGATGTATCGTTTAAAACGAGTGTTAAATTATCGGCATCCGTTTTAACAAGTTCGTCTATAATTTTATCCGGCGCACCGCAATCCAAAAAGCCGCCAATCATAACGGTTGAATTGCTTTTTACAAGTTTTGCCGCTTCTTTTGATGAAATAACCTTTTTCAAAATAACATCCTTAAAAATTGATTATTACAATATTATCATACAAAATATTTTTTTAACAGTATATTAATTTTCTTCGCCTGAATCTTTGGGCAATTGTTTTTGAGTGTTAGTTATTTCGCCTTTTTCGTTATAAAAGGTGGTTTGCACAGTGCCGTCGTCATAAATTCTTTTTGTGATATTTCTCTTGCCTGTTTTTGGGTCAAATACGTCAATTTGTTTTATTTTATATTCTTTGCCTTGTCTTTGAATTAATAAAGAGGTGGCCTTATTTTGATAATTTGTATAGACATCCATAAAAATTGAATTTTTGCCGAATTCTTTAATTTCTGCGGCACATTGTTTTTCATAGCTTACAATTAAAGAAGGTAGGGGCTGCTTTCCGTTATATTCTTCTGCGGCATAGCGTTTTTTAGTAATGCCGTCATAGTATATGTGCCTGTTTCCTTTTATGTCTCTTATTGTATGAGGGTGCTCTTCGTACATAAATTTTCTGACAGGGCCTGCCCCTTGACTGTAATCCGTTGTTTTAAATTCATAATCGCGCACTTTTGGGTGTCCGTCTTTGTCGGTAAAGGCAACTCTTTCTTCTGATGTTGCATACGGAACTTTATTTTCACTATCAAGGTAGGTTACGTTTTCTTCGCGTGATTTATATATTTTGCGGTTTTTGTCGTAAAAAACGGTTCTTCTGTCTGCTAATCTTGTTCCGTCTTTTGAAACGGTGTTGAATGAAGTTTCCTGAACTTTTCCGTTTACAATTAAACTTAGCCTTGTGGTGTATCCGAATAAATTTTTAAATTCTTCACTAACGTCGGTTTGTTCTCTGTAAGGCGTTATACCGTCCGGCTCATATTCTCTTTGTACGGTCATAACAACGGTATTGTCGCTTCCGCTTTTATATCCGATTAAGGAAGTATGAAGCAATTTGCCTTCGGGGCTGTAATCTTCCGAATATTCTACGTCATTAGCTTCGTTTGTCCAAACAATTGTTTTGCCGTTGTATGTGTTTTTAAATTCAGAATTTTTCTTAAAATGAATGAATATATCATCCATATCGTCTCTTTGACTCCAAGCAAGGCTCATGGATGTTTTTTTGCCGTCATGGTATGTGGATATAAGCTGCATATTTTTGGAATCGTTAACTATTCTGCCCGAATACGGAATTCCTTTCGGGCCTTTTGCAAAGCCAAAATCCAAACTGCCGCCTTGTTTGGTAAAGCTTGATTCTTCAACAGGTACAAAATTAAATGTGTTTGAGCCGAATGACGGGCAGTTATTTAAATTTACGGTTGTTTGCGTATGGCTTTGATTTTGTGCTGCAGTGTTGTTTTTACTTTTTGAATATTGAATTTTATAGTTTGGGGTTAGTGAAATTTTTGATATGTACATAATATTGCTTTCATTGTTTCGGACGTTTGGTATAAAACCTCTGAAAAAAAATTTTTTCTAATGAAACGGTTAATAAATTTGAATTAAACTTTATTTGATTGTAGAATTAAAGCCATGATTTCTTTTTTAGGAAAATGTGTTCAAAATTTTATTGATGCCGTTAAATACACGTTTAAGGGAAACGTTACCTTTAAAAGTGTTATATCGCAGGCTGCAATAATCGGGTTCGATTCTTTAGGCATTTGCTTGATGATAGTAATTATTGCATCATCAGTTATTGCGCTTCAGGTTTCAAAGCAGTTTTTATTGTCTGGCGCTGATGATTATATAGGCGGCTTTTTGGGAATTGCTTTGATTAGAGAGATTGCCCCCGGGTTTGCGGCGCTTGCCATGGGTGCAAGAGCAGGAACCGCAATAACCGCGCAAATTGCTAACATGAAGGTAACATCACAGGTAAATGCAATGAAAGTTTTGGGTGTTGACCCTGTCGGATATTATTTTGCGCCAAGGATAATAGCGGCCTCTTTCAGCTGCCTTTTTGTTGTTATTTTGGCAGAATTTTTGGGAGTTTTAGGCGGGATGGTTGTTTCTTATTATTCAATAGACCTTCACCCGAACAGATACTTAAATTCCGTTTGGCTTATGTTTAATACAAAAGATATTTATATAAGCCTTTTAAAAGGGTTTTTATTCGGCGGAATTATTGCAACTGTTTGCGCCACGGTCGGTTATGAAACAGAGGGCGGCGCAAAAAATGTCGGTGATTCAACCACAAAATCCGCAATTTTGTGCACGGTTTATCTGCTTTTAGCGGATCTTTTGGTGGGTTTTTTATTTTATGCGAGCAACCCTTAGATTATTTTACAAATTCAAGGAATTTTGCTTTTAAAACATCAAACGCAAAAGGCGAAAGAAGGTCCATAGGCGAAATAAATTCTTTTTTGTCTTCTTTAACCAAATAAACCGTCGGATATCCTTCAACTTTGTATTCTTTTAAATATTCTCTGTTTCTTGGGTCTTCCGCGTTTACATATGCAACGGCATATTCTTTTTTAATTTTTCTGTCTTTTGTTAATTTTTTAAATGTCGGAGCCAATTTTTGGCAATAGCGGCACCAATCCGTGTAAAACCAGACAATAACAGGTTTTTTGGTTGAGAGTGCTTTTTCCATGGATTGACCCTTGTCATAATCTTTTGAAATTACTACGGGTCTGTTTTGAATTGTTTCTATAACATTGTCAGATACCAGATATAAAAGCATACCCGTATTTACCAAAGAGATAATAAGTGTTGTTATAATTAGTGATGAGAGTTTTTTCTTCATTTTATTTTCCTTAACTATTCATACAGCATTTTTTATATTTTTTGCCGCTTCCGCATGGGCAGGGGTCATTTCTGCCGACATTTTCAAATTTATTTTCTTTTTCTTCTTTTTTATTTAATATTTTTGAAAAAGTTTTTGAATTGTATAAAACAGAAACGGATGAAAACCTTAAATTGTCTTTATATTCTTCTTTATAGATCTCAATTGCTTCTTTAATATTTTGAAAATTGCAGCCTGTTATTTTGTTTATAATTTCAACGAAATTTGTATATTCTTCAGCTTTTTTAATTAAAAGTGCAGGCGGAATTCTGTCGTCTGTCAGAATGTATTTTATACATTCTTTTGCGCTGTTGTTTTCATAGCTGCCGGTTTTTAAAATTGAATTCAGGGTTCCTAAAAACGGAATTACAAAAACACCTGCGGCTGAATCTGAAAACAGGCCTATATCATAGGTTTTTTCACTGTTTGAAAAACCGCTTACGGCATTTTCCATAAAATTTTCATTTTCAAATTCTTTAACTTCAAAGAAATTGTAATCGCCGTTATAGGGTTCAAATTTAACTTTTTCGTCAGTTTTTCCCAAGTGATACAAATAGAAGTCGTTTAAAATGCGGTCAACCTCTTGGTTTGAAACAATAATTTCATTATTGTTAAAACATTCAATAAACGAAGAATCAAAGCTTGCATTTGATTTCTTAATTTCCAAAAGCTTGTTTTTATTGTTTAACACTGCAATTTTCGGGTTTTTAATTATTGCTTTAACGGTTTCTAAATTTGCGGAATATTCCTTGAACTGGCTTATTACATCGAAAATCTCAAGCAGATAAAAATTGTTATCAAGTTCAAAAACCCTCGCTTTTATGAAATCATAGAGCCCTATTCCTCTTAAGCTTGTGGTTTTTACCAAGGGAATTAAGGTATATTTGCTTTCTTGCGCCGTGTCATATACATCGAACGAATTTTTGGAAATTTTTTCTGTTTTAAAAACGGAAATATAACTTGTTTTAAGTGCTTCAACCGTTCTTTTGTCGCAGGTCGGAGTTTTTTCAATGAAATAATCAAGAACTCTTTTCCCTGTTTCAATTTTGCCTTCTAAAATGTAATCTATTAAAATGTCGTTTAATTCGGATTCTCTATGAATTTCGATTTTGTTTTTAATTAAATAATTTTCAAACTCTTTGCTTAAGGGTTCGTCTTTTACAATAAAATCTATTAAAGAATCCATGGTCTTACTTATAAGTTCCGTTGTTTCTATAATTGCAGGCATATATTCTATATTTCTCCCCTTTTAAAATAAATTAAATATTCGGTATTACCCTGTTTTGCGCCTTGAATCGGTGATTTTATAACTCCTTGAAAATCAAGCCCTAAGTTTTTGGCGTATTCTTTAATATCTTCTATTATTTTATTATGAACTTTTTCATCTCTTACAACTCCGCCTTTTTGAATCTCTTCTCTTTTTGCTTCAAATTGCGGTTTAATTAAAAACACATATTCCGAGTTTTGTTTTGTAAAATTAATTATGTTATCCAAAACTTTTTTAATTGAAATAAAGGATAAATCCATACTCATAAAATCAGGCATTTCATCATCATTCATTGTTTCGCAATCAAAAATATCAAAAAATGAACAATTTCTTACATTTGTTTTTTCTTTTGAAATAACCCTTTTGTCTTCCCTTAATTTCCATGCCAGTTGGTTGTAGCCGACATCAATCGCATAAACTTTTTTAGCGCCGAATTGCAGCATGCAATCAGTGAACCCACCTGTGGAAGCGCCCATATCAATGCAAATTCTGTCTTTTAAACTTATATTAAAGGCTTTTATTGCCCCTTCCAATTTTAAGCCGCCACGAGAAACATAGGGCATAACTTTTATTTCAATTTTTTCTTTGGAATCGGGATTAAAAAGTTTGTCGGGGTCAAATTGTTCTCCCGCTTTATCAACAATTTTTTCCCCTATTTTAACGTTGCCTGCTAAAATTGCGGCAGAGGCTGCATTTTTGGTTTCAAAATATCCTTTTTCAAAAAGTATTAAATCAAGGCGTTTTTTCATTTTTGAATATACATTTCTTCTTGCAGAGCGCAGCCTGTAATCTCAGATGTTACAAACGTTACTTTTTTAACAGGGCCATTTGCTTCAATTTCAAAAACTCTCGGCGCTTGAGGGCTTCTTATTAAATTTTGAACATTTTCATAAACTTTTATCGGGTCATCCAAATATAAAATAACAGGTGCTATTGACCCTTTAACAAATACAACGAACGCTGTTTTTTGAGTAACTTGCTGATTATTAAATTGTTGTTGTGCCATTTTTATAATTCCTTATCTATATATTGAAAAATTCTTTTGCTGTTTTTGTTGTAACTTTATCAACATGTTCAACCGTTATATCTTTTAAAAGTGCAATTTCTCTTGCAATAAAAGGAAGATATTCGGGGGTGTTTTCCATTCCTCTCATTGGATGCGGCGCCATATAGGGGGCATCGGTTTCTAAAACAATTGATTCTAAGGGAATGTTTTTTACTACTTCTTTTAATTTTCTTGAATTTTTAAAAGTTACAACGCCGCCGATACCAAGAAGCCAACCTTCTTTTATGCAGGAGTTTGCAAATTCAAGAGAGCCTGAAAAACAATGCATTATAACTTTTTTAATGCCTGTTTCTTTTAAAATTTCGAAAGTATCCAAATGCGCCTCTCTTGAATGAACCAAAACAGGCAGGTTGAGATTTAGCGCGATTTCAATTTGTGCTCTGAAAATTTTTTTCTGCTCTTCTTTTTGGGTTTTATCCCAATAATAATCAAGCCCAATCTCGCCTATCGCTACAACTTTTTTATTATTTTTTGCTATATTATAAATTTCTTTTGCGGTGTTTTCGCCGTATTTTGAAATATCTTCAGGGTGAACTCCGACAGCACCGAATATTTCATCATATTTAGAGCAAAGGCTAATTACATCATCAAAGTTTTCAGGTGATGATGTCGGCACGACAATTTTTTCAACTCCCGCCGAAATTGATTTCTTAACTGCCTCATCCGTATTTTGCAGCATATCAATGTGAGAATGTGTATCTATCATAAAAAGAATTTTAGCAGATAAACATTCTTTATGCCAAAAATATTAATAATATTTAGTCAGTATGTACTATAATCGGAGCTACAAGTTTTGCAATTAATTTCGGAATGAAGCCCCTGTTTTTGCCTTCTGCTTCTTCTCTTATTTCTTCGATTTCTCTGAATAAAGGGTTGTATTCGGAAAATTCCGGATCAAAGTAGAAATATTGATTTTGCATTTGTTCATCCTTCCGTAAATTGTCGTCCCAACAAAAAGTTCTTCGGCATGACATTATTATTTCTTTAGCTTTTATGTATTTATGTTAAAATTAGTTTTATGGAAGTTAACATAAAAAATCTTGATGAAACAAAACTATTGGCTGAGTGCTTTGCAGATAACATTAAAGAAAAAGGTGCGTTTGTTTCTTTATATGGGGATATTGGTGCCGGCAAAACCGCCTTTACCAGATTTTTATTAAAAACTTTGGGTGTTGTTGAAGATGTTACAAGCCCAAGTTTTGTAATTTTAAATGAATATAAAACAAAATTTTTCCCGATTTACCATTTTGACCTTTACCGTTTGGAAGAAACAGGCGTTAAAAGCATTAAAGATGAGCTTTTGGCATATTCCGAAGACAAAGTTTTAACCCTTGTTGAATGGGCAAATTTCGGCGAAGAGGAACTTCCGATTGATAAAATTGAAATTAATATAAAATACGATCTTGAAAATTATTCACAAGAAAGAATTTTTGAATTAAAAGGAACGGGTGAATATTTTGAAAATGTCGTTTTAAAAACGGTTGAAGAATTTAATAAAAAAAGGAATGCAAATTGAAATTTTTAACAATAGATACCGCTTTAAATAAAAGCTATTTGGGGCTTTTTTCAGACGGCAAAAAAATTATAAAAGAAATTGAAAGCGATGAAATAAACTATCATAGCGCCTATTTAATCAAAGTTTTAAAAGATTTATTAATTGAAAACAATGTTAAAATCAATGAAATTGAATTTATAGGAGTAAATGTCGGTGTCGGCAGCTTTACGGGTATAAGAGTAGGCTTAGCGGTTGTTAAAGTAATTTCAGACCGTTTGAATATAAAAACAGTTTCTTATACAACATCTGAAGTTTTATCAAGAGCAATGAACAATAAAAATGTAATGCTTGATGCAAGAAGGGGTTCGGTTTTTTATTCTAAAGACGGGGTTAATACGGAATTAATTCCGTATAATGAAGCTTTTAAAATTTTAGAAAACGGGGAAGTTTTTATTTCTGACAGACAGCTTTATAATAATGAAAAATTTGAAAATTATAAAAGCAAATTAATTAAATATGAAGATGAAAACCTGAATATTGCTGATGTTGAAATTGAAATTGCAAAAGAAAAAATAGAAAACAATTTAATATTTGACCCTGTTCAATTGAAGCCAAACTACATTCAAACGGCTCCCGTTTTTATAAAAAAGTAAAAATTTTCTTATTTTTCTTGACACGGCTTTATTATGCGACTACATTAAAATTATATCACCAACTATTGGATTAAGAGGCAAGAACAACATATGTGCCGTATTGGGGCAATTAAATCGAGTGAATATTTTCATCCTTCAAAAACTCTGGAACTCATGCGTTCACAACAAAAGGGGCATGACAATTCAGGCTTTGCATTTGTTATGCAGGATTTAGGGGGAATTTTCGAACCGTATAAAGATTTACCTTTGTTATCTATGGCATGCACGGATAAAGGGGTCAGAATTGCAGAGGACATTTTGCATTCAATTGGTTTTACAAGAATTTTGCAATGGACGCCCGATATAAATAAAAACGCGCAAAATTTGCAAATTTCGCCTATGCCAAACTATATTTTTGGCGTTTTTAATTACCCGAAACTCTATAAATATGCAACAAAAGAAGAAAAAGAAGAATTGCTGCTTGATACAAGGCTTAAATTAAGAAAAGCCCTTGAAGAAGAAGACGAAGGATATATTTATTCTTTTTGGCCGGATGTTTTGATGTTAAAAGAAATAGGCAACCCAAAAGATATAGGAACTTATTTTAATCTTCATACACCAAACAGTGATTTTGTTTCAAAAATTATCACCGTTCAATGCCGCCAAAACACAAACTATGACATTGTAAGATACGCTGCACACCCGTTTTTCCTTCAGGGTTATACGGTTTTAGCAAACGGTGAAAATACATTTTATGAAAAAAATAAAAATTTCCAAAAAAGCCTGCATAAAGGCTACATTGGTTTTGAATCAGATTCGCAGTGCTTTTTATACACGCTTCACTATGTGAATAAAATTTTAAAATGGCCGCTTAAATATTATAAACACGTGATTACTCCTCTTGAATTTGAGGAAATGCAAAAAAGAGATGACAGCAATGTTTTATTAAGAATTAAAGCTTCTCTTGCGCATTTAGAGATTAACGGGCCAAACACAATTATAGGCGTTTTACCTGACGGAACCTTGTTTGTAACGTGTGATTCCAAAAAACTTCGCCCTGTTGTAATAGGTTCTGATGACAAAACAATCGCAATAACAAGTGAAGTTACCGGCATAAATGAAGTTTTGCCAAAAAGAAATTTTGAAACCGATATATACCCGAATGAACGTGAAATGGTTGTTATCGGAAATGATTTGAAGGTGCAAAGATGGCAACAGTAGATATTTCAGGAATAAACAAAGAAGATTTAACTTGGCAAATCGAATACGATTCCAATAAATGTGCACTTTGCGGTAAGTGTGTTGCGGCCTGTACTTTTGGCGCAATAAAATTTGATGTTCAAAAAAGAAAAAATATTAAATCAACGGAATGCATTCCGACCCCCGAAAAATCAGAAACAGCGCTTCCTGTAATAAAACAG
Organism: Candidatus Gastranaerophilales bacterium; assembly: GCA_944324425.1. GTDB lineage: Bacteria > Cyanobacteriota > Vampirovibrionia > Gastranaerophilales > Gastranaerophilaceae > Galligastranaerophilus_A. The sequence continues at coordinate 28,664 of CALUWE010000019.1, forward strand.
GTTGTAACAAAATCAAAAAATTGCGTCGGCTGCGGAATGTGCGCTAAAGTTTGCAACAATGGCGCAATTAAGCCTGTTTACAATGAAAGAAACAGGATGAACGTTAAATATAGAGCCTTAAACGCAGAATCCCCGAAAAGAGGCGGCAGAACCAATTTGCACACGGAAGGAAGAACTTTAGATAAAATTAAAGTGGGCAGAATTTCACAGATGACTGACCCTTCATTGGATGCTCTTCGCCACACATTTGAACTTTTAGCGCCTTTTGGAAGAGTAATGCCTCCTGAAAATCTTCCCTTTGAAATTGATCCTATGGGAAATCTTTCTATTACTAAAAAAATTCCCACAACAAGATGGATTTACCCCATTATAATCGGCGATATGTCAATTGGGGCACTATCTCCAAGGTTATGGGAAGCAATTGCAATTGCTGTTGCATATCTTAATGAAGTTCACCATATTCCAATCAGAATGTGCTCGGGCGAAGGCGGTGTGCCTGAAAAACTTTTAAGGTCTAAATATCTTAAATATATGATTTTACAAATCGCATCAGGTCATTTCGGGTGGAACAGAATTATAAATTCAATGCCTTATATGACAGAAGACCCCGCAGGCATTTTAATTAAAATCGGTCAAGGCGCAAAACCCGGGGATGGCGGTTTATTGTTATCTAAAAAAGTTGCAAAGCATATTCAGGAAATAAGAGGTGTTCCAAAATCGGATTTATTATCACCTCCAAACCATCAAGGGCTCTATTCGATTGAAGAAAGTGTTCAAAAAATGTTTCTTTCAATGAATGCGGCGTTTAAATTTAGAGTTCCTGTTGCAATTAAAGTGGCAGCTTCAGTTACTTCTGTTTCTGTATACAATAATTTATTAAGAGACCCATATGATATCGTTGGCGGCTTTTTCTTAGACGGCATTGCAGGCGGAACGGGTGCAGCGCATGAAACATCATTAGATCATACGGGACATCCGATTGTTTCAAGGCTTAGAGATTGCTACAATGCGGCAGTTCACCAAGGAAAACAAGGGCAAATTCCCCTTTGGGCAGCAGGCGGTTTGGGAATGAAGGGAACTTTAGCCTCTGATGCCTTCAAGATGATTTGCTTGGGCGCAAACGGTGTATTTACGGGAAGACTAATGCTTCAAATTGCAGGGTGCTTAGGTGATGATTACGGCAAATGCAATGCTTGTAATACTGGTTTATGTCCCGCAGGGCTTACAACACAAAACCCGATTTTAATGAAAAGGCTTGATATAGATAAAGTTGCACAAAATATTGTTAATTATTTTCTTGCAACTGATATAGAACTTAAAAAATTAATGGCGCCAATTGGTAATTCAACATTACCTGTCGGTCGATCTGACGCCCTTGTCACAGTTGATAAAAGCGTTGCAGAACGCTTAGGCATACAGCATGTTTGCTAAAAATAAAGGATAATATGAACACTACTATAATTGATACTCTGCAAGATAATAAAAGGCTTTCAACAAAAGAGCTTCTTGATATAATTTATGAAAAAATTGAGATGGGCTTTAACGAATTTAAAATTTTGGCTTCAGGCCAGCATGATATAGGCGGGCCATTGTGGTCAAAAGACGGCAAGCCCTTAGTATTTCACATTACAAACCCGGGCCAGAGAGTGGGCTCTATGGGTATGGCAGGCACAAAAATTATAGTAAAAGGTTCCGCGCCGGCTGATATCGGCTGGTTAAATTCAGGCGCTGAAATTACAGTTTTAGGTGATGCAGGCGATACTGCAGCGCACTGCCAAGCTTCAGGCAAAATTTATGTTGCAGGAAGGGTAGGAACCCGTTCGGGCGCTTTAATGAAACATGACCCAAAGTTTGAAGAACCTGAATTTTGGGTGTTAAAAAATACAGGCTCATTTTCTTTTGAATTTATGGGCGGCGGCCGTGCAGTTGTTTGCGGATATGAATGCGAACACTTAGAATCTGTTTTATCCGATAGAAGCTGCTGCGGCATGGTTGGCGGTGTTGTTTATGTCAGAGGCAACGTTAAGGGCTTAACCAATGATGTTGATATATACGATTTGGATGAAAGCGATAAAAACTTCTTAAAATCAGGATTGATGAGGTTTTTAGGCGAAATTGACAGGCAAAATTTATATGAAGAATTAATAGAATTTTCTCAATGGAAAAAAATTCTTGCAAAACCTTATGACAAAAAAGTCAAACAAGTTCCGTATTCAATTAAAGAATTCAGAGAACAAAAATGGGTTAAAGACGGCATATTTTCAGAATTTTTTGGCCCGTACAGAGAAGTTATTGATGTTGTAAATACAGGCGACAACCGTTTAAGAACGCCTTCTTGGGAAAATAATCTGAAAACTCCCCCTTGTGAATTTAATTGCCCTGTTTCAATTCCAACCCAAAAAAGAATTGAATTAATTAGAGAAGGTAAACTTTCAGAAGCCCTTAATTTAATTTATGAATATTCGCCTTTTCCTGCAAGCGTTTGCGGCCAAGTTTGCCCGAACCTTTGTATGAACGATTGTTCAAGAAAATATATAGATGAGCACATTAAAATTGCACCACTTGGTATAAAATCATTTGAAAATGTTGATATAAAAATGGTTGAACCATATAAAAATAAAAAAGTTGCAGTTATTGGTGCAGGTGTTGCAGGGCTTTCTTGTGCTTGGACTTTGCAAAAAGAAGGCTATAATGTTGAAGTTTTTGAAAAAGATGATGAAATTGGCGGCAAATTAAGGCAAGTAATTCCATCTGACCGCTTAAACCAAGATACATTAAATGCGGAATTAGAAATTATTAAATCTTCAGGCATTAAATTTAATTTGGGAATAACAATTGATAGTGATGAATTTGAAAGAATTCAAAAAGAATTTGACGCCGTTGTTGTTGCAATTGGTGCGCATAATCCTGCCGTTATTCCAATTGAAGGCAAGGAAAGGCTGATTAAGGGCTTAGATTTCTTAAAAGAAATAAACAAAGGAAATAAAGTTAAAGTAGGCAATAATGTTGTAATTATAGGTGCAGGCAACGCTGCAATGGATGTTGTAATCGGTGCTTATAAAATGGGCGCTAAAAATGTTACTGCAATAGACATTCAAAAGCCTTTGGCATTTGATAAAGAAATTGAACATGCAAAATCATTGGGTGCTAAAATTTTATATCCCTGTTTTACGGAAAGCGTTGATGAAAAAGGCGTTCACTTGAAAGACGGAACCACATTAAAAGCAGATACGGTTATAATTTCAATTGGTGATAGGCCAATATTTGATTTTATTGATGAAAAATACTTAAATGAAAGAAAATTTCCTTTAATTAATAAATTCAACCAATCAGAAGTTTCCAAAAAACTTTTCTTTATCGGTGATTGCACAGGCCAAGGCCTATTTTGCGATGCAATAGGAAAAGGAAGAGAAGTTGCAGTAAATATTGACAATTTATTTGATAAAAAAGAATTAAAAGAATTTAAAACCAAAGAAAAAATTTCATTGGATGAAGTTAAATGTGCATATTATCACACCCTAAAAGGTTCTGACCTTTATGCAATGGATGTTTTGGATGAAAAAGAAAGATGTTTAAGCTGCGGTGTTTGCCGTGATTGCAAAATGTGCATGAATTCATGCCCCAAAGGTGCTATTGAAAGGGTTGAGATGGGCGATGATTTTGCTTATATTTCTGACCCCAATAAATGCATAGGCTGCGGAATGTGCGCAGGCGTTTGCCCTTGCGGCATTTGGAAAATGACAAGCAATATTGAAAATTAAGCTCTCGGATGAGCTGATTCATAAACCGTTTTTAATCTTTCCATTGAAACATGGGTATAAATTTGTGTATTTGAAATGCTTTGGTGCCCCAAAAGCTCTTGCACAATTCTTAAATCCGCCCCTTTTTCAATTAATCTTGTTGCAAAAGAGTGTCTAAAAATGTGCGGGGTAACGTGTTTATTTAATTCAATTGAATCCACAACGGTTTTTAGAGCCTTTCTTATTGTCTGATTTTGAAGCCTGTAACCGTTATTGTTAATAAATAGGGGGTTTTTGCCGTTGTGTTCGGTTTTGTGAATTAAATTTGAAACATTTTCAATGTAGTTTAAAAGAAGCTCTTTTGTTTTATTTGGAATTAAAACTATTCTTTCTTTTGCCCCTTTACCAAAAACCCTTATTTCATTTTGTTCTAAATTTAAATCTTCATAATTTAAGCCCGAAAGTTCTGAAATCCTCATTCCGGTTACCCACAAAAGTTCAAAAATCACTCTGTTTCTGTATCCTGCGGGGCTTGAAATTTTGATGTTTGTTAAAATGTTTTCAATTTCATCTTCAGATAAAAAATCAGGTAAACTTTTTGGAAGTTTTGGACCCTTGGCTGTATCTGTCGGGTTATAATCCACAATTTCCATATTATATAAAAACCTGTAAAACGCCCTTATTGAAGCTATTTTTCTTGCAATTGTGGTTTTTGTATAGTTCATCTGTGATATAAAATAAAGGTATTCGGAAAATTTTTTAGCGTCAATTTCGTTGACATTAACTTCTCCCGCCCAAATCAAAAAGCATAAAACATCAGCCGAATATGCCCTTATTGTGTGAGATGAAAAGTTTTTTTCCAATTTCAGGTAGCTTTCAAAATTTTTAAGGTAATTTTTTGATTTATTATTAACAGCCATATTTCAATTATACATATATTTTTCAAAATTAATATAAATTAAGTATTTGTTTATTGTAAAAAAAATTATAATATAATGTGGTAATTCCCTATTTTTAAGTTAACATAGATTTATAAATTATAAGAAACGGAATCGAATTGGCTAACAACTTTGAAAGCTTAAACAATCTTGAAGGAAGTGTGAGAAAATCTTCTGTTGTGCAAGAAAGAACAGGCCTTGTTGCAGTTCATATGTACAAACAATTTCTGGATTTTCAAAAATCTAACCAAAACACTGCTGAAATATTTATAAGAATGGCAGATGTCATGGATCAGGTTGTTGAATCTTTAAAACAATCTTTTAGCGTTAGAAACATTCCATCAGGAAACATTTACTATGAAATCGATTCCACAAAAACAATTGCAACAATAAACATTTTGTGGCACACAATAAGCTTTACTTCCCGTTTTAATATTGCCCCAAAAGCACTTCCAAGAGAAGGAAACAACCCTTTATTTTGCGGCAGAATTTTTGCAATAAACGGAAACTTTGCAAATTTAATGCAAGGTACAAACGATTATGACGGGCAGATGAAAATTTTACTGGATAACGAAATAGCTTCCCTTTATGTGCCTGCAGAAAAAAATCAAAGCGTTATTATGACAATTAAGCATAAAGACAACCAAGAATATTTTCTATCCCACGTGGATGCGCCGAGAGATTTTCTTTTAAAAGTTATTGAAATTGTTTGCGCAGGCGGCCAATTCCACGAGCAAAGCCCAAAAACTAATTTCTTTTTCTAAAATTTTTCTAATTCATAAATTATAAAATTTGGATTTTCGTTTTTGAAATAAGGCTTTAAAATAAGCTTATATTTTTTGCCGAAATAAACGGGAAACATTTTTCTATCCGATATTCCTAAATTTATTTTGTTTTTATCTAAAGAGTTTGCAAATTCATCAATTAAAAAAGTTCTTTTTTCTTTTTTCATATAATGCCTATATTCTTCTTTTGAATATTTTTCATCGCCAAAAACATTGTAAATTTTGGTTTCTTTTAAATAGGGCATAATGCCTGTCGATGTTTGAGAAAAATTATCAAGCGCATATATTTTTTTGTTGCCGTCAAATAACTTTTCTTTTTTTATAATTTCATAAATTTCTTTTGTTTTTGAATGGTAAACTTCCGATAAAAACAAGGTATCAAAAAACATTGTTGTTATTGTAAATAATGAAACAAGAGTTAAAAATAAAATTTTAAAAGGCTTTTCAAAAACATTTTTTTGGTTTTCTTCATTCCTATAAAGCCAAATAGCTGAAATTAAATATATATAAAAGAAAAGATAGTGCCACCAAGCACCTGAATATTTGAATGTAAAAAGCGAAAACATTAAAAGATAGGTTGTTGTTAAAAAGAAAAAACTCCTTTTATTTTTAAATAAAAATAAAAATGAAAAAAGAACCGTTAAAAGCGCAATTAAGGCTGTAAATTTATTAAAAATATAAGGCAGGGTTAAATGTTTAAAATCTATAAAATAAAAATATGTTATTAAATTATAGAAAAATATTTTTTCTTTGAATAATGCTTCAATATCAGGATGATATGCGCCAAGCAATTGAACAAAAACTAAAATTGCACCAAAAAATAAAATTAAAAATGAATAAATTAAATTCTTTTTATCAACTTTTTCTTTTATGATGTCAAAAATAAAAATTAACCCTAAAATAAATGCCCCAATTAATGCCATTGCAGATGTATTTGCAAGCAAAATTAAAAGAAATGAAACTAAAACTGGCTTTTTTATTCTTTCTTTCCATAAAGTTAAAATTAAAAATAAAAATAAAATACCAATCGAATAACACCTTGCAACTTGCGCAAAATACCAAAAGATAGGAAATGAAAATGTTATCAAAGCTTTTTCAACGGTTTTAAACGGGGAAGAACGCCAAAAAACAAACATTGCAAGAATGCAGAATAACCAATTTAAAATATACATTGAATACGGGTAAAATAAATTATTTTTTGAAAAAGGCATTAAAAGCAAATGCCAAATAAAAAGGTGCCCCTCGAATTTTTCAATTTTAAAAAGCTCAATTAAATTAAAGCTTTTAGAAACCATCCAAGCGTGGGCTTCATCAAAAAACGGGGTTCTATTTAACATTAAAATAAATGTCAAAATGGCAAAAACGGCAAAAAATGCCCAAGATAGGGTTTTTGCCGTTTTATCGTTATTTTTTAAATTAAGGTTCAATTAATTTTCCTTTATTTCACGTTCAAGGTCGGCTAAAATATTCACTGCATTTGTTATATCTTTAGCAGAACCTTGCGCCATATTCGGTTTGCCGCCGCCATTGCCGTTCATAAGCTTTGTAATTTTAGAAACAATATTTCCTGCAGAAATTCCTGCTTTAACAAAACCGTCAGTTACTTTTGAAATTACAACAGCGCCGCCTTCAGCTTTTTTGCAGCAAAGAACAATAACGGATTCTCCCCCTATGCGTTTTGCAAGCATTTCAACGCTTATTCTGATAGCACCTAACGGCATATCTTCTGCCATAGAAATAAAGAGTTTGCCTTTTTGACCTTTAATTTCAATATCTTCAGCTTTTGAAATAAGTGAATCAAATTTTGCTTGAGTGATTTTATTTTCAAGATCCGTTATTTTAGAATTTTGTTCTTTAATTTCATCTGTTAATTTTTGGATTTTATTTTCAATATCTTCAGGCTTTATTTTGTTATTTTGTGCAATTTCAAATAACAAATCGGCTTTTTCATTTAAGAAATTAAGCGCAGCATCAGAGCAAAGCGCTTCAACTCTTCGAACACCTTGTGAAATTGCGCTTTCAGAAACAATTTTTGCAAGCCTTAAATCAGATGTATTTGAAACGTGCGTGCCGCCGCAAAGTTCTTTAGACATTGTTTCTTTATCATTTGAAAATGAAACAACACGAACCTTTTCGCCGTATTTTTCGCCAAAAAGTGCCATAGCGCCCGATTTTTTGGCGGTTTCAATATCCATAATTTCTGTGCTGCCTGCTAAGCCTTCTTTAATCCATTCATTTATATATTTTTCTGTTTTTTTGATTTCATCTTTTGTGAGTGCTCTTGAAAATGAAAAATCGAACCTTGTTTTATTTTCTTCAACCCAAGACCCCGCCTGATGAACTTCATTTCCTAAAACTTTAATTAAAGCGGCTTGAAGAAGGTGCGCCAGCGAGTGGTGTTTTTTAATTTCTTCTCTTTTTTGAAGGTCAATTTTGGCTTTAACGGTTTCACCTTTTTTAATTGAACCAAAACCTCTATGAACAAAAACTTTGCCGGCTTTAAAGGTTTTATGAACTTCAAAATAAGAATTTCCTGATGTTATAAGCCCAAAATCGCCAATTTGACCGCCCGATTCAGCATAAAATGGCGTTACATCCAAAATCACATCGGCTTCATCACCTTCAATTGAATCAACATTGCTGCCGTCTTTTACAATGGCTAAAACTTTTGCATTTTCTTCATTTGATTCATACCCTGTAAATTTGGTGTCGGGATTATTTGTATAGTTAAGGTCATCCGTTAAAACAACCTTTTGCATAGAAGCCCTTGCCATTTGTTTTTGGTTTTCCATTTCTTTTTTATAGCCGATTTCATCTACTTTAAGGCCGTTTTCTTCGGCTATTTCTTTTGTTAATTCAAACGGGAAACCGAATGTATCATACAATTTAAAAGCATCTAACCCATTAATTGTATCTTTATTTTCTTGTTTTAGCTTAGTCATAATTTCTTCAATATTATGGTAGCCTCTGTCTAAAGTTAATTTAAACCTTTCTTCTTCAAGTTTCACGGTTTTTAAGATTTTTTCTTTGTTTTCAATTAATTCAGGGTAGGCATCTTTATAATTATCAATAACTTTATTTATAACAGGTTCCATAAAAGGAAGTTCTAAGCCTAATAAATACCCGTGGCGAAGCGCACGCCTTAAAATCATTCTTAAAACGTATCCTCTGCCTTCGTTAGTCGGTAAAATGCCGTCTGCTATCATAAAGGAAACACACCTTGCATGGTCTGTTACTATCCTTAATGAAATATCTGTTTTTTCGTTTTCTTTATATTTTTTGCCTGAAATTTC
>CALUWE010000020.1 GCA_944324425.1 Candidatus Gastranaerophilales bacterium
AAAAAAACCAAAAACGGCAAGAATTTAGACTTATTAAAAAATAAAAATCTTGTTATGTATTTTTCAAAACCTTCTTTGAGAACAAGGTTAAGTTTTGAAATAGGAATGGCAAAATTAGGCGGCAAAAGCTATGTTATAAAACAAGATGAAATTATTTTAGGAAAAAGAGAATCTATTGAAGATACCGCAAGAGTAATTTCAAAATACGCTGACGCCGTTACCATAAGAACTTTTGCGCATAGTGATGTTGAGCAATTTGCAAAATTCTCATCAATTCCTGTTGTAAATGCTCTAACAGACCTTTCTCACCCATGCCAGATTATGGCAGACCTTTTAACCGTTTATGAAACTTTTAAAACTTTTAAAGGCTTAAAATTAGCCTACATTGGCGACGGTAACAACGTTACAAACAGTTTGCTTACAGGCTGCGCTTCTTTTGGAATTGATATAACGGCAATTTGCCCAAATGGATATGAACCAAACGGAGATGAAATATCAAAAGCTAAAAAAATAGCTGAAAAAACAGGCTCTAAAATTGAAATTGTATCTGACCCGATAGTTGGGGTTAAAGGTGCAAACATTGTTTATACTGATGTTTGGGCTTCAATGGGGCAAGAAAATGAAGCTGAAATTAGAAAAGAAATATTTAAAAATTATCAAATTAATAATGAATTAATGAAAAATACAGCTGGTAATTCAATTGTTCTTCATTGCCTGCCTGCTCATAAAGGGCAAGAAATCGCAGAAGACACATTTGAACTTCACTCTGATTCAATTTTTAATCAGGCAGAAAACAGAATGTATGCCCAAATGGCAATATTAGCGTCAATTATTAAATAAGGAGAAATAAAAATGAAAGAAAAAGTTATTTTAGCCTACTCCGGCGGTTTAGACACAACAGTTATTATTCCTTGGTTAAAAGAAAACTATGATTTTGATGTAGTTGCAGTTTGTATTGATGTAGGCCAAGGAACGGAAACTGACGGCTTGGAAGAAAAAGCACTTAAAACAGGGGCTGTTAAATATTATCTTTTAAATGTTGAGGATGAATTTGTTGTTGATTACATCTACCCTGCAATTAAAGCAAATGCAACTTATGAAGGCAAATACCTTTTAGGGACATCTCTTGCAAGGCCTTTAATTGCAAAAAAATTGGTTGAAATTGCAAAAAAAGAAGGTGCAACTGCAATTTGCCACGGCGCAACCGGCAAAGGAAACGATCAGGTTAGGTTTGAACTCGGTATAAAAGCACTGGCACCTGAACTTAAAATCATTGCTCCTTGGAGAATTTGGGATATTCAATCAAGAGAAGATGAAGTTGAATACCTTGAAAAAAGAGGAATTGAAGTTCCTATGAAAAAAGGTGATACTTATTCAAGAGATAAAAACCTTTGGCACTTATCCCATGAAGGGTTGGAACTTGAAGACCCTGCAAATGAACCAAACTATGATAAATTGCTTCATTTATCGGTTACACCTGAAAAAGCACCCGATGAAGCAACATACATTGAAATTGAATTTGAAAAAGGCATTCCGACAAAATTAAACGGTGAAACCTTTGCACCAGCTGAATTTATTAAAAAACTAAACGTTATAGGCGGAAAAAACGGCATTGGTATTGTTGATATGGTTGAAAACAGAGTCGTGGGGATGAAATCAAGAGGAGTTTACGAAACCCCCGGGGGAACAATTTTATACTATGCACATAAAGAGCTTGAATATTTGTGCTTAGATAAACAAACCCAGTCTTTTAAATCAATCGTTTCAAATAAATTCGCAGAACTTGCTTATTCAGGCGAATGGTTCACACCTTTAATGGAAGCTTTAATGGCATTTGTTGATAAAACCCAAGAAACCGTAACAGGATGTGTTAAATTAAAACTCTACAAAGGAAACATAATTCCTGCAGGCGCAAAATCAAAATATTCGCTCTATAATGAATCTTTGGCAAGTTTTACAACTGGCGAATTATATAACCACAAAGACGCAGAAGGCTTTATAAACCTCTTTGGGCTTCCATTAAAGGTTAGAGCATTAGTTAATAAAAAAAATAACACGAAGGAGCTTGTTTAATGGCAGAAGAACAAATCGCCCTTTTATGGGGTTCAAGGTTTTCAAAAGAATTAAATGAAGATGTGAACGATTTCAATTCATCCCTTCCTTTTGATAAAATTTTATATAAATATGACATTAAAGGTAGCATTGCCCATGCTAAAATGCTCGCTTGTCAGGGAATAATTTCAGAATGTGAAAAAGATGAAATTATAAAAGGCTTAAGTGAAATTTTAGATGAAATTGAGAATGGCAAACTTCAATTCGATTATAATTTTGAAGATATTCATTCTTTTATTGAAGCCAATTTAGTGAAAAAAATTGGGCAAACAGGCAAAAAAGTTCACACGTCAAGAAGCAGAAACGACCAAGTTGCGCTTGATATTAGGCTTTATTTAAAAGATGAAATTAAAGAAATTCAAAAGTTAATCTTAAATTTAATCAAAACCTTGATGGATGTATCATCAAACCACTTTGGAACAATAATGCCGGGGTATACTCACCTTCAAAGAGCGCAGGCCGTTACTTTGGCGCATTATCTTGGTGCATATATAGAAATGTTTAAAAGAGATAAATCAAGACTTGATGATACCTATAAAAGGGTGAATGTTCTTCCATTAGGCGCAGGGGCACTGGCAGGAAGCCCATATAACATTAAAAGAAATTTGGTGGCTGAATATTTGGGGTTTGATTCAATTTGTCTAAATTCAATGGATGCAGTTTCAGACAGAGATTTTATAATTGAAACTTTATCTTGTTTAGCAACAATAATGTTGCATTTAAGCAGAATTTCAGAAGAAATTATAATGTGGTCAAGCTTTGAATTTAAGTTTGTTGAACTTGATGATTCTTATTCAACAGGTTCAAGCATCATGCCTCAAAAGAAAAACCCTGATATTTTGGAACTTATAAGAGGCAAAACAGGCAGAGTATATGGTTCTTTAATAAGCATTTTAACCACTATGAAATCATTGCCTTTAGCATATAATAAAGATATGCAGGAAGATAAAGAGCCACTTTTTGACAGCATTAAAACAACTAAAAATTGCCTTAAAATTCTTCCCGATGTAATAAAAACAATGAAGGTCAATAAAGACATTATGCTAAAAGCCGCAAAAGAAGGCTTTTTAAATGCAACCGATGTTGCAGATTATCTAACTAAAAAAGGGCTTCCATTCAGAGATTCCCACAACGTTGCAGGCAAACTTGTTTCTTATTGCATTGAATCCAAAAAAACGCTTGATGAACTATCACTTGAAGAATTTAAAAAAGAATCAAGCCTTTTTGAAGATGATATTTATAGCGCAATTGATATTAAAAATTCTGTTATATCAAAAAAAGAAATCGGCGGGCCAAACCCTGAAACGGTAAAGCACGTTTTAGAATTAAACAAAATTTGGCTGTCTGATAATGAAATTTAGGAGAATAAAAAATTGGAAAAGATAAAAGCGGCGGTAGTAGGTTCAACAGGTTATGCGGGCGAAGAATTGGTCAGAATTTTATCTAACCATAAAAATGTTGAATTAAAGTTTTTAACATCAAGGTCATATAAAGGGCAAAATTTTCAAGATGTTTATTCTAACTTTAACAAAGTTTTAGATATAAATTTAATTGAAGATGATATTGAAACCTTATCAAATGATGTTGATGTTATTTTTCTTGCGCTGCCGCACGGGATTGCTTCAAGCAAAGTAACGAAAGAAATATTGAAAAAAACAAAAATAATAGATTTAGGGGCAGATTTTAGGTTAAAAAGTAAAACTATTTATGAAAAATGGTATAATGTTGAACATTTTGGCGAAAACCTTTTAGATGAAGCGGTTTACGGGCTTCCTGAAATTTATAGGGAAGAAATTAAAAAAACAAATTTAATCGCAAACCCGGGGTGCTATACAACTTGTTCTATTTTAAGTTTATACCCTTTATTTAAAAATAATTTAATTGAAACAAATTCTGTTATAATTGACGCAAAATCGGGCGTAACTGGCGCTGGCAGAGGTGTTTCATTAGGGGTTCATTTTTCTGAAACCAATGAAAATATAAAAGCATATAAAATTGCATCCCACAGGCACACCCCTGAAATTGAACAGGAACTCACAAATGCAATTAAAAAAGAGGTTGTAATTCAATTTACACCTCACCTAATTCCGATGAACAGGGGCATTTTAACAACATCATATTTAAAATTAAAAGAAAATATAACTTTTGATGATGTAAAAGAAGCTTATTTTAACCAATACAAAGATGAAAAATTTGTAAGGCTTTTAAAAGACGGAATTTACCCTGAAACAAAATGGGTGAAAGGTTCAAATTATATTGATATCGGCTTATTTTTTGACCGAAGAACAGGAAATGTGATTGTTCAAGGCGCAATAGATAATTTAATTAAAGGGGCATCAGGCCAAGCGGTTCAGAACATGAATTTAACATTTGGTTTTGATGAAGATGAAGGAATTAAAACAGCAGGAATATTCCCTGTTTAAAATTGAAAGGAAAAAAATGAATACAATGATATCTGAAGAAATTAAAACAACAAAGGGAACAATAGTTTCGCCCAAAGGATATTTGGCGCAAGGAATACATTCAGGGGTTAAAAAGGCAAAGCTTGACCTTTCTATTATTTATTCAAAAAAACCTGCGTTATGTTCTGCGGTTTATACAACAAACATTGTTAAAGCGCCGCCATTATTATGGTGCGAGAGCTTAACCAAAAATAATAACAAAATTCAAGCCATTGTTGTAAATAGCGGCAACGCTAATTCCTGCACAGGCGATAGAGGTTATAAAGATGCGGTTTTAATGGCGCAAACCACGGCAGATTGTTTAAACATTGAAAAAGAAAGTGTTATTGTAACAAGCACGGGCGTTATCGGCGTTTATTTGCCCATGGAAAATATTGTTTCAGGCATTAAAAAAATGACACCGATGCTGGCTGACACGGAAGAAGCAGGCATAAATTGCGCAACGGGCATTTTAACAACAGATACATTTTTAAAAAGCATAACCGTTGAATTTAAAATAAATGATGCACCTGTTAAAATTTCAGGCATTGCAAAGGGTTCTGGCATGATTCACCCCAATATGGCAACAATGCTTAATTTTATTACAACAGATGTTAATATTGAAAAAGAACTTTTAGATAAAGCCTTCAAATCAAATATTTCAGATACCTTTAATATGATAACGGTGGACGGCGAAACAAGCACAAACGATATGGCTGTAATTTTAGCAAACGGCTGCGCTAATAACCCAATTATCAATAAAGAAGATGAAAACTATGAAAAATTTAAAAAAGCGCTTCATATGGTATGTGAAGAACTTGCAAAAGATATAGTAAAAGACGGCGAAGGCGCAAGCAAATTTTTGGAATGCAACATTAAAGGTACAAAAACAAAAGATGACGCCAAAATTTTAATTAAAGCAATTTTAAATTCAAATTTGGTAAAAACCGCATTTTTCGGGCAAGATGCTAACTGGGGCAGGGTAATTTCCGCTATGGGTGCTTCAGGTGTTAAATTTAACCCCGATAAAGTTGATATTAAATTTAAAAGTAAAAAAGGTGAAATTGAACTTTATGAAAAAGGCAAACCCCTTAATTTTGACGAAGAATTTGCGATTGATGTTTTATCTGAAAGAGAAATTCAAATTTTGGTTGAAATGAAAGAAGGCATAGCTGAAGCCACAGGCTGGGGCTGCGATTTAAGCTATGATTACGTCAAAATTAATGCCGAATACAGAAGCTAAGGAGAAAAAATAAAAATGCAAAAATATATAGAAAAAGCAAGCGTTTTAGTAGAAGCAATGCCTTATTTAAACGAATTTCACGGCAAAACCGTTGTTATAAAATTCGGCGGTGCTGCTATGGTTGACCCCCAAATTAAAAAATCCGTTACAAGGGATATAGCATTTATGAAAATGGTTGGAATTAACCCCGTAATTGTCCATGGAGGCGGCCCTGAAATAAATGAAGCACTAAAACTTCAAAAAATTGAGCCAAAATTTGTAAACGGCCTAAGAGTAACCGACCCAAACACAATGAAAACCGTTGAAACTGTTTTATCAGGGAAAATTAATAAAGCCTTGGTTTCAGAATTTCAAAAGCATAATGTTTCAGCTGTGGGCATTTCAGGTAAAGACGGGCTTTTAATTGAAGCAAAGAAAAAAGAAGGTGAAGTTGACCTTGGGCTTGTTGGCGACATTACAAATATCAACACAAAAATTGTTGAAAGCTTAATAAAATCAGATTTTGTTCCTGTTATTTCACCCGTCGGGTCTGATAAAGAAGGAAATACATATAATATTAACGCAGACATTGCAGCATCAGAAATTGCAATTAAATTAAACGCAGCGAAGCTTATTTTCTTAACGGATTCAAACGGAGTTTTATTCAAAGAGGATGATGAAAATTCCGTTATATCCGAATTAATTCCGGATGAAATTAAGCTTTTAATTGAAAACGGAACAATTAAAGGCGGTATGATTCCAAAAGTAAATTATGCAACAAAAGCCGTTAAAAACGGTGTTAATTCCGTTCACATCATAAACGGCAAAATTTTACATTCACTCCTTTTGGAAATTTTCACAAAAGACGGTATCGGCACAATTATAGAGGAATACTAATGAATAATTTTGAAGAATTTAATAAATATGTAATGACAACATATAAAAGATTTCCCGTTTCTTTTGAATATGGGGATGGGATATATTTATATGATGAAAACAACAAAAAATATCTTGATTTTACCGCAGGAATTGCAGTAAATGCGCTTGGCTACGGCAACAAAAATTATATAAATGCACTATGCAATCAAATTAATAAAATTAACCATTCATCTAATTTGTACTATATAAAACCGCAAGGGGAGCTTGCAAAACTTTTAAGTGAAGTTTCAGGCTTAGATAAAGCATTTTTCTGTAACTCTGGAGCAGAAGCAAACGAAGCAGCCTTAAAACTTGCAAGAAAATATGCATTTATGAACAATAAAGGCAAAAAAATTATTGCAATGAAAAATTCTTTCCATGGTAGAACAATAGGCTCTTTAACTTTAACGGGGCAAGAAAAATATCAAAAAGCTTTTAAACCTTTAATGGGGGATGTTGAATACGGGGAATTTAACAACATTGAAAGTATTGAAAAATTAATGGACGATGATGTTTGCGCCGTTATAGCGGAATGCATTCAGGGCGAAGGCGGCATAATTCCGATGGAAAAAGAATTTTATCTTGGTTTAAGAAAACTTTGCGATAAATATAATGCGCTTTTAATTATAGATGAAGTTCAAACGGGAATTGCAAGAAGCGGCGAATTTTTTGCTTTTCAAAATTATGCAAAAAATTATGATGAAGCTCCCGATATTATATGCCTTGCAAAAGGTTTAGGAAACGGCGTTCCGATTGGTGCAATTGTAGCAAAAGAAAAAGCGGCAAATGCGTTTGAACCATCTGATCATGCTTCAACTTTTGGCGGCAATTTCATTTCAACTGTGGCAGGAATTGCAACAATAAAAGAAATCATAAACCTTAATTTGGTTCAAAACGCAAAAAATGTCGGCGCTTATTTATACCAAAAACTAAGCGAATTAAAACCCTTAATTAAAGATGTTAGGGGAATGGGGCTTATGATAGGCGCTGAAATTGAAGGAAATACAAGTGATGTTATTCAAAATTGCTTAGATAACGGGCTTTTAATTATAGGGGCCGGCAAAAACACAATAAGGTTTGTTCCCCCTTTAATTATTTCAAAAGAAGATGTTGACCTTGCAATTGAAATATTTAAAAAAGCAATTACAAAACAAAAAGCGGCCGTATAAGCCGCTTTTTATATTTGGTGGAGCGTAGGGGATTCGAACCCCTGACCCCGACACTGCCAGTGTCGTGCGCTACCAACTGCGCCAACGCCCCAAGGCAAAAACAATAATAACATAAAATTATGCCCTTGCAAATCTTGCAAGGGTATTTTTTAATCTTTTTTCTGCCACCTTGAAAAGAGTTTTTCAAGGTAATTTTTAGGAGAATTTTTTTCTTGAACAATGCCATTTTTAATATATGGAACACTTATTGTTGAAGATTGCATTGAAGAAGAATTATCGCTCTCTTTTCCCATTGTTTTTGTTACATCGTAGCATTGAACATTGGGGTTTGTTTTACTTGAATAAAGGTTTGAAATACCGATTTCAATTGTGTCTGTATCGGGTTTGATTCTTCTTCCCAATTGTTCAAAATATTCTTTATCTTCTTTAGACAACAAACTTTCAGGTGCAGTTACTTTTGTTTTTGCACTGAATAAAATTAACGGCGTATGATGAGCTGAAATTCTTGAAATTCTCATACCAAAAAACCTTCCTAACAACAACACAAAAAATAACCTATATATTTGTATTTTAGCACATTTGCAGACCGTAAACAAAACGGTATTGTTAAATTTTGTTAATTTTTCAATTGTTATAAATAAAATTCATCAAGAAAAATAAACAATCGTCGATATACCCTAATGGGAAGAAGGTTGTATTGGTATGGAAGAATTAAAATTTGAAACGAAGGGCAAAGTGTGCAAAACTTTAGCCGAAAAAGGCGATTTATTGCCAAAAAAACAGTTGGAAGAATTTTCAAAAATCAAAAGCAAAGTAAACTTGGCAGATGAAGAAAATTTGCAAGCTTTTGAAGAAGAATGCGAAGAAAATCCTTCTCTAAAAGCAAAGTCAAAAGAAATCAGGCAGCTTAACACTAAAGCAAATGCAGAAAAAACACAAAATACAAAAGAAAAAACGCCTGTTCAAAACAATTCGGATGAAAACGGAAAATTTGCACAGGGCGAATTTTACACAACGCCAAACATTGAAAATGATTTTGCTTTATATACGATGGAGACCAATAATCAAAAAGAGTCTCAGGAATTGCATTCACTAAGCGTCGCTAAAAAAGAAAATTTATCAACACAAGACAATGAAACAAAAAGTACAAATGCATTTTTTGCTTCAAATGCGTTCAATGTGAGCAACCGAGAACAGGCTGAAAATATCGACAAAGAGCAAGAATACCAAGTGGCGGAAACAAACTTAACGTTGAGCCCCCTAAAGTTAATAGTAAATTTGTCGGCAAGTGCAGTAAATTTTATTTCGAATTCAATAACCGGCAAATCAGAGCCAAGTACATTTGAAAAATATTATGAAAATGAAAGAGAAGTTATTGATTCTGAAATACAAGAAAAATTTAACAGCGACAAAGAAGATCTGGAAAAAAACAAAACTCTGGCAAATTGCGCTACAACAATTGTTTTAAAACAAGTTTATAATGAGGTAATTTCAGACAGCGAATATGCTAATGCGCTTTTGGATTTAGGAAATTCAATGATAAAAGCAGATGATGAAGGCAAATATGATTCAGCTTTGAATAAATTTTTGGAAAAAAACGGCTATCATACAAATGCTTTTGGCAATATAGTTGATGAAAACAACAAAGAAATTGAAACTTCGGAAATAGTGAAAGAACTTGAAGATTTCGTTCAGGAAATTTATCTTGAATATGAACCAAAAGATGAAGAATATGACGAAATAGTATCCGAAACAATTGCGCTTATTCAAGGGGATGATTCAAAACTAACTTCACTTTCCGAAAACATAGATAAATATGACCAAAAGCTTGCAAAAAAAGAAGAAGATATTAACCTTAAAGAAGAAATGCTCGCTGAACTTACCGCACAAAAAAGCGAACTTGTTGCGTCAAGAGCTTCTTGCGGAGTAATTGACGATCTTGGCGAATTATTTTTTATGGGGAATAAAGCTGAAGAAAATTATTACAACGAAAGGCGAGAACTGCTGGAAAAAGCTATTGTTTCAGACAAATATGAAGATATGGTTCTTGCATATCAAAAAATATATTTCGATAAAGATGTTTGCATTAATTCCGAAGGAAAAGTCTGCTCATTTGATAGTGCAAATGAAAACTGTACTACAGAAAAAATAATGAACTTGGAAACAGGCGATATTGACGAATATATTGAATTAGAAAAACAAGAAAGCAAAGAAGCAAGAGAACTTTTAGAACTCATTGAAAACGGAAATATGAGTTTAGACGGAGAAATCATTTCGGTTGAATATATAGCGGATATTTTAATTGCGCAAACAACAGAATTAATGCAAGATGCAAATAATGCAGCATGTCAGCAGGGAGACATAAGCAAGTGGATAAGCACCGGCAACTCACTATTCGGTCTTGGAACAAGTGAGCCCGAAATGCAGGCGCAAATACAGCAATACAGAGCACAGGTTGAAGAATTAAAAAATTGCAAAGACCCCGAAAGATTTGCAGCCATATACAAATCATTGACGGGTGAAGATTTTTCCGTTGAATCAATGGCGACACTTCTTGCATATGATTCCATGAAAAACCCCAAGGAAGAAAATTCAAACAAAACTGCAAATAACAAAGAAAATGTTGTTGCATTGGATGAATTTATAGACAATCTTACAGATCAGGTAAATGAAGCAGGCAACGGCAACACCGATTTACTTTTGGTTGTCGGAAATACAAGGGCGGCAGAAGGCATTGAAGATTACATATCAACGCAACATACAATCAAAGAAGCCATAATTGGTGTTGCAACAGGTATTGCAGCAACATTAGCAGTATCATTTGCCCCCGTAACGGGCGGCTTATCATTATTGGTTGGTGCCGGAGTGGGCGCAGCCGTGAACAGTTCGCTGCAATTTGTAGATAGCATATATGATTCAGACAATGACGGTGACTATGAAATAAATTATTCTCTTGAAGAAGCCGGCAAAGATGCAATTTTGGGCGCAGTTAACGGTTCTGTCGGAGTTATATCAAACGCAGCAGGCGGCGCAGTTGCAAGAACAATAGCAGGCCAAGCAGGTAAAGTGGCGGTTGCAACAACATTTAAAGAAAGTGCAAGAAATGTACTTATAAGCATAGGCTCTAAAACTGCAGGAGCAGCAGTTGAAGGGTTTATAGACGGCTCAATAAGTGCAGGTGCAGAATACAGCTTATCTGCATTAATGGGCGAAAAGGAATTTTCTACTGAAGAATTATTAGAAGTTGCAATGATGGGCGGCGCCGCAGGCTCTATATTTAATGTGGGAGTTACAGGTGCCAAAGAAGCCGGCCAATTAGTTGTCGCAGGGTTGGCAGGAGCAAATGTATGCAGTAATTCGCAGTCTAATTTAACAAATGTCGATGAAAATGTTGCGGAAATAGGCGGCGACATTAAGGGGGGAAAAACTTCCGATGATTCACTTGCAGGATTAACCGAGATTAAAGATTCAGACCAGATAGCAGGAGCAACAAATCCTGATTCACTATTTGCAAGTTGGCAAACAGCAACAAGTGATTTTACGCAAAAAACAACAGAAAGCTCATATATTCAAGAAGAAGAAATAATGAGAAAAAACACCGACAAGGATTCAGATATTCCAAACAAAGGAATAGAAGAAGAAAAATCAGGTTCAACAGAAATATTGACATCAAAGCAAAATGTAGAAATAACAAACACAATTAATACAAGTAAAATAAAAGATCCTGATATACTACAAAAAATAACACAACTAAGTTCAACATACAAAACAAAACAAGTCACATTTAATGTAAACGGAGAAGAATGCTCCTTTACAGCATTTATTGGTTCTCAAGCAGGCAGCAACAATGGCGGATATGTTGTAAACAATGCAACGGGTGAATTATTCTATTCAAAATTGGGTTCAACTTCACAATCACAAACGGAAGTTTTAGCTTCAAAATTATATAAAGCGGCAGGCATAGATGTTCCTGAATTAACTTTATATACGGATGCAAGCGGCAATGTTGGTTTATTAAGTAAATATATTCCTAACCTTACGCCTGTTTCCACACCTAAACAAGGTTTAGCCAAAGGTTTTGGTATGGACGCATTACTTGCTAACTGGGATGCGGTTTGTTCAAATAACGCCGTTACAAACGGTGCTGATATTTACCGTATAGATGTTGGCGGTACATTTGACTTCCGTGCTCAAGGCGGCAAAAAAGCATATACATCAATTGTAGATGAAGTAACAACATTAATTGATCCTAAATATAACCAAGTATCGAGCAATTTATTCTCATCAATGACAAGAAGCGATTTAATTGATTCACTTCAAAGAGTTGCCGATTTATCTGACAATGATATTGTTCAAATTCTTCAAGAACAAGGTATGACAAAATATCAAGATGTTCTTTTGAAAAGAAAACAATTCTTGGTAGATTTGCTTGATGAAGTTAAGAAAATGCCTGATGACGGCTCAGATATGTTAAGCCTTTTAACAAAAGCAAAAACAAAAACATATGAAACATCAATTTCAAGAGCAACATCAATTAAAGACCTTGCAGATATTCAAACTTCAATCAACAGCATACAAGACATTTATAAAAAACAAAGTTTACAAAATTTGTTGGATACAAAAAAAGCAAATATTATTTCCAATATGTCAAAAATAGACTTAAATAAAACAGGCCAATTGAGTCAAATTGATGAAAAAACATTTGAAGAGCTATTGGAAACAATAGGAATTGTCCGCAGCGAATATAATACCGAATCCATAAATCTCACATGGGGTGCATATACAGCGTTAAAGAGATCAAGTGATTATTCGGAAGGAATATACAAATATACATGTTCCGAAGAAACAAAAGCAATGCTTATTAAAGAATACGGTACAGTTACAGGTACTACAATTATCAGCTCACTTGAAACCAATTTATGTGCAAAAGACATAAAAATTATGCGACAAATCATGAATTCGGCAGATGGAACGTATATAGAATATTTTACAAATAATATGACAGATTTGTTGTATTTATATCAAATGCTTAGAAAAAGCCATGAATTTATGAAAAATATTGATAATATTACATCAGCTCAATGGGGAATGATAATAAATACATTAAAAAATAAACCAAACAAAAACGAGCTTGCAAGCATTATGGGATATAAAAGCAACTCTGCAGTCATCAACACTAATTTAACCTCAATGGAAATTAATCCAAATCATACATTTTCAGATCCAAAAATAGAAAAACAAATAAATACAATTACATCTTATATTGACACACAAGAAATACCGGAATCAATAACTGTATACAGGGGTGAAGGATACAGCGTATTTGACACGGTTGAAATAAACGGAGAAAAATTATCAACTTTAATGAAAAAAGCTGCCGCAAGCAACAATCAGGATCAAATTGACGAAGTTATACTTTTGATTGAAGAAAACAATTTGGTAGCACATCAAGAAAGATTTATGTCGACTTCAATATTTCAAGAAAACGCATTTAAGGATGATATAAACTGGATATTAGAATTACCTGAAGGCACAAAGGGTGTATTTATTGAAGGAATAAACTATAACAGCACGCATAATAGCGAATGCGAATTACTATTGCAACGCGGCTATGATATATTGCTTCAAAAAGCTGAATTTATAAACGGAGAATGGTATATGACAGGAAAAATTATCAGTAAATAATTTAAAAAGTTACACCAATCCTAGGAATTAAATACAAAAATATCGCCTAAATCTAGGCGATAT
The DNA here is from genome assembly GCA_944324425.1 of Candidatus Gastranaerophilales bacterium. GTDB lineage: Bacteria > Cyanobacteriota > Vampirovibrionia > Gastranaerophilales > Gastranaerophilaceae > Galligastranaerophilus_A. Next base: position 13,611 of record CALUWE010000020.1, read on the forward strand.
TTTAATTCGGAGAGAGTGGGATTCGAACCCACGGTAGAGTTTCCCCTACACAAACTTTCGAGGTTTGCACCATAAACCGCTCGGACATCTCTCCAAGAGCATATAAAAATATTAGCACAAAAATGCCGATTAGAAAAATTCTCTGATTGCAACAGGAAGGTAGTTTAAAACATCCGAAGCCAAAACTGAATACTCAGAAAGCTTTCTTCCTGCAATTTCACCCGCCTTGCCGTGAAGATAAACCGCAAGAATTGAAGCATCTTCCAATTTCATTCCCTGTGCTGCAAAACCTGCAATCATCCCGCACAAAATATCTCCCGTGCCGCCATGAGCAAGCGCCGAAGTTCCCGTTGTATTTACAAATGTGTTGCCGTTTGGAATAGAAATTATTGTATTATGCCCCTTCAAAACAACAATGCAATCTAATTTTGAAGCTGCATAATTTGCCCACTTTAACCTGTCCGACTGAATTGTTTCAACATCCGTTTTTATTAGTCTTGATAATTCCAAAGGATGCGGCGTTATGACCGAATTTAAAGGTATCGGAGGATTATCCGTCATAGACAAAACATTTATTGCATCTGCATCAATAACAATCGGTACTGATGATTCAAGGTAATTTTTGAGTAATTTTATAACAAACTCTTTTACCGGATTGAGTGCAGACAACCCGCAACCAACCGAGATTGCCGAAGGAGTTTTTATTTCTTTTACAATTTTATGGGCATCTTTTGGAATTGTGCCAAATTCATTTGTCCCCAAATCAATATATGTTACATCGGGAGTTTGAGATGCAATAATAGGAATAACAGAAGATTCCGTTGCCAAGCGAACCAAACCACAGCCTGCTCTGAGGGCTGCAATTGAACTTAAAAAAGCGGCTCCCGGATAATAAATTGAACCGGCAAAATTTAAAACACTTCCAAAAGTGCCCTTATTTGAATTTTCACTTCTTTTCGGAAAAAGTTTTGAGACGTAAAATCTGTCAATTTTAACAAAGTTATCCAAGTTAAATCTCCATTATTCTATTCCGCCAAATTGCCTTATTGCTTCATATGCCCCAATTGCAACACTGTTTGACAAATTAAGGCTTCTTAAATCTTCTTTCATCGGAATTGTTACACAATTTTCACTGTATTTTTTTAATATATCTTCAGGAATTCCTCTTGTTTCGGGCCCATACATTAAAAACGAGCCTTTTTCATATTTAACATCCGTATATTTTCTTTTTGTTTTCGTTGTAAACAAGTAATACGAGTTTGATTCAAAAGGAAAATTTTCTATTAGCGTTTCAAAATCAACCACATGTTCAATTTCAACCTTGTCCCAATAATCAAGACCCGAGCGCTTTAAGTGTTTATCCGTTATGTTAAACCCCAGCCTTCCGACTAAAAACAGTTTAGCATTCAAGCAAGCGCAAAGTCTTGCGATATTCCCTGTATTCTGAGGAATTTCAGGTTCATATAGGACAATGTTTAAATATTTTTTATCCATTATTTTAAAAATCTCTTGCTTTCAAATATAACGGGCAAACCTCTTAGTACACAGAAAATAACAGCTATTATTGTGCAAATTACGCCTGTTTGAAGAACAATTTCTTTGTAAGGATAGCTGAAAGGAGCATGGCCAATTAACATAAACAAAAAGGCAATTGCTTTACAAACTGCGTATGTAAATCTTGAAAAATTGGATGCAACAATAAATTTTGCAATTTTACCCTGCATCATAGTTTTTTCACCAAATGGAGTAAAGCCTTTTTCTAAAGCTAAAGACCTTAAAGAATCTGTTATAATGCCCCTTGTTAAAACCACAAGCGGAACAATCACATTTATCCAGCCCATTGCGCAAAAAACAACCCAATAAATGTTTTCAACAATTCTATCGCCCATAATGTCTAAAACAGCACCTAATTTAGATGATTCATTAAATTTTCTTGCAATATAGCCATCTAACCCATCAAACCACATTACAAAAATTGTTATGATAAATGAAATGTGCGCATAATTTGGCATTTCTTTTGGCCCTATAAATAAAAGCCCCATTGCAATAAAAGCTAAGAAAATTCTTGATAATGTAATTATGTTAGCCACCTTTTAACTCCTTTATAATTTCATCTGCGGCACTATCTGCCGATTTTTTATTCAACATTAAATTTTTTAATTCAATTAAACCTTCTTTTTGTTTATTATAATGGTTTTCATCAGATAAAAGCTTAATTATTTCATCTGAAATTTTTTTGCTTGTTGCATCATACATTAAAAATTCGGGCACTATGTCTTTTCCCGTGATTATATTTACCAAACACGCTTTTTTAATTGTTCGAACCAACAAATAAATCAAATAAAAGAAAAACGGACCTTTATATGAAATTATCATTGGTGTTTCATAAAGTGCCGCTTCAAGCGCAACCGTACCCGATGCTAAAATTAAAACATCGGATGCGGATAAAAGCTTATAGTTGTTGCCTTTTATGGTTTTATATTCCGTCTTATAAATGTCATCGGGCAAATTTTCAGACTTTGAAAAAACAAATTGAACATTATTCAGCCGTTTTTCAATTAATTTTGCAGCGCCTTCAAAAATTTTAAACAAAAATTTAATTTCAAATTTTCTTGACCCCGGAAAAACACCTATTAATTTTTTACTTGGGTCTAGATTAAATTCAGCGCAAAATTCTTCTTTTGTTGTTGGTTTCGGAAGTTCATCCAATAAAGGATGTCCAACATAAGAAGATTTTATACCGGCGTCTTTATAAAATTTTTCTTCAAAGGGAAAAATTGTTAAAACTTTATCTATATTTTTTTTGATTGTTTTTAAGCGCCACTTTCTTGAAGCCCAAATTTGAGGCGGAATATAATAAAAAGTTTTAATTCCCTCTTTTTTCAGATGTTTTGAAATTTGAAGGTTAAAAGCACCGTAATCTATTAATAAAACCAAATCAGGCTTAAATTCGTTTTTAAGATAATCAACAATTTTTTTGCCGATTAAAATGTGGTTTAAAACAGATTTAAAGGTTAAACCCATTGTATTCATTTTATCCTGATTTGAAAAAAGCTTAACCCCCGATTTTTCAAGGTTGATGCCGCCAACTGCTTCTATAATAAGGTCAGGAAATTTTTCCCGCAAAGTTTTTACAACATTGCTTGCGTGTTTATCCCCCGAATAATCCCCTGTTATTATAAAGAGTTTCTTAATATCAGACATTTAAACCTCTAAAATGCCATTATTACCATATTGTTTTTGTCTGCATATTTAATCATTTCAGCCTGCTGAACCATAAGTGTTTCATTTGATTCCAAAGCCAAAACATTTGCGCCGTATCTTTTCATTGTTTTTAAAGTTCTTAAACCGACTGTCGGAATATCAAACCTTTTATCTTGTTTTGGTTTTGCAACCTTAACAACCGTGCAGCCTTCGCCTCTTGCAAGCTTTGCACCTCTTTTAATGCATTTGTCGGTGCCTTCAATTGCTTCAACCGCTAAAATCATTCTGTCTTTCATAACCACAGACTGGCCGACATCCAATTGCCCCATTTGTTTTGCCGTTTTATAGCCGTATTCAATGTCAATTAATTGGGCTTCTGTCGGTTTTAATTTTGTAAAAACACCTTTTTGAACCATTAAGCTTTTTATAAAAATTGTTTGATCTAAAATTGTAATGCCGATTTTTTCCATTTCTTCAATAATTTTTAACATAATGGCATCATCATTCAATTTAGGAGCTTCTTTTAAGAGCTCAACCGCTCTTGCTTCCAATTTCGGGCGTTTCAAAAGCATTGTTTTTGAAACTTTGCCCAAAAATGTAAGTTGTTTAATATTTTCGTCCATCAAAGTTTTTTTAATTGAATCCACCTGCCCCGGGCTGTATGAATATACTTTTGAGCAATATTTCTGAAGTTCTTTGAAATTATCTGATGATAAAGAAATTGCAACAACTTCAAAACCGTTTTCTTTTGCATTCTGTGCCATTTTAACAGGCAAAGTGCCATCACCTGCAATTAAACATTGTTTATTTTCTAAAGTTATATTACTCATAATTAAGGCATAATCTCCATATCGTTGTTTCCATTTATACTTGTTTTAACATTGCCGTCTGCGAAAAATTCCTTAGGCTCCATTGTCATTCTGATTCTGTCAGCTTCTACGGTGCTGCCGTTTTGGGTTATTTTAGAGCGCCCCGTAAAAATTACTTCTTTCGGCTTTTGAGTTTTAGGGTCAACAAAAACTTGGGCTTTCGGACCTTGAGCAAAGTAATCTTTAAATGTAACTCTGACATCTCCGCCGGCTATAACGTTGTTTGTTAGACGGTTATACTGTTGAAATCTTGATTTAACAAAAAGTCTTGTACCGTCATCAAACGTTAAATCAGAACTTGTATTTCCCGTTAAATAATATTCTTCACGAGATGAAATGTATTCAAATTTATTGCCCTTCAAAACATTAACGCCTTCTTTTATAACAACATTATCTTGAAGTTTTAGGTCTTTGACGGTACCGTCTTTATCAAGATATGCACTTGCGGAATCCGAAAAAGTTTCAACATCGTTATAGTGAACTATAACAGAACCTTTAGCTCTCATAAGCTTTGTATTTGTGTCGTATTGTTGAACATCGGCATTAATTGTAATAATGGGCTGCCTGTCTTTAAGCATAATAGATTGTGTGTCGCCTTCCGCCAAAATGCTTTTTTTAATAAGAGAAACCTTCATAATCCTTGATTTTATTTCATGTTTTTTATTGTCTTTGTTTTGAAAAGCGTATGGGTTGTCATAAAAAACCGCAAGAGAAGGTTTTTTGGTGGCAGGGTCAAGGTTTAATTCCGCTCTTGGAGATTTAACCGTAACATCGCCTACGGTTACTTTTACATCACCTGAAAAATAGCCTTTGTTTTGATCCATTTTAATTTGCTGTTTATCAGCTTCGATAATAACATTGTTCTTTTCGCCGGCTGCATAAACAACAGCCGAAAAAGAAAGCAATATAAAAAGTGAAAGTATTATTTTTTTCATAGATTCCGCCTTAATTGGTTAGCTCCTGTGGTTTTATTTCATCGTCAGAATAAACATTTGTTTGGGTTTTGCCTTTAATTTCAAAAAATGTAAGTTCGGAATTAAACCTTGCTTCATCAGCGTATGAAACAAAATCTTGATTTCTTGAAACCACAACGTTTCCTTTTGCGACAATGTCTTCATCCTTGCCTTTAAAAATAATTTGATCTGCCCTGATGGAAGACCCGTCATGTGCAACCACAAACGTATTGCCTCTTAAAGTTATTTTTTTTGTTTCTTCATCATATGTTCCTATATCAGATTCAAAACTTAAAACAACTTCATTGTCGGAATTATAAAAATTGCCGGTTGCATCGTCTAAAATGACAGCACCTGTTGAGCTGTCATAGCTGCCTTTAGCAGCATATAATTCCCAATAAATTTCTTCTTCCTTGGTTTCCGTTAAAACCAAATTTTTAACAGATACAACTTGATTTTTTTCAGCCCCTTTTTCGGTTTTCTGAGAATTTCTGATATCTTTGGTTACAACAAAAGACCAAATAAACCCCGAAAGACAAACTAAAATTATCAGTGAAAAAAGGATTATATAAATCTTTTTCTTGTTCAACATAATAAGAAAATTGTACCATGAAGAAATAAAACAAGCATAAAAATATTAATATTTTTAAACGGGCAACTAAAAATGCCCTCCTTGTTTTCGGACAAAGAGGGCATTTATTTTATATATTAAACTTATGCACTGAATGACATTAATGCTTTTACTGAGCGAGCAGTATCTTGAACTTCTTTTTCCGTTTCTGAATTAATTGTTTCATCTAAAACAACGGTTGCAGTAGTTTTATCTTTTAAAGCCAAAAGTTCATTTATTGCAGACATTGCAACTCTTGCGGATAAATCATTAATGCCTTTACCCTTATTTTTGATTACAACTTCAAGAGATTCTTTAATATTCTTTTTAACCAAAGCTTTTGAAGCAAGTTCTCTGACTTCATCAATATGAGAATTTGTACCGATTTCGTTTAAAACTCTGACTGAATCAACATCAGTGTGTTTTGAAAGTGCTTCAATAATATTGTTTAATTTTTTTGAAACCATTTAACCTAAACCTCCATATTGCCTAATTCTGCTTTAAACATTTCTTCAAGTTCAGAAACAGGGCGTTTTTGAAGTCTTGAAGGAGTATTTCTTAAAAAGTCAAAATTAACTTCAGTTGTGGCAAGTTTATTGTATGTATTTACGACATTTTCTTTAAGTTTTGAACCGAATGAGATGGCATTTTGCTTAATTGATTCAAACTTGTTCATTGTAGCAACTCTTGCACTTGCAACAAATTTGTTTACTTTATCCAAGCCTTCTTGAATAGGGTTTGCTGCACTTGATTTTTTTGTTGATGAATCAAAAACATCCATTTGAAGAACATTTCCTTTAAATGAAATGCCAAAAGGATTTGTCGAATTTGTGTTTTCAGCTTTCGCTTCGTTTGATTTTTGAAGTCTTTGAGCTTTAAATCTGTTAAAAGCGTCAAGACCTGCTCTTAGGGGAGAAATTTTTTGCATAAGTCTTTTCCTTCTCTTTAATACTGGTATCTTGTGGTTTTAAAATACCATAGCGAGGGTTTAAATAAATCATATTTTTGTATGATTAAAGACCAAACCTTGCAAAAATAGTATCAATGTTTTTTAGATAATTTTGGTGGTTAAAACATTCATCCAAATCTTCTTTTGATAGATGAAGTTTCATTTTTTCTTTAAAATTACCGTTGTTGTTAAAAGCATCCAGCGCTTCTTTTTGAACAATTTCATACGCTTGTTCTCTTGTCATTCCTTTTTTAATTAAATGCAAAAGACAGCTTTGAGAAAAAATTATTCCGCCGTATTTATCCAAATTTAAAAGCATATTTTGTTCTTTTATAACAAGATTATTTATAATGCTATCTAACCTTGAGAGCATAAAATCAAGAAGAATTGTTGAATCGGGGAAAATTACCCTTTCAACCGAAGAATGAGAGATGTCTCTTTCATGCCAAAGAACTATATCTTCCATAGAAGCTGTTAAATTGCCTCTTACAACTCTTGCAAGACCGGTTAAATTTTCCGATTTTACGGGGTTTTTCTTGTGCGGCATAGCAGATGAGCCTTTTTGACCTTTTGAAAAACCTTCTTCAACTTCAGCTACTTCCCACCTTTGAAGGTGCCTAACTTCAACTGCAAAATTTTCAATGCAGGAAGCTAAAATTGCTAAAGATGCCATATAGTTTGCATGGATATCTCTTGCGATAATTTGGGTTGAAATTTTAGCGGGCTTTAAGTTTAAAATTTCAAGCGCCAGTTTTTCAATTTCAGGGTCAATATTTGAATATGTTCCGACAGGCCCTGAAATTTGACCCGTTGAAATTTCATTTAAAGCAAATAAAAGCCTTTCTTTTGCACGGTTAAACATTTCTAAATGGTTTAAAATTTTAAACCCGAAGGTTTCAACTTCTGCGCCAATACCGTGAGAGCGGCCGACACACAAGGTATATTTTGTTTTTTTTGCTAAACTTTTTAATGATGAAATAACTTTATCCAAATCATCCAAAATAATTTTTGTAGAATCAATGATTTGAAGTGCAAAGGCTGTATCTATAACATCTGAACTTGTTAAGCCCATATGAATAAGCCCTGAATATTTTTCGCCCACGTTTTCATTCACGGATGTTAAAAAAGCAATTACATCATGCTGAACCACTTTTTCAATTTCATCAATTCTATCAAGGTCAAACTTTGCGGTTTTTTTAATATGTTCTAAGGCTTCATTTGAAACAACACCCGTTTTATTGTATGCTTCAACAACCGCCAATTCAACCTTTAGGTAGTAAGAAAACTTTGACTGCTGAGTCCAAATATTTGAAATTTCTTCTCTTGAATATCTTGTAATCATAAAATAATTATATAATAAAAATTGATTTTGACCCCCCAAAATGTTATAATTTAATCAGAATAAGCCGTGTAAATTTGTGTCGTTGTTATTTATGGGATGAGGTGCCTTATGAGAGTAAGTCAGGTTTCAAGTTCAACCTTTGGAGCAAGAGATGCACTTAAAGGTGTTATTTACGCAAGGCCGTTAAAAAACGGCAAAACTCAGGAAGGCATTATAAATGAAGCCTTAAAAGAATTGGATGAGGCCGAATATGACAAAACAGACATTTTATATATGCAATCTATGGGAATAAACCCGCCCTTTGAAAGCGGCAGAGAGGCTGTTGAATATTTAAAAAAACAAAATATCCCCATTCAATACGGAAGATTCTCAGATAAAAAAGTTCATGCCTGCTTGGGCAGAAACGAAGAAGGTAAACCTGCCGTTTTAATTAACGCAAGATACAGAAACAAAGATGACAAAGCAACAATTTTGGCAACTGCAGAAGCCATTGTTCATGAAGCAGGCCATGGCAAAGACAACGACACAATGAATTCAATTCAGGAAGAATTAGACAATTTAAGTTTAAACGTTTTAACCCACAGAAGTTTTGAGAGAAAATACCCCGATGTTTTTGAAGGACAAGATTCTTTCTTTTTTACGGAAGGTGTCAGCTTGTATCCGAAACTTTTCTTTGAATACGGTGCAGATAAAACAGGGCTAAAGGCAAGAGTGGCGGATAAATACGGTCATATGCCGGCAGGCGATAAAAAACACCCGCCGTCAAAATTGGCAGAACAAATTAAAGAACTTGATATATCGGCCTAATTATTTTTTAGCCAATTTTTCGCTCATTACTTTATAGAATTCATCAAATGTATCATTTAAAATTGCTTCTCTTATTTGATTTGCAAAATTAATTAAAAAATGAACGTTATGAATGCTCAATAATATTGCAGCGGTTGATTCCTGAACCCTGAACAAATGCCTTATATAAGCTTTTGTGTGGTTTTTGCAAGCGTAACAATTACAATTAGCATCAAGCGGGGTAAAATCTTCTTCGAATTCTTTATTTTTGATAATTTTATTTCCTTCGTATGTGAAAAATGCCCCATGGCGAGCGTTTCTTGTAGGCAAAACGCAATCAAACATATCTATACCGAATTTTACCCCGTTTAAAAGATCAATAGGAGTACCCACCCCCATTAAATATCTTGGTTTATCAAAAGGCAATAAAGGTGCTGTTAATTCAACAATTTTGTTTTTAACATCAGTTGGTTCCCCGACAGAAACCCCGCCTATTGCATAACCGTGGGCTTCAAATTCTGAAACCTTTTTAGCAGCTTCTATTCTTAAATTCGGGAAAAATGCCCCCTGAACAATCGGAAACAAGGCTTGTCTCGGGTTTTTGTGCGCTTCAAAACACCTTTCTAACCACCTCATTGTTTTATCAAGCGCCGCTTTTGCGTGGGCTTCATCACAAGGATACGGTGCACATTCATCAAATGCCATAATAATGTCTGCCCCTAAATCGTTTTGAATCTGCATTGAAATTTCAGGGGTTATAAAATGATATGAACCATTTTTCGGGTCTTGAAATTTAACGCCATCTTCCGTTATTTTTCTCAAATTTGATAAAGAAAAAACTTGAAACCCGCCTGAATCGGTTAATATGGGTTTATGCCAATTTTGAAAATTGTGAAGACCGCCTGCTTTTTTAATTAATTCACACCCTGCTCTTAAATACATATGGTAGGAATTATTTAAAATAATTTGAGCGCCTGCGTCCAATAAATTTTGCCCCGTTAACATTTTAACGGCAGAATTTGTTCCAACCGGCATAAAAACAGGCGTTTTAATAAGCCCGTGGGGGGTCATAAATTCACCTGCTCTTGCGTTTGAATTTTTATCCTTTTTTATTACTTTATAATTAAAAAATTCGTTTGATAATGCCATTATTTGCCCATTAAAATTTCAAGCGAGGTTTTATAGTTATCGCAAAGTTCTTCTTTTTTAAACCAAAGGTTAATTTCTCTTTCGGCGCTCTCAATGCTATCTGATGCATGGATTGAATTATATTCTTTTGTAGTGCAAAAATCGCCCCTTATGGTTCCGACATCCGCTTCATCGGGGTTTGTTTTACCTACAATGTGGCGCAGCCCCAAAATAACATTGTCGCCTTCCAAAACCATTGCAACAACAGGGCCTGATGTTATATATTCAATTAATGAATTATAAAAAGGTTTACCAAAATGCTCCGCATAGTGCTTTTCTGCTAATTCCAAAGGTACATTCATCATTTTCATTCCGATAATTTTGTAGCCTTTGTTTTCAATTCTTTCAATAATCTTTGCAATTAAGCCTCTTTTAACTGCATCAGGTTTAAGTGCGGTAAATGTTCTTTCCATAATTCATTCCCCTATCAAAATATAGAATTATTATACAATAAAAAAGTGTTAATTTTTTTGTAAAAATACTTTCTTTTTAAGAGCGGATGAACTACCATGGAATAAGATTTGGCATGGAATTTGATAGGTTTTTAGGATTTTGAGTTTCGGTTCAATACTTAAAAATAGAGAGAATATCTATAACTGCAGTTATTTGGATGAAATCAGCTTATCAGGGCTCTTTTTAAGGTCCAAAATCTCAGTTTTTCAAAAATCTTTAAGCAGAAATTATTCCACATTAAAAAAAATATTTTCATATTCGGTTATACAACCAATGGTAACCAATGTTGAATACGGGAAATTAAGCAGTTTTGGTTTTTATCCATTAGAGATGACTTCAGATAAAAAAATGATTGAAGAATTAAAAAAGCTTATTGAATGGTCAAATTCTGATGATATAAAGTTTGTAAAAGCTTCAGATGAAATTTTCAGCATAAGAGTAAAGGAATTAAAATACATAATGGCAAACACATCGCCCGTCAAACGACTTGAGTTTGAAGGCGGCTATTTTGTATTTGAAAAATTCCTTGAATTTGCCGCAAATTAAAGTTTATTTTTGTGATTCATACATGGCTTTTTGTGCGGTAACACCGTAAGCTCTTGCCCCGTCTTCCGTAATAATAATAGAGAAAATATCTCTCAGCCTTTTTTCTGCAGGCAACGGAACTATATAAGCATTATCTTTGGTTCCGCATGTTGCATTTTGACATTTTACATTCGCAGGTGTGGGTTTTCTGTCGCCGTTAACATCCACCATAATTAAACAAGGCGGTTTTGTGGTGTTATTAGGATTGTGTAATAAACCATACGAACCGCACCCGCTGCATCTTTCCCTGCCTAAATTAATCGGGTGAGTTGCAGAACAGGCATAAACATCGCTTTCATGTAATTTTAGTGTTTCATCCTTATCGTATGTATATGAAATATTAAATTCAAACCTCATACCGTCAACAGTGTAGAAAGCCGCATTGTCATAGTTGAGATTTGTTTTGCCGTCATTTCTTATTGTGTAGGTGTAATAGGGCATTTTTGTAGTAGATTTCAAAATGGACATATGTCTTTGGAGATAATAATACAAATTGTTATTATCATACGGAGATTCATTTTCTTCTGCCATATTTATTGCTATTGCCGAATTTAAAACGGAAATTGCTTTTTTCAGACCTGTTTTAAATTCTTGCTGCTGAACATTTGATATTGCGGATGGGATAGAAATTGCGGCAACTATTCCAATAATTGTCAAAGTAATTAAAACCTCGGCAAGTGTGAAAGCGCTTTTATCGACAAAACTTGCAGCTCGCCAATGCTTTTGCCATACGTTATACTTTTTCATAACTATCCCTTTATTTTCCGCTTATAATGCAAATTAAATTTGAAATAAGATTTGGTAATTATAGCATAATATGCCCGTTATTCATATATGTAAAGCGGATAAAAGGATTATTTTTGCGCCTGATACATTGCTCTTTGTGCAGCAACACCGTACGGAATTGCTTCTTTGTCGGTTATCATAATTGTAAATAAATCCGTTAATTTTAAACCGTTAGGGTCTGAAAACTTATACGGCTTTGCGCAGGTGAACTTTTTACAGTTTATATTTGCCGGATTTGGCTTTCTGTCGCCGTTAACATCCACCATAACAAGACAGGGAGCCATCGTAGTTCCGTCCACATTGCTGTTCAAACCTTTTGCGCCGCACGTTCTGCCTGCACTGTAATCATGCTGACCGTCAGGAGATTTTGCTTCGCTTTGAAGGTACACTGAATTATTTTCATAAAGCCTGTGTTTTGTTAATGTGCCGCCCCAAGGAATTTCAAACCTCATGCCGTCTGTTGTATAAAAGGCATAGTTTCTGTGCACCCAGTTTTGACCCTCAGGACCCGAAGTAGATGCAATTGCATATTTTAACCCGACCTGAGTAGTTGTTTCCACTACGGCCATATGTCTTTTTAAATAGTTGAATAAATCCTGATTTTCATACGGCGTTTCGCCGTCAATTGCTAAATTCATTGTTATTGCAGAATTTAAAACAGAGACAGCCTTCCTTAAACCTGATTTAAATTCTTGCTGCTGGGTATTTGATATAACAGAAGGAATTGAAAGTGCTGCAATAACGCCTATTATGGCAAGCGTTATTAAAACTTCAGCCAATGTAAAAGCATTTTTTAAGATATTAGACTTTACACTCTCTTTATTCATTAGCAACCCTTTCTTTAACACTTTTAAATTAACAGAAAGCTTATATTAATAATTATACAATATTTTCGAACGAAAAACATTATAAAAAAGCCCCGCTATGGGGCTTTTATCAGTTATTAAATCTAAACACCATTATATCGCCGTCTTGAACGATATAATCTTTGCCTTCCAATCTTGCAAGGCCTTTTTCTCTTGCCTGAACCCAGCCGCCCGATTTTACAAAGTCTTCATAAGAAACAACTTCCGCTTTAATGAAGCCTTTTTCAAAATCCGTGTGGATAACACCTGCCGCTTGAGGCGCTTTTGTGCCTTTTTTAATAGTCCATGCTTTAACTTCTTTTTCGCCTGCTGTTATGTAGGTTTGAAGCCCAAGAAGGTCGTATGCTGATTTAATCATTTTATCTATGCCTGAGGTTTCAACGCCCAAATCTTGAAGATAAGTTTTTGCTTCTTCTTTTCCCAAAGAAACAAGTTCAGATTCAATTTGAGCGCTTATAACAACCGTTTTAGCACCTTGTTTATCGGCATATTCTTTTACCTGATTAACATAATCATTGCCTGTTAATAAATCATTTTCTGAAACATTTGCGCAATAAATTACAGGTTTTGTCATAAGCAAGAAGAAATTTTTTACTATTTTTTGTTCTTCTTCATCAAATAATTCGGGAACATTAATAAAATGCCCTTTTTCAAGATATGGCATTATTCTTTCTATGATTGAATTTTCTAAAACCGCCTCTTTGTCGCCTGATTTTGCGGTTTTTGTGATTTTTTTCAATCTGTTTTCTAATGTTTGAATATCAGCTAAGGCAAGTTCCGTATTTATTGTTTCAATGTCATCAACAGGGTCGATTCTTCCTGCAACATGGATTGTGTTCGGGTCATCAAAACATCTTACAACCTGAATTATGGCATCGCATTCTCTGATATTTGCCAAAAACTGGTTGCCTAAACCTTCCCCTTTACTTGCGCCTTTAACAAGCCCTGCAATATCAACAAATTGAATTGCGGCAGGAACAACATTATCTGTTTTTACCATTGGCTGCAGAACGTAAAGCCTTTCATCAGGCACATTTACAACACCCACATTGGGCTCAATAGTGCAAAAAGGGTAATTTGCACTTTGAGCATTATCAGATGTGGTTAAAGCGTTAAAAAGGGTTGATTTTCCAACGTTTGGAAGCCCAACTATTCCGCATTTTAGCATTTTGCAGGCACCTTCTGTTCTAATTGAAGCGTGATTGTTGTATTATCGCAAACTTCAGTAGGGCCATAATATTGAATAGCACCAGGGAAAATGTAGCAATCATTAAGTGCATAATTTTCTCTGTTTGCTTCAAATTCTTTAAATACAGGGCCATCCAGTTCAACAAGCGCTTTTTGAATAACAGGTTTCATAACACCATGGCGTTTTTCCATATTCATCATCATTGTTAATGGAACACCGCCTGCCCTCCATTCAGAAGCAGGTGCTGTTAAATTTTTAACGCTTGATAAATACCCAGTTAAACCTGCCAAGATAAGTGCAAATGCGTTGTAACCTAATGAATAGCAGTAATCCGCATCAAAATTGGATGGCATTGCGCATCTTCCTTCGTAACCAAAGAAGTGTGCTTGTTCAGAGAATTTACCGTTGTATTTGCCTTCAGCTTTTAATTTTTTGAGGTTAGCTTTAACCATTTCAATTAAAAGTTTTTCAGTTTCAATTTTTGAAACCTGAACATTGCCGTGGGGGTCTCTATCCATTAATAATTGAGCTTTAATTAAATTAGGCAATGAATTAAATACAAATGCATTGTCTTTGTCTAATTTTGATGAGATGATTTCATATTTTGTTTCATTTGCTGCATTAACAAAAGCTTCATCTTTTTCTAAAACAGCTAAAAGGTCGTTTAAGCTTTGAATCATTGTTTTCATTTCAGGGATAAATTCAATTAACCCTTCAGGAATTAATGCAACACCAAAGTTTTTGCCTTTTTCAGCTCTTTTAACAACAACATCTGTTATATAATCAACGATTGATTTTAAAGATTGTTTTTTAGCTTCAACTTCTTCTGAAATTAAAGCAATGTTTGGTTGAGTTTGAAGTGCAACTTCTAAACCAACGTGCGTTGCAGACCTTCCCATTAATTTAATGAAGTGCCAATATTTTTTAGCTGAGTTTGCATCTCTTTGAATGTTACCGACAAGTTCAGCATAGGTTTTTGTAGCTGTATCAAAACCGAATGAAATTTCGATTTGTGAATTTTTAAGGTCGCCATCAATTGTTTTCGGGCAGCCGATTACTTGAATGCCAGTGTTTTTAGCTTTTAACCATTGAGCAAGCATGCAAGCGTTTGTGTTTGAATCATCGCCGCCAATAATAACTATTGCGTTGATATTTAATTGTTCGCAAACTTTTAATGATTTTTCAAATTGTTCTTCCGTTTCAAGTTTTGTTCTGCCTGAACCAATAATATCAAAACCGCCTGTGTTTCTGTAAGCGTCAATAAATTTATCATCAAATTCAACACATTTGCCATCAATTATGCCGCTTGGGCCGCCCAAGAAACCATAGAGTTTGTTATTGGGGTTTGCTTGTTTAATAGCATCGTATAAACCTGCAATAACGTTGTGGCCGCCCGGGGCTTGGCCGCCAGATAAAATTACACCAACGTTTTTATTTGCCAAATTGAGCGATTCACCCGCATTTGAAAAAGAAACAATCGGGCCTCCGTAAACATCTTTAAAAAGTTTTTCAATGTCTTCTTTGTCTTTTACGGCAGAAGTTTTTTCGCCGAATGTAAATTTAACGTTTTTAATGCCTTCTTGAAGAGCGCCTGCTAATTTGGGGTTATAGCCCAATCTTGCCTTATGAAGGGGTGATAAATCTCTCATACATAATCTCCTTACTTATTTATGGTTGATATTTTAATACAAAAATAATTAATTTAAAAGAATAACGGGCAAAAATTTATTTTCAGAGGCATTAACATTTCAGGTGCGATATATGATAAAAGCTGTCGGTTTATATAATAATTTTCAAATACCCGCTTGCAGCAAAAAGGCGGAACTAAAAAAAGATAAAAGAGCTCAAATTGGCTCCCTTTCATCTTTCGATAATTTTTCAAGCCTTGCTTTTTTAGGGAACAAACAAACTTCAAGAGTTGAGGTTTTAAATTTAATTCAAAATGAAGAACCTTTTAGTGAAGCAGGCTATAAAGGAACAGTTTATAAATTGGAAAATAAAAACGGCTTATTTGCGGTTAAAATTGCAAGAACGCCCGAATTCAGCTTTTCCAAAGAAGCCGAAGTTTTAAAAAAAGTGCCAAACGGTTTAGGCGAAAGCCAAAGATTTGTTGATTATTTTAAAGACCCGAAAACAGGCAGAGACATTCTTGTTTCAACCTTTGCAAAGGGCAAAAAAGGCGTTTTAACAGCCGATGATGATTTTAAAAGGTTTTTTGAAAACCTGCTTTTGCTTGATAGGGAAGGAATATACCATGGCGATTTGAATATGGAAAATTGCCTTTTTAATAACGGCGACATTAATTTAATTGATTTTGGCGAAGGCAGCTTTTTTAATTTGGGCGACAGCTATGACGAAATGTACCCCGATTTTATGCTAAAAAGCAATGCCTGCAACTTGGAGCAAAACGGCATACCCGATTGCATTAAAAAATGGGATGATATGGGCTTAAATTTAAAAGAGACATTTAAAAAATATTTAAGAGCAAAAGGTGAATTTTATTCAAAACATTCAACTCTGTTGGGTGAAAATGCACCAAGAGAAGCCCTTTTATTTGAACAAAATTTGGCAAGAGTTTTATCAAACCCAAGTGATGATGTTATTCAAAACGAATTAAGAAGAATAGACCTTTTATATACATTTGAACACTCTGACACTGCCGTTAATTACAAAAGAATACCCGAGATGGGAATAAGAAATTGGAATTTAACAATTGAAAAAGCGAATACCATGCTCGATAAAATAAATGAAACCTTGAAAAAGCCATTAAGCGAAGATGAAAGAACCTATTTTGAATTCCAAAAACAAACGGCAAATAAGCTTCATGAAACGTATAAAAATTGGGGAAATTCAACAATAGAGTGGATGAAAGACTCTATGAAAAAAGATTATTCCGAATTAAGCCCCCATGAAAAAGATTTCAGAGAAAATGCAGGCAAAGTTATGGAGCTTCCGCCTGATTTATACGGAATGGTTGTTAATCAATAAAAACTGTTGACAGAAAATTTTGATTAAGTATTATGATTATACGGAACGCAATTGCGGGAGTAATTCAGTGGTAGAATGCTTCCTTGCCAAGGAAGATGTCGCGAGTTCGATCCTCGTCTCCCGCTCCATTTAAAAAGATGATTTAAGAACCTAAGAATAAGGTTCTTTTTTATTTTGAAATCTTTTTCTTATTAATCATTTTTGCGCAGATTAATTGAATTAAACATTTTTCTTTTTAAAAACTTTAAAAATTCGCCAAAATAAACTGTTGAAATAATTCCTGCAACAAAATAAAAATACGTTGTTTTTAGAGGAAAATAAAACCAATAAATATCGCTTGAATTTTTAATATCAAAGGGTATTCCATTTATGCATAAAAATGAATAAGTTAAAATGTTAAAAACAAGCAGGTGGTTTGCCATTATATGGTAGCTGTTTTGCCCGATTTTATGGAGAAAATTCCAATTTTTAAGATAGGGGAAAATAACTTCAATTATAAATAATGTTATATAAATGCCCGTTAAACTTGTTAAAATTGAAACAAAGGGGTTATAAAATTTGCCCCAAACCAAAAGATAATGAAGCCCGATGCCGTCTTGAGGCGTAAAATCTTTATTAAAAAACCACAAAATTGCCTGCAAAATTAAAACGGAATATAAAATTTTCGGAGTAAAAATGTTTATCTTATCTTCGATTTTATTTTTATAAATAAACCCTAAATGAACAAAAAACAGGGCAAAAAAGCTTCTTATAAAAGGAAGAATAAAAATATTATCGGAAAATTTATCCAAGCTTGCCGCAAAAAAGGCAAGAATTAAATAAAATAAAATTCGAGGTCCAAAATCAAGTTTAATGTATGAACAAATTTTATATAAAATTAAAGTGATAAATAAACAAGGCACAAACCACAAAGGTGAAATTAAATCTAATTGGTGGCCCGTTAAAAACGGCATAATCAGTTCATTGTATAAATTTACGGGCATACCCCAAAATTTGCCCGCAATTGGCGCTATTAAAAAGGTTATTCCGATATAAAAAATTTCATATAAAAAATATGGAACCATTAAGCTTTTTATTCTTTTTTTAACAAGTTCAAAAAAGCCGTAGTTTTCCCTAAAAAGCATTCCCGCTATAAAGAAAAATAAAATAACCTGAAAAGAATATGGCGGAAACATTGGAATTAAGGAAAATTCCAAGTGCCCTGACACAACAATTAAAATTGCAAGAGCTTTTAGAAAATTAATTTTATTGTTAAAAATTTCTGCCATAATTTTATTTATGCTCCACACATTTTTAAATGGTTAATTCTTATTTGTGCGCATTAAAGTACATCAAACCATCATTCAAAATTCTCTTACAGTCTATAAAATTTCTCTTAAATTTTCAACCATCCTGTCTGCTATTTTCGGCTTTTTGCTGCTTTTTGAGGTTGTTAAATCGCACACATCTTTTTCAAAATCTTTAGGTAAAACCGTACAATTATCTTTTGCATATTGAACAAGCCTTTTTTCACCGGGGTGCAAAAGTTCGTTTTTTGCAAATATTATATCAAAATAACTTGCCAAAAATGCGGAAGTTCTGTGATTAACGCTGTTTTCATCGCCTCTGTTTACGGCTTTTTGAAGCTGTTCCAGATACGATGCAAAGGGTTTATCTTTTAATAACATCATATTTCTTTTAATTATGTTATCTTGAAGTTCTTTTGGATACGGGGTGTTCAATTTTTCCTTCATTCCTTTGAGCCAGCCTGTTCTGTCAAATTTTTCATCCATTATGCTTAATGTATACAAAAAACATGTGGTATAGCCGTTTGAAGCGTTATGTTTTACCCAAACATTATCATAGTTGTCTTCAATCCATTTTTTATCAAAATACATAACATCAAATTCAGTGCCTGTTGAATCAACTCTAAATTCATCCCCTGCACCAAAATATTCTTGCCCTATTTCATGGCGTGAAGAATATTTTTTAATTATCTTTTCACGTTCCGAAATCGGAATATCTTTATTTGTAAATATATAAACATCAACATCCGAAGAATTATCGGTTCTTTTTGAAGCGCTTGAACCTCCTATGCCAATGGCTTCGACACCTTCAAGTTGTTG
The DNA here is from genome assembly GCA_944324425.1 of Candidatus Gastranaerophilales bacterium. Taxonomy (GTDB): domain Bacteria; phylum Cyanobacteriota; class Vampirovibrionia; order Gastranaerophilales; family Gastranaerophilaceae; genus Galligastranaerophilus_A. The sequence continues at coordinate 32,484 of CALUWE010000020.1, forward strand.
AAACTCACTTACGACGGTATTAATCATATCTTCTTTTTTGCTATCTTCCTTTTTACTTGCACTTTTTACAAAAACATCTTGACCCGTAAAATATGTTTTTTGCGGCATTTTATGCGAATAGAAAGAAAATGCCGGCATAATTGCAGAACTTATTCTCATAGTATACAACTCGACTTTTAAATTTCAAAACAACAAAAAAATTATCGCATAAAAAAAATTTATGCGATATTTTTTGATATTAAAGAATAATGCTCTAGCCAAGTCTTGAATAAACGGCATTTACGTAATTTTGACCGCCTGATGTATTTATGCCGTTCGGGTTTCCTTGGTTGTACATTGCAAGCATAGCATCTGTTGAACCTGTTTTTGAGTAGTCATATTTTAACAATAGAACCATCATCTCTAAAGCCTTGTTCGGGTTTGACCTGTCGGCTGAAGTATAGCTTGTTCCATATTGGTTGTTAACTTCCTGAACGGCACATTCGTGAAACTGCCCCAAGCCCACAGCAAGCCCGCTATCGCCGACTATTGTTGCATTATAGCCTGATTCTTGCCTTATTTGAGCGCAAAGGGTAACGGGGTCTATACAGCCGTTGCCCCATTCTTCAGATTCACAAAGGTTTGTAAGATAATCCATTGTTTCTTCTTGGCTCATACCCAAGGTTGAACAAAGGGTGTCAAATTCATTCCAAGCATCGCCCCCTGCTTCTTGAAGTTTTTTTAGCCATTCGGCACCATTGCCCGTAGCGCCTGAGAATGAGTTTTCTTTTTCAAGCTGTTGGTTTTTAAGCTCTGTTATTTTCTCATCTATTTCTT
>CALUWE010000021.1 GCA_944324425.1 Candidatus Gastranaerophilales bacterium
CACCTTGCATGGTCTGTTACTATCCTTAATGAAATATCTGTTTTTTCGTTTTCTTTATATTTTTTGCCTGAAATTTCAGAAACTTTATCTATGATGGATTTTAAAAGGTCTGTTTCAAAAGTGGATTCAACCCCTTGGCACACCATAGAAATTCTTTCTAACCCCATTCCGGTATCAACGTTTTTCTTATCTAAGGGGCTTTGGTTTCCTTGTTCATCTTGGAATAATTCCGTAAATACGAGGTTCCAAATTTCAACCCAGCGGTTGCATTCGCAAGTTGCAATCGAACAATCATCGCTGCATTTTAAGTGTTCGCCAAGGTCATAGTGAATTTCGCTGCAAGGGCCGCAAGAGCCTGATGCCCCGGGGGGACCCCAGAAGTTGTCTTTTTTACCTTTTCTTATGATTCTATCTTCCGGAACTCCGACAGATTTCCATATTTCAAAAGCTTCATCGTCATCAAGGTAAATTGTTACCCAAAGCCTTGATTTATCAAGCCCCAAATATTCTTCACTTGTAACAAATTCCCAAGCCCAAGGAATAACTTCTTTTTTATAGTAATCTCCAAAGCTGAAATTGCCGAGCATTTCAAAAAATGTGTGGTGTCTTGGTGTTCTGCCTACATTTTCAATGTCTGAATCTTTGCCGCCGGCTCTGGCGCATTTTTGGCAGCTTGTTGCTCTTGGCGGGTTATATGGGGGTTTTTCAAGCCCCAAATAATATGGCATAAATTGAACCATGCCTGCTGTTGTGAGTAAAATTGTCGGGTTATCAGGAATTAATGATGAACTTTTAACCCTTGTTGAATTATGTTTCTTTTCAAAGAAACTTAAAAACATTTCTCTTATTTCAGCTGAAGTTTTCATTATTTTTACCTTTTAATTAACTTTTTTAGCTCAATTTTAGCATAAATATAATATTGTTCAAAAAACCGATTTTATTTGACACATTTAATTAAAAAGGCTATTCTTGTCTTTGTCAGCTCAATAAAAGGAAAGAACAAGATGTCAGATACTTTAGATGAAATTAGTTGTCCCGCTTGCCACAAACCGATGAAGAAAATTTATCTGGTTAATCAAAAATTTAATGTTGATATTTGTTTGGAAGGATGCGGCGGTTTGTTTTTGGATAACCGTGAGCTTAAAAAAATTGACGAAAATATGGAAGATATAGATCCGATTTTAGAACAAATCAAAGACAGAGAATTTCAGGAAGTTGATTCAAGCGTTAAGAGAACTTGCCCGATGTGCGGCCATATAATGGTGAAAAATTATTCAAGCCATTTGGGAAAAGTTCAAATAGATGAATGCTATAACTGCGGAGGCAAATTTTTTGACCATGGCGAGCTGATTAAGCTTAGAGAAGAATTTGCAACGGAAAACGACAGAATAAACGCATTTAATAGTTATGCAAAATCTATTCTGAATGCTGCAAACAGCGAATTTAAAGAGAAGAAAACGCTAGGCAGCATGATTAATGATATTATAAAAAATTACAAAGAATTTAACTAAAAAAAGAAGGCGGTCGCCAAACCTAAAAGCTCGGGTGTCCGCCTGAAATTTCGTATATAATGGAGGAAGGAGTGGAAAAGAGAAGAACTAACCACTTATAATATTCCACACCTCAAGTATATATAACATATATATTAAGTATATTTTAATTTTCTTTACATTTTGGATATTTCGTTCTCGGAAGTAACTATCGGGCTGTTCAGACTTACTGATAATATTCCCGACAAAGGAATTCCGCCTGTCATCGGCGGGTTGTTTGTAATTCGCCCTTTAAGGTACATTACGCTTGATGAGCCGCCATCTAAATTTATTGCGTTTATGCATCCCAATTTTTGCATAAATTTTGCCGCTTCATACAGGCTCATTCCTACGGATTGATTTTCTCTGCCGTCAACAGTTGCTAAAATTAATTCGTTGTCTTTAGTGTATCCTATTAAGGTTCTTGGGTTTCTTCCCGTTATTGTTGTTAATTTTTCTTCTTTTGCGTCTATAAAAATTGTTCCGTTTTGAATTAAAAACGGCCCGCCCGATATAATGTGTCTGCTTTTTGCAAAATATTCGGGATATTTTGTTTCGAGTTTAAGATTTTTTTGCTGTTTTATTTTTTCTATTGCTTTCATTGGTGCGGACAGCACAAAACCGTTTTTCGGAATTTTGACTGGGTCTGCATAAATTCCGGTAATTTTTCCGTTTAAAACAATCGCATTGGCGCCGTACTTGGGAGGTTTTGGCGCAGTATTCCCCCATTTTTCGGTATAAATTACGGAATAAGTTGAAAGCATTCTCGGCTGGTTTATATTGTCTATCTCTAAACTTGTTTTTCTGTTTTTTAAGTAGAATTTTATATCGCTTTTTCCCGTTGAGTATGTCCCGTCATTATTGATTGAAATTGCCGCCCTTTTGTATATAGGGCCTGTTATTACTTCATTATCTATAACAAGCAAACCAAGAGGCACACCCGTTTGCGGTTTGAAATATCCCCCGTTTATTGCGGCAATTGAGCTGTTTTTTGTCGCAATGCTTTGAATTTTAACTCTTGAATTAAGCCTTGTATCTGACGCCGTTTGAGGCTTTATTTCAAGATTGGAATTTATTTTTGTGTTTATTTCCAAGATATTTACCCTGACGCTTTTGTTGCCGAGCGGAATTAGCCCTTTTGCATGAACCATGCCATCTTCAGGAAATACTACTTTGAATCTTGAATATTTGGCATTTTTTGCCTGCATCCAGTTTATTATTTCATTTTCTAAAATTATTTCAGGGCTGATTTTTGCTGCAGCTTCCATTGCAATTGCCTTGTCGCTTGCTATGTTTGTTGAGCCGTTGAAAAAGCCTGCTGAAAGCAAACAAATAAGAATTATATTCAGGTTAATCCAGTAGGCTAAAACGGAAATAAACCATCTCCTGCAGGATAACATTTTGCCATCTTGCCAAAATGAAATCAAAGATGATTTAGCCGTTGTCATTTTTTTGTCCAGTCAGTCGCTTCTTTTTTTGTAAGATTATTAACAGGGATAGTATATGAAATTTTGAAATTGGTTACGGCTTTATACTACTATTATAGCATAAATATAAAAATCCCGCAATCCCTTTATTTATAGTACTTTTAACACTTATTGCTTTTTATATTAAAATAATTTTTGTTACAATTTGTATAGAAACAGGCAATTAATTTTCTTTAGGAGTATTAGATTTTTGTAACTAAAAAATTGTGGTGTTTTTATGATTAATAATTCAGTTTCATTTGGCAAATCCGATTCAAAGGGCCCAAGCATATTCGGCGCCATTAAGGATTCAGCCGTTAATGTAGCTTCAACAGCTGTATTGGGTGGTACTGTCGGCGCAATTGGCGGAAAAATTGCTTCCTTGACCCCGTATACTCCTTCTAAAGCTGCATTGGATACCCAATATGCTGATTTATTTGTAAAAACAACCTTAAAAGATCAAATTCCCGATTATATTGCAAAAAAAGGCGATGATGTTGTTGATGCGGTTAAATTGGGTGCAAAGTTATTTAAAAAAGATATTGAATTAGGCATACAGGCAAGCAATGCCGATAAATTATATACAATTGTTACTTCGCTTCCTGAAAGCGAACTAAGATCTGAAAATGTTCAAAAATCCTTAAAAGAATTTTTTAAGGGCACTGCTGAAAATATGCCTGTGGATAAAGCTTCAAGAGAACAAATTGCGGAAGGCATTAAAGCAAGATTTAAAAAATTCATGAGAGGCTCGGCTTCTTTAAATGAAAAATTCAAATCTCTTCAAGATACATTTACGGATGCCGTTTCAAAAGATTTTAAAATTCAAAATATGGTTGAAAAGGGTGCAAGAGATTTAAGAAGAAATGCCATGATAGGCGCAGGCGTTGCGGTTGGCATTATCGGTGCGCTTGTATTGAATATCTTAAAAACATACGGCGTAATAGGCAAAAAAGGTAAACAAGAAGCCCCTGTCTACAATTTGGCAGGAGCTCAAGGTAATATTTCTCAGCCTTTAAAAACAACTCAGGGCTAAATTTTCCATAATTTTTGATGTTAGAGTTGAAAAATCTTTTTGATTTTGTTTTATAACTCCTAAAACTTTGACGTCGCCTGAAAACATTTCAATCATTTCTTTTACCCTTGTAATAACAGGGTCTGTTGTTTTTTCAGGGTATTTTGAAATAACAATTCCTAAAACTTTAATGTCGTTATTTATAAGACAATCTATTGTCATTAAAGTATGGTTAATTGTACCTAAATCGGGCCTTGCGACAACCAATGTAGGGAGTTTTAGTTTTTTTATAATGTCAATCATAAGAACGCCTTTTTTAACCGGTACATATATGCCGCCCGAGCCTTCAACGATAACGTTTTGGCATTCTTTTTTCATTGTTTCGTAATCTGAAACAATTTTGTTTAAATCAAATTCAACATTGTCTATTTCCGCTGAAATTAAAGGGGTGGAAGGTGTTCTTGTGATATAAGAACTTTTTGTAACTATGTTTTCACCTCCCAATTGAACAGCATCGGCATCGTTTAATACGCCCTCAATAACACCTGATTGAAAAGGTTTAAGATATCCGACAGTTTCATTGTGCCCTGCCATTTCTTTGCAAATTCCGCGGCAAACATAGCTTTTGCCGACATCTGTGTCAGATCCGGTTACAAAAATATACATAGTTAACACCTCCTTCAACACTTTCAACTATTATATCAGATTTTTTGTTTAAATAAAACAAAAAATATACCGCTGAATTTAGCGGTATATTAAATTTATTCAACATATTCTTCGTTTATTTTCAAGTTTCTGTCTATATGCATTATTTCGCAGTCATAATTGTCGATATTTTCCATTTTCTCTAATAAAGTTCTGAATTTATTTTCTTCTTCAACTTGTTCTTTTATAAACCATTGAAGAAAAACTTCGGTTGCATAGTCTTTCAAGTTTCTTGAAAGTTCAAAAAGTTCGTTAAATTGGCTTGTTATAAATTCTTCATGGGATAGTGCATTTTTTATTGTATCAATCGGATTTATCCAATTTGTATCAGGTGCTTCAACAGGCATTAAAACAACCTGTTCGTTTCTTGCCACAAGATAATTATAGATTTTTTTGGCGTGGTCTAATTCTTCTTTGGCCTGTTCTTTTACAACTTTTGCAAAACCTTCCATATTTATATTTATAAAGTAGTTACTCATTGCAAAATAAAGGTAAGCGGAATATATTTCCTTATTTATTTGTTTGTTCAAGTTTTCAAGAAGTTTGTTGTCCATTTTTATTCCCCCTTATATTCAAAAAGCCCGTGGATATTGCAGTATTCCTCTGCCGTAAAATCATCATCAGCTAAGCATTTAATTACCATCTCGGGTTCTTCGTCGGGGTTTAAGTATTTTCTTTTAATGTATCTTTTATCTTTTGAAATTAGTTCAATAAATTGAATGTAGTGTTCTTTTTCCATAGGGTGCGGAATTGAACCGACTTTTACAACATGGCTTGTGCCCAAATGTTCAACAACGGGGATATGTTTTTCGCCTGCACCATCCGTTTCGCCCGCTTTTAAAAGTTTCATATCTTTACCGCAGCAAACCAAAGTGCCTTCGCCTTCAATAACAACTTCAACAATGTTGCCGCAAGCTTTGCATTTGTATAGATTTAATTTTTCTGTCATAAATTCCTCCTTTAAAGCAATTTTTGTTCAAAAGAGGATAAACAAAATCGGACAGTTGTAGTTTATTTGGAATATAATATTTTAGGCAATTAATTTTATGTTTCGGTTTTATATCAAAAAAAGGAGAAATGTTGTGATTTCAAAATTAGGTGTGATAAGAACAGATGTTAAAAAACCGATTAAATTTGTTACCCAAAAAGGGAAAGATGTTATCGCTGATTCTATGCAAAGAAACGGAATTCAATGGGATAATTTAGGACAAATTTCAGGAAAAGCGGTTAATTCTTTTTTGGATGATATTGGTGATATTGCAGGAAAAGGTGTTAAAAGGGTTAACCCAAACGATACTTTTGAATATTTAGCAGCTCACGGTGCAAGCCAAATCAGAGATGCTAAGGGTAATGCAATTTTTCAATATGTAGAAAATGTTAAAAACCCTGTTAAAGAAGTTGTAAGATCACTTGTTAATATGGTAAGAAAATAAATTATTTTTCTTTTTCAATTTTTCTTATATTTTTATAGCAGTATCCAAAATAGATTATAACACCGATTAAGACCCACAAGGGAAACAAAACAGCGCTTGTTCCAAGCGTGAATAATGAATAAATCATTAATCCGCCGCAAAATAATATTCCTAAAATTGGAAATAAAGGAACAAAAGGAACCTTGAAGGGTCTTTTTCTGTTTGGGTCTGTTTTCCTTAAAATTAAAACCGCAATACAAACAACGGTAAAGGATGCGAACGTTCCAAAGTCGCAAAGTTCGGCTGAAACGTTTAAATCCATAAATAATGCGCCAATAACAACAATTAACCCTGAAACCCAAGTTATAATATGCGGCGTTTGATATTTTTTATGAACATCCTGCAAAATTTTAGGCAAAAATCCGTCTCTGCTCATTGCGTATAAAATTCTTGTTGTGCCTAATTGATAAACCAATAAAACTGATGTTAAACCCGCAAGTGCACCGACTGAAATTAAGCCCGCAATCCAATTATTCCCTGTTGCACTCATTGCAGCTGAAATTGGTGCTAAAACATTAATTTTATCAATCGGAACCATACCGCACAATACAAGGGCTGTTAAAACATAAACAATCGTGCATATAATAAGTGTGCCGATTAAGCCTATGGGTAAGTTCTTTTGAGGGTTTTTGGTTTCTTCGGCTGCAGTTGAAATTGCATCAAACCCGATGTATGCAAAGAAAATTATAAACGCACCCGAAATTATCCCATGGAACCCGTTTGGCGCAAAAGGAACCCAGTTTTCAGGTTTAACGTAAAATGCGCCTGCAAAAATAAACATAAAAATAACCGCAAGTTTTATAAAAACCATAACGGTTGCCGTTCTTGTAGATTCTTTAATACCCCTTACTAAAAGCATTGTTATTATAAGAACCAATAAAATTGCGGGAATATTTATTGCTAAAGGAATAAAACCAAATAATCTCGGTATTTCAACGGCAGGGTCAAGCCCCATATCGGTATAAATTGAAACTGCCGTTCTGTAATCATTTATAAGATATATTGGGGGATTTACAAGCCAAGAGGGCAAAATGTGGGAAAAACCCCTTAAAAATTCAAAGAAATAGCCGCTCCAAGCAGATGCAACGGTTATATTTCCGATTGCATATTCAAGCATTAAAACCCAGCCTATCATCCAAGCCATAAATTCGCCCATTGTGGCATATGTATATGTATAAGAGCTGCCTGCAACGGGAATCATAGAGGCAAATTCGGAATAACAAAGAGCTGAAAAAAGACAGGCAAGCATTGCTATTACCATTGATATAACAAGTGCGGGGCCCGCTCCCAAAGATTCAGGGCCGCCTGCTGCCGCAACGCCTATGATTGTAAAAATGCCCGTTCCTATAACAGCACCTATACCAAGCATTATAAGGTCAAATGCATTTAGAGTTTTTTTTAAATTTGCATGTTCTGCGGTTTGTAAGATTTCATCCGGAGATTTTTTATTTAGAAGGTTTGTTTTAAAATTTTCAAAATTAAATGCCACTATATTATTCTCCGTCTTTTCTCAAATTTTTATAACTGTACCCGAAATAGAAAATAATTCCCAAAATTATCCACAGAGGGAATAAGAACCTTGATGTTGTTAAAAATTTCATTGAATATAACATAAGCCCCGTGCAGCAAATTATTCCCATTAAGGGAAACCATGGTGAAAAAGGAACTTTGTAGGGACGAGGCCTTGTTGGGTCTGTTTTTCTTAAAATTAAGACCGCAACACAAACAATAATAAACGATGTAAATGTTCCGAAGTTGCAAAGTTCGGCTGCTGTTGAAATGTTTAAAAAGGTTGAACCTATAATACAAATTAATGCTGCTAAAACCGTTATTAAATGCGGTGTTTTAAATTTAGGGTGAACCGCTTGCAGGCTTTTTGGCAGGAATTTATCTCTGCTCATAGCGTATAAAATTCTTGTTGCGGCAAGCATTAAAACCATTAAAACGGATGTTAACCCTGTTAGAGCGCCAATTGAAATTAACCCTGCAACCCAATCTTGTCCGACAGAACTTATAGCGTGCGCTATGGGCGCTTGAAGGTCAATTTTATCAATCGGCATAATACCGCATAAAACAAGTGCAACTAAAACATAAATTATGGTTGTAATTCCAAGAGAACCGATTATACCAATAGGAAGGTTCTTTTGGGGGTTTTTTGTTTCTTCGGCTGCTGTTGCCAAGGCATCAAAACCAATATATGCAAAGAAAATTATAAAAGCACCCATAAAAATTCCGCTAAAGCCGTTCGGTGCAAAAGGTGTCCAGTTTTCAGGTTTTACATAAAAAGCGCCCGTTACCAAAAACAGCACAATTACCATTATCTTAATTAAAACCATAAATCCTGCCATTTTAGCTGATTCTTTTATCCCTTTAATTAAAATGCACATAATAATAAGTGTCATTAAAATCCCCGGGAAATTAAGAGAAACGGGAATTCCAAAAATGTGAGGAATGCTGGCCGCAGGGTCAATTCCTTTATCAACAAGAATGCTTGCAGCTGTTTTATAATCGTGGATAAGCCAAACAGGGGGGTTTACAATGAAATGGGGCAAGTATTTTGAAAAACCTTGCAAAAATTGCATAAAATACCCTGTCCAAGCGGATGCCACCGCAATGTAGCCTACTAAATATTCAAGCATTAAAACCCAGCCTACAATCCAAGCTAAAAATTCGCCCATAGTAGCGTAGGTGTATAAATAAGCGCTGCCTGCAACGGGAATCATAGAGGCAAATTCAGAATAGCACATGGCAGAAAACACGCAAGCTAAAGATGCCAAAACCATTGAAACTACAAGCGCGGGGCCTGCACCGACAGATTCGGGGCCGCCTGCTGCCGCAATGCCTACAACCGTAAAAATGCCCGAACCTATGATTGCGCCGACGCCTAAAATAATTAAATCAAATGCTCCAAGGGTTTTTTTAAGCCCTGCGGAATTTGCAGATTTTAGCATTTCATCGGGGTTTTTTAGGGTGAACATATTTTTGCCGAGTTTCATAAGGCTATTCATTTCTTGAGAGTCGACTTTTAAGTCCTCAGAAATGGAATTTATCCCCTGAACGTTTTTTTCTTCCATTAGCTTCAGTTAATCCTTCGGTTATTTTTAGGTTATTGCTTTAAAAGCGGATAACCAAGTTTCTCTCTTTGTTTAACATAAAGTTTGGCAACTTCAGATGCCATTTTTCTTACTCTGTTTATGTAGTTTATTCTTTCATCCTTGCTTATAACACCTCTTGCATCAAGCAAATTGAAAGTATGTGAACACTTTAAAACCCAATCATAAGCAGGAAGGACTATATCTGCTTCAATACAAGAATAACTTTCGGTTTCGGCTAAATCAAAAAGTTTAAAAAGCCTTTCAGCTGATGAGTATTCAAAATTATATTTAGATTGTTCAATTTCATTTTGCAGGTAGATATCGCCGTATTTGAGTTTTTTATTCCACATAACATCAAAAACGGAATCTACGTTTTGAAGATACATTGCAATTCTCTCTAAACCATAGGTAATTTCAAGCGCAACGGGTTTAACTTCTAATCCGCCAACTTGTTGGAAATATGTGAATTGGGTTATTTCCATACCGTCAAGCCAAACTTCCCAGCCAACGCCTGCTGCACCTAAGGTTGGTGATTCCCAGTTATCTTCAACAAATCTTACATCGTGTTTATTAAGGTCAATTCCCATTGCCTCTAATGATTTAAGGTAAATTGTTTGAGCATCATCCGGGGATGGTTTTAAAATTACTTGATATTGAAAATAATGCCCCAAACGGTTTGGGTTTTCACCGTATCTTGCATCTGTCGGGCGGCGGCAAGGTTCAACCATAGCTGTTGAATATGGTTCAGGCCCCAAAGCTCTTAAAAAAGTAGCGGGGTTCATTGTGCTTGCGCCTTTTTCAATGTCATATGGCTGTTGAATAATGCAGCCGTAATCTGACCAATATTTTGATAAATTTAAAATTAATTCCTGAAATGTAAGTGCCATAACTTTTGAATAGTACTACAATCATAATTTATTTACAAGTAAAAATAATATAAAGGTTAAAAATTCTTTTGCAGTAACAATTTGAGCCCTTAAATAAACTTAGTTTACAAGAGATTATGACAGCTTAATTAAAGAAGTTAGGGAAGCAAAATATATCGGGGAAGAATTACCCTCGCATACAAGAAAAGATAAAACCGTTAAATTTCATACTTTAGAAAACAACCAAAAACAGTATTTGGTTGCAGAAGCTGATAATGGTCAAAAAAAAATACTACCTAACAAAGAAAGCAGACGGTCCTGAAGCACGCCCGAGTCGGGGCGGAGCGGTGCCGTCTGCTTCCAATAATATTATAGCAGAACAAAAAGGGGTCTTCAACCCCTCAAAAATTTTAGATAATAAAAATTTTCAATCAGGGTTTCAAAATGTATCAAGTAAGGGGGCGACAATTTCTGCACTTAATTATTTTGAAAATGATGAAGATAAATGGACGGAAGAAAAACACAAAAACTTTCTTGAAGGCTTTGCTTTAAATAGGCTTGGAAACCCTGAAAAATACCCTTTTTATGGCGCAAAAGAAAACCACTGGACAGATAAATTTAATATAGGAAATCCAAAAAAGGATAAAGGGCATTGGGTAACATTAGATAATGGCAAACATTTGTTTATCAAAGATTAATTATTAAAGAAAGCAGATGGTGCAGAATGGCGCCCGAGTCGGGGCGGTTCCGCACCGTCCAATAATAGTTTAGCATAGCAAAAAGGGGTCTTCACCCCTTTTTTTATAATAGAAATTATTAATTGTTTTTTTCAACTAAAACAATAGCTATTGCTTCTATTGCATTGCCTTCGCCTGTTGCATCAAGCTTTTCTTTTGTTTTTGCTTTTATTGAAATTAAACTTTTTGAAATATTTAGAGCAGCTGCTATATTTTCTTTCATTCCTTCTTTATAAGGCAATAACTTTGGCTTTTCGCAAATTATTGTTGTATCAAGGTTTATTATTTTATACCCTTTTTCACATAAAATTTTATTTGTTTCAGATAAAAGTTCAATACTGTTCGCATTTTTATATTTTGGGTCAGAATCAGGGAAATGTTCCCCAATGTCGCCTTCTGCAATAGCGCCAAAAATTGAATCTATAATTGCATGAACTAAAACATCCGCATCAGAATGCCCTAATAAACCTTTATCATAAGGAATTTTAACCCCGCCTAATATAAGGGGGCGAAAATCTGCCGTTTTATGAATGTCATAGCCTTGGCCTATACGCATTTTATTTCACCTGTTATATATTTTTCTATTGCAAAACTTAACCCGTCTTCATTAATTGCGGGGCAGATAAAATCTGCAATTTCTTTTAATTTGGGGCTTGCATTTCCCATTGCAATTTTTATTCCCGCATTTTGAAGCATATCAAAATCATTGTCCTGATCGCCTGATGCCATAATTTCTTCTTTTTTAATTCCCCAATAATTTGAAAGAAATTTTAAGGCTTCCCCTTTTGTTGCTTTCGGGTCTGTAAATTCAAGGTAATATTTATGGCTTCTTACAATTGTTAATCTACCCTTAAATTGTTCCTTCATTTCTTCTTGAAGTTTTAAAAGTTCATTTTCATCATAAACAATTGCTAAAAGCTTTGAAACAACGTTTAATTTAACTTCATCAAAAGAATTTACCACTTTATATGTTGTGTGGCGGCCTTTTGTGTAATCTTCCATAAATTTTTTGTTGTCATCTTCAACAATTAAAACGTCATCATTGTATAAATTAAGGTGAAACCCTTTTTTTCTTGATGTTTCTATAACTTCTTTTGCAATTTCATTTTTAACGGATGCCTGATGAAGAATTTTATCCCCTTCTCTAACCATTGCCCCCTGATAGCAAACAACGGGGGTTTTAAGTTCAAGCTGTTTTCTAACAGGGTCTGCCCCCATAAACATTCTTCCCGTTGCAAGAACAACTTTTACATTGTTATTTGTTAAAATGTGAAACAAATTTTTTAATTTTGGGGTATATTCACACTTTTCATTTAAAACTGTTCCGTCTATATCTGTTATTAAAAGTTTAATGTTATTCATAATAAGTTCGCTCATTTTTAGTTTTTATTATACAATAAAATTAATGAAGTTATTAGGAGAGAATTTTAATGGTGATGATAGAACGTCAAAAACCTGTTGAACAGGATATGGTGGAAAGAAGAAGCAATTTTAACCCCGTTGAAGAAAATTTTACGGCTGAACAAGCAAAATTGGAAGCTTCAAGATGTTTAAACTGCAAAAACCCGATGTGCAAAAAAGGCTGCCCCGTCAGCGTTAATATTCCCGAATTTATTCAAGAAGTTAAAAACGGAAATATTCAAAAAGCAGGTGAAATTATAAGAGAAACAAATATGCTCCCTTCTGTTTGCGGCAGAGTTTGCCCGCAAGAAAGGCAATGTGAATCAAAATGTATTTTAGGAATTAAAGGAACACCTGTTGCAATTGGCGCCCTAGAAAGATATGTAGGGGATAATTCAGAACCTGTTGAAGTTAAAATTACTCCTAACGGAAAAAAGGTTGCAATTGTAGGTTCGGGCTGTGCCGGCATGAGCGCTGCCAATGACCTTAGAAATGCAGGCTTTGAAGTTACTATTTTTGAAGCACTCCATGAAACGGGCGGTGTTTTAAGATATGGTATTCCGCCATTCAGACTACCAAGAACCGTTTTAGACAGAGAAATTAAAGGCTTAAAAGAAAAAGGCGTTAAAATCGTTAAAAACGTTGTTGTCGGTAAATCAATTACCTTAAAACAACTTAAAGAAGAAGGCTATGACGCTATTTTCATTTGCTCGGGCGCAGGCTTACCCAAGATGATGGGCATTAAAGGCGAAAACTTAAACGGTGTGTATAGTGCAAACGAATTTTTAACAAGGGTTAATTTAATGCACGCAAACGAATTAACCACGCCAACCCCTCTAAAAGTAGGCGAAAAAGCGGCAATTATTGGCGGCGGCAACGTTGCAATGGATGCTGCAAGAACAGCTGTCAGAGTCGGTTACAAAGAAGTTTATATAATGTACAGAAGAACGGAAGAAGAACTTCCTGCAAGAAAAGAAGAAATCAGGCATGCTAAAGAAGAAGGCGTTATCTTCAAATTGTTAAGGGCGCCTGTTGAAATTGAAGGAGAAGGCGGCCTTGTTAAATCCATGACATTTGAAATTATGGAACTTGGCGAACCTGATGCTTCAGGCAGGAGAAGACCTGTCGGAACAGGTAAATATGAAACAATGGATTTTGATGCCGTTATTGTTTCACTTGGTACAGGCCCGAACCCTATAATTCAAGATTCTGCTAAAAGCGACAACCTTGAATTAAATACTGATAAAAAAGGCTATATTATAATTAATGAAAAAGGTGAAACTTCAATAAATGAAATATACGCTGGCGGCGATGTTGCACCATTAGGAGAATCAACCGCAATTAACGCAATGGGTGCAGGCAAACGTGCCGCAAAAACAATCATAGAAGCACTTTCATAAATCAAAAAATAAACACAAAAAAATGAGCCTTCAAAATTGAGGCTCATTTTTTTTATTTAAAACTCTTTAGTTTCTGTTTTGTTCTATATATTGAACAGCTTCTTCTATTGAATAGAAGGTTTTAATTACGTTATTTAAAAATACAAACGACAGAGCATTTAAAATATCCTTGGACGGCTTAACTATAACAAAGTTGCCGCCTGCTTGGCTTGCTGTTTTATAAACTTGCGCAAAAACCGCAGCAAATTTATCCGAGAATATTTTAATATGTTCCATATCAAAAATTATGTTCGGTTTGCCCGTTAAAACATTTGCGTTCACTTCTTTTAAAATGTTTGAAATATAGGTTTCATTGTTTATTTTATGAACAGATAAAACGCAAATATCATCGTTTACATAATATTTTTGATATTCTTCGCTTGTTGCCTTAACAACGGTATCTGAAATAAATTTCATAACATTTTGGTGCCAATTCGGCTGTTTTGCAATAAATTCATCAATACCTTCGTTATAGCATCTTTGAATCATATTTGAATCATCCGTTCCTGATACGACAAGAATTTTGAACTCTTTTTCAGACTCTGTTTTTAATTTGTTTGCCATTCTGATAAGTTCCAAACCGTCTTCCGCATCCGGCAAGAATAAGTCAAACACTGCATAATCAAAATGTTTTTTCTTTAATTCTGAAATCGCTTCTTCTTTTGTCCTTGCAACACAAACATCCGTGCCGATTTTTTTCAGCATTGAAGTTAATTGATAGATGGATAATTCCATATCATCTACAATTAATACATGTAAATTTTCTGCCGTAAAAAAGCTGACAGGATATGAAAAGAAGTTTAGCTTTCTTTCTATTTCAATTAATGCTCTAGAAATTGTTTCTTCATCAACTGCGTCAAGCGGTACGTCTATGCCTGAAATCTTTATAAGATTTGCCAGCTGTTCTTTTGTTAATGTAATATCTTTCATAATTTTCATTATACATTATTTTTTAAAAAACACTACTTATTGTTAAATTTGTAATATAATTGGATTATTGATTTTTATTTGAGGGGAATTTTATGCAGGAAAGTTTAAATTATTCGGCATTCGGCAAAAATGATATCAGAGGGCTTTTTCCGTCTGAAGTTTATTCTGAATTGTTTTTTCATACTGCAAGAGGATATATTAAATGGGTAAGCTCAAAACTTACCAAATCAGGCGTTTCAAGAAAACCTGATAAAATGACTTTTGTTGTTTGTATGGATGCAAGGCTTCATTCCCCCGAATTAAAAACAGCAGTTATTGAAGGGTTAACTTCGGCAGGAGCCAATGTTTTTGATATTGGTTTGGCGCCCACTCCCATAGGTTACTTTGGCGAATGGGCAAATTTTGATGAAGATTTGCTTGAAGAAACAAAAGTTATGGGAGCCTTAATTGTAACCGCTTCACACAACCCGAGCGAATATAACGGTTTAAAGATGACTTTTAACAGGCAATCATTATCTGAAGAAGATATTAAAGAAGTTAAAGAAAAAACAAAAGAAGTATATGATTTAAGCAGAAACGGACAATACAGCTATTATAAAAAAGGCTGGGTTAAAAAACCGGATTTAATTTCAATGTATATTGATAAAATGACAAATTCTTTTGCTGCAGGCGGCATTAAAATTGTAACCGATTGTGCCAATGCAACGGCAGGGGTTGTGGCACCCGAACTTTATAAAAGTATCGGTGCTGATGTTATTGAACTTTATACGGAACCTGACGGAACTTTCCCTAATCATCATCCGAACCCCAGTGTTGAAGCAACCTTGGATGATCTTAAAAAAGCGGTTATTAAAAACAAGGCGGATTTTGGCATTGCATTTGACGGAGATTCCGACAGAATAGGCGTTGTGGATGATGAAGGCAAAATGATAACGGGCGACAAGCTTCTTTTAATATACGCTGCGGATTTAATTAAAGATTTAAAAATAAGAAACGAAGTTCCCACAATTGTTTCTGAAGTTAAATGTTCACAAGTTTTGTACAATGAAATTGAAAAAATGGGCGGAAAGGCAGTTATGTGCAAAACGGGCCATGGCTATATAAAGGCCAAAATGAAAGAAACAGGCGCACTTTTAGCAGGGGAAATGTCAGGGCATACATTCTTTAAAGACAGATACTTCGGCTTTGATGACGCAATTTATGCAGGGTGCAGATTAATTGAAATTTTTGCAAAAAATAAAAAACAAAACCCCGATTTTAAATTGAAAGATATGCTAAAACCTTTTGATTCCGTTTCAATTTCACCCGAAATAAGGCTTGACTGCCCTAATGAATTTAAAAAAGATGTATTGGATGAAATTAAAGAACAAGTTAAAGACGAGCTTTTCGGTGAAAAAATTAAAGACGTTATAACATTGGACGGCCTCAGAATTGTTTTTGAGGACGGCTTTGCGCTTATCAGGCAATCAAACACGGAACCTGTTTTTACTTTAAGGTTTGAGGCAACAACAAAAGAAAAATGCGAACAATATACAAATGCTCTTGTAAATTTGACCAATTCTCTTGTTGATAAAATTAAAAGCTTGAGGGTTTAATTAATATGCAGACAAAATAAAACCCGCTTATCTTAGCGGGTGAATTTTTGTTTTGTATCCTCTTTTTTGGTGGTAGTAGAAATGTGGTAGATGCGGTGTGGTGTAATTCTCTCTATATCTCTCTTTTAGCTTTTTCTCTCTTAATTTCTCTCTTGTACTTATATAAAGTCTTATATGCAAAAAATATTGCTTTTTTATATACTTATAATTTAATATTTCTTAACAAAACTATTCGGCTTCTTCAATTATTGCTTCTTCGGCTTCTTTTTGGTATTGTTCAAGCGCTTCCATTGCTTCTTTTGAAAGTCTTTCTTCATCATAATCGGCCGGAGGGTCCATTATTTGTTTAAAGCCAAAACCATACTGAAAAGCAGACGGTACTTGGGTTACAATGTGCTCATATTCGCCTAAAATTGAATTAACACAATGCAAAACCCCGGGGCCCACAACCGCCAAGTCGCCTTCTTTTAAAAGTTGGGTTTTGCTTTCCCCGTTTTTAACCACATTCAAAATTGCGGCTCCCGATGAAATTACATAAATTTCCGTTTGTCTTTTTTCTTCTAAGTTCGGGTGAGCATGCAGCTTTTCTTCGCTTCTTATTGTTTTTATTGCAATGGGTTTTTTGTCATTGTATTGTACCATTGAAACGCCCACAAACGGGGTGGAGCCTTCCGATGATGATAAAACGGTTGAATTTGTAACCCAGTTTGTTTTTTCATGGGTCCAGTTGTTCAATTTGTCGTTTAGGTTGTAAACAGCCATATTTTCGTTTATGAACTTTAACCCTGAAATGTCAAACCCTGTTAAATTTTCTTTTTTCCAAGCTTCAACAATTTCGTTTTCTTCATCTTTATTGAAGCCTGCATCGTATAATCTGCCTCTTAAGTCGTTTTCGTTGCCAAAAACTTCTCTCCAATAGATAACATCTTTTATATCTTTTTTTGTTTCAAAAAGAATGCCTGCTTTTTTCATTCTTTCGATATATTCGGGTTTAAATGAAGCCGCACTGTTTTTAAGCGCAAATCTTGAATCCATTTTTGCCTGGCGCGCTTGTTTGTATATCGGCATTAATTTTTCAATTGATTCTTCATCAAACCCTTTTTCTTTTAAAAAGTTTTCCATATAATCAGGGTTATAAAGCGGTTTAAACCTTATATATCCGTCTGATTTTTGTTCAACAAGATTTTCTTGAAATAATTTGTCTATAATGCCTTTTGCTTTTTCAACTTCTTTCTTTTCTTCTTCGCTTAAAGAGTCTCTCTTGTCGTAGAGAGCATATACAATGCCGTTTCTTGCCTGACTTTTTTCTATTCCTTTTGACCTTAAAAAGCCTTCATCTCTTAAACTTTCAGATAAAAGAACGTTTGGGGTAAATTCACCGTTATAAAGATGAGAATTGTACCAAATTAATTCCAAGAATTTGTTTCTTATATTTATGTCTTTTGCATCTTTGCCGTATCTTTCATACCAATCATAATCTTTTTTGGATACAAGCATCATCGGATAGCCTTTATTGACATTTACTTTCGCTTTTGTGCCGGCATTAATTAAAATTGCGGAATTTTCGGGTAATTTAACGGTTTTTCCGTCAACTTCAACGCTGCCTTCCGCGTTTTTGGGGAATATAACTTGTGTATCATATTCAAATTCATCATGGTTTTTAAGATATTCGACAGCGGCATCGCCGTATATAATTTCCGTTTGTGAATCAAAATCTATTACATAAGATTCATTTTTCTTTGTTACAAGCAAGGGAACGTCTTTTTCTTCGCCTGTTATAATGTAGGCTTGCTTAATTTTTGGAGCATTGCCTGTAAAATTTATTTGGGGCGCAAAATTTGCACGATAATTTTGAGCCGGAATGTCTTGCTGCTTTACTGCTGCATTCAGCCCCGAAAAAACAGTTTGCGCCTGTTGTTGTTCAGGCAATGCAAAGTTGTTGTTATTAATGCTTTTGATTGAATTAACTTGCAATTTATGACCTAAAATTTTCTTCCTAATTTAATAAAGTTTTTTTTAAAAGTATTGTTGCTAAAAAGAAATGGTAAATATTAATTAATGTAACACCCTCAAGATTTGCGTATATAATTATAATTCAAATATTTATTAAATTTTATTTTTTTATTGAATTTAAAAATTACTCTATATGTATGTTTTTTACAAACTAAAGTATAATTTTTGTAAAAAAAGACAAAAGTTTTCACTAATTATGCCGATATAATTCATGGGAATAAGAAATTCCTTTTGAATAAAAATAGGAAAATAGGGTAAGATTAATGGAAAATGCCAAAAACCGAGAAGAATTAGATATATTAAAAGACGGAGGTGTCTCGTTATTTTCAAGGTCATTAGACCTTATGAACGACGACCCTTTAGAAGAGATTTTTGCACTTAATTTAGGCGATTTTCTTTGTGAAAGCTTAATAAACGATGATTTGGCAGGGAAAATTTCAAACAAAAAGGACAAAACAGAAAGTCTTAAAGCTCAGTTAAGGGAATTAATTTCTATTTATTCAATAGATTCAACACTTTCACTTCTTGGTTTTAAAGAGCATGAAGATTATATCATTTATGATTCCATTGCCCGTGCAATAAAATTAATGCTTTCATTGGATGAGTGCAGTATTTATTTATCCCAGAAAAAAAGGCCCTTAAAATTGGCGGGAACATCTAAAAATCTTTTAAGGGGCAGAGTAAATAAAAATATCAGGGAATGTTTTGAAAAAGAAGAAAATATTGTAATTAAAAACAAGACAAAAATAATCCAAATATTCCCAATGAAAAACAATTTTGAATGCATCGGTTCAATTGAAGTTAAAAGGCCGATTAATAAACCTTTAGAAGAAGAATATATTGATTTATTAAAAATAACGGCGGGGCTTTTTGTAACCTCTCTGGGTATTCAAAAGTTAATTGATGAAGTTAAAAGGGTTTTATCAAATGAAGTTATTTCAACACCCGAACTTCAAAATTTAAGAGCGCAATTGACAGCCATTATCGGTGATCTTCAAGACCAACAGCAAGCATTTGTTGAAACTATGGCTCGTGCAGTTGATGTTAAGAGCAGATATAAAAGCAACCATTCAAAATCGGTTGCAGAGCTTGCAAAAGAATTATGTCATCAATTGGGCTTGAATGAAAAAACTACTGATTTAATATATTATGCAGGCTTATTGCAAAATATCGGTAAAATTACATTAAACGAACAGTTGTTTACCAAAAAAGATAAACTTTCAAAAGAAGAATGGGACAAATTGCAAGAATATCCAAATGCGGGTGTAAGCTTGCTGATGAACATAAACTTCTTATCCGAAGTAGTTCCTTATGTTTATTATCAAAAAGAACGCTATGACGGCTCAGGCAAGCCCGAAGGCTTAAAAGGTTTATCAATTCCTTTTGGTTCAAGAATTATAGCACTTGCAGATGCATATTGCGCTTTAATTGAAGACAGGAGCCACAGAAAAGCTTTGACAAATGAAAAAGCGCTTGAAATATTAAAAGAAGAATGCGGCTCTAAGTGGGACCCTGTTGTATATGAAGCCTTATGCCAAATAAGATAAGATAAAAAATATATAAAAAAACCGCATTTAATGCGGTTTTTTCTTGTATTTATATTTAACTAGCTGCTAAATACTGCTTTTCCTGTGCTGCTGTCAAAGCTAATATATTTTAATATTGCTTCGCCATATGAGCCTACTATGTTGTTGCGTGCAGCTCCGCTTGTATCGGGGTGAAGAAGCGTTGCAATTCTGCGGTGTTCTCTTTTTGGATTTGCACTGTTGTTGATTGTGTCTATAAAATCTTGTGCAGCTTGTCTTGCTTCGCTGTCATCAAAGTTTGTTTTTAGATAGTCCGGAGCGGCATCGCCTGCTGCTGAGCCTGCGCCTGTTGGCCCGTCGGTTGCACCTGTTCTTGTCGCATCAGGTCCGTCTGCTGCGGAACCTGCACCTGTTTGTCCGTCTGCTGCACCTGTTCTTGTTGCGTCAGGTCCGTCTGCTGCACCCGTTCTTGTTGCGTCAGGTCCGTCTGTTGCACCTGTTCTTGTTGCGTCAGGTCCGTCTGCGCCATCAAAACCTTTTGCTGAAGGATCGTCTAGTAACGGCGGAGTTTTCCCGTCAATATCGGGCGCAGGTCCCAAATCGGGTTCGCTGTACGGTATCAAGTCGCTGCTGCCATTTGAACCGTTTAACAAGTTTCTTGCTCCTGAAACACCCATGCTGACTCCTGTAATCCCCATATTTAATGCTGCACCGGCGCCGCCACCTTCTAAGATAACCTGTGCTAATGTTTCGAATGAAAAATCTACATTTTCATCGGTTGCTGCAGTATATGCGTAGTTTAAACCTGAGCTTGCGCCACCATCTATGAAGCCTTCAACAGCGGCTCCTACAAGTCTTGAGCCAATTGCTGCGGCAGTTTGTCTGAATGTTGTTGTTGCAACAGTTTGTGCAGCCACTTTTCCAAGCTGTGCGGTAACCATATTGCCGACAAAATTGCCTGCTTTACCAGTTAATCCGCTTATACCACCGACAACCGCATCTTGAACGGCTTCTTGTGCTGTATAGTTAAAATCAATCGTTCCGTTGCCGTCTTTATCGTATAAGCCGTTAGATGCATTAACCGCTACGTTTGCTGCTGCACCCACTCCGACTGCCAATGCTATTGAAGCGCCGCCTGTGAATGGTGCTGCCGCCACTGCCGCAACCGTTACAAGACCTGTTATAACACCTGCTGCCGCATCGGTTACGGTTTCTTGTGTTTGAATATAATCTTGGATTTTTTCATTTGCACTTGAGTTATTTGTAACTGAAAGAACACTTGCATCTCCGCCGCCTTCTTCGTTTACGGCATTAACATATCCGTCTATTGCTTCGGTTAAGTCATTTTGTTGTGTACCTTCAGGAACATTGATTTGTTCTTTGTCTTCAACTTTGGTTCCCGTAACTTTATTGTATGCCATAAGCTGACAAAGTGCATTTTGGTCAAAATCTTGTCCTGTTAATTCTTTGTATAATGCTGCATATTGTACTGGATCGTGGCAGTTTTCAAGTTCTTCTACCATTGATTTATAGTATTCAACCTGAGCTTGTGCTTCGGATTCTGATGTACCAAAGCCGAAGAAGTCGTTAAAAGTGCTCATTCCGCTGCTTAACCAGCCTTGTCTTTCAATTGAATTTTCCATTTGGGTAATCATATCGTTGGCTTGTGCCATAAGTGCTGCATTCATATCATCCATTGTTACAACTTCGCCGTTATATACAAATGCTCCGCTGTTTACATTGGATATTGTGTTTTGTGCCGCAATTGCACTGTCAGCTTCTTTATCCACATATGATGCCATTTCTTCGTCAGATAATTCAGAAACAGACATTGTTTTGTAATTTGCCAATTGTTCTTCTGTAAGGCCTGCTGTATTTGTTATTACATTACCTTCTTCGTCAATATAAACTTCTTTATCACCGTATATTGCACGATATGCTGCAATAACATCTTCTTTATTACCCGACATGATTGCTTTTTCAAGAAGTTCTTTGTTTGCTGCTAATTTCTCCGCATCTTCGCCGTAGCTTCCGCCCCAAAGTGTTGCTGCTATGTCATCTGTCAGGCCTGCACCGTCTTTTGCCGCATCAAGCTCGCCTTGGTCCATAGCAAGGCTTGTTAACATTTGTTCTTGAAGTGCAAGCATTTCTTTTTCTTCTTCGATGTGAGCTTTTAATGTTTCAATTTCAACTTCTAATTGTGCAAGTTGTTCTTCGTCGCCGGAAATTACAGCAGCTGTTGCTTCCAGTGTTGCATTATAAGAAACTTCCGTATTTTCTCTGTTTGAATATAAGCCTTGAACGAATAATTCAAGTTCTTCAACAATTTGTGAACAAGCAACAACATTGCCTTGTGCGTCAACCAAGTTGCCGTCTGCGTCTGCTTTGTAGTTTTGTGCTTCCATAAACGCAGTTAATGCACTGTCATATTCGCTTTCTGCATTGTTTTGAACCATAAATGCATCAGCTAAGTCTAAGAGCGCATCTGCGTATTCTTGATCGGATACTTCTCTTTCGCCTGTTTTTCTTTCTAATACAATCTGTGCCGCATCGGCAATTTCTTGTGCGTCTTGTTGTTCTGCTTCACGTTTTTCGAGCTCTGCTTTTGCTGCATCGTCTATAACTTTGGCCTCTTCTTCTTCTCTTTGTTTTGCTTCAGCTTCTGCCTGTGCCTTGTCTCTGTCTGCTATTGCATTTGTTAAGGCATTCCAAGCGTTGCTTACCCAGCTTTTAATTTTTGCCCATAAGCTTTCATCGCCGTCTGCATCTTTTGCTTTTGCATTATCGTATTCTGCTTGTGCTGCGTCCACTTTTGCTTGTTTTTGATTTCTTACGTTAAATGCCGCAACCGTTTCTTCAGCTGCTTGTGCGTAGTCTGCTCCGGTTGCTGCTTGTGCTGATCTTGCTGCGCCTGTGTTGCTCGTTGCATCTGCCAAATCGCTGTTTGCTGCGTTAGAATCGTTTCTTGCCGCACTTTCTGCTTGCTGGCACGCTTGATTGTTGGCTTGAGCGCTGTCTGCACAGCCTTGGGCTTCTTCAGTGCAAGATTGCGCATCTTCCAAATCAGACTGAGCGCTGTCTGCACATTCGCCTTTTTGTGCAACATCTTCAGCTGCTGAATCAGCTTCTGATTGTGCTTCGGAACATACGTCATTTGCATCTGATAAGTCATCTTGTGCTTCTTGGCATTCACCTTCGCCTGATGATATTTCAGAATCAATATCGGATAATGCGGCGTCTTTTTCACTTGTTGTTTGGTCGTAGCTGTCTTGCTGATTTGATAAATCTTCTTCAACTTCTGCTTTTTCGCCTTCAAGAGCTTCAAGTTCACTGTTTGAGCCTTCAATATCAACTGAGCCTGAACCTGAGGCTCCTTCCATTGAACCGCATTCACCGTCTTTTGAGTAATTTACGGTTATTTCGCCCGTTTCCGTATTTTCGGTTTTAATTGATGTGATTTCATTTTCACTTGAAAAATCAACTATTTCTTTTATGTTTGGTTCGTTTGAATTCGTGGTTGTTTTAACGGATGAGCCGTCTTCGTTGTATGATGTATTTTCTTGAATAACAGCTTCGTTTCTTGCATGGTCAATAAATGTGCTTGATATTATTTTGCCTTCTTCATCGTATGTATCAAATCCGGTTCTTTTTTCATCATTGTATGACATTGTATATTTTCCTGACGGGAAAACAACAACGGATGAATTTTCATTTTTTGTATTAATCTTATAAGTGCCGTTTTTGTAGTCGGTAATAGAAACGATTTCTGATATACCGCCTGTTTGCTCTAAAATGTTGTCCCTTGCGGTAACACTTAAAGAATCAAGGTATTCCTGAACTTTTTCACTGTCCGTTAATGTTTCTGTTTCTGCACATTCTGCGGAAGCTTCGTTATTGACAAGTTCTTGAATTTCATTTATTGATTCTTTTGTTATTCCGGAAGACAATAAAGAATTTATCTTAACGGATAAATCTTCTGAAATTACACCTGTATTTAAAAGTGTTGTTACCGAATTAACAAGTTCTTCCTGTAAATCTTTAATTTCTTTCCAATTCGCGTATTTTTCAATATCTTCATCCGATAAATCAACATCGCCTGCTTCATGGCCCATATATCCGTCTGTATTCGGTTTGGTTTCGGGTTCTTCAAAAAGTTCTCCGATTTTATCGGATAATGCCTCACCGAAATTTACCCCGTTTTCTTCAAAGAAAGCGGCTATTTTTTTGATTTGTTCAAATAGGAAGTTTAACCCCTGCATTTTTTTCTCCATTATTTCTTTTCGTACTAATAGGAGAAATAACGGCAATATGCATTATAAACTTGATTGAATTTACAAAAATTGTTAATAATTATTAAAATATTATAATTTTTTTGTTTATTTCGTATGCGGGAATTTCCAGATTAGAGAAGTTTGCATATTCAACAAAATTCGTAAATTTTTGTTTTCTGGTTCTGTTTTGAATCATTTTTGCAACAGGTCTTGAAATTCCGGGGATGGTTTCTAAAACTTGCCATTCCATTTTGTTTATCGGTAAGAACGGCTCAAAATCAACATTGTTGGCAAAATCTTTCTTTGCTTGTTCAATCAAAGATATATATTTTTTTATTTTTTGTTTTTTAATTAATTTTCTTGTAAACAAGGCTAAAACAAATACTATAAGGCTTATACCCGCAAATAAATACATTTTTTCGAGTATAAAGTATACTATTAATGCTGTAAAAATTGCTATAATCCATCTCATAAATTCTATTATACAAGATTTTTTTAAAATTGTATCATCCTTTTAAGTTATTTCATGAGAGATTTAACACTAAGCTCAAGTTTGCCCTTGAAGATTTTATCAATATTTTCCTTTAATTCAGAATCCGGATTAACCCAAAGCCTTTTGTTTGCTAAAATTTGAACTCTTTTATCGGGAGTATCGGAATCAGGGTCTTCAAAATCAATAAC
>CALUWE010000022.1 GCA_944324425.1 Candidatus Gastranaerophilales bacterium
GAAAACCAAATAACAAGAAGAAAATATAAAGATATAACCGTTCCCCTTTTGGCTTTAGGGTGCATGAGGCTTCCTATGAGGGGAAACAATATCGATATGGAAGAATTAGACAAAATGGTTGAATATTGCATGCAAAAAGGCGCCAATTATTTTGATACAGCCTATATGTATGTAAATTCACAATCTGAAATTGCAATGGGGAAAGTTTTAAAAAAATATAAAAGGGAAGATTTTATCTTAGCTGATAAAAGCCCCATTTATAAAATGAAAACAAAGGATGACGTTAGAAAAATTTTCGATGAACAATTAAAAAAATGCCAAGTAGATTATTTCGACTTTTATATGTGCCACAACATAAATCTAAATACAGTAGATACATATAGAAAAGTTCAAATGTATGATGAACTTTTGAAATTGAAAAAAGAAGGCAAAATAAAATATCTTGGTTTTTCATTCCACGGAACGCCTGACATTTTAAGAGAGGTTGTTAAAGAACACAAATGGGATTTTTTCAATACAGGGTTAGAATTATTGGAAAAACGGCAAAAATTGAAATTTTGCCAAATGAATTTCAAAAATTAATTAATTTTAAAGATGAAATTTTAAAAAACTTTCTTGAAATTGGCTTTAAAGATGTTTTGCTTGACCTGAAAGGTTACAGGCAAGGCAGTTTAAATGAAAAAATTACGAATTAATTTTTTATGAATCTTCCCTTTTGACATAAACGGGCGAATCATAAAACATATCCGCCTTTTTAAAGCCCCCAATCATCATGCAGGGGTGAATAAAAGAGCCGAAATTTTGCATATCGTATGCTCCAAAAACAACAACGGAATCTTTTCCCATTTTTTCAGAAATTAGTGCTAAAAGCTCCCTTCTTTCTTTTGAGCTAAGATACGGAACTACATTCCTGCACATTAAAACGGTATTTTTTGTGTTATTTTCCATATCTGATAGCGATTCTAGAATATCTCCCTGTCTGAATTCCACTTTTGTTTTAAGATTTTCGTTTACTCTGTGGGGTTTTAACTGCGAGGAACGATTATTTGGGCTTTCCGGTGTGAAATATTTTGATTTGTCTATCCCGTACTCATCAAAACAAAGTTCATCAGGGTCATACGTTATATTAATGCGCCCTTTTTTAGCTTCTTCAATTAATTCGCCGCAATAATCAAAAGCTTTTATGGGGAAAAACTTATCTGCCTTTTTATCCAATTTTTTTTCTAAAGTCATTGCAATTGTATATGGTTCAGAACCATCCGAACATGCATGGTTTAATATTTGAACTTTGTCTGAATTTCTAAAATGCCTGTTTAAAAATGATGCAAAATAGTCCCAATTCATATCAAGGCGAAATAAATTTGTGTAGCAAATGGCGGGTTTTTCTTTTTTGTCCTTGGTTTGTCTTAAATATGAATGACCCGTTGTTCCAAAGTATGGAGAATTAATAAAATTATTTGTTATTTGCATATTTTTTTTAAAACTCAAACAAATAAATTTTTGATTAATTCAAAATAAAATAGCTAAAATTAAGGTATGTTGCAAAAAGTGTCCATATTAAATATGGAATTAAAAGTAAACTTGCAATTTTTGATGTAGGGTAGAAATTTTTAATTGTTAAAATTAAAAATATATCTAATAAAATTATGATAATAAGCGCAAGCAAAATGTTTTTTGCACCAAAAAATGCAGGTGTCCACAACAAATTTAAAATAATTTGAATTGAAAAATAAATGTAGCCTTTGAGTTTGTTTTTATCTTTTTTTAAAAAATATAAAACAAATGAGATAAAAATTGTTAAATATAAAAACCCCCAAACAGGGGCAAAAACCCACCTTGGCGGTGATAAAAAAGGCCTTGTTAAATTTTCATACCAAATTGAATTAAACATAAATGAATTTTATTTTGAATAAAATGAAATTTAATTCCCCTAAAGTTTAATCCCACATCTGATAAAAATTGTAGAATTGGTAAGGGTATTTAAGGGTATATTTTTCAAGAAATTTTAGGTAGGCTTGTTTTAGTTCATCCAGTTTTTCTTGTTTTTTGTTTTGGGCAGAAATAAATTCTTCCGCTTCAACTATATAATTTTTCTTTTTCTTAGCGCAAACTATAAAATATATGGGAACATTCATCATCATTGCAAATTTAAAAGTGCCAAGCGGCAATTTAATTTTTTTTCCTAAAAATTCCCCTTCAAAAACCCTGTTTTCATTTTGGGCAGAAATTCTATCGCCTGCCATAAAAACAATTTCGCCGTTTTTTAACCTTTCTGAAATTATAATGGATGTTTCAATATCAATATCTTCAACGGGGAAAATATCTGCATTCACTTTTATTTCAAGCGTTTTTAAAAAGCTGTTGAAGGTTTCACAGAAATTTCCCTGTAAGAAAATATTTGTTCTTAAATTGTCAAATTTTTCAATTAAACACCTTAAAATTTCAATGTTTCCGATGTGGGTTGTTATAAAAAATGCGCCTTTATAAATATTCGGGTCGTTTTTTAAAATAAATTTATTTGTATCAAAATTTCCTGAAAAAGAAATAATTTTATCGACTAAAGAATTTGCATAATTAAAAAATTGCCTGTATGTGCTTAAAATTGGCGGCTTTTTAATTAATTTATAAAATTTGATTGATGAATTTCTTCTTTCTTTATTAAATAAAAAAACGGATAATGAAACAAAAAAAGCTATCACCCTTAAAATTGAAGAACCAAAAATTTTATATAAAAAATAGCTTAAAATAAGGCGTTTTTTGCCTGCGGCACATTCTTTTAATTGAAACCATTTTTTATGCAAATTTTAACCTCAATTAATTTTTTTCTGATTTTATCATAAATAAGCTTAATAAATATGAAACGGTTACACCCAAAAATAACGTAAGCCCGATTGAACTTATTAATTTAAAGCTTGTTGCGGATAGCAAAAGAAATGAAAAAGCCGTTGATAAAAATGAAACAAAAACGGCACACTTTGAACTTTCACCTGAATTTGCCCTAAAAATTGAATAATCAAGGCTGAATCCAGTTATTAAAATTAAAGATAAAATGTGGAATAAATTTATTTCAACATTAAAAAGCCCCAAAAAACAAATTGAAAATAAAACGCCAACTAAAGGCGGCAGAATGATTTTAGCCCCTTTTTTAATTCCAAATAAAACCGTTAAAAATAAAATCAGAGCTAAATATAAAACGGGAGTCAAAAATAAAATTTCTTTTCTTAATTCTGTCATTTTCTTTGTAATTTCAGCGGTTGGGCTAATTGAACCACTGATTTTATTATTTGTCATAATAAAGCTTGTTGAATTATCAAGCATAAAATCTTTTTTCAAAGGAAAATTTTCAACATCATAAATTTTAAATTCTTTATTTTTTAATTTTTGGATTTCGCTTTCAGATAAAAATGTTGCGTAATTATCCAAATTATTTTTATATAAACCTTGAACAAGTTCTTGGTTTTCTTTTTGCTTTTTTGTTGATTGAACAAAATTTGAAATTGAAATTGAATTTTTGATGTTCAATTTTTCTTCTTTTTGAAGAATTTCATCCAAATTTTTTCCTTCAATTAAAATAAAATTCGGCTGTTTTGAATTAAAAATTTCAGAATTTATTTTTTCAGCCAGCTCTAATTTTTTTGTTGGTTTATATAAATTTTTTATATCATCATTAAATTTAATTTTAATTCCGCCCAAAATTAAAACCAACAAAATAAAAATGCTTAAAACAACTTTTACTTTTTTATTTTCAATTTCAAATGTTTTTTTAGGGGGCAGATTTATTTTGCCATATAAAAAAACAACAACAAAAAGGTAAACTCCAATAAGCCCGAAAGATGTGAAAACTGCAATTTGTTTTAAAATTTCCATATTTGAAAAAAGAAGAATTAAAAACGCAAAAACTGTTGTCAGCATTGAAACGGTTAAATTTTTAATGAAGTTTTTTTCATCGCCAACCAAAAAAGAATGCAGAGAATAATCAAGGCTTATACCAATTAATGTGGTTGAAAAAACAAATGTTAAAATGTGCAATTTTTTAAAAATTAATGTTGAAATTGAAAACCCAAATAAAAACCCAAATAAAATGCTCAAAATAACAGGAATTAAAATTTTTATATTTTTAAAATAAAATTTAAAAAGCAAAATCAGGGCTATTGTTGAAATAATACAAATTAAATTAATTTCAAAAGATGACTTTTCACTTGTTAAATAAGAATGAACAGGTGCCCCTGCAAGGTAAATTTCGCCTTTTTTATTTTCTTTTTGAAGCTTTAAAAAGTTTTCAATTTGTTTTTTATTTTTTATTTTAAAATTTTCTTTTGAATAAAATTTGCCCCCTTTTTCTTTTATTGTTTCATCTAAATTTTTAGATAGTAAATAATTTGTTGATAACAAATAAGGGTCAAATTTAACCGGTGCTAAAATTAATGAAAACGGGCTATATAGCTGATTTAAAGAAATTTCATCAAGCTTTTTATAATTTTTTTCTATAATTAAATTTCTAATTTCATCCGACAAAAAATTTTCAGGGTAATTTTTATAAATATCTGTTATTTCTCTATAATTTAAGTTTTCTTTTTTAAACCCTGTCTGAATTTCATCTAAATCTTCTTTATTTTTTGCTTCAAAAATAACTGTTAAATAATTTGATGAAAGATTTGCTAATTTTACAAGGTTTGAATTTTTATCTAAAAAAGCACGTTCAAGATTAACTTCAGGGGGTTTTGCCAAAAAAATTGCAAAAACAAAAATTAAAATTGAAACTATTATAAAAAGAATTTTTTTTATCATTGAAACCTGATTTTTGTTGTTATTGAATCAACCGTTACTATTTCAATATTTGTTATCATTTTTTGATTTCCCCTAATTTCAATTTGTTTAATGTAATCAAAGGCGGGGGAATTTTTCTTTGGTTTTAGCCCCAAATTCCAGCCTTCTTCATAATAAAAGGTGAAATCTTTTTCCAGTTTTTTATGGTTTTTATTTATTATTGCACTTATTATATCATTAATTTTTTTAGAACTGCTTGAATTGTAGGTTGTTGTTGTTTTAATGGGGTATGTTGTATAAAACGTAATTCCTTTATTTTTATCAAAATAAAAATCACCATTAGATTTTAAACTAATCCCGTTTGAAATTTTTTCTTGGTAAAATTTGCAGTTTCCACTCTCTAAATTCGGGAGTTTTTCAAAAATATAATTTAATTGTTTTGGATGCTCAAAAACGTTTGCCTCAACTTTCAGGCAAACAAAAAAACAAAATAAAATAATTAAAATTCTATTCAATAAATTCATTAATTGCTTTCTTTAACTTTTTTGGAGCTTCAAACAAGCTTTCCCCCGTTTCAATCGAAACGCCTATTTGCATTGTATTTGCGCACAAAATTTTTTCATTATTATGATAAATAATGTATTTAAACATAATTGCAGGTTCTAATTCCTTTAAAGTTGTTTCAACTTCAATTTCATCATTGAACCTTGCGGATTTTATAAATTTAAAATCCATTTTTGCAACAGGATACATAACCCCGTCATTTTTCATATCATCATAGCTGTATTCAATTTTTTTAAAAAAATCACACCTTGCAATTTCAATATATTTAACGTAATTGCCGTGCCAAACCACATTCATCGGGTCAAGGTCGAAAAAAGGAATTTTAATTTTTGTTCTTGTTTTAATTTCTTTCATAAAACTATCCTACAAAATAATTTTTAATTGGAAATACTCCGCCTGAATAAGTTTGATTTTCATCTTTATATTCAAAAGTTACATTTTTTTCATTTTTAATTAAATTCAATTTAATTTTATTATTCGGGCGAATTATATTTGAAAATTTAATTTTCCTTATTTGCCCTTTTTTGCAATCAATTTTAAATGCTTTCTTAATGAAAAAATCAGCATAAAATAATTGAACAACGCCTGCTAAAATAGGGAAGTTTTCAAAATGCCCCTTGAAAAAATTGCTGTTTTTAAGAAAACAAAGTTCAAAGGTTGCATTTTCTTTTTCAATTTTGGAATTTAAAATTAAGGGCAAAGACAAATTCAAATTAAAAATTTCTTTTATTTTTTCTTTATTTATTTTTCCTCTTTCATTAATTGGAATTTCATCATAAAATTTCCATCTTTGAGGAATAATTTCAAAATCATCCTTTAAAAATTTCTTTAATTTTTTAATAACTTCAATTTTACCTTCATTTAAAAGCGCCTTTTTGCCAATTTCTGTTGGAATTAAGAGGCAGGCAACTTTATTTTTATATTCAAAACAATAGCAATCATCTGTCATTTCATTTTCTTTAATTTTATTTTCCAAAATGTTCAGATCAATTCTTTTTTCTTGAATTTTAACTGTTCTATCCAACCTGCCCAATATTTCAAATTTTCCGTTTTCAAAAATTATTCTATCTTTAATGTGCTGAATATTTTGAATTGAATAATTTGTTTTTATTGTTGTGCCGTTATCATCAACGGAAAGAATTTCAACCCCATCCAAAAGGGTTAATTTATTTGTATTTGAACTTTCTCTAAAACCGATTGTGTTTGTTTCAGTGCTTCCGTATATATCAATAACCCTGTCTGAAATGGTTTCTGCGAATTTATAAAGGTCATCTTTAATTTTTGCGCCTGCCGTCATTATAATTTTCGGTTTAATTTTCGGAATTACATTATATCTTTTCATTATATCCAAAAATGAAGGTGTTGTTATCAAAACGGCATTTTTATGGTTAACATCCTCGGGGTAATTTATTCTATCAATATTAACAACGTACCCTTTTAAAAAAGGGATTATAAATTGAAACGCAAAACCATAGATATGCTCCATTGTAGTTGTTGTAATAAATTCTAAATCCCCGCATTCCATAAGGTTTAATTGCCTTGTTAAATCTTCACATTCCAATTCAAAATTTATAAGTTTTTTTGGAATTATTTTTCCTTTATTTGATGTTGAACCGCTTGTTGAAAAATGAAAAATATGATCTTTATTTTTTAAAACGTTTTTTATTGTGTCTAAAATAGAAATTAAATTTTCATTATTTCCAAAATACCCTTTTTCTAAAAGGTTTTTAACATCAAGAACAGAATAATTTTTATCTGCACTTTTTAAAATAATTTTCTTATCGTATTTATCGGATTCAAAATATTCAAAGAAATTATTTGCCATACTTCCTCTTAAAATTAATTCTTACAATATATTCTATAATAAAAATAAGCCCAATAAGAAAATATGAAATAAAGCCGTTATACAGAATCCAAATTTCTTTTGACAAAAAAACGGTGTAAATTGAAACCAGAAAATTTAAAAATGTAAAAATTGCCCAAATATAGGTTAAATTCCTTGTATATTTAAGGGTAACATCCGTTATATCAGGCTCCATTGAAAGCGCAAGCTTTTGTATAACCGTATATTTTTGAAATAAAGAAAAAAAAAGACAGAAAAAATACAAAAATTCATAAAAGGCGGGTAAAATTTAAAATAAATTATATTTGTATAATGAAATGCAACAATAACAAATATAAGCCCGAAAAAAGGCAAAAAACTTTTCATAATGTTTTTAAACTTATTCAGAAAGTAAGCCATAGGTAGCTTCCACAACATCGCCCACCGTTTTAATTTTTTTAAATTCCTCAGGGCTTAATTTTTTATCGGTAAATTTTTGCATTCTAACGGCAATATCAACCGCATCAATTGAATCTAGGTCTAAATCTGAAAATAAATTAGCTTCCATATTAATATCAGCTTCATTTATTTCCAGTTCTTCAATTAATATATTTTTTAATTCTTTAAAAATGTCTTCTTTTGTGTAATTAGCCATTAATTTTAGACCTCACAAAATCGCTTAATGTATTTATGGAATAAAAATATTTTTTGTTTTCTTCTTTGTTTGAAGATAATGTAATTTGATATTTTCTTTTAATTGCCATGCCAAGTTCCAGTGCATCAATCGAATCTAACCCCAAACCATCGCCAAATAAAGGTTCATCATCAATGATATCATCAGGTGTAATATCTTCTAATTGCAAGGCCTCTATAATTAATTTTTTAATCTCAGCATTTAATTCCATAAAAAAATTATACCATATAAAGTTTATTTTCAATTTCTTTTGTCAGTTCTTTTTTATTTTCAATTTCTGTTTTTTGTTTAAAATTTTCAATTTTAATTGTATCAAGCTGTTCAATTTCAAAAATAACCCGTTTTTTGCCGCCCGCATAAAAGGGCTGATGTATAAAAAGAAAATCTTCGCTTGATGTTATTTCAATAGGGATTATATCTTTATTTGCATTCAGGGCTATTGTTGCGGCACCTTTTTTAATTTTCGGATGTTCATTTTTTCTGTGCCTTGAACCTGCCGGAAAAACTATCACATTAAAGCCCATATCAAGCATTTTTTTGGTTTCTTTTTTCATTTCATCTATTTCAAGGTCGTTAGATATAAAAATGCTGTTAACCAAATTTTTCATAATTGGGTTTTTGGTTAGTTCTTTTTTTACAAAACAAGTGGTTTTTGGAATTAACCCTATTAAAATTACAATATCAATAAAGCTTGGGTGAGTTGCAACAATAACTTTATTTTCAATTTTTTCTAAACTCTTAACTTGAACACCAATAAGCCCTACAAAGGATAAAAACCAAGTAAAAAATTTCCAACAGTTATGAATTATTTTTGAACATAAAATTTTATCGTTTTTGATGAAGGGAAAAATTAAAAAATTTAAAAATATTGCCCCAACTCCAAAAAAAATAAAGCAAAATGTTGTAATAACTGACCTTATAAATTCCATTAACCTTGCCCTTCAATAAAATTTATAAAATCATTCGGGGATTTTGGAATTTCATTTAAATTAAATTTCTTTCCTTCTTTTTTTGAAATTAAAATTGAAATTGTAACATCATCAGAATAAACGTATAAAACATTTTCTTTTTTTGAAATAACAGCTTTTATAAGCCCCATATAAAAGGAATCATCACCTGATGATAGTGCGTAATATGGAATTGTTATTTTTTTAAAAAGGGTAAAAAAGCTGACAGGATAATTATGAACAGAGCCTGAAAATGTTGAAGGCGAAACTTCATCAAATTCTTGATATTGAGAAATAATGGAATTCAGTCTGTCAAATTCCCCAATTTTAGATGAAAAAACAATTTCATCCACTTTATCATTGTAAATTTTATTTATGGCACAAACCGTTAATTTGTCGATATTGCTTAATTTTCGCCTTATAAGGGGCGGTATAAAAGAAAGGTCAATTTCATCAGGTTTTTTAATATAATAAAAATCTTTTATAAAAAAACTGCTATTTTCCATGGTACAATTATACAACAAATGGATATTATTAAATATAATGCAATTTGCAATTTAGGAAGTAATATAGATGAAATTTTTCAAAATGCGCTTTTAGGAAGAGCGGATTTATTTTGTATTGAAAACAACAGAAGAATTGCAAAAATTAATGTTCCATTGCCTAAAATTGAAGATGAAGATTACAACATAAGGTGTAATCAAATTTTATTAAAATGTATTGAGCCACTTAATATCGAAGAGCATGATAAAAATGACCTTGCAGTTGTTTGTGCTACAACAAATACAGGGGTAAATGAATATGAAATAACAAAAAATCCTAAGCATTTTGAAATCGGAAACCCTGCAGAATTTATTCATAAATTTTTCAAGCTTAAAAATTTTTATACCTCCGTTTCAACAGCCTGCTCATCAGGAATAAAAGCATTTTTAATTGCGGATGAAATTTTAAATGCAAACCTTGCAAAAACTGTTCTTGTAATAAATACTGACGCTATCTCAAAGCTTCCTTTATACGGGTTTCATTCCCTTGAAATTTTGGATAAAAACCAAACAAACCCCTTCAGTAAAAATAGATGTGGAATAAATATTGGTGAAGCCGCCGCCGCTTTTATTCTTCAAAAACAAGGGGGCAAAATAAAAGTAAAAGGAATGGGTGAAACAACGGATTGCTACCATTCAACAACACCCGATCCAAGTGGAATTGAAGCAATAAGGGCAATTAAAGAAGCACTTAAAGGCAATTTTGATGTTGATTACATTAATTTGCACGGCACAGGCACAATGGCAAACGATTTAATGGAAGCGGTTGCAATAAGTTCAATTTTTGGAAATAAGGTTCCTGCAAGCTCAACCAAACCTTTAACGGGACACTGTTTGGGGGCAGCCGCAGGAATTGAAATAGCGCTTTGCGCTAAACTTTTAGAAAACGGGGGCAATAAAGTTTTTCCGCATATTTATGACGGGCTTTATGATGAAACAATGCCAAAGATATTTTTAGCAGATAAAAACACGGTAACAGAAAAATTAAAAACCTGCCTTTGCACATCTTTTGGTTTTGGCGGCACAAACACGGCCATTTTATTGGGGGTGGATGATGAATAGAAAATACAACTTAGAAAAAATTCTTCCTCATAAAGAGCCGATGATTTTATTGGATGATATTTTAGAAATTGATTTAGAGAAAAATTCTTTAATTTCAACCTTTGGGGTTTATCCCGAAAAAATTTTTTATGAAGAAAATAAGGGAATAAGTTCTCTTGTCGGCATTGAATTTATGGCACAAACAATAGGCTGTTATTCATATTTTAAAAACGGCTGTAAAAACCCAAAACCGGGGCTTTTATTAGGCTCAAGATTATATAACAATAAAATTGATTATTTTGTCGAAGGAATTAATTACAAAGTTAAAACCCATGAGGTTTTTAGCGACAATGAAATTGTTGTTTTTGATTGTTTAATATATGATAATGAGGATAATGAGGTTTTAAGCGCCGCAGTTAATGTTTATCAGGGCGAAAACATTGAGGAATTATTGAAAAGTGAGTGAAGTTTTAATAACGGGAAGTTCAAGAGGAATCGGAAAAGCTTGTGCAACTTACCTTGCAAAAAACGGGTTCAATATTGTTTTGCATTGTTCAAAAAATATAGAAAGGTTAAACCCTATAAAAGAAGAAATTTTAAAATTAGGGGTAAGTGCAAGATGTCTTTCTTTTGATGTTTCAAATAGAGAAGAATGCGAAAAAGTTTTATTAAATGACATTGAAAAAAACGGGGTTTATTATGGAATTATTTTAAATGCAGGAATTGCAAAAGATAACCCCTTTCCAAGTATGGAAAATTTTGAGTGGGATGATGTTATTAATGTAAACTTAAACAGTTTTTATAACGTTTTAAAACCCTTAATTATGCCTTTAATTCAAAAAAGAGAAGGAAGAATTGTTGTAATGTCATCAATTTCAGGCCAAACGGGAAATAGAGGCCAAGTTAATTACAGCGCATCTAAAGCGGGGCTAATAGGTGCCACAAAGGCTCTTAGCCGTGAAGTTGCAAAAAGGAATATAACGGTAAACTGCATTGCCCCGGGGGTTATTGAAAGCGATATGACAGAAGAATTGCCTTCTGATATTGTGAAATCAATTCCAATGAAAAGAATGGGGAAAGCTGATGAAGTTGCAAGCCTTGCAAATTACCTTTTATTAAAAGAAGCAAGCTATATTACAGGTCAAGTAATAGGGGTAAACGGGGGGCTTTACATTTGAAAAAAAGAGTTGTAATAACAGGCATGGGGATAGCTTCCCCCTTGGGGTCAACCGTTAAAGATGCTTTTATGAGGCTTAAAACCTATGAAAACTGCGTTCAATTTTGGGAAAAATTAACCGAATATGATAGGTTAAATTCAGCACTTGGCGCACCTGTTATTGGTTTTGAAGCACCAAGTCATTTTACAAGAAAAATTACAAGAACAATGGGCAGAATTTCTGTTATGGCAGTAAAAACAGCCGAAGATGCCTTAATTGATGCCAATTTATTGGGAGATGAAATTGTTAAAACCGCAGGTGTAAGTTACGGTTCATCAATGGGCTCAATGGATGCTCTGTTAGATTTTTATTCAATGTGTATTGATAAAAAAGTTAAACTCTTAAATTCGGGCTCATACATTAAAATGATGCCCCAAACGGCAGCCGTTAACATTTCACTATATTTTAAAACAAACGGCAGGCTAATACCAACTTCAACCGCTTGCACATCAGGCTCTATGGGAATAGGGTATGCTTATGAAGCAATTAAAGACGGCTATCAAAACATTATGATTGCAGGGGGAGCGGAAGAAATTCACCCCACACAAGTCGGCGTTTTTGACGCACTTTATGCAACAAGCACTAAAAATTCAGCCCCAAAAACTACGCCAAGGCCATTTGATAAAGAAAGAGACGGGCTTGTAATCGGTGAGGGGGCAGGAACTTTAATTTTGGAAGAATATGAAAGTGCAATTAAAAGGGGTGCTAAAATTTACGCTGAAATTGCGGGCTTTGCAACCAACACGGATGGCGACCACATAACAAACCCAAATAAAGACAAAATGGCAGATGTTATGAAACTTGCCCTAAAATCCGCCAATTTAAAGCCATCTGATATAGGCTACATAAATGCCCACGGCACAGGCACAATTAATGGCGATATAGCTGAATCAAAGGCGGTGGAAGAAGTTTTTGGCAAAAACAATGTTCCAATAAGCACAATTAAAAGCTATACAGGCCACACTTTGGGCGCATGCGGCGCTATTGAAGCAATTTTAAGCATTATGATGATGAAAAACAGCTGGTTTTCACCCAATTTGAATTTAAAAAATGTTGATGAAAATTGTGGCGAACTTGATTATATAATGCATGAAGGCAGAAACCTTGATGTTAACTACATTATGACAAACAATTTTGCTTTTGGCGGAATAAATACATCCTTAATTTTAAAAAGAATATAAAAATGACAAAATTTGATCTTCACCTGCACAGCAATAATTCTGACGGCAGCGACACGGTTTTTGAACTATCTGAAATAATTAAAAAAGAAAAAATTGAAATTTTTGCCTTAACTGACCATGATACAGTGGATGGCTGTTTTGAGATGCAAAAATATTTTGAAAAAGGCTTTATTAAAGGGGTTGAACTTACTTGCCTTTTAGATACAATAAAATGCCATATTTTAGGCTATTTTGTAGATATAAACAACGAAGGTTTAAAAAAATTAATTGAAAAAGGAAAAATTTTAAGAAGAAAAAAGCTTGAAACAAGAATTAAATATCTAAAAGATGTTCATAATTTTGAATTTACAGTTGATGAACTAAATTGGCTCTATTCAAGACATAGTGTGGTTAAAACCCACCTTGCAAACATTTTGGTTAAAAGGGGTTTAGCGCCTGATAACATTTCTGCTATGAAAAAATATTTAGACGGCTGCAAAACAGGAAATACAAGGTTTGATGGAATTGAAGCCATTCAAACAATTAAAAATGCAGGCGGCATTCCCGTTTGGGCGCACCCTTTGGGGGGCGAAGGCGAAAGCCACATAAGCGAAAATGAATTTCTTTTAAAACTTGATACTATGATAAAAAACGGCATTATGGGGCTTGAATGTTATTATTCAAGATATAATCAAGATGAAATTAATTTTCTTCTCTCCTGCGCTAAAAAATATAACCTAAAAACCACAGGCGGAAGCGATTACCACGGTTCAAACAAAACCGTAAAAATTGCAAAATTGAATGTCGAAAATACCCCCGTTGATTTTGAACAACTTAATTTTAGTTTGTAATTTTTCCTATATAAATTCTTGAAAATGAATTTATAATATCACCTAAATTTATATCGGAATAAAAGGCTGAATTGGAAGAATTATAAAGTCTGAATTTTATTCTTTTATCTTCCGTATAGGGTTCAATAACATAAGCGTGGTTTGGTTTTGTTGTTATTCCGTTTTTTAATTTTGTCGGGGTTTGATTGGATGCTGCAACAAAAATTTTATCTTCAAAACCGTTAAGGTCATATAAAGCATCCATAACTTTATTTTGCCCGTTTAGGGTTATTAAATTGCATTTTTCAATATCTTTTAAACCCATAGTTTGCATAAAATTCCCGATTGAGCCGTTTTTATCTCTTAAATAGTCTGCAACCTTTAGATATTTCGGATAATACGGCGGAAGCATTGAATTTGCGTGGCTTAAAGTTTCTTCTTCGCCATATCTTAAACTTTTTTCTTCAAGCTCATCACCATAGGCATATTCAATCATTTTTATTCCTAAAGGTGCATTGGCAAGCCTTAGAAAATCGGTGCCTTCCGGCAAATTGCCGTCTTTGAATTCGTGCTCTAATTTTCCGTTTTCAAAATTAAGATAAATATTCCCATTTTTTTCTTCAAACATCGAAAGAATTTTTGCCTTGCCCTTGGGGTTATTCATCATTGCATTTAAAACCCCCAATAAATAACAATCGGATGAAAGGTTTTGTGTTGTAACTTTGCCCTCAACAGGCGGAAAAAGCTTTTTATAAGTTTCAGGGGTAATTTTTAAGGGTGTAACTTCACTATCTTGTGTTTTAATTGAAATAAAATCATCATCAGCTATTGAAAAAACATCCCCCGTTTTTGAATTTTCTATTGCTTCTTTTTTGCTTTTAAAAGTTTTTATTTCAACATCTTTTGCTCTTAATTCTTCTGCAACTAAAGGGTTTAATTTCGGGTTATTTAATAAATCCATCATAAAATCAGAGGGCATATGGTGTTTAGCTGCATAATCAATTAAAGCTGCTATATTTTTTGAATTTCCATCATTTTTTGAAAGTGCGGCGCAAACATTCGGTAAATATTTTGCCATTTTTTCAGCATCTTCAAACCTGCCTTTTATGTAGCCCATAGGGTCATCTGCAAAAGTTTCATCTTTTTCAAATTTATCTTCATCGAACTGTCCCATAAAATGCAAATTTGAAAAAGTTTTGCAATTTATGGGCTCAACCGCTTTGAAATTCAAACCACTTAAAGATATATTCAAACTAAAACCTTCTTACTGTTATTTTTATAAAAAAAATAAAAGTAAAAAAATTAATAAAATTTGGCTTTTTAAATTAATAACGCTTAATATTAGCTATTTTTTAAATAATTAATAACTTCATCAACGTGCCCTTTTACTTTAACTTTGCGCCATTCTTTTTGAATGTTGCCTTTTTCATCTAAAATAAAAGTTGACCTTTCAATTCCCATATATTTTCTGCCATACATAGATTTTTCTCTCCAAACTTCAAACTTTTCAGCTAAAATATGGTTTGAATCTGACAGTAAAATAAAATTTAAGCTTTGTTTTTCTCTAAAATTTTTGTGGCTTTTAATGCTGTCGGGGCTAACTCCAACAACTGTTGCAAAAGGGGTTAAGCGGTTAAAATTGTCTCTAAAATCGCAGGCTTCTTGGGTGCAGCCAGCGGTATTATCTTTCGGGTAAAAATATAAAATAACTTTTTTTCCTAAAAAATCATCTAAATTAAATTGTTTTTCACTGCCTTTTTCATCAAGCCCTTCAAAAACCATTTTGTCCCCCCTTTTTTTATTTAAAATAGCATAAAATAAAAGTTTTTAACTACCTAAATTACCTATAACTTCCCCTTTTTGTGCCATATTTATCATATTCTGTTATATTTCCCATTGAATCTTTTTTAAATGAACCTGTTCTTTGACCATATTTATCATATTTTATAACTGTTCCGCTGCTTGTTTCTTTGTAGCTTCCAACCTTTGTTCCGTATTTATCATATTCATCATACCCTGATGATGTTTTTCTGAAGCTGCCTGTTTTTGAACCGTATTTATCGTACTTGTCATATCCTGAATTTGTTTCTCTGTAACTGCCTGTTTTTGAACCGTATTTATCATATTGGTTGTAGCCTGAGTTTGTTTTTTGAAAACTCCCTGTTTTTGAGCCGTATTTGTCATAGGAATTAAGAGCAATTGCCTGCATTGCGCCTAAAAAAATAAAACTTATAAGCATAAATAAATAAAATGATTTTTTCATAAAATCCCCCTCCTATGTTCTACAACGACAAACAAAATAAATTGTTCAAAAATAAAATCGGCTTTATGAAAAACCAAAAAGCCGATTTTTATCTATCTTTTAAACATTTAAGGGTTTAAAAGCTTCTTCAAACCTTTTCATAGCTTCAACTGTGTTTTCTTTTGAACCGAAGGAAGTTAACCTGAAAAAGCCTTCGCCGTTTTTGCCAAAGCCTGAGCCCGGGGTTCCCACCACTTGAATTTTTTCAAGAAGAAGGTCGAAAAATTCCCAAGATTTCATATTATTTGGGCATTTTAACCAAATGTAAGGTGAATGTTTGCCGCCCACATGCCAGATATTGCACCTATCAAGTGTTTCAGAAATTACTTTTGCATTTTCTTTGTAGTAATTAATGTTTTCTTTAATTTCTTTTTGGCCGTTTTCGGTGAATACGGCTTCTGCGCCCCTTTGAATAATGTATGGAACACCGTTAAATTTTGTTGTTTGGCGTCTTAACCAGAATTTGTTTAATTTGCCTAAAAGTTTCGGAACAACGGTATAACCGCATCTTGTTCCCGTGAAGCCTGCGGTTTTAGACAATGAACAAAATTCTATTGCGCAATTTTTAGCGCCTTCAATTTCAAAAATACTTTTTGGAAGGTTTTCATCCGATATAAAGCATTCATAAGCTGCATCAAACAAAATAACGGCATTGTTTGAAATTGCATAATCAACCCATTTTTTTAACTGTTCTTTGTTATAAACCGCCCCTGTCGGGTTATTTGGGGAGCAAATGTAGATAACATCTGCTTTTTGGTTGTTATCGGGCAATGGCAAAAAGCCGTTTTCTTCATTTGCATTTGCAAAAATAACTTTTCTGCCTGCCATAACGTTTGTATCAACATAAACAGGATAAACAGGGTCCGGAACCAAAACTACATTGTCTTTTGAAAATAAATCCAAAATGTTTCCAAGGTCGCTTTTAGCGCCGTCTGAAATAAAAATTTCATCAAGTTCAAGTTCAACATTTCTTTTTTTGTAATAAGCTTGAACTTTTTCTCTTAAAAAGTCATAACCTTGTTCGGGGCCATAGCCTCTAAAGGTTTCTTTTTTTGACATTTCATCAACGGCATTGTGCATAGCTTCAATTACAGCCTTGCAAAGTGGCAGCGTAACATCACCTATTCCAAGCCTTATTACTTTTTTATCAGGGTTATTTTGAATAAATTCATTCACCTTTTTTGCAACGGTTGAAAAAAGGTAGCTTTCTTCCAAATTAAAATAGTTTTCGTTAATGTTCATCTTTTTTTCCTTGTTAAATACATAAAAATTATAATTTAAGAAAAGTTATTTATAAAGCTTCATCTTATAAAGTTTGTATAAATTTTCTCTTCAACAACAGGCGGGTTAATTCCGTTTTTCTTGCCAAGCTCAATACATTTTAAAAGCCAAGCCATATTCTGCCCCAAGGTTCTCATAATCTGTAAGCCTTCTAAATCTTGCTTAACATCATCGGGCGTATTTTGCCTTCCATGGACCATTGGCCAATAATTAGATGAAACAACCGGCATATTGTTAATTGTAAAATGCTTTGTTATTGCATCTATTGAAGCGCTTGTGCCCGCTCTTCTTGCAGAAACTATTGCCGCTGCGGGTTTAAATTTAAAAGCTCCGGAATTTGCATAAAAAATTCTGTCCATAAAGGATAAAATTCTGCCGGATGGGTGCGCATAATAAACAGGCGAGCCGAATATAAACCCATCTGCCGTTTTTGCTTTTTCAATAACATTATTTACAATATCATCATCAAAAATGCACCTGCCCCCGTTTTTTCTGCAGCCTGAACAGCCTATGCAATCTCTTATTGCATTGTTTCCGATTTGGATTATTTCTGTTTCTATATCTTCTTTATTTAAAGTGCTTGCAATTTCTAAAAGTGCCGTATATGTGCAGCCCTTTTTATTTGCGCTTCCGTTAAACAATAAAACCTTCATAGCTCCCCCCTCTTTTTTATTTATGCTAACACATAAATATTAGCCATGTTAAGCGATTTTTAAAATTTGAACTTAATGCTATACTGATTAAATTACTGAATAGACTGGATCTATAAAATGAGCACGGAAGCACAAGCAAGGGTTAAAATAGACAACCAACTCAAACAAGCCGGCTGGCGGTTGTATGACGATGAAAACGGTAAAGCAAATGTTGATTTAGAATATTCCGTTAAAATAAAAAGAGACGATAAATTTAAAACAGGCATTTTGGATTATTTGCTTTTAGATTCACAAAATTTTCCATTATGCGTAATTGAAGCAAAAAGAGAAGACCTTGACCCTCTTTTTGCAAAAGATCAAGCAAGGGCATATGCCATAAGCCAAAATATTCGATTTGTTATACTTTCAAACGGCAATATAAGCTATCTGTGGGATATTGAAATTGGTAACCCTGAAATTATAACTTCAATGCCAACTCAGGAATCTTTGGAAAAAAGGCGTTCATTTAAACCAAATGTAAAAAGTTTGCACTCTGAAATAATTAATAAAGAATATGTTGCCTTAATGCAAAACCATAATCTTTTAAAAGAACCTAATTATATTGATGAAAATAAAAGAGAAAAGTTCTGCTTTGATAACGGATACAGAATTTTAAGAGATTATCAAATCAGAGCCGTTGAAGCTCTGCAAAAATCGGCAAAAAACGGCAACAACAGGTTTTTGTTTGAAATGGCCACAGGCACAGGCAAAACGCTTGTATCTGCTGCTGTAATTAAACTGTTTTTAAATACAGGTAATGCAAGAAGAATTTTATTTTTAGTTGATAGAATTGAACTTGAAAGGCAAGCCTATAAAAATT
The DNA here is from genome assembly GCA_944324425.1 of Candidatus Gastranaerophilales bacterium. Lineage (GTDB taxonomy): Bacteria > Cyanobacteriota > Vampirovibrionia > Gastranaerophilales > Gastranaerophilaceae > Galligastranaerophilus_A. Next base: position 18,680 of record CALUWE010000022.1, read on the forward strand.
TTAAAAACTATCTAAAAGACTACACAACACTTATTTATAAAGAAAATAAAAGCGACTGGAAAAAAGCTGAAGTTGTTATCACGACAATTCAAAGTTTATTGGTTGATGACATATACAAAAGGCTTTTTTCTCCAACAGATTTTGATTTACTTATATCTGATGAATCTCATAGATGCATTGGCGGAAATTCAAGAGCTATATTTGAATATTTTGTAGGCTATAAACTTGGTTTAACCGCTACACCCAAAGATTATATTAAAAATGTCGATGTTAAAAAGCTTAAATTTGAAGACCCAAAAGCTTTAGAGCGAAGAATTTTATTGGATACATATAAAACATTCGGCTGCGAAAGCGGTATGCCGACATTCAGATACGGTTTATTAGATGGTGTTAAAGACGGCTTTTTAATAAACCCTTTAGTAATAGATGCAAGAACAGATATAACAACCGAATTATTATCGGAACAAGGCTATTCCGTTATGCAAATAACAGATGACGGCGATGAAACAGAAGACAAAATGTTTAAAAAGGATTTTGAAAAGAAATTCTTTTCTGAAAATACAAATGTTCAATTCTGTAAAACATTATTGGAAAATGGCTTAAAAGACCCTTTTTCGGGCGAATTTGGCAAAACAATAGTGTTTTGCGTAAGTCAATCTCACTGTGCCAAAATTGTGCAAATTTTAAATAAAATGGCACATACAATTTGGCCTGAAAAATACAATTCCGATTTTGCCATACAAGTTACATCTTGCGTTCCAACCGCACAAGATATGACAGAAAAATTTGCAAACAATAACTTAATGGGAAATTCAAAATTCTTGGAAGATTACAAAACAAGTAAAGCAAGAATATGTGTAACTGTTGGCATGATGACAACAGGATACGATTGCGAAGATGTATTGAACCTTGCCTTAATGCGTCCGATATTTTCACCAACAGATTTTGTTCAAATAAAAGGCAGAGGAACAAGAAAATATACCTTCAAATATCCTGCAAGTAAACCCAATGAATTTGTCAAAAAAAATCAGTTTAAATTATTTGATTTTTTTGCCAACTGTGAATATTTTGAAAAAGATTTTAACTACGACGAAGAATTAAAACTTCCAAAAGAAACCGGTTCTGTTGTTGGCGGTGGAGGCGGACAACCCCCAATTGATACCATAGAAATATTTGACCCTGATAAACTCAAAGAATTAAAAGAAACCCAAATCGGGGATGACGGCATGAGGGTTGATAGAGAACTTTACAGGCAAATTGAAGAAGAAATTCAAAAAGATGAAGATATTAAAAATGCCGCAAGAGAAAACAATTGGGCGCAAGTAAGAATCATTGCAAGAAACAAATTCGAAAGCGAGCAGGAACCGTATTTAACTCTTGATAAAATAAAAAAGCTATTAAATTTAGACAGAAGAATAAGCTGGGAAGAAATTGTACAAAAAGCCCTCGGGTTAATTTCAAATTTTAAAAACACAAATGAATTATTGGAAGATGAATGCGACAAATTTATTTCTATTTATAAGCCCGAAGCTTCGTATATTCCATATATTAAAAACTTCATAAAAGCTTATGTAACAGATAGCGAATTTAGAAAAATTATTGATACAAAAAAATATCAGGAATTAAATTTCTATGCCGCTTTTACAATTGAAGAATACAAAAAATTAAACGGTTACAGAGAAACTTTGCCTGAATATATAAAAGATAACATTGTATTGAACAAATTTATGTAGGTGTATTAATGGATATAAAAGATTTTTTTTCAGAACCAAGTAAACAAATTAAAGGCTTGTTTAATAATGTAAAGCATGCCGACTATACAAAACCATTCAAAAAACAAACTTGGATAGATATATTTTTATGTCTTAAAAATAAAATTCTAACTTGCAAAACTTTTGTTATAAATAATAAATTTTTAGTTTGTTTTCTTGCTATTTTAGTAACTTGGAACATATTTTTACAAATAAAAGTAAATGATAGTGCTGATATTATAAATGATTTACCCAGCTCATATGATTTGTATGATATAGAGTCAGAACTAAAAAGCGATATTGATGAAATTAATGACGAATTAGATGAAATAAATAATCAACTATATGACCTACAAGATAGAGTGGAAGACTTAGAGTCCGATTCGCATGCGCATTTATATTATTAAGAAAAGAGAAAATTATGCTGACAAAAGATATTAAAAAAATAATTGACGATGCAAGAGATGTTTTGGTCGGGAAAATCCCAAACCCTCAAGCCCAAATTGAACAAATAACAACCGCAATGATTTATAAATTTATGGATGATATGGATATAGATTCTATCGCGCTTGGGGGCGAAAGACAGTTTTTTGTTGATGAACTTGAACCATATGCTTGGTCAAAATTAATTTCTCCGCAGCTTGGCGCTCAAGCAAAAATGAATTTATACACGGAAGCACTTGAAAAATTGCCCCTTGCGCAAAATATCCCGACTTTATTCAGAGATATATTCAAAGGCGCGTACTTGCCTTTTAGGGATGCTCAAACCCTAAGCTTATTTTTAAAAGAAATCAATAAGCTTACATACAATAACAGCGAAAACTTAGGCAACGGTTTTGAATATTTGCTCTCAATTATGGGTTCACAAGGAGATGCAGGACAATTCAGAACCCCAAGACACATCATAGATTTTATCGTAGATGTTGTTAAGCCCTCTAAAACAGATGCAATTTTAGACCCCGCCTGCGGCACGGCAGGTTTTTTGATTTCTGCTTATAAATATATTTTAAAAACGGCAGAAAAAGAAAATAAACAACTAACCCCAAAAGAAAGAACCAATTTAACCGAAAATATTGAAGGATATGATATTTCACCAGATATGAAAAAATTGGCTCTTGTAAATTTATATTTGCACAAGTTTAAAGACCCCAAGATTGTTGAATATGATACCCTTACAAATGAAACAAGGTGGGAAAGTTATTTTGATGTAATTCTTGCAAACCCGCCATTTATGACACCAAAAGGGGGAATCAAACCGCATAATAAGTTTTCAATAAAAGCAAACCGTTCAGAGGTTTTATTTGTTGATTATATTATGGAGCACATTAATTCAAAAGGGAAAGCAGGTGTTATTGTCCCTGAGGGTATTGTTTTTCAATCTGCTAATGCATATAAAGAGCTTAGAAAAAAACTTGTTGATGAAAAATATTTATATGCTGTTGTAAGTCTTCCAAGTGGTGTGTTTCAACCATATTCAGGCGTAAAAACCTCTGTTCTTTTTATGGATAAGCAGCTAGCAAAAAAAACAGATAAAGTTTTATTTGTAGAAATAAAAAATGACGGATTTGATTTGGGCGCTCAAAGAAGAGAAATTGATAAAAACGATATTCCAAAAGCCCTTGAACTGATTGATGAATGGCAAAATGCAATTAATGCCCAAACAGATTTTGAACCAAAATCTGAACTTGCAATTTTGGTTGAAAAATCAAAAATTGCAGAAAATGAAGAATATAATCTGACTGCTTCAAGATATAAAGAACAAAAAGATTACTCAAATTGTAAATGGGAAATGGTGAAACTGGGAGATGTTGCAAATATTTCAACTGGTAACTCTGCACCCCAAGATAAGGCATTGTTTGAAAATGGAATATACCCATTCTGCAGAACATCTGATGTTGGAAGAGTGCACTTGTCGTCAAATTTTGTAGACATTAACGACAAGCTGAACAAAAAAGGCATAGAAGGTTTGAGACTGTTTAAAAAAGAGACAATTTTGTTTCCCAAAAGCGGCGCCTCTACTTTTTTGAATCATAGGGTAATGCTTGGCATTGATTCTTATGTTTCTTCTCATTTGGCCACTATATATAGAGATTCAAATAAATGCATTGCAAAATTTTTATACTATCTATTATGCACAATTGATGCTAGAGATTTGACTGCCGATTTAAGCTATCCTTCATTAAAAACCAGTGATATTGCAAATATTGAAATTCCCCTTCCGCCATTAGATATTCAAGAAGAAATTGTTGCAAAAATCGAAGAAGAAGAAAAAGCTGTTGAAGAGTGTAAAAAACTAATAGAAATACACCAAACGAAAATAAACAACAAAATCCAATCTATATGGGGTGATAAAGCTTGAGCAATTTTAACGAAAATAGCACAGCAGAAGATATTGTATATAAACTTGATGAATATCTTCCAATGCTTGATGAAGACAGACAGTTTATAAAAAAATACAGAAGTGATTTTATTTATCACTTTCGCTCAAACTTCTATAATTTAGCTTTATTTTCGTTTCATTATTTATATATGTTTATATTAAGCACTTCAATGGTCAAATATTGTGCTTTTAACAAAAATGACATAATCCATAAGAGTGGCAATCAAAAAGATTTGCAAATAGAATTGTTTTCATATTTTGGGAAAGCAAGTGAAAAAAACATATTCAAATCAATAAAAGATAAATCATTAAAAAAAGACATTGTAAGTGCGCATGCAAGCAATGTATGTTTAAGAGACAGTATTGCACATTCAAGCGGAAGAAATGTTTTAAAAAATGAATTACTTAATTATTTAAATAATTGTTTTATTGTATTGGAATTTTTCCAACCGACTTCATTAGAATCTTGTATTTGTCGGAACGATATTAATGTAAAATGGGAAAATGCTGATAATGATTTACTGGATGCCATGTGCAATGGCGATAAAGCAACAGTAGATGACATTGTAATTGGTTTTTTAATAGATTATCATCTATCCTACAAAGATTTTTTATATTTGCCGCACATATCTTCAAAATTAAATGCTTTTTCGTATCTTTCTAGATATGTTGAATTATATGATGGTGAGTTATCTATTTCGGACAATATAAAAATTGATGCATATAAATCAATATATGATTCTTTCAAAGCAAAATTTGAAGCTCCAACAACATCAGAACACAAATGTATTTTATCAAATGACGAAATAAAAAGCGAGATTTTGGCGCTTGATTATACACCAGATAAAAATGTTGCCCAAAATGTTATGACAAAAATCTACACAGAATCGGAATATTGGATACCTGTTGGTTCAGAAAAATTAAAAATGTCAGATAAAGAATTAATAAAATATGGCATTAAAAATGTTCAATGCGAAAAGCTTGAAGGAGTATAATTTAACAGTAAATGTTTGCACTTATTGAAACTAAAAAATTAACCCAAAAGCTTTTTATATTCATCAATAACTTTTTCATTGATATCAACAAAAATAACTTTTTCTATTTGGTTATTTTTAGCTGCAAAATTTTTAACTGTTTCAACTGCAATTTTTGCGGCTCTATCAATCGGGAAACGGTATATTCCGCAAGAAATTGCAGGGAAAGCTATTGTTTTAATGCCATTTTGAACGGCAAGGCTTAGGGCGGTTTCATAACAAGATTTTAAAAGTTCATCTTCGTTTTTGCTGCCGTTTGAATAAACAGGCCCTACCGTGTGAATTACAAATTTTGAAGGCAAATTATACCCTTTTGTTATTTTGGAATTTCCGACCTCACACCCGTTTAGGGTTTTGCATTCTTCTAAAAGCCCTTTTCCTGATGCTCTATGAATGGCGCCATCCACGCCGCCGCCCCCTAAAAGAGTTTTATTTGCAGCATTTACAATAGCATCAACATTTAATTTTGTAATATCACCAAGTAAAATTTCAAATTTTGTCATAGGAATATTATATACAAAAAAAAGACCGATTAATTTCGGTCTTTTTAATAAATGGTGGAGAATAGGAGACTCGAACTCTAAAAAATACATTTTGTATTTTTAAATTTCATCTAGTAACCTTTAGTATTGTTTAATTTAAAAACTTTTTCTTTTGGTAATTTTTAATATCTTTTAGGGACTGTTTGTAGAATTAGTCCCTT
>CALUWE010000023.1 GCA_944324425.1 Candidatus Gastranaerophilales bacterium
TGCAATACGGCAAAAGACCTTATCTAAGGCCTTGACGTCGTAATTCAGCAATTTTTAAAGAAATGTTTTTCATTTTTCCCTTTTTTTTTTGAATTTGATTTTTTTATTCTAAAGGTTTTCTTGAAATTTTGCAAGTGTTATTTTTACAATATTAATATAAAGTTTTTTATATAACGTAATGTAAATTTAATAGAACATGCTGTTTAGTTTATGTAGAATGTTATTGATTAAGTAAAATGGAGCTATTTATGACCAACATCGCCGGTGAGAAGAAAGTATACCCCGAAACATCGTTTATTTCTGGCAAATGGGAACAAGAAATAAACGTTAGAGATTTTATTCAAAAAAATTATACCCCTTATTATGGCAACGCTGATTTTTTGGCTGAACCAACGGAAGCTACAAATAAGCTTTGGGAAAGATGCTGTTTTCTTTTGCAAAAAGAAAGAGAAGAAGGCGGCGTTTTGGATATGGATACAAAAATAGTATCCACAATAACATCCCACAATGCAGGCTATATTAATAAAGAATTGGAAACAATTGTGGGTTTACAAACAGATAAACCCTTAAAACGTTCCATGCAGCCTTTTGGCGGAATCAGAATGGCAGAAACAGCCTGCCGCTCTTATGGTTATGAAGTTGACCCCGAAGTATCTGAAATTTTTACAAAATACAGAAAAACCCACAACCAAGGTGTTTTTGATGTTTATACGCCCGAGATGAAAGCCGCAAGGCACAGTGCCATTATAACAGGGCTTCCTGATGCTTATGGCAGAGGAAGAATTATAGGCGATTACAGAAGAGTTGCTCTGTATGGTATAGATAGGCTTATTGAAGATAAAAAAGAACAGTTTAAATCTCTTGAAGGGGAAATGACACCTGATAGAATTCAGTTAAGAGAAGAGATAACCGAACAAATAAGAGCCTTGGGTGAGATGAAAGAATTGGGTTCTATTTATGGGTTTGACATTTCAAAACCCGCAAGAAACGCAAAAGAAGCAATTCAATGGCTTTATTTCGGGTTTTTAGCTGCCGTTAAAGAGCAAAACGGTGCCGCTATGAGTATTGGAAGAACTTCAACCTTCCTTGATATTTATATTGAACGCGACCTAAAAGAAGGCGTTATAACGGAATTTGAAGCTCAAGAGATGATAGACCACTTTATTATGAAGTTAAGGTTTGTCAAATTTGCAAGAACCCCTGAATATAATGAACTATTTTCAGGCGACCCTACTTGGGTAACAGAATCCATTGGCGGCATGGGAATTGACGGCAGAACGTTGGTTACCAAAAATTCTTTCAGGTATCTTCACACTTTAGAAAATTTAGGAACGGCACCAGAACCCAATTTAACCGTTCTTTGGTCAAAGAATTTGCCTATGGGCTTTAAAAAATATTGCGCTCATATTTCAATTAAAACTTCATCAATTCAATATGAAAATGATGACTTAATGAGAGTAACCCATGGGGATGATTATGCAATTGCATGCTGTGTTTCATCAATGGTTGTGGGTAAAGAAATGCAATTTTTCGGAGCAAGAGCAAACCTTGCAAAATGTCTTTTATATGCAATTAATGGCGGTATTGATGAAGTTTCAAAATTGCAAGTCGGCCCTAAATATCGTCCTTGTACGGGTGAATATCTTGATTATGATGATGTTATGGCAAAATATGACGATATGATGGAGTGGCTTGCAGGGTTATATGTTAATACCTTGAATATAATTCACTATATGCACGATAAATATTGCTATGAACGCTCACAAATGGCACTTCACGATAGAGACGTTAAAAGATATTTTGCAACGGGCATTGCAGGACTTTCCGTTGTTGCGGATTCTTTATCTGCCATAAAATATGCAAAAGTAAAACCCGTTAGAGATAATGACGGCATTGTTGTTGATTATGAAGTTGAAGGCGATTTCCCAAAATACGGCAACAATGATGACAGAGTTGATGAAATTGCGGTTCAATTGGTTAGAACGTTTATGGCAAAAATCAGAAAGCATTATACATACAGAAATTCAATTCCAACAATGTCAATTTTAACAATCACATCAAACGTTGTGTACGGCAAAAAAACAGGCAACACACCTGATGGCAGAAAAAAAGGAATTCCTTTAGCCCCCGGTGCAAACCCGATGCATGGAAGAGACAAAAACGGCGCTGTTGCATCACTTGCATCAGTTGCAAAACTGCCTTTTGAAGATGCGCAAGACGGCATTTCAAATACATTTTCAATTATTCCAAACGCCTTAGGCAAAGGTGAAATATTTGTAGGAGACCTTAATATTGAATTAAATGAAGGCTGCGCTTCATGCAATATTAATTAAAAAGGAGGCAAATTATGTCAGATTTACAAGAACAAAATTTAATAGATATTTTGGATGGCTACGTTGAGAAAGGAGGACACCACTTAAATGTTAACGTTTTTAATCGTGAAACTCTTATTGACGCGCAAGAACACCCGGAAAAATATCCGCAATTGACAGTCAGAGTTTCTGGCTATGCTGTTAATTTTAATAAATTAACAAAAGAACAACAAGACGATGTAATTTCAAGAACATTTCACGGTTCTGTATAGAAATATTTTTTAGGCGCCAATTTTTTGGCGCCTGCTTTTTAAAGGATAGATAAATGGATTTATTTGGCAATATTCACTCAATTGAAACCTGCGGAACGGTTGATGGCCCCGGTGTAAGGTTTGTTGTGTTTTTTCAAGGCTGCCCCTTAAGGTGTGCATATTGCCATAACCCTGACACTTGGACACAAAATAATAACCAAATAATGACTGCAAGCGAGATTTATAAAAAATATTCAGGGGTAAAAGAATTTGCAAAAGGCGGAATAACGGTAACAGGTGGTGAACCGTTATTGCAAATTGATTTTTTAATTGAACTTTTTAAATATTTTAAAAAAAATAATGTGCATACAGCTTTGGATACTTCAGGCGCTTTGTTTGACGGAAGCGGCAAATTTGATGAATTAATAAAATATACAGATTTGGTTTTATTGGATATAAAATCCATGAATCCTGTTTTGCACAAAAAAATGACAAAATTTGATAATGAACCTGTTTTAAATTTTGCAAAATATTTATCTAAAAATAACGTTCCAATTTGGGTAAGAAGCGTTATTATAAACGGCATTACAAATAAAGACAAAGATTTAATCGAACTTGGCAAATTTATGGCTGGTTTGAAAACTTTAAAAGCGCTTGATATTTTACCCTATCACAATATGGCAATTCCAAAATATGAAGCCTTAGGGATTAAATATAAATTAAAAGATATTCCCCCTACAACAGAAGAAGAAGCCAATATGGCAAAGAATATAATTTTAAAAGCTTATAATGAAAATAAACTATAATATTTCAATTTTGCTTCCTGTGTGGCTTTCGTTTCTTTTAACAAAGAAATCTATTGTGCCGACTGGCATTTTGGCGCCTTTTTTGCCATCCGGTGTACACCTGCACTGATCAAAATAGAATTTTTTAGTTTCGGGCCTTTGTGCAACATTTGGAACAACAAGCCCTTTTTTCTGCATTTTTCCTTTTTTGGCAATAAAAGCAAGCATGGTTTCGCCTATGAATTTTGCGCTTCTTTCGCCTTTATTATATTTTGAAAGCCTTGGCGCCGTTTCAATGTATTCAAGCTTGTTTTTCTTGGCCCCTCTTTCATTTACAACAGATGTGCAGAGCAATCTGCCCTTTTTATCTTCCATAACATAATATTTATTTTCTTCAAAATCATCTAAAAAAGTTACATTTAAATCGGGAAGATAATATGTTCCCATCCATTCTCTTGTGTTGAGCGCCCTTTCCAACAATTCGTTATCTTTGGGTTCATCCAAGTGAAATATTTTAACTTCCTGCGGTTTATTGTTTCTTTGAATTGTTGCACTTGCAACAAGCCTTTTTTGAAAATTAAGGTTAATATTAATCGGTTGTATATGCATAATGTTGTCTTTTTGGATAGTATACAATTTACTAAAACATTAAAACAAAAAAGCTTGATAGGCAAATTGATTAAAAAAAGCTTTTTTGGTAACATAAACAAAACAAGGGAGTTTTGACTTTGAATTACAAATTAATTGATATGAAAGTTTTTGGGGATGAGAGGGGTAAGCTTGTTTCTTTAGAAGGAAACAAAAATGTTCCTTTTGAAATAAAAAGAGTTTATTATATTTTTGATACTCTTCCGGAGCAAGCCCGTGGTCTTCATGCGCATAAAAATATGGAACAAATTATAGTTGCAATGGATGGTGCTTGCCAATTTGTTTTGGATGACGGGAAAAATAGAGAAACCGTTTGGCTAAACCGCCCAGATAAAGGCCTATATATCGGAAAAAACATGTGGAGAGAAATGCGCCACTTCAGCTACGGCTGCAAATTAATGGTCTTAGCATCAGATTATTACGATGAGAAAGAATATATAAGAAGTTACGATGAGTTTTTAGCTGAGGTTAACCAATGATTCATCCTCTATCAGATGTTCAAACAAAAAATATAGGTGAAGATACAAATATTTGGCAGTTTTCGGTTGTTTTAAAAGGGGCTGTTATCGGCAAAAATTGCAATATATGTTCTCACTGTTTTATTGAAAACAATGTTAAAATCGGCGACAATGTAACAATTAAAAACGGTGTTTCTTTGTATGACGGTATTACAATAGAAGATGATGTTTTCATTGGGCCTAATGCCGCATTTTGTAATGACAGATACCCAAAATCAAAAAATAAAAATTTTAAATTAGAGCCAATCGTAATTAAAAAAGGTGCTAGCATTGGTGCAAACGCAACAATACTTCCAGGAGTTACAATAGGCGAAAATGCTCTTATAGGAGCAGGCGCAGTTGTTACAAAAGATGTTGAAAACAAGGAAATATACAGGTAATTTGATGTTTAAAAATCCTAATATCAGAACAATACATCTTAGGCACTATGGCGATGAAAGGGGAATGCTTACAACAATTGAGGAAAACTCGGATATTCCCTTTACAATCAAACGAGTTTATTATTTAAGCAATCTTTCAAAAGATAAAAAAAGGGCTTGTCATGCACACAAACTTTCTCAAAGGGTCTTAATTGCACTAAATGGAAGTTGCAATGTTTCTTTTTTTGACGGCAAAGAAAAGTATGCATACCAATTGAAATCAACAACCAATGAAGGCGCATATTTTAATTCGGGCATATGGTGTGAACTGTCAGATTTTGAAGATAATACAATAATTCTTGCATTATCTGATATGGAATATGACGAAAAAGAATATATAAGAAATTTTGATGATTATATTAGATTTAAAGAAGGTGCTAACCAATGAAAATAGTTACAATTGTGGGCACACGACCCGAGATAATTAAATTAGCTGAAACTATAAAGGAACTTGACAAATATACTCACCACATTTTGGTCCACACAGGTCAAAATTATGATTACGAATTAAATGAAGTTTTTTTTAATGATTTAGAAATTAGAAAACCTGATTATTTTTTAAATGCAGCAGGCAAAAATGCTGCACAAACTATAGCCAACGTAATAGCTAAGTCTGATGAAATTTTTGAAAAAGAAAACCCTGATGCTGTTTTAATATATGGTGATACAAATTCTTGTTTGGCTGTTATTGCTGCAAAAAGAAGAAAAATTCCAATATTTCATATGGAAGCTGGAAATAGAAGTTTTGATCTAAATGTTCCTGAAGAAATAAACAGAAAAATAGTTGATCATATGTCGGATATTAATATGGTTTTGTGCGAACAATCAAGAAATTACCTACAAAGAGAAGGCATTAAACCCGAAACAATTATAAAAACAGGATCTTCAATGAAAGAACTTTTTATAAAATATAAAGAAAAAATAGAAAACTCAAAAATTCTTGAAAATTTAAATTTGGAAAAAGGCAAATATTTTGTTGTAAGCTCCCACAGAGAAGAAGTTGTTGATAATTTGGAAAACCTTAAAAGTCTTATAGAATCTTTAAATTATTTAATTCAAAAATATGATTACCCTGTTATTTTTTCAACACACCCGAGAACAAAAAAACAACTTGAAAAAATCGGGGATGTTTGCGCAAGTGAAAAAATATTTTTTTCAAAACCCTTTGGCTTTTTTGATTATATATCTTTGCAAAAAAATGCCGCTTGCACGCTTTCTGATTCTGGTACTATCACAGAAGAAAGTTCAATTTTGGGTTTCCCTGCCGTTACAATAAGAAATGCCCATGAACGTCCTGAAGGAAATGATGAAGGCACTTTGATTATGTGCGGATATAAAAAAGATAGGCTCATTAAGGCTGTTGAAGTTGTAATTGACCAACAAAAAAACAACAATATTAAGATTATTAAAGATTACGATGTGGACAACGTTTCTAAAAAGGTTGTTAGAATTATTTTAAGTTATACTGACTATATCAATGAAAGAGTTTGGAGGAAAATTAACAATGTTTAAGGATAAAACACTATTAATAACAGGCGGCACAGGCTCTTTTGGGCAGAAAATGCTAAAGTATTTTATTGAAAATACTGATATTGAAGAAGTTAGAATATTTTCTCGTGATGAAGAAAAGCAAGATAGAATGAGAACTGTCTTTAAAGATAACAGAATTAAATATTATATAGGTGATGTCAGAGATTATAAAAGCATAAATGATGCAAGTAAAAATGTTGACTATATATTTCATGCTGCGGCACTAAAACAAGTTCCTTCCTGCGAATTTTACCCAATGGAAGCAGTTAAAACAAATGTTGTCGGCGCAAGTAACGTCATAGATGCTGCTGTTAATAATAAAGTTAAAAATATTGTTGTATTATCAACCGATAAAGCAGTAAACCCCATTAATTCAATGGGTATGACAAAAGCCCTAATGGAAAAAATAATGGTTGCAAAATCAAGGAACACAAACCCAATTGATACCGTTTTATCTGCTACAAGATACGGCAATGTTATGGCATCAAGAGGTTCTGTTATTCCTTTGTTTATAAAGCAATGCAAAGAAAATAAACCAATAACTGTAACTGACCCAAATATGACAAGGTTTTTAATGTCTTTGGAAGAATCTGTCCAGCTTGTTTTGTTTGCTTTTAATAATGCAAATACAGGTGATATTTTTGTTCAAAAGGCACCTGCTTCAACCATTTATGATTTGGCCCTTGCAATAAAGGAATTATTTAATCCTAAAACGGAAATTAAGGTTATAGGCACTCGCCATGGTGAAAAAGCGCATGAAACTTTAGTTAGCAGAGAAGAAATAATAAAAGCCGTTGATATGGGGCATTTTTACAGAATACCTTCCGATAACAGAGATCTTAACTATGATAAATATTTTTCAAAGGGTGATGAAAATATTACAAACAAAGAAGAATATACATCATTTAATACAGAAAGACTGGATAAAGAAGGTGTTATCAAAAAATTGCTCGAACTTGATTATATTCAACAGGAACTTAATTCTAAAGAATATGTCGGAGTTGCAAAATAATGAAAAAAATTCTGGTTCTTGCAAAAACTGGCATGCTTGGAAGTGCAGTTTACAACAAATTTAAAAATTCAGAATTTGAAGTTTTTGGAACAACAAGAAATGAGCTTGATGCACAGCTTTCAACTGAAGTTGAAATTGAAAAAGTTATAAGCGGATTTGATTACGTTATTAATTGCATTGGTATTATTAAACCATATATCCATGATGATGATACAAATGAAGTTCAAAGAGCAATTATTGTTAATGGGCTTTTTCCTCACAAATTGGCATCCGCTGCTCAAAAAACAGCCACAAAGGTAATACAAATTGCAACTGATTGTGTGTATGATGGGAAAATCGGAAGTTATTCAGAAAATGATTTTCACAACCCTTTGGATGTTTATGGTAAAACAAAAAGCTTGGGCGAGGTTAAGGCTGCAAATGTTATGAATTTAAGATGTTCAATAATAGGTAGAGAGAAAAAATCATACCTTTCGCTTTTGGAATGGTTTTTAAATCAACCAAAAGGTGCCACAGTAAACGGTTTTAAAAATCATCTGTGGAACGGGGTTACAACAAAAGTATTTGCTGATATTTGCTACGGCATCATAAAAAATGATTTTTGGTTTTCTGGTTTGCAGCATGTTATTCCAAAAGATATTGTATCAAAAGCTGAAATGCTTCATACATTTGCAAATACATTTAATAGAGCCGACATTCAAATAATCGATATTAATGCAAAAGAAAGTATAGATAGAACTCTTTTAACGATAAATAATCAATTAAATGAAAAATTATGGAAATTGGCTGGTTATAGCAAAATTTCAACTGTTGAAGATATGATTAAGGAGATACAATAAAATGCCAAAATGGACAAACAAAGGTCATGAATTTGATGAATTAGGAAATTATTTTAGAAAAAATAAAAACATTCTCATTCTTGGATATGATGAAAAAAAGAATAATAAAATTAAAGAAAAGCTGAAATTCTTAGCTGGCAAGGTAAATATAACAGCTAAAAAAGTAAATACTTTTTTGTATTATTTAATTAAATATTTTGGCATCGCATTTTTACCAAAAAATACAATAATAATTGTTGAACAAGATTCACCTAAAATACTTAGACGCTTGCTTTCTCATAAATCTGTTCAGCAAAATAAAAACTTATTTATCCAAAATGATTTTTTTGAAAAATATTTGAGCATTTTTGCAGTATATGTAGCTGATATTACGTATTCAGAAAGTCAATGTATAATATTAACAACACACTGCACCCTAAATTGCAAACACTGTCTAAACTTTAATCCATATATAAAAGATAAATCACACAATGATTTTGAAGAAATTAAAAAAAGTATAGACACTTATTTTAAAGCGTTTGATTATTGTGGTTTATTTCATCTTTCTGGCGGAGAAACTTTTATGTGGCCACATTGTTCAGAATTACTCAAATATATTTACAATAATTATAAAGATCGCTATGTTGAGCTTGGAGTTTCTTCTAATTTAGTTGTAGCTTTATCTGATGAATTATGTCAAACTCTTCATGATTGTCAGGTTGTTCTATTTGTCGATGATTACACCAATCAAATAGATGAAAAGAAAATTGAAATATTTAATCAGTCGCTGGAAAAATTAAAAAAACATAATGTCAATTACGCAATTAATAAAGGAAGCGAACTTCGTTGGTTTAGTATTTTTCCTCCTGTTGCAGATTATACCAAATTAACAGAAAATGACCTTGCTTGTAGATATGACAAGTGCGGATACAGAAACTCTGAAATAAGAAACGGTTTTATGAATAATTGCAATTATTCAGGTTTTGCTCAAAGAGCGGGAGTTATAGAACAAGATTATTCAGAATGGTATAACTTAAACACATATACTAAAGACAAGAAATTTGAACTAATTGAATATAGATTGGGCTATAGCGAAAAAGGTTATACAGAATTTTGCAAATATTGTAATGGATACATCAATATTAATCCTAACAATTTTGTTCCTGTTGGAGAGCAGGTTAAAGGCACTTTGTCTTGGAACAGAGAAAATCCGCTAGAAATAATTTATGATAAAGAAACGGTAGAATAATAAAATGAAAAATAATAACCCTTTGATTTCAGTTATTACTCCCACATATAACAGAGCGGGTTTTTTACCTGAAACAATTGAATCTGTATTAAATCAAACTTATAAGAGCATTGAATATATTATAGTGGATGACGGTTCAACTGATGATACAGCTGAAGTTGTAAAAAAATATTTAAATGATGCACGA
Organism: Candidatus Gastranaerophilales bacterium; assembly: GCA_944324425.1. GTDB lineage: Bacteria > Cyanobacteriota > Vampirovibrionia > Gastranaerophilales > Gastranaerophilaceae > Galligastranaerophilus_A. Next base: position 9,730 of record CALUWE010000023.1, read on the forward strand.
GTTAAATATTACAGGCACGATAATATGGGAGAATCAAAAACAACAAACATGGGCTATTCTCTTTCAAAAGGAGAGCTCACGTTGGTTGTTAACTCGGATGACCCTTTGTATGAAATGAATTTTTTAGAAAAAGCAGTACAGGCTTTCCTTGAAAACCCTGATGTTTTAGCTGTTTATCCAAGTTGGGTAAATACAGATGTGAATTCTGACGTAATATCTAAAGTTGATGTGCCTCAATTTGATTTATTATCTATGTCTTTAAGTAATAATGTTACTTTAGGACCCGGAATGCTTATTAAAAAAGATGCACTTGAAAAAATTGGCTTTAGAGACGAAAGCATCAAATATACGGGCGATTTAACGGTTTCCTTCAAGCTTGCGGAAATTGGCAAAATTCTACATATTGATTCATACGGTGCAACCCATAGAAACCACCCAGGTTGTGCACAAAATGACTTAGCAAAGCAAAAAGAAATTGCGGAAGAAATTTTAAATTTATATTTAAGGATATTTAACAAAAATAAAAAAGATATCCCTTTGTATATATGGAAAAATAAACGATATATAGTGAAAAACGCTTCGTATCTCTATCGTGTTTATGCAAATGAAAAATTAAAATTTGTAAATTTGATTAGATTTTCTTCTTTACGAAACAACCCTATAGGTTTATTGCTAATGTATGTCTATTTAAAAAAGAATAAATTGGTTAAATAATAATGAATAAAACAATTACTTTTGAGCCTTTAATATCAATAATCATCCCGGTATATAATGGTGAAAACTATTTAAAAGATGCGATTGATTCAGCCTTAAATCAAACATACAAAAATATTGAAGTGGTTGTTGTAAACGATGGTTCGATTGATAACACGGAAGAAATAGCCAAAAGTTACGGCGATACAATCAGATATTTTAAAAAAGAAAACGGCGGAGTTGCGACTGCGTTAAATCTTGCTATTAAAGAATCAAAAGGCGAATATATTTCGTGGCTTTCACATGATGATTTATATATGGAAAATAAAATTGAAAAACAGGTAGAGAAACTAAAAGCATTGGAAAATAGAAATTCTATAATTTTTTCTAATTCCATCCTTTTTTATCCTGATGGAAGAGAGGTTTTGTGTAACGTAAGAAATTCAGGTTATATTTTTGATAATAAAGAAAGTATAATCACCTTGCTTTTTTCATCAGGGCTTCATGGGTGTTCACTTTTAATTCCAAAAGCTGCTTTTAAAAAATGCGGCTATTTTGATGAAAACTTAAAAACAACACAAGATTATGACCTGTGGTTTAAATTTATAAAATGCGGTTACCCGTTTGTTTTGGTTGATGATTATCTGGTAAGAGGCAGGCAGCATGAAATGCAGGATACAAGAGCAAAAGTTGATTTATGCTTTTATGAGCGCCAAAAACTGTTTATAAATGCTTATAAAATGCTTCTTTTTGACTTGCTTTTTATGAAAAAAGATAATTTTAAAATAGTTAAAAGAATTCTGACAGAGTTAAAACTCAAATGTTATTACAAATTACTTAAATTTATAAGAGTTACTACTGGGAGATTATAATGAAAAATATTCCTATATTTTTTACATTCAATAATGATTATACTGTTCCTGCTGCAGTTGCTTTTTATTCTTTGCTAAATAAAGCAAAAGATGATGTATTTTATGAAATGTTTGTTCTGCACTCAGATATTTCTGAGGAAAATCAAGAATTACTAAAAAATATAGTTTCTGCTAAACAAAATGGTAAGCTTGAATTTATTAATACAAATGGTTTTCTTGAAAATGAGTGGAAATTGGGAAATTTTGAAGGTCATCAAAATAAAAACCAATTTACAACTGAAACTATTTTAAAATGTTTTGGTGCAAAGTTTTTTCCTCAGTATGATAAAATTATTTATTCCGATGTTGATATTGTTGTTATGGACGATATTTCTAAATTATTTGATGTTGATTTAGAAAATAATTATATTGCAGCAGTTAGAGGTGCATTTAACAAATATTCACCCGATGAATTATCTCATTTTAAACCCGAACATTATGAATTACTAAAAGATTCATATTTTGCAGGCGGTATATGGGTTATGAATTTAAAAAAGATAAGGGAAGATAACCTAGAACAAAGAATGATTGAGATTGTTAAAGATGATTCAATTATTAAAAGATGGCCAGATCAAGATATTATAAATATTACTTGTAACAATCAGGTTGCTTTTGTTCCACTGAATTACATTTCTTATCCATATTTACTTGATTTATTGCAAAAAGATAACTTTACAAGCCATTATTCAAGAGAAGAAATGTTTGACTCCATAATTAACCCTAAAATTATACATTATGCCGGTAATAAGCCGTGGCACAACAATGCAAAGAAAGCCGAGATTTGGTGGGAAATTTTTTATTATTTGAATTTGCCAAAAACAAGTATTTTTAAAGAAATAGAACCAAGCAGAATTGAAAAAAAATATAAAAAATACAAAAAATTATTCAATAAACTTCTAATTTTTTCTATAGTAGTGATAGCAATAATGTTTGTCGCCTTAATAACGGTATGGATAAAATAATGATTAAATTTCTTGATTTAAAAAAAATAAACGAAAGATATAGAAAAGAGTTTGATTCAAGGATAAAACAAGTTCTTGATTCAGGCTGGTACATTTTAGGAAATGAATGCAAAGTTTTTGAAGAAAATTTTGCAAAGTTTATTGGGGTAAAGCATTGCATAGGCTGCGCTAATGGGCTGGATGCCTTGAACCTTATTATAAGGGGGTTTGGCTTTAATGAGGGTGATGAAATTATAGTTCCTGCAAATACTTATATAGCATCCATTCTTGCAATTTCTGAAAATGGCTGCACGCCAGTTTTAGTTGAACCTGATATTGAAACATATAATATAAACCCTGATTTAATTGAAGAAAAAATAACAGATAAAACAAAAGCTATTATGGTGGTTCACCTGTATGGGCAGGCTGTTCAAATGCAAAAAATAAAAGAAATTGCAAAACGCCATAACTTAAAAATTATTGAAGATTCTGCCCAAGCCCATGGAAGTATTTATAATGGGGTTAAATGCGGCTCTTTAGGTGATGCTTCAGGGTTTAGCTTTTACCCCGGCAAAAATTTGGGTGCTTTGGGTGATGGCGGATGCGTTACTACAAATGATGACGAGCTTGCAAAAAAAATAAGGGCTATTGCAAACTATGGTTCCGATTATAAATATCACCACATTTTTAAAGGAATAAATTCAAGGCTTGATGAAATTCAAGCTGCAATTTTAGATGTTAAATTAAAATATTTAGAAGATGACAATAAAAGACGCAGAGAAATTTCAAAATATTTTAGAGAAAACATTAAAAACCCTGCTGTTATTTTACCAAAAACTTATGATGAATTAGCGCACGTTTGGCACATTTTTGCAGTTAGGGTGCAAGATAGGAATAAATTTCAAAATTATTTAGAAAAAAATGAAATTCAGACAAATATCCACTACCCAACACCCCCACACAAGCAAGGGGCATACAAAGAATGGCAAAATTTGAACTTGCCTATTACAGAAAAAATTCATAATGAAATAATTTCACTTCCAATGTCGCCTGTTTTAGAGGATAATGAAGTTGAAAAAATTGTTGAGGTTGTGAATGGATACAAAACCTAGTAAGAAATACGATTTGATTTTTAGCCTAGGCGAAGCTTGCTCTTGCACGCAAGCCCTCAGGTCTTGCAAGCTTCAATGTTTTTCATATCCGTTTGATTGGCTCTTTGGGTCTAATTATATTGGCAGATGCAAAATTTTATCTTCAAAATTTGAAAGATTTATAGATAAAAATAGCTTAAAACAAAGCTATGAAGAAAAAAATATTAACTGTATTGCATATTATAATACGTATAATAATTTAACTTTTAATCATGATTTTGATAAAAATCTTCAATTTAATGAAGCATATTTAATTGTTAAAGAAAAATATAAAAGAAGAATAAATAGATTACTAGATTTTATTAAAAAATCAAAAAAAATTTTAATAGTGTATATTGAAACACCAACCACAAATCATTCCACAATTTCAGAAGATGAGATTATTGAAGGATACAAAATTATTAAAAATACCTTCCCTTTTTCTAATATAGATTTATTGTATGTAAAAAACAATAAAACAGAAGAATGTACAAAACAAATAAATGAAAATATAAGGCTAGTTTCTTGTGATTACAAAGATTACAACTCCGAGTTGGATTATGCACCAGATTTTTCTAAGTTAAGTGCAATCTTAGATATTTATAAGCTAAATACACCTATGATGTATTCGTTTAAAAAAAATATGTTAAAAACATTGCTATGTTTAATTCCTTTAAAAAAGGTAAGGCACAGTTTAAAAACGAGGTTACATGTATAAAAATAAAAACAACTTAATATCAGTTTTAATACCATCATATAACCATGAAAATTATGTTCAAGGAACAATAAAATCTATCATTAATCAAACTTATGAAAATATTGAACTGATTGTTATAGATGACGGTTCAAAAGATGACACTTATAAAAAAATTTTAGAATTAAAAGAAGAATGTGAAAAAAGATTTAAAAGAGTTCATTTTGAGACAAAGGAAAATGAAGGAACTGTTGCCACATTTAATAAATTAGCCTCTCTTGCAAAGGGTGAATACATTTATTTTATAGCATCGGATGATATGATAGCAGACGTTAATGCTCTTAAAATGCAAGCAGAATTTTTAGATAAAAACAAAAAATATTGCTTAGTTGTTGGCGACAATCAATTTATTGATTCAAACGGTCAAATTTGCTATTGGGATGAAAAACAAAATGTTGTTTATAGCAAAAATAAAGCCGGATATCTAACATTCGGCGACTCATTAAAAGCAGGTAGGTCAGATATTGACTTTAATTCTTCAGAATTTGGAAAATATTATACTTTTTTAAAAGCAAACTATATTCCAAACGGCTATTTAATAAGAAAATCCATATTTGATTTAATTCCAAAATTTACAAATGAAGCCCCGTTGGAAGATTATTTTTTGCATTTGCAATTGTCTAAATATGGTAAATACAAATATATTGATAAGGTTCTTTTTTCTTACAGGTGGCATAGCGCGAATACAATAAAAAATATTGAAAAAATGCAGAGCTTTACGCAAAAAACACTTGATTATGAGTACGATGTTGTTCAGAAAAACATATGCGCCTCAAATGTTTGCAAAGCGGTTTTTGAAACAATTAAATATGGAACCTTATATAAAAAGTTAGGTGTGCCGTTCTTATTTCAAATAAAAAAATACAAAGACGGGCAAGACAACAAACAAAAATATCTTATAATTTTTGGGTTCAAAATCAAGCTTAACAGTTAATTGAAAATTGCCATTCTTGGCCTGTTTTCTTCATCAATATATTTTTCAATTTTAGCTGAGTTATTTGAAATTTTACCATCTTTTATCTCAATTAAAACATCTTCTTTATCAGAAACAATGTCTAAATTTGAAATTTGTGCATTTTTATCAACAATCAAGCTTTGATAATTTGCTTTTTTTAATTTTACATTAAAATTAGAGATTTCATTTTTTGAATTTATTTCAATAAAACAATTATCTGCTAAAATTTCTATTTTTGAATTTTTGAATTTTGCACTCTTATCTATTAATATAGAATTTCTTTTGCCATTTATGACAATTTCAAGGCCTTCAAGCCTTTTTTCTTTTAAGGTTATTTTGTCTTTATTATCTATAATTTTAATTGAATTTGCACATTTGTTAGAAATTTTATAATTATACCTTTTAAATTTGAAACTTATGCCAAAAATCGAAATAACTTTTGCACAGCCTATATTTTTAATTTTAAATATATTTTTTAAAGCTATAGAAAGCAGATGCTTTATTATAAAAAGAGGGGCAACCAAACCATTATTTGATTTTTTAACCAAAACGCCTTTTTTATTCATAATATATGGAAAAATGCTTTTTTGAAGATAGTAGTTAACCAAATTTTTGTCTTTGCCTTTAACTAATTCATTCTTTTTTTTGATGAAAAAACCTTTGTCAATTGTTTGATACATAGGTATTCCTTCTGCTGAAGGGTTTTTATCAAAATCTTTAAAGTCAAAATATGCTTTTAAATCAAAACCGTTTTTAATAATTAAATCTGAAAGTCCCATTTCATAATTTTTTACAACGCTTATCATGGTGCCATAATGGTGTACATTCCCTAAAAAGTTTTGAAAAAAATCTTTTTCAAAAATATTTTTTGTAATAAGAAAAAAATAAGATTGTATGTGCGTATATTTGTATTCCACAATTGGCATTGAAGAATACTTGGGTCCAAAATTATTTATTGTAATTCCATAAAAATCGGGCTTATTTTCTTTTTCCCATTTTTCAATAAATAAATTTAAAGGCTTTAATGGGCCATAGCAAGAATCGTTTGCAAAAACAATTTCACTTGTATCATCTAAAAAGCCGTTTTCTTTTAAATAGAAAAAACCCTTTTTATATGAACCAAAATCATATTCATTGTGTTTTTCACATTTATGATAAATGGTTAAGGCATTGAGTTTTTTTTCTTCAGTTTCATCAATCGGATTATCCATTATAAAAACAACGCCGTCTGTTATTTTATTTAACTCTTTTAAATAAAATATAACTTCATCACCAATTTTGTTTTCTTTGTTGTAGCCAGCAAAAACACAATATCTTTTTGACATAATTTTATTCCCTTGCTTCTTCCATTGCTTCTTTTGTTGCTTGAAGAAAAGCATAGCCATATTTTTGATCAGGTTCTAAATGTGCCCCTTCTGCCCATTCATTCCAAGCGTTTATAAAAATAAATTGTTCATTTTTGTTATTATTTTCTTTTGTCCAATTAATAATATCTTTCAGCCAAGTTTTATAAAGCTTTGGAGTTGATTGAAAAATAAAAGCACCCGATTCAACTTTTCTTGCTGTATTATCCCACATTGGAAACAAGCCCTTAAATGTTTTATGGTTTGTTTTATAAAAATATTTTTTATTTGTTACATAATCATCAACATCAAAAACGGCACCCCTGAAATTGTCATTAACAAGTTTTTCGTCTTTGAATATAAAATCTTTTCCTGAGGTAAAACCTGCGGGAATAAATTCGACAACAGCATCAAATTTATTTAATGTAACCAGTTCTTCCAAATTCTCTTCTTTTTTAACAAGCATTATGAATAAATCGTCAAAACCTTCGTTTTTTGCAATATTTCTGATTTTTTGCATAAATTCCGCCATAACCCCTGAAAGGTAAATCTCAGGTTTATATATAATCAACAACGGCTTATTGTTTATTTTTATATACCTTTCATCTTTCATATAAGGCAAAATATCATTCATAAATTTAACATCATCACCGTCTTTAATTTCATGGTCAAATAAAACTTCGTCTTGTTCGCCATCGCCCCAAAGTTTTGTCCAAGGTTCATTTGCCCAAAACATAAAAAACGGCATATCAAGACTTTTATCAGCTAAAAACATTTCAATCGGTTTTTCCATAACCTTATGGCCTGAAAACCAATAATAATAAAATGAAAAACCATATATTCCATACATTTTGGCAAGTTCAATCTGCCTTTTCATTGCATCCGTTGTTTCTAAATTATAAAAACCTAAATCTATGGGCAAATGCGGTTGGTAATGCCCTGCATATTGCGGCACCGCCTTTGTATCATTTGTCCATTCAGAAAAGCCCCTGCCAAACCATTTTTCATTTTCGGGAAAATTATGAAATTGCGGAAGATAAAACGCAATAAGCTTTGGGTCATTTTCTTTTCTTTTGTAGCTCTCTTTTGTAATTTTAACAAAATTTGACCTGTCTTTTTGTGCATTAATAACATAGTTTGCATATTCTATTTTGTCTTTTTTTGAAGCTTTTATTTTTTGTGCAATTTTTATGCCGAATATGCGAAAAATTCTTGTTCTTTTTAATTTTGAATATGTATTTTCAACTGAAAAAATTCTTTTCAAAAAAGGTGGTTTTGTTTTCCCAAGGTTTATTTCTATGTCGGGAAATTCGCTTTTTATATGCTTCATAAAAAATTTTCTTTTAATTGAAGGCAATTTGGAATATAGCTGTTTTGAATTTTCGGGCAATCTTTCTTTTATGATTTTTATTTCGTTTTCCCTGCCTTTAAATTCTTTTAATAATATCTTATAAACTTTAGCTAAACTGTTTATATTTTTTGCGCCTGATAATTTTTCAGATAATGTATAATATGAGACATTATTTGTAAAAACAACTTTATTGGCGGCTAAAACCGCTTTAATTGTAAAGTAATTTTCATTTCCGAAATAATTTTCATTTAAAAATTCAATGTTGTTATTGTTTAAAAAAACTCTCTTATATATTTTGTTTTGATAATCACAGTCCGCTTTAATTATTTCACCTTTATTGATAATTGTTTCTGCCGTATGAGAACCCTTTGGACCTACATTCTTTTGTTTGTTTCCGCTTTGCATATAAACAGAAGAAGTTGCCGAAATATCGGCATTTTGTTTTATGGCATTGTTGTATAGTTCTTCAAAATAATTCAAATCAATGTAATCATCAGAATTAATGAAACCTATATATTCGCCTTCGCTTATTTTTATCGCTTCATTAATTGTTTTTGCAAATTTAATCGTATTTTTTTCTTTATATGAGTTTAAAAATTTGTCAGAGCTATTTATGTAAATAATCTCAATTTCTTTTAGTGTTTGATTTAAAACCGTATCAATGCAATTTTCAAATCTGCTTTTATTGCCGTTTATTGTTATTATTGCGGATAATTTTGCTTTATTCATTTAAAATTCTTTCAAACTGATTTAATTTTCGTTATTAAACAACAGGTCTTTATTTTTAAAATATTATCATAAACATTATTTAAAATTAATGTATAATGTCTTTATGGAAGATAAAATAAAAAAAGCGGAAGAATTATTTTTATCGGGCTACAATTGTGCTCAATCCGTTTTTTGCGCATTTTGTGAAGATTTTGGAATTGATTTTAAAACGGGCTTAAAAATGTCATCATCCATGGGCGGCGGCATGGGCAGGCTTCGGGAAGTTTGCGGGGCTGTTAGTTCCATGTTTTTAATTGCAGGTTTAAAATTCGGTTACATTGAAAACAACAATGATGAAATTAAAGCAAAACACTATAAATTAATTCAAGATTTAGCGGAAGAATTTAAAAAAGAAAACGGTTCAATTATATGCAGGGAACTTTTAGGGGAAGATAAAAACGGCTTTATCCCTGAAAAAAGAACCAACGAGTATTACAAAAAGCGCCCTTGCACTGAATTTATTAAATTTGCAGCCAAGTTGACAGAAAAAATACTTAGTGAAAAAACCTTTTAATTGAAAATCTTTTATTACTTATCAGCCATTTTATCTTTAACTTTTTTGCCTACAAATGCCATTAATGCAAAGCTTGCGGCGGTTGCCATATATGAAAAATAGCCGTATCTGTTTGATTTTACAACTTTTTTATACATTTCGGGGTTCAACAATTCTTTTGCCCACTTGTTGCCTCTCAGGGTTGCTTTTCCTTCCTCTAAAAGCATTGGTGTCATAGAAAGAAAAGCTAAAGCGGGAGACGCTTTTCTTAATCCGTTATTAATTTTTTCTTTTGTCGTTAATTCTTCGCCATCTTTTGGCTTAATTTCCTTTACGAGAGCCGGAAGAAGCGCAAATGCACCTGCAAGAGCTATTGAAGGAGTTCTTAAATTTTGCATTGCTTTCCAAAATTTTGAATTATTAAAATTATATGCATGCCCAAGTTCGTGGAATGCAGCTAAAGAAAGCTTGTCTTTATTGATAACAACACTGTTTGCTGCCAAATTGGCGGCCGGTATTGCTTTGTTTAAGAATAACGCATTTTTACCTTTTGCTGTTGCAAACAGCGGGTTTGTTATTTCTAAAACCCTGTCCGGTACACCTGTAATATTTATTCCTGCCTTTTGATAATTATGAATTTTAACCCCTTTTTTTTCAAGGTTTGTTAATTTATTTAAAACGTCATCCGCTGCTTTATTTGCAATTTCTACCTTATCTTTATCTAACGTTCTTGAAATTTTTGACATTTTATCTGCGCCTAAAAGCTGGGCGGGCAAAATTCCTGATTGAACGGCACTTGCAGCAGTAAGTGCGGCAACACTGCTTACTATATCATTTGTTTTTTCGGCGTTATAGGTAACTTCTTTGTTAATTCTAACCACAATTTCCTTCTTTCATATATTTTATAATTATTTAAACAAATTTTTTCTTGTTTATTTGTTTAAAAATGTACAAATTATTAATATTTGTAAAATATATGCTAAATTTCTTTGAAAGAAGATTTTGATTTTGTCTGTGCTCTTTGTATAAGCTTTCTTACTCCTTTTTGTCCGAGTGCCAGCTTTTTTCCTTTATCATAGGGCTTAAACTTGCATTTATCTGCATAAAAGCTATATGCATTGTCCGTATAGCAGTCTACTATCAGGCGTTTTTCTTTGCTGTTTTCCATCCCGTATTTACCGATTAAAGCTAACATATTTTGACCTGCATGTTTATAATTGCTGAAATCTGTTTCAATAAAATCAATGTGTGTACCTATGGCGTCTGTTTTTGTTTGTGCCAAACCGACAAGCTCTCCATTTTTAGTTGCAAGGCCGAAAAACCTTTCTTTAATGGGCTCACCCCTGCCTTGCAGTTGTTTTGTTTTAATTCCCATATATCTTGAAATAGTATCTTTGAAAGAATGCATTCTTCTTGCGTTTTTTACTTCAATTGAATCTTCAATATCTCTGCAATCATATTCAAAAAACGTTGCAGGCACTCTTTTTTGGGTTAATCTGTTTTTAATTTGGCATTTGGCAATCGGAATTTTGCCTGTAAATGTTATTGTCATAAAAAATTTCCTTACGCTTTTTTAAAACGCAAGGAAATTTTTATTTGCTTTTGCTATTTTCCGCTTACACTTACAAATGTAATGTTTTGGTTTTTCGGATGATTTAAATCATATTCGTTTACTTTTACCGTATTGCCCGAGTTACCCTCAATTGTATACATTATGCCGTTTTCAATTGCATAAACAATACCGATATGCTGCATTGTCCCGTCGCCATCGTAGTCATAAAGCACTATATCACCCAGTTGCGCCTGATCTGCCTCTATAATTGCACCTGCTTTTTCGGCTGCTCTGTGAACGTTTACCTGCCAGTATTGGTTTTCAATTTCCGTATACCAATCCGGAACGGATAACCCCATAGCTTCAAGTTCCGGGTTTTTGCTGACTTGCTCCATTACATAGGATACAAATGCAGCGCACCATCCTGTTTGCGCAGATGAACTGTGCCATTTGTATAAAAATTCATCCGCTTTGCCGTTTGCTTCGTTCCAGCCTAAATATTTCAGCGCTTCTTGTACAATGCTTTTGCCCAATATGTTGGGTGAATACTCAACGGTATCGCTTCTGTTTTGATTGTCTGTTATAACTTTTTCAATTTCGCTTACATCATCTTCCGCAGCTTCTATTCTTGCTCTTGCGCTTTCTGCCGCATTTGTTTTGTATGTTTCTAAATCCTTTTTGGCATTATTATAGCCGTTCATGGCTTCTGCAATATTGGGCCCGATTGTTTCAAGAACAGTTGCTTCGAAAGCTTCTTTTTCTGCGTTTAAATTTGCCAGTTCTGTTTCCATGTCGTCTTTTTCGCTTTCAAGCGTGGTCAATTCGGCCTTTGCTGTTTCCAGCGCATCATATGCCGCTTTTTCTGCTGTCTTTGCTGCAGATAATTCTGCTTGCACTGCTGCAATTTGAGCATCTATTGCTGCTTGTTCCTCGGGGTCATCCGAGCTTGCACTTTGCAGTGCTGATAATGCAGACTCTAAATTTTCTCTTCTTGAAACCGCACTGTCGTAGGCATCTTCTTTTTTCGATATGTCAGCTTCTTTGTCGGATATTTTTACTTCTTGCGCATCGATTTTGCTTTCCTGTTCATCTATCTGCGTTATCATTTCCTTAAGCTTGGCTGTATCTACTTTTTCTTCTTCGAGCCTTCGCATGTATAATTCATACGCTCTTTCCACGTTTGCTTCTTTATTTTTTACTGTTGCATCCGTTCCGTTATACAATGCGTTAAGTTTTGATCTTTCTTCGCTTGCTTTTTCTTCTTTTTCAACTTTCATTTCTTGGAGTTCTTCCATTGTTTTACCGGCCAAACTTGTTTGACCGCTAACCCAAATTTCCTCTCCGTTATCATCTCCCGATGAGCCGCTCCCCGTTCCGCCTCCGCCGCCTGCCGCACTCACGGGTGTGCCGGCCGTTGTTTGTGTAACGGTTTGATTGTTACTTGCGGTGTTTATATCTTCAAGTGTTTCCATTATATTATCGGCAACAGCTTGTGTTGTATTTCCTTGTTCCAGTTGTGCTTGAATATATTCGCCGTTTCTGACTTGATTTACCCCGTTATAAATATCATCATATGAAATATTTTCGGCATCTTTGTCGTTTAGGCTTATATATTCCATAAATTCTTTTATTTCGTTGTTGTCCAGTTTGCTGTCGCCGTTTAAGTCAATTACTTTAGCAAAATCTTCATCTTTTAAAAGGTCAAACAAGTAGCCCGTAATAAATTCATTGTTTGATACGGCGTTTTGATTGTTGCCGTAAAGGTTTTCTACAAGCGCTTTGTCTAATATCTCTGACAGACTTCCTTCAAGAGAATCTGGGTCAATGTTTAATTCGCTGAATAAGTAATCTTTCAACTCTTCATTGTAGTCAAATAGATTAAAACTGGCTTCGCCCGCCGAATTTGTTGTTTCTGCCTTCCCATAAAGATTTTCCAAATAAGTTTGGAATCCGGCTTTAATTTCCATGAAGTTAGTATTCATCTTTTCTCCTTATAGTTCTTCTCTACCTTTGTCGGAGAAATTAAGCTGATTCTTTAATAAAAACGCATTTTCTTATAATTTTTTTTACATTTCTTAATCTTTTAGTTAGCTTTTAAATTATGGCAATATATTTTATTTTCGGATTTTAATAAAACGTTATGAACAATATTTCTTTTAAGGCAAATCTTGTTGTAGATGATTCCCTGTATAAAAAAATGCCAAAAGGCACGCCTAATGGTTATACGGATAATTTGGTGAGTGATTACAAAAAATTTCTTGACCATAGAGTTATAAAAGAAATAACAGAAGGCGACACGGTTGAATTGTATAAAGCGCCGTACAGAGGCGGCTTTGCTGTTGGTATGCGTTTTTCAAGCGACAAATTGGATAAACCTATTGAAACCGAAATTTGCACAAGAAACAAAATTCCCGAAATAAAATCTTCAAGTTTGGTTTTTCAAACAATGCTCTTTTTAACAATAAAATCAGGTATACAACAAAGGTTTTTTGAACCCCACATGAAAACATTTAAAAGAGCAATCGAAGAATTGCACAGACAAAAACAAGAAGAAAAATAGTTTTATATATTTTCATTTTTTATAAAGTCTATTCCGCCTAATGCCTGATAAAGGTTTATATTTTTTCGTAGCACAAATGTAAGGGCAAAGCCCGAACGGAGTGCGCCAAGGCGAATGATTAACGCAGCGTCTGAAACCGTCAGGTTTCAAGAGCGGAGTTCTAAAATAATGAGCCGCTAGAAAAATCCAAGAAGCGGATTTGGTTTAAGCATTAAAAAATAGCAAGGGGAGATTCGTTCCTCTCGACCTCACGGACTCTGCCGAATAAAAATGCGAACCGTTGAGCATTTTTATGAGAGGGCAAAAGTGAAACTTTTGCACCCGTGAGGGGCGCTAAATGCGCCATTTAAGCATTAAAAAATAGCAAGGGATGCCAGACTCTTAGGTGAAAAGCTTGCTTTGAACCTTAGAGGTCGGTATATCGAAAAACGTAAGAAAATCGGGAGTGAAATGACCTGATTTTCAAGTTTTGAGATTGAGATGTAATCTCGTTTTTTGAAATGCGCCATTTAAGCATTAAAAAATAGCAGCGGATTTTTCGTAGCACAAATGTGAGGGCAAAGCCCAAACGAAGTGCGCCAATGTGAGCGACTTTGAAGTGAAAAAAGTGCGTTAGCACTTTTGAAACGAAATGCTGGGAAGCGAACCGCTAGAAAAATCCAAGAAAGAACTCGTTTTAAGCATTAAAAAATAGCAAGGGAGAGATTCGAACTCTCGACCTCACGGGTATGAGCCGTGCGCTCTCACCAACTGAGCT
>CALUWE010000024.1 GCA_944324425.1 Candidatus Gastranaerophilales bacterium
GAAATCGGGGTATTTTTTAATGTAATCATCCAAATCGGTGTCAAATGCTTCAAAATCAAGGCTAATGCCGTCTTTTAAGGGGCTTATATAAATTCCGTTTGCATGCATGATTGATTTTGTTAATATATTTGCTATTGAATCTGACCCTCTTATATAGGGGGTTTCTTGGGCAATCAGCCATTGAATTATGGCGCAAGAGCGCATAACAAAATCAACTGAAGGATTTTCAATTTCTCTCAGTTTATTATATTCTTTTTCAACAAGGTTTAAATTGCTTGTTTTATAATTTGTTGGCATTTCTTCAGAAATTTTTAAAAGAGGTTTAAATTTTTCTGAAATGCAAACGGCTGTTACTTTGCAAGTGTTTGCTTCTTTGTATTCTTTGTTTGGTTTTGGCGTATATGTTGTTTGCTTTCCTCTTTCATCAATTGTTGTTTTTCCGTTAGTTTTGCATTTTTCTAAATATCTTTCAATATATTCTTTGCCCCTTGAATTTTCTTTTGGAGCAAACACGTGGTAACTTGTTCTTCTTATACCATAAGTATCATTTTTGGAATTGGGAGCAGAATTTATTGAATTAATGCCGTTTTCAATTTTTTCTAAAATAAAAGGAAAATCAGAACCGGATGAAATGCAATCAGAAACAGAATTCATTAAATCTGTCATTTTTTTGGCCCAATCTTCATTTTTTTCATAACCTGCCATATTAATAAAAAATTCATCCCCTGAAAGGGTTTGTTTTTTCGGTTTTTCAGATGCGCCCTTTTTCAGGTTTATTGAAGCTGTGGCATAGCTTGTTATTGCACTGCTGCCATCTATTTTGCTGCCTTCATAATAATTATTTGGAGTTGTATCTTTTTTAATATTATTGCCATAAAAGGCATTTTTAAATTCTAAAGGGTTTATTGTTAAATTCATTTTTTAGGGTCTTAGATTAAAATGCAATTTTATAAAAACGGATAAAAAGATTATTTTGCTTATTTTGGTATAAAGAGCTTAAAAATTTGCCAAAAATTTAAATAAAAATAAAAGTTAAAATATTTAAAAAAATAAGGCTATATAAAAAAAGTATTTATAAATTGGGAAATAAAATATTTTAAATTTTAAAATCAAAGATTTTGGATTTGTCGTAGGATTCAAACCCACTCACGTGGCTTCGACCCCCTTATAAAACCAATTAATAGTTAAATTTCAAAAGATTGGAGATGGTGGCAGACGCTTAATTTCTTTTGGCATTCGCCAAAGAAATTTTACGCTTACTGCATCCGTCAAATCACAAAATCAAAGATTTTGGATTTGTCGTAGGATTCGAACCCACTCACGTGGCTTCGACCCCCTTATAAAACCAATTAATAGTTAAATTTCAAAAGATTGGAGATGGTGGGAGTCGAACCCACGTCCAAAACGGCATATGGCGAATGTCTACAATGCTTAGATTTTAATTATTTAGATTAAACAAGGAAAAAATCAGAACCTTATCATTTAACCGTAGCTTATTTTAAAGATAAGCAACTTTTAAGACTATGGCTTGATGCGCACCGCCTTAAAAATGCGCACTGTACTTGCGAAATTGACCTTGTAACCTGTGCAAGTTCAAATTACAAAGTGGCTACACCTAATTTGTTAGGCTGCTTTTCTTGCAGAAACTGCAAAAGCATTTCTAGCGTCTACAACGTTGTTAGCGTTTATTTTTTCGTCTTGTTGATAACGGAGAACTACCCTCCGGCATGCAATCCGACAGATGCACCCGCCCTGTCAAAATCCTTTACATCCCCAAATTTTCAATGTTCAACATTTTTAATTATAACATAATGAAAATTTTTTTATAGGTTATGGAACGGGGTCGTAGCCGCCTTTGTGGTAGGGGTGGCATTTTAAAATTCTTTTTACACCTAAAAAACCGCCTTTTATAACGCCGTATTTTTGAATTGCTTCATAGGTGTAAGCAGAACAAGTCGGGTAAAAACGGCAAGTGGGGGGAGTTAATTTTGAAAATTTTTGATAAATTTTAATTAACCCTAAAATTATTTTTTGAGCCAAATTTTCTTTTTTTAGTGGTTTTCCCAATGTTTAATTGCCTCATCCAAGGTGGTTATAAGTTCATCATCGGCTTCATATTTTAAAATATCAACAGCTTTTGACATTGTATTGGCGCTTTCTGTTACAATTCCTTTTTTTGTGTCAATTGAAATTGCATATTTAGGGCTTATTTTAATTTCGGTTTTATTTTGGTTTAATTCGCCTGTTGATGAATCTATCAGAATTTTTTCCAATTCGTCTTCAATCAGGTTAATTGCAATGTTTGTGTCCAAATCGCTGAAAAACGGCAAAAAGTTTTCAAAATAAACATTGCCTTCTCTGTCAACTATAAATTTAAACCCTAAAACCCCTCTGTAATCATAGTCTTCTTCCAAAAAAGCATCTAATAATGCGGGTACAATCTCGTTTTCTATTTTTAATTTTGCATTTTCTTTAATATATTTGTCATTATTTGTTGAAACTTCATCAAAATAAGAAACCGTTTGAAACAGATTAAATGCCAAGGTGCCGTCCACTAAAAGGTATTTTGTGCAGATGATGCCGTCTATAAAATTTTCAATAAGAACCTTTTTGTTGCCTGTTTGAAAAAGATATTCAACTCTTTCTCCGGCTTTTTTCTTTGTTTCAAAAGCCCTTGGAGCCTCAAGCCCGTTTATTTTATCCGGACGAACAATGAGGGGAAAATCCGCTGTTTGAAGATAGTCTGTTGCAGCCGCTTCTTTTTCAAAAACGGCAAATTTGGGTGTTAAAATTTTATTTTTATATGCAAACTTTTTGGCGGTTGAATTGTTTAAAAACAAAGGTGCTATGCTATTGTCGGGTGATATTACCATGCAATCCGTGCAGGCTTCAATTTCTTCTTTTAGGCCTTGATTAAAATAGTTTTCATCAATTAAAAGCAAAAGATTAATCTCATTTGCCGCAATGAAATCTTTAAATTCATCCAAATTATCAACATTGATGTCAATTTGATTTGCGGCAGTGCAATTTGAATTTGCAAAAACAATATTGTCTTTGTTTTGTGCTAATTTTTCCGCAATCTTTTTTGCTTTATCAGATTTTCCAATAACTACGCAGAGCATTTTAAAATTATATCACAACAAAAAATCATTTTTCATAGTATGCTGCTTGGGCAGTGAGACCATACGGAAAAGCGCCTTTGTCGGTTATAAGTATCAGGAAAATATCGCTTATTTCACCTTTTTTGCCATCGTCTTCATTATCATCATTGTTATTGTTGTCTTTATATAATGAAGTGGTTAGTCTGTTTGGGCCGCTATCACCGTTTACATCAACCATAATTATGCAGGGGTGTTCTTCTTGTGCTTTTGTGCTGCCGCCTATGCCCATATCTTTTGTGCCGCAGGCATAAGTTTTAACATCAATTTTTTGTGTTTCGTCTTTGTTTGTTACGGCAATTTCTAAGTTGTCAATATCATCATTTTTTTCGGGAAAATCGAATCTCATATTGTCTGCCGTGTAAAAACTGTTTATATCTTTGTCCAAGCTTGATTTTGTAGTTGTTTTAATTACTTCCAAATTCAATTTAAGATAATCATACAGCTTTGTGTTTTCATCGGTGCTTAAGGCAGATTTGTTGCCGCTTGCTATATTCAAAGAAATCGCTTCGTTAACGGTTTTTATAGCCTTTTTAAATGCCGTTTTAAATTGAAGAGCTCTGTAATGCGAAATAACCGAAGGAATGGTTATTGTTGCCACGATGCCTATAATAATCAAAGTCATCAGCGCTTCGGCCAATGTAAAAGCTTGTTTTGTTTTCAAAGTAATATCCTCTTATTTATAAACACGACTAATTCCTGTGAAAGAGCTTCACATTTAATTATATTATCATTTTTTGCAAGCGTGTTCAAGGCAAAACAAACAGGAAAAGCTTAAGATTTTTTTTCATCTTCATCTACAAGATGCCCTAAATTTTTTTTACTTTTCTTTTTTAAGGCTTTTTCTTTTTCTTCAATTTTCTTTTTCAATTCTTTTTTAACGCAGGCAATATTGGCAGCATTCAGCATTGCAAGAGAATCCAAAGACCCTTTTAATTGGGCGGATCTGTCTACAAATTCACTTTTCTTCATCTCTTCTTCGTTGTTTTCTTCCTGTGCAAAATATTCGCCGCCCTGTCCCATTTTGTCATCAGTTAAACCGTTTGCCATACCTGATGCATCACCGGACTTAAAATTAAATGCACCGCCGATTCCGAAGAAGCCTGCTGAACGATTATCGACCATTTGGCTCCTTAAGCTTCACTAACCTCGCTTAATTTATAATTGTATCACTTTTTTTTCGTGTTGCAATTTGTTAATATTTATATTTACAAAACACAAAAAATATTTTTTTTGCACGTTATCTTGTTAAATCTTGTAAACATTTTTATAGTATGATATAAATTATTCGTTACACAAAAATAGGGTTCTTTTTAAAATTGGAAAAAACACAAGTCTCTTTTAAAAACAACATAGAATTTGAAGTTGAAAATTGTTATGCACCTTTGGTTGAAAGGTTATGTGAATATAAAAAGAATCCTGCCATTGGTTTTCATATTCCGGGGCACACAAGAGGAAGCGCCATTTTGCCGCAATTTAAAAATGTTATCGGTATGGACGCTTTATTATGTGATACAACGGATGAATTTGACAACTTAGGAACTCTTCACCCTGCATCAGGTGCAATAAAAGAGGCAATGGATGTAGCTTCAATTTGTTATAATTCCAAAAGAACATTTTTTATAACATCAGGCTCTACCATTTCAAATTTAGCTTTGGCATTTGGTGTAATTTCACCTGAAGATGAAATTATCGTTGCAAGAAATTCCCACAGGTCTGTTTTAACGGGAACCATTTTAACAGGCTCAAAACCTTATTGGCTTATGCCAAAAAAACTTGAAGATTGGGCTATTTATGGTGCTATTCAACCAAACGATTTGGCGGAAAAATTAAAAAATAATAAAAACGTAAAATTTGTTTGGGTTACAAACCCCACATATGAAGGCGTTGTGTCTGATATTAAATCAATATCAGAGATTTGCCATTTTTACGGTGTGCCTTTAATTGTTGATGAAGCTCACGGTTCACTTTGGAATTTCCATGAAGAATTGCCAACAACTGCGCTTCAATTGGGGGCAGACGCCGTTGTTCATTCGCTGCATAAAACAGGCGGCGCCCTAACACAAGCTTCCATGCTTCATTTGGGGAAAAATTCTATTTTAGATGAAAATAAAATTGAGCATGCTCTAAAATTATTACATACAACAAGCCCTTCAATTCTTCTTCTTGCAAGTTTAGACGCTGCAAGGGCAAGCCTTTCTTCAAGTGCAGGCAAAAAATTAATTCAAAATGCAATAGACAACGCCAAATTCTTTAGAGAACAAGCTTCAAACATTGCAGGGGTGAACATTTTAGGCGAAGGCAGCAGAGTTAATTTTGACGTTACAAAAATTTTCTTAAAAGTTAGAGGCTTAACCGGAAAACGTTTGGAATCAGTCTTGGAATTAGATTTTAACATTGAGGTTGAATCGGCTTCAGATGAAGGTGTTTTGATTTTATCAAACATAGGTAACACAAGGGCAGAGTTTGAATATCTTTTGCTTGCAATTAAACAAATTGCAAGAAATAATTATCCCGACCTTTCACACTTAGAAAATGTTAAATTTATGCCTTTAACGGAACCGAATGTTGTTATGACACCGAGAGAAGCTTATTTTTCAAAAAAAGAAAGAGTTAAAAAAGAAGATGCCATAGGCAGAATTTCAGCTGAAGTTGTTGCGCTTTGCCCGCCCGGGATTTCCGTTTTGCTGCCCGGAGAAATTATAACGGAAGATCATATTCCGTATTTATCGGATTACACGGAAATTGATGTAATTAAAGAATGAAGAAGCTCTTACTTATTTTATTTTGCTGTTTTTTGTCGGCATTTAGGGTTAATGCCAACGAATCATGCGGTAAAGATGATTTCGCTCTAAAAAAACAGGATAAAGACGGGCTGCAGGAAACAAAACAAGAGGAAAATATAAGAGCTGTAAAGAAAAATGAACCCATAAATTTCAGGGGATACTTTTCAAAATATAAAAAAACCAAAATTAAAGCCAAAACAAGCCCTAAATTGGAACATTTAAAAACAAAAATTCAAACGGAAGAAGATTTAGAGATACGAAAAAAAGAATTTCAAGAAAGAAAAGAAAAAGAATTAATGCTTTTAAACAGAGAGTATGAAATTCTTGATTACAAGCCGTAAACATATACAATTGCAAACACCTGCGAACTATATTATAATCAAATATATAAATTTTGTTTTTTTAAAGGGTTTACAGTTATGTTTAAAAATTATAAAAAAAGCGCCTTTACACTCGCTGAAATTATGATTGTGTTCACGGTAATCGGTGTTTTAACCGCAATTTTGGTTCCGGCTTTATTTACGGCTTCGCCCGACCAAGAAAAATTGAGAGCCAAGAAGGCTTTTAATACTTTGACAAGAGCTGTTGAAAATTTAACGAATGCCGGCCCATATGATGTCAATGACGGAATGCTTGTTTCAACGAGTTATACAACCGACAAAGACGAAAGAAATTCATTCTTCTGTAATAATTTGGCAGAGGTTCTCAACGTTAAAAAGGTTGATTGTACGGAAGATGTGGTGAATGCAGGCATGACAAGCACTGCAAACTGCGCAGCTTTTACCACGGATGCCGAAAGAAAAAGACTTTGTCTAAAAGAGGGTACTAAAGCAAATGTTCCTGATACTGAAGCCTTACAGAATGAGTTGGACAGTAATTGTATAGCAGCTTTTTATGACGGAGATGCTCCCAAGGATGTTGAGTTTAATTTTGTAACTTCTGACGGAATTATGTGGGGAGTTCAAAGAACTGATTTCAGCCAAAATGAAACAATTGTTCTGAACGGAGTATCCAGTCCTGCTTTCTATAATCTTATTTGTATAGATGTAGACAGTCATAAGAGACCGGAATACATTTACGGCGCAGGCATTAGACGCGACGGTAAAATTATTGTCGGAACAAAGCTGCAGGAAATATTGTCGGAAGATTATGAAAAAGTAATGAGTGAAGACTGATAAAAAGGAAAAGAGATGAACGATATAAAAAATAAAGCAACAATAGGTATTTTTGGGGGTTCAGGGTTTTATTCATTTTTGGATGATGTAAAAGAATATACAATCGAAACTCCATACGGCAAAACAAGCGATAAAATTGCAATAGGCAAAATTGCAGGTAAAAATGTTGCTTTTATGCCAAGACATGGCAGAGACCACTCAATTACTCCGGGGGATGTTAATTACAGGGCAAATGTTTGGGCAATGAAGGAGGTTGGCTGTAAATATTTAATTTCACCGTGTGCTGCAGGCAGTCTGCAAAAAGAAATTAAACCCGGCGACATTGTTTTTTGCGACCAATTTGTTGATTGGACATTCGGCAGAAGAAAAGACACATTTTTTGAGGGCCCTATTGTAACCCACGTAAGTGCAGCAGATATTTACTGCCCGAATTTAAGAAAGCTTGCAATTCAGTCTGCGGAAAAATTGGGCTTAAGCTATCATAAAACAGGCACGGTTGTTGTAATTAACGGGCCAAGGTTTTCATCAAAAGCTGAAAGCAAATTTTTCACGTCTCAAGGCTGGGGGGTTATCAATATGACCCAATACCCAGAATCCTACCTTGCAAAAGAAAAAGATATGTGCCCATTGAATATTTCCTTAATAACAGATTATGACGCAGGGCTTGTTTCGGATACAGAACCCGTAAGCCACGGAGCTGTTATGGAAGTATTCAAAAACAATATTGAAAACTTAAAAGCGCTTTTGGTTCAAATAATAACAGATTTTGAAGAATACGATTGCGCTTGTCATAAAACATTTGAAAATTCAAGGGTTTAATTTATGATTGCAAGGCCAAGTTATCTTATATACCAGCTTTTTAACATAATTATGTTAATTATGCTGATTAGAGTTTTTTTATCATGGATTCCGAATTTTAACTGGTACAAAGAGCCATGGTATTCGATAAGAAAATTCACGGACTATATTTTTGAACCCTTCAGAAAAGTAATTCCGCCAATTGGCATGCTTGATATTTCGCCGATTTTTGCATTTATGTTTGTAGGCTTTGTGCAATATCTGATATGCAGCATTTTGGCGGGAATCGGGTTATAAAAAAAGCGCTTTTTAAAAGCGCTTTTTATTTTTTTATTCTTGTTTTAAGGGTTTAAATTCTTCCGAGACCATATTTTGAACGGTTCCGTTTAATTTGCCTTCTATTTCTTTGTTTCCGTCTTGGTCAATTGTGATTGGGTATATGTATACCATAACTTCAATTCCTGCGCCGTTTTCATTTTCCCAAGCAACATGCGGCTGAACCGTTATTGTTCCGTCATCATTGTATGCTATATTGATTTTGTAGCCGTCGCATGCTCTTCCGTTATTAATTTTTGTTGAAGCAACTTCTTGCACTCTGCCTTTTTCGTCGTATGTTATTGTAATTTTTACTTCTTCGCCTTTGTCGTTTTTCTGTATAATTTCTTGTCTTGTTGGCACTCCGTCTTCGTTTTTATATACAACATTGTCAACCACTTCAAGGTCTTCGTATCCGTAAGTTCTTTCTATAACACCGTCAATAATGCCGTCTAAAGCAGCTTGTTGTTTTTCGTTCGGTTTATCAGATACAACTACTTCTCTTGGAGTACCTTTGCTTGTTATAGTGCCGTCATCTTCGTCTTCTGCAAAATTATCCTGAATTTCTACCAATATATCTTCATCTATGGCTTCTTTTTTAACAGATTCTTTTACGTTTTCTTTTCCCGGCAACTTTATATCCGATGATATTTTTTCTTTGATGTTTAACTCGTCTATGCTGCCAACCAGTTTCATTTCGCTGTTGATTTTCATTTTTTTCTCCTTAGTAATACATTGCAATAAAAAAAAATTTGAGTTTTGAATTTTAGAATAATTCTTTTTTGAAACAAAAGTTTACACTCCACGGTATAAAATTGATTTAATGTTTAAAAATTCAAACTTGCATATTTAATTTGTTTTTGATAAATTTGTTCTGTAAGTTGGGTTTTGCTTGTGCCCTGGTAGCTCAGCTGGATAGAGCAACTGCCTTCTAAGCAGTAGGTCATGCGTTCGAATCGCATCCAGGGTATTTTAAAAGAGGCTTAAAGCCTCTTTTTTAATGTTTATTTATACAGGGGGGGTCGAATTCATACAATACATTCATTGGAGCAAACGGTTTAACGTTGTATATTTCTTCAATTCTGTATTTTGAAATATCCTCCAGTATATGATTAAGTGCATTTATATGCTTTATTTGTTCGTAGTTTTCAAGTTCAAGACTGATGGCTTTGTTGTCGTTTCTTATGATGTGTGCAATTGAATTGCGGACGCCGTGTTTTATATAATTTCCCACCGTGGAGTCAATTTTTCCATTTTTTGAGAATAGGGGTTTATTTTTGATGTAATTTAAGTAAAAGTTATCGGCTTTTTCCAAATTGCTGTTTATAAAATCAATTGCAGATTTCTCATCTTTGTTCGGATGCACCAGTGAGTGCCAGAAAAAAAGCAGTTTAAAGCAATAATTTTGATTGCTTTTAGCTTGATTAAAAAGGCTTATTAATTGCGCCTGCTCGTTGTTTTCAACATTTGATATAAGGCAGGGTGAAGGCACAAGGTTAAAACAGTCATATATTCTTGCAACGTCGCTTCCGTAATTTACTTTAGATAAATCACAATTGTTTTCCGTTTGTATTACGGGGTAAAAATTAATAAAACTTTGATGGCAAAATGCCAAGGCGTTTAAGTATTCCGCAAATATTTTATAAGCTTCACCGTCTGATATATTTTTTGCATCGTAGCAGATAATGGCGTTGTCCGCTTTTTTTTCTTTGTTTCGAACAATATATTTTATTTTGAGATTTTTGTAAACAAAATAATATTCGTTTTCCGGAAACAAAATGTTGGTATTAATAACAAAAGTCCACAATTTGTTCATACTTAAAGCCTTTGTTTGTTGTTATTCATATTAAAGTTTAAATTAATTTGAAATTTATTTAAATATGCCTCTATAATTTTTTATCAATTTTAAACAACTTAACATATTAGCAATTATTTTTTCTTTCTTTTTTATAAAAAAGGTATGGAAAAATTGCAGTTTAATTCAATTTTAAATTATCAAACTTTTGGCAAACAAACGTTTGTGCCAAAAAATAATACTGCAATAAAAAAAGATGTTTTTGAAAAATCAAACCCCGTTAGCTTTACATCACGCCATATTATGGATGTAAACTTAAAAAGAAGAACAACCAAAAACCCGATTCAAGCACAAGTAAGAGAGCTGGATTTTTCAAGCCAAGATGACAGGCTTATTTTCAGCTTAAGTTCAATGTGGGCAAAAACGCTTTATATGGAATCAATTTTGAAAAATTATTTTAAGGGCGGAAACAACAGATTTTATGTTGTAGCTGAAGGACAAAAAGATGACATAAAAGCAAGTGATGTTAAAAGCATTTTGTTTTTTAAAGATGTTGTAAAAGGCGGCAAAAAGCAATGCAGACTTGAATTTTTGCAGGCAGCACCCGAGATTGCGGACAACGAAAAAAGTTCAATAAAAGGTTCCGGTGAACTTGCCCTATATGCTGCGGTTCACCACGCCAAAGAAACGGGCTGCAGACAAGTAACCTTAACAAGCACGAACGATGAATTTTATGACAAAGTCGGCTTTGAGATGGGAGTTAAAAAAGATTATAAAAAGGCGGGCTGGCCTTATTATTTGGATGAAAAAGACTATGATTGGTTTTTAGAAAAAGTTGAGAAAAAATACGGTTTTAAAAACGAATAAAAGCAGCCCTTTAATTTTGGGCTGCTTTTTGCTTTAAACTTTAATCGCACCGCCACCAGAAGCATTTATCGTGTTCATGGTGTTTTGGCGGTTTTTTATGGTGTTTGTGTTTTGGTTTTGGCGGTTTTGGTTTTCTGTGTCCGCAATCATGCGGGCCGCAAGCAGGGCCATGGTGCGGGGTTCCGGAATTTATCATAACTTCTGCGTTGTCGTTTCTAAAACCAAACCAAGTGAATGTCCCATGGGCATAAGCTGCTGAAAAATACGATGTTACGCAAAGACATATAATTATTCCGAGAGCTTTTTTCATCATATAACCTCCAACATTTTATAAGTTTTTATTATCCTTTTTATTATTTTTTGTGTCAAGTTACGTTAGTTTTGGTTAATAGCTTCATTCAGTTCATCCAAGCTATCAATAATTTTATACAATTCATCCGTTGATTGAACCCTGTTTAAATAACCATGATTTAGCATGTTTTGATATTGAGAATCTATTCCTTCAAAAAACTTTTTGCCGACTAAAATTACCGGTTTTTTTGTTTTTGAATAATAATTTTCAGAAATTAAAGTTGTTAATTCCTGCATTGTGCCGCAAGAGCCGGGAAAAATTACCATAGCGTCTGAATTTTCCTTAAATTTTTGAATTCTCTCAGCTTCGCTTGTTGTATAGCCCAAAATTTCACAGTGTTCTTTGTCTTCATCGCCCCATTCCGGCTGCATTACAAAAACTTTATTTTGTTCTTTTGAACCGTTATTATATGCACTGTAATATGCAGCACCCACAATGCCTTTATCGCCGCAGCCTGTTATAATGCTGTCGCCGTTTTGAACCAAAGTTTTTGTAAAATCAGATGCCATTTGCATATACCTTAAAAGTTCATCTCTGCCGTATTCACTTGTTGGAACGCTTGAAGCACCTAAGATTGAATAGGTTTTATTTGAAGTAAAACTTGGTTTTTTTATGCAAAAATTCTGAATAATTTGTATTTTCATAAAAACTCTCTTCTTCTATAAATATATAACGAAAAAGAATAATTTTTGCACTAAAAAAGAGGCTTTTAAAATTGCCTCTTTTGTTTAAAATTTGGGCCCGGAGACTCTGCCGAATAAAAATGCGAACCGTTGAGCATTTTTATGAGAGGGCAAAAGCGAAGCGATTGCATCCCGAACGGGCTGTAAAAGAACACATAGTTTGATTTCTTGTTCCTGATGATTTGATTTTTTCGGCAAGTTATGCCTGTAAATTAAAATAAATCACTAAATATTTAATCTATATTCCCTTTATATAAACAAGGTATATTTTCTTCTTGTAAATATTTCATGCCCCATTTGTTTAATTCGATAATCGCAGGAATTAGCGTTTCTCCTCTTCTGGTGAGTGAATATTCTGTTTTAGGCGGTACTACAGGATAAAGTTTTCGCTCTATTATTCCGTCTGCTTCAAGTTCTTTTAACTGTTGAATGAGCATTTTGGGAGTTGCATGCGAAATCAGCTTTTGAAGTTCGTTATACCTCAATGTTTTGCCTATAAGATGTCCGATTATAACCCCTTTATACTTCCCGCCGATTATCTCCATGGTTACTTCTAACGGGCATTGATATTCCTCTTTTCTTTGTTTTATCATATATAAAATCCTTATTTACTTTTTAGTAAGTATTATACAAAAAAGTGCATTCTTGTCAAAATGATAATAACTATATAAAATTGCTTTATTATAAGGAGGGTATCTAAATGAAAATTACACAAGTAAGAAATGCAACAATTATAGTGGAATACAATAATACAAAATTCCTAATTGACCCGTGGCTTATGCCTAAAGATTATATGCCGGGATTTGATACAGCGATAAATTCCGAAATTCGCCAGCCAAGAGTGGAGCTTCCTTTTGAAATTGAAAAAATTGTTGATATTGACGCTGTTATCATTACTCATATTCATCCTGACCACTGGGATGAATTTGCTGAAAATGCATTAGATAAAAATATAAAAGTATTTGTACAGTCAATTATTGATAAAGATTACGTAATTACAAAAGGATTTACAAATGTTGAAATTATACAGGAAACAGGCACGGAATATAATGGAATAACTCTATACAAGACAGGCACCCAGCACGGCAAAAGAGAAATAATTAAACCGTTATGTGATTCTATCGGCTTGCCTTATGATGCGATGGGCGTTGTTTTAAAATCAAATGGTGAAAAGACCTTGTATATAGCAGGTGATACGATTTGGTGTGAAGAAGTAATTGAAGCTCTTACAAAATACCATCCTGATATAATAGTTGTAAATGCTTGTGCTGCAACGGTTTTAAACGGTGAACGGCTAATTATGAATATTGATGATGTAAAAGAAGTTTTGCAAAATGCTCCTAATGCAAAAGTAATTGCAAGCCACATGGATACAGTCAGCCATCTTTCGGTTACAAGAAATGATTTAAAAGAATTTAAAAATAAAAACAATATTGATAATTTGTTAATTCCCGAGGATGGAGAGATAATTGATTTTACAAGAAATAGTTAAATTTTTATATTAATACAGTTATTCAGAAAAAGGTTGGAAAAATTTTTCCAACCTTTTTCTGAAATATTACAAAAATTTTGATTTTTTAAAAATTTGCGGAACTGGACTATTCCGAAATAATCAAATTATCCGTACAACTCAAAAACGGTGCGTATCTCACTGAAATTCTGCAAATCTCAATCTATCCGTACAGTCCAGAAAAAGTCCAGTTTCCCAGTTTGATTTTTTGGGTAAACTTAATTTTTCCGACCCGGAAACTCCCACACAAAGCCAACTTTACCAAAATAATCTATCTATCCGTACAAATCAATCTGGTCGTTAAATTACAGCATCCCGAACGGGCACTATGTAATTTAACATACATAACAAGATTAAATTAACTATGAGATGGAGATGAAAATATTATAAATTTATTTATTTTATTATTTAATTATTTAATGTAAGTATTTACAAGAAATAATGTGTTTTTCTTTAGGATATAGTATATAATCATTTTCATAAACATTAGTTTTATCTATATTTGATACAGCCATAATATAACCTGCAATATCCATCCAATATATCTTATTATTTTTTATAATAGGAATTACTCTATATTTTGATTGTGTATATAATGTATAATCTCTACTTAATTCTGCTTGAAATTGTTTTATTTTACTATTTCCTGATATACACTTATTATATTGCATTTTGTATTCATAATACCATTTTTTAATTGTATCTGGATTAAAAATTTCATCGTTATTAATGTAGCCATAGTTATTATAATAGTTTTGAGAAATTTTTTGAGCATCCACCCTTGTTATAACGGAAGAATCATTTGCCATTATATATGCAACAACAGGATCAAGAGTGCCCCATGTTATTATATCTTTTAGCCAAAATACAATCCATGGTAATCCTGTTTTTTCTTTTTGATTACCCTTTAAATCATCATTTTTCAATAGACACAAAGAAACAAAAGCACTTATGTTTCTTGTAAATTTATATAAAAATTCTTTACTAATAAAATCATAGTGATTCGAAGCAGTACCTGTATATTGCGTTTTGTCTATTAAAAACCACCATTCAATATGTTTTCTTATTGTTTCAATCTTTTTATCGATTTTAATTTTTTCTATTTCATTAAAAATTTGCACTATTTTCATAATATAGTTTATTTTACAATTATCTCCAAGAGAATAGTAATACTCTCCTTCCATAAGACCATTGTATATTTCACAAAATTTTGCGGTTAATTCACTTGTAATCTTAGGATTTAATGAAACTTTATAAAAATAATTACGTTCTTTTTTATTTGGATAGATTGTTTTAAGAATAGCCCTGCTTCTACTGTTAATAACATTTTTGAAAAATATATGATTATTGTTATTTACATAATTTGCATATGTATTTTCCCAAATTTTTAATATTTTATCATATATATCATCCTCTGCTGAAATATTATCAATTTCTTCTATAACCGATAATAGGAATTCATCTAAATCATCTAAAGAATCTGTGGCTTCGTTATTATCATTAATTGGACTAGCTTTTTCAATCCATTCAATGAATTTTTCTTTGCTTGTTTCTTTTGTAATTTTTTGCCATTTAGTGTAAATTTTTTCTAATAACGTGACTAAAGCACTAGTTTTATTGCTTTGTGTATTTTTTATTAAAACTTTTAAAATATTTTTATAATCTTCAAGTAAATAGCTAAGATGTTTTTCTCCTTGTGGGAATAAGACATAAGTTTGACCTTCTGTAGTTAAGCAAGGACGCCCTGCTCTTCCTATTAAATTTTTAAAACTTTTCACATCTATTAAACTATTATCACTTCTGTTATAAGGGTTTCTTTTTAATGATGTATAGGGTAATAAAATGATTTCAAATGGTAAATTTATACCTTCAATTAGTGTAGAATTAGCTATAACAACATTAATTATATTGTGCTCTACCAATTGAATTAATATTCGCCCTAATCTACCTGGCATTTTACCATGATGTAAAACAATTCCTTTTTTTAACAATTTATATTCAACAGAATCTTGTCCAAAATAATCTCCGCATATTTTTAATGCTTTATTATAAATATCTAATTTACTATTTTTAGGTATTTTAAAATATTGCGGAATATTTTTAATAGTAGATAAATCTTCTTCAATATATTTTAAAAAAGGTGTTGCATATTGGGAAACTATATTTTCAATACTCAATATAGAAATTAATACAGTTTTATTTTTATTTTTATTTGTTTGTGATGCATAATTAAGAGCAGCCCAGAATAATCGTGGTTTCATTTTTTGAATACTGCTTTTTAGGCTATTATGTTTTTCGTATAATGGACATTTTTCAATAGGATTTAAAATATAAGGTCTTTGTGTTTCTTCATTTTCTAATTTTAGGAATTTACCATCTATAATATCAATATATTGTTCATATGTACCAAATGGTGAATAATAAAGGCGACCTATCGTTTGTCTAGTACTTCTATAATCAGATTCAATTGGATTATCTTTACTGCTAATGAATGCAGATAAGCTTTTTTCAATCCCATCAGCAATAGCAGATAAACCTATAAATCTAGTATCTTTTTTTAATTTCATTTTTAATCGTGTAATTAATGTTTCCAGACAAAATGCACGAGGATCTTCTGAATTAATATTATGCACTTCATCAATAATTACTAATTTAACTTTTTCAAGAAATTCATTTCCAAATAGCCTAATAAGCGCATCTGTTTTTTCTTGCGTACATATAATAACAAGAGGATGAGCAGTTTCCGTTATTGATATTTCATCTGGTCCATAGTCATTACCTCCATACAAAGTTGTAACTTGAATATTGGTATTTAAATTTTGTGTTAAAATTTTAGATAATTTAAATTCAACCTCAGCTGCGAGTGCTCGTTTAGGTACTATATATAAAGCAACGCTATCATTAATGCTATTATCAGAGATATTTTTAGATAATAAACTTTGTATAATCGCTAACTCCGCTATAGTTGTTTTACCAGAACCAGTTGGCGTACAAAGTAAAAAACTTTCATTTTTTTCTAGTTCTTTTATCCCTTTTATTTGTGATGTCCAGGCAAGAGTTTTATTTTCTAAAAAATTTAAATCTACATATAAATCTAATGCTTTTTTACCGTCATCATTGACAGTTTTTTTTAATATTTGAATCCACATTCTTAATGATGTTTTAAAATAAACTTTTATTACTTTATTACAAAGCCTGCATAAAATCCAAGAAAAAGAATCTTTGCCATGTAGCATAAATTTTTCTATTGCTTCAAATTTTTTCATTGCAACATCTAATCTATCTTTATCTCCCCAACGGAAATAGACATATGTTATACCTATGATTCTTATAGTTTCGTTTATAATATATTGTTGCAAAGATATGTTTTGAGTTTTAGCATTATCAATATTTGCTATTATAATATCTATATTATTGGTATAGTAATCTGATAAAAGTTTTATAATATTTGTAAAGTCTGCCTTTAATAATGCTTGGAGTATTTTAGATTGACTACCATCAATATCGTATTTATTTAAAATTCCTAACCCTCTTGCTGGATATTCTGCCAATTGGTAACAAGCTGCTGATAACAAATATAATGGTAGATGATTTTTATTTATTTCGGGATGTGCAAGCCACTCTAAGACTTCTCCTGCACGTTTTAAAGCATTTTTAAATTTATTATTATCTACTTTCCTTTGTATTTCTGCATATTCAATTAATAATAATGCTTTATTCAATTGAGACTCAAACATTTTGTCATTCCAAGATTTTAGTCCCTCTTTTTTGGCTTGTAATCTTGAATGATGTGCATATAGTTTTGCGAAATCTGAAGGAAATGATTCCCCTGCATATTCTTCAATAATTTTATTTGAAATTTCCAAATCTTGTTTTTTATTCATCAGAATCTCCATTCCGATAAATTTTGTCGATAAAATTTTTAAGTTTTGTGATACACAACTCTGCAGCGACAAGGTTTCTTTTACCAGTATAATAACTGTTAATTTTATCTTTTGAAATCCAACTGTCATTTTTTATTGGTTTTTGGTTATATAAATAACTAACCATATCATATCTTTCTTTTTGTGTATTTTTTATATTGTTTATCGCATCTACAAAAAGGAGGCTATCACTATCACCTTTTTCAATTAGTAATTGCTTTATTTTATCTCTGGATACTGGAATTATATTACTCTTGCTTAATTTAGAATGTGCATCATTGATTAAAGTAGCATTATGCGTTAATGTGCATTTGGCTTCTATAAATAATACAGCAATTATTTCATTATTTTTATTACGTAAAAAAGCTAAATTATCATCACCAGTTCTCCCTGGTATATCCGTTGATATTTCAGCGTTTTGCAAATACATATCCAACCAATCAAAAACTGTATCGTGGAAAGAAAAAAGATGCACCGGAATTTCCCAATCAAGGTCAAAAGGTTTTTGAGTAATGGCAATTAAACCTCCAAAAACTTCTCCCAAATAACCTTGTAAAGTTTTCAATGGCAATACCACAGTATATATAGGTGGTTGTTCTAAGGGATCTAAATTAAATTCATTTATTTTATCAATATATTTTTTTTGAGCTTGCTCATGTGCAATCTTAATATAAGTAATTAATTCATCAGGGAAATTTTCACCATCTGCATTTAATAATAAATGTATATATGATGGGTTTTTAGAAACTTTACAATCCAACCATTCTGCTATAGCATCTGTAATTCTTTTTTCCATGTTCATTATTATACCAAATAATTTTACAGCAAATCATTTAACAAATTCATGCATTTGATTTTTTGTTGAAGATTTGCTCTGCCGTAAACATTTAGAGTGAACGAAACATTCTTATGCCCTAATATTTCTGACAGTGATTTTATATCAAAATCTGATATTTCTATTGCTCTAATTGCAAATGTATGTCGGAGTTCGTGGAATTTTACAGGTATCAATTTATGCTTTTTCACAAATCTTGAGAAAAACTGCCTGTAAACACGCGGTTCGGTTGGTTTTATTCGACCTGTTAAAAAGAAGTGATTAGGATTAGCCGTATAAAATTTTTTGATAATATTCATCAATAAAGAAGGAACAGGGATTGTTCTTTCAGAACTCTTAGTCTTTGGCGAACCTATGTGGATATAAGATTTCTTTTTTGATTTATCATAAATTCGCTGAATCGTTTTGTTTACAGAAATTGTTTTATCAGTCAAAGAAATATCAGACATCTGAAGTCCGCAAAGCTCACCTATTCTTAATCCTGTAAATAAAGTCAATAATATTCCGACTGATTTTCTTGTTAAGTTCAAATATATAGCCTGAATTAGCTTTTGTTCTTCCTCTTTTGACAATGCAACAACCTTTTTTATTTTTAAATCTTTAGGATATTCAATTAAATCCCAGTTTAGAGCTTCAATTACTTTCGATTTATACGCAAAGTTTAAAGTAAGCCTTAATACAAGAATAATATCTCGAATTGTTTTAACAGTTAAACCTCCTGCATTATCCAGCCGCCCATTATAAAATAAATAAAATATAAATTCTTGAATTTTAGATTCTGTTATATCACAGATTTTTTGTAATCCAAAATACGGAATCAAATGATTTTCTACAATAAGCAAAAATCCGGCATAAGTTGACGGGGTTACTAAAGTTTGTTTTTCTTTTAGCCATAAATGTACGAGTATCGCAAAAGTAGTGTTTTTGGTTAAATTTTTCATAATAAATACCTCCATATAGTTATTAAATAAGGTATTTAGAAGATTTTCTGACCTCAAGTTATCATCTTG
>CALUWE010000025.1 GCA_944324425.1 Candidatus Gastranaerophilales bacterium
TTCTTTTTCATCTTTAATGTCTGATGAACTGCTTGCATTTGATACAACTTCTGTTGTTTTATCATTTTCATCATCGCCGTATTCAATCTCAGCATTATTATCGCCAGCTTGTGTTTTATCCGCATCTTCAATATCATCCGTTAATTCGGATGTTTCAACAAGATCATCTTCAACTGTTGCATTTGCTTGAAAATCAATGCTTGGTGTTTGTGTTGAGGCAGGCTCGGAGAGAGTATCTTCAGGAAGCCTTTGTATGATTTTATTTTCTTCAATCTTATTTATTTCCATTTTACTTCCTTTATATGGGCAAGAATACGCGCCAGTCGCTGTCTCTGTCCATATAGTAGCTTGTAATATTTTCTTTAAAGTCGCTTATGCCGTGGCCTTGACCGTCTGCAATATAAACATGCCCGTATGTATTTCCTAAGCTTGTTGTATTGTAAGGACTCCAGCTGACAATAGCGCCTGCCGGCAACTTTTGCAAATCTTCCGCACTGTGGATGGTATCGGTAATTTCAACCCAGTCATCACGCTGAGAAAGAACATTTCCGTAATCACAGCCGTTGCCTGATGTTGCGTATCCGAAAGCTTTTTGAATAGCTTTGGAAACACCGGCTGCACACCAGCCGCCGCCCTGAGAAACACCGCCATAAAGAGAGTTTGCGGCGTCTGCCAAAGCCTGCCCTCTTTCTGCGTCATATTGCCCCCAAGGGCTGATTTTGTTTTCTTCCTGAATTTTTTGAGCTTCAAGCTCGCTTATTTTTGTTTCAATAGTTGTAATTTCATCTTGAACAGCCGTGATTTCCGTTTTCTTGTCGCTTATTGCCGTTTCTTTTGCTGTTTCATATTCACTTCTTAAGTCTTGATATTTTTCAAGAGCTTCTTTTGTTTTTGTACTTACAAGATCTTTGATTTTTTCTTCAATATCGTCTCTTTCGCCTTTTAGGGTTTCATTTAATTCCTTGGCTTTATCCAAAGCATCTTGAGTCTTATCTCTTTCTGTTTCTAAATCTTCCAATTCTTCTTTTGCGCTTTGAATTTCTTTTTCTTTAGCGAAAATTTTTTCATTGATTTCGGCAATTTTTGCATTTATTTCTTCTTTATTATATTCGGTTACTTCCGTTGCTTTAACTGTTGCCAAACTTGCTTCAAGCGCCGATTTATCAGATTCCAACGAAGAAATTTGATCATTTTTTGCGGAAATCTTTTCTTCGGTTTCCGTTAGTTTGGTATCATTTTCTTTTATGTCATCTTCGTTTTCTTCAATTTCTTCTTCTTTAGCTTCAAGCTCATCTTTTGCCGCTTTTACTTCAGGATTATTTTCAGCTTCTTCATCAAGAAGCTCTTTGTATTCGGCTTCCGCGTCATCCATTGCATCTTTTGCTTCCTTGATACCGGGGTCATTTCCGTCATATACGTCGGATAATTCGCCGTTTAAAGTTTCAAGCTCACTTTCTTTGGTTGTTTTTTCCTGTTCAAGCTTTTGAATATCTTCTTCAAGAGTTTGTGCCGCACCAAGACCGCTTGGCTGGCTGCCGGATACCCCGCCTGAAGATGAACCGCCGGATGAATATCCGCCTGAGGTTCCGCCGGATGAATAACCGCCTGACGGAGAAGAAACAGCCGGAGTTGATTGAACAGGCGTTGTTTCAGGTTGTGTTTCCTGTTCATCGGTAAAACCAAGGGCGTCTCTTAATTTGTTAACAAGCTCCATAAATTGAAGGTCTTCTTCAATTTTTTCTTCATTGTCGGTAACTTCCAAACCGTTTTCTTCAACTAAATTTTGAATATCACTGTAAGACAAATCGTCAATTGCATCGTCCGAACCTGATACAGAGCCTATTTCGTCTGCGGATAATTTGCCGTCGCCGTCAGAATCTATTAAATCGAAAAATTTATCATAGCCGATTTCTTCGATTACTTCCTGCAATTTCGGATATTGGGCAATTATTTCTTTGAATCTATCCAAATCAATATCTTTAAGTTCTTTTGTGTCAAGAGAATCTACATCATCTGAAACATCTTTTTTGTGAGAATTATATAATTCCAAAACTTCGCCTGCAGAAAGTCCGACTTCTTCCAAAACAGCCTTGAATTTAGCTAATTCATCATTAGAAATATCTTCACTTTTATCTAAATCCATAAGCTCGTGGAGTTTATCCACCGCTTCTTCAAGTTTATCCTTATCATAGCTTTCTTCAAACTCTGACGACAGTTCAACCAATTCGTCTTCGTCTATTTTGTCTTTTAAGATGCCTTCGCCGTTTTTCAAATCATTGGAATCAATTTTTTCCAAATATTTGTTTAAAAACAGTATTTTTGTAAGAATATTAGTTTCTTTAATTTCAAATGACGCCATGGGCAATTTCCCTTCCTTCAAACATCATGGTTTTCGGCATTAAATTTGAAAAAATTAAAATTTTTAGCCGCAAAACAGGTGTTTTTTTACATTTGTTAACAAAATAAATTTTTTTTAAAATTGGAATTGTCAAACCCCAAAATATCGTTTATGATAAAAAAAGATATTCTGTTGGGAGTCAAAAGATAATGGAAAAACAAAAAATAGCAATCGGGTCAGACCATGGCGGTTTCAATTTAAAAGAAACAATTAAAGAGTATTTAAAAGTCCATGGATATGAAGTTGTCGATTTCGGAATTTATACAAAAGAAGCTTGCGATTACCCCATTATTGCAAAAGCTGTTGCAAATGAAGTTGCACAAGGAAAATCCGACAAAGGCATTTTGGTTTGCGGAACGGGCATCGGGATGTCTTTAGCTGCAAATAAAGTAAGGGGAATAAGAGCCGTTGCCCTTGAAAATACATATTCCGCCCGTGTTTCAAGAGCACACAATAACGCAAATATCTTATGCTTAGGTGAAAGAGTTATAGGCGAACACTTGGCATTAGATATTGTTGATATGTGGTTAAAAACAGGCTTTGAAGGCGGCAGACACAAAAGAAGAGTTGATATGATTGAGTAATCTTTCAAATTAATATTTAAAAAGCGCTTAATTTTAGGCGCTTTTTTTGTTCTTTTTAAAATCAACATTTAAGAAAAATGCCAACGGAAAAAGGCAAATTGCAATTAGAGCAAAAATTTCAAAAACATCAACATATGCCATTAATTTTGATTGAACTAAAAGCTGCTTGTATAAAAGCGCGCCTGCCTTATGAATTGCGGGGTTTAGTGCCATTGTATTTGAAAACCCCGATGCAAAATGAGAAATTCTGTTTTGAAAAATAAGGTTAAAATTGGACATGTTTTCAACCAAATATGTTTGGTGAACTTGGGATAATCTTGCAACCAAAGTAGATGACATTGAAACAACAAAGGCTGTCATAACGCATTTTGATAAGCTGTGAAGGCCTGCGCCGTTTGAAAGTTCTGATTTAGGAAGCGTTCCCAAACATAAAGCAGAAATCGGGATAAAAACCAAAATTACGCCAATTCCCATTAAAATGTTCGGCAAAACCACATAAGCATAAGAAATTGAAAGGTTTAGATCAGCATACATAAAAGTTGAAACGGCAAGAAAAACAAAACCTGTTGAAACTAAAATCCTGTTATCAATTTTTTCTACCATTTTGCCTATAAATAAAAGCATGACAAGGCAGGATATTACCCTTGGCGCAAGCGAAAAGCCGCTGAGCATTGCGGTATAACCCATTAAACTTTGCAAAAACTGAGGAAGAAGAACAATCGTAACATAGATTATCATATTGACAGATGAACCCAAAATTGTTCCTATAAAAAAGTTCTTATCTTTAAAAACCCTTAAATTTACAATTGCATTTTTGCACTCTAATTCCCAAACAATAAAAAATGCAAAAGCCGAAGCGGAAATTCCCGTTAACCAGCAAATCCAATCCGTATCAAACCAGTCATACTGTTGGCCTTTATCTAAAACAATTTGCATTGTTAAAAGCCAGATTACAAGAGCAATAAGCCCAATAGTATCCGTTTTTTGAACAGGCTTTCTTTCTTTTAATTCTTCTACATTACAGTGAACCAAAATAACCGAAAAAATGCCGACAGGAATATTTATAAGATAAATCCACTGCCAAGCTGAATTATCAACTATAAAGCCGCCAAATGTAGGGCCCAATATTGAAAAAACCATAACCGCAAACCCAAACAATGCCATTGCAACACCCCTTTTTTCAAAAGGAAATGCAGCAATTAAAATAGCTTGAGATATAGGCATCATAGGGCCGCCGCCTATACCTTGAATAATTCTTCCTATTACAAGAAAATTAAGGCTGTGTGCAAGAGCGCAGATAATTGAGCCTATTGTAAAAATGGTTATAAAAACCTTTAGAAAATTTACCCTTCCCATTAAGTTTTCAAGCCAGCCTGTCAGAGGAATTAAAATTGCATTTGCAATCATATAGCTTGTTATAACCCAGTTGGCTTCATCCAAGGTTGAGCCGAAAAACCCTGCAATGTGCGGAATTGCAACGTTTGTGGCAGACGTTGCAAGCATGGTAAAGGCTGTCGGCAAAAGAATTGTAAAAGCAACCAGCCAAAGCGGCGCAGGGTGCGGCTCTTGAGGTGCTTTTAAATCAATTCTGTTTGATAATTGCATTTTTATTTATCCTAACTTCAGGTTTTATTTAATCCTAACTTCAGGAACAACAGACATCCCGGGGACTATATTGTAGTCTGAAATGTCTTCTTCAAAGGTAATTTTAACAGGCACCCTTTGAACAATTTTAACGTAGCTGCCAACCGCATTTTCAGGCGGGAACAAGCTTGCTTTGGCACCTGTTGCTCTTTGAATGCTGTCTACTTTTCCTTTGAATTTTTTATTCGGGTATGTATCCACCTTTATTGTTACGGGTTGCCCTTTTTTCATATAAGTCAATTGCGTTTCTTTGAAATTGGCCACAACCCAAACTTTTTTGGGAACAACCGCCAACATTGGCTGTGCAATTTGTAAATAATTGCCCTGTTCAACAGAACGGTTTGTAACAAGCCCGTCTTGAGGCGCATAAACTTTTGTATATGATAAATCAAGCTTTGCTTGTTCAACTTCGGCTTCAAGTTTTTTAATTTCGGCTAAAGTTGCTTCTTTATTTGCTTTTGCTGACTGCAAGATTGAATTTGAAGCTTTTTCACTATCTATTGCAGATTTATATTCTGATTGCGCCACCGTTAATTTTGTTTTAGCGGCATCATAATCTTGTTTTGAAGCTATTCCTTCTTTATACATTTCAGAATATCTTGTATAATCTTTTTGCGCAAAATCCAGTTTTGATTTTGCTGCGTTAATATCATGGCTTGTTTTCTTTAATTCCGATTCCGAACGGTTAATTTGTTTATTTGCAATGTTTAGAGTTGCTTTAGCAGATTCCAAACTTGCTTCTTTTTGGTTTAGCGCCGTTATGTAATCATTCGGGTCAATTTCAACAAGCAATTGCCCTTTTTTAACCTCTTCATTATCATCTACAAGAAGTTTTATAACTTGCCCCTTTACTCTTGGCGCAACCGTTATAATATGCCCTTCAACAAAAGCATCATCAGTTGATTGAAAATGCATTGAGTGAATAATAAAATAAATCCCCGCAATTAAGAATAAAAGCGCAACAATGGATGGCACAATTACTCTTTTTTTGGTATATGCTGGTCTTAAGTCTTCATGGTGAATTTGAACTTCACCCTCATTGTTAATGCTCATATATTATTTTCCTTTATCTTATGTTTGCAATTTTGTTTTTGGTTCCAAATTATCAAGCATTTTACACAATATACCGATACAGGTCTCAAGTTCTTCTTTTGTAATGCCTTTAACCGCATCATCATGCAATTCAAGCATATACGGTTTTATTTTTTTGTGAACTTCAATGCCTTTTTTGGTTATTACAATTTTAAAAACCTTTCTTTTTTGAACATCTTCAACCCTTTTTACAAGCCCTTTTTTCTCTAAAATGTTAATCAGCCTTGTAACATTCGGGCGGTCTTTATATGCAATTTCAGCAATTTGTCTTTGATATAATTCACCGTTTTCAACAAGAACCGCCAAAATAACGTATTGTTCCGGAGTGATTTCAAAATCATTTCTTGCAAACATTTGCAATTGTGCAACTTTTGCAACCAAGCCGGTTACTGTCAAAGTAATCAAAACCTTTTTGTTCAAAAAACTTTGAGGCATCTTCTCTTCCTGCTAAATTAAAATTGTTAATGCTTCTTTGTGTTATTATAATAACACAAGAAAAAAATTTAGCAATTTATTTTTATTCTTCCGCAGTAAATTTGGCGTTTAAAAATTTGAATTTTTTAAACTCGTTCTTTTTGTTGTAAACGGGTTCAAACAAAACATTTAAAACAAGCTTTTCGCCTTTTTTGCTTCTTACCCTTTGACATTGGTTTTTAAGATAGCTGTCTACATTTGAAAAGAAATTTCTTGAAGCATTTCTTGATTCATAAGACCTTGCATGGCCTGTTTTAGCTTTTGCATCGCCTTTTGCAATGCCTATTGGCTTTGCCATTTCGCCAATTCTGTCTGCATCGTATCCTGTTACCAAAAATACATCACAGCCGTTTTTGCCGTAGTGCGAGCGAACAGTAGGATAACTTCCGTAGTCTTTATCATAGGCACGGTAAAAATCAACAAAGCTTTTGTTTTGTTCTTTTAAAGTGCCGTTTAAATTTCTTACGACATAACCTTGGCACTTTTTAATATTTTCTCTTGAAGTAATTCTGAAAGCTGTTTCTTCCCCTTTTTCTCTTGAATAATATCTGACGGGGATGTAGCCGTTAAAATTAAGACTGCGGTTTGGGGCGGCAATTTGCATAAAAATTTCCTTTTCTTTATGGTTATATAAACCTTATGAATAATTTTTTTTGATATTTTTTAAAAAATTCGCCAATAATGCTAAAATAAAGATTATTTAATTTTAAGGAGAATAGAGTTTATGATTTTAGACAAAATAAATTTTCCAAAAGATTTAAAATCTTTAAGTTTTGATGAAATGAAGATTTTAGCAAATGAGATGAGAGAATTAATTATTAAAAAAGTAGATACAATAGGCGGGCATATGGGGCCGAATTTAGGTATTGTTGAAACCACTATTGCAATGCATTACGTTTTTAACACCCCCGCAGATAAAATTATTTTTGATGTTTCTCACCAATCTTACCCCCATAAAATTTTAACAGGCAGAAAAGAAGGCTTTTTAAACCCCGACTTGTATTTAAAATATACGGGCTATACTGCGCCTGAGGAATCTGAATATGATTTATTTAAGGTGGGGCACACATCAACTTCAATTTCACTTGCAGTTGGCGTTGCAAAAGCAAGAGATTTAAAATGTGAAAATTATAATGTAGTTGCCCTTATTGGCGATGGTTCACTATCAGGCGGCGAAGCCTTTGAAGGGCTTGATAATGCGGCAGCATTAGGAAGCAACATAATTATAATAGTTAATGACAATGATATGTCTATTGCAGAAAATTATGGCGGTCTTTATTCAAATTTAAAAGAGTTAAGAGAGAACAAAGGAAAATCTGAAAATAATTTCTTTAAAGCTCTTGGTTTTGAATATTTTTACATTGATGAAGGAAACGATGTTGAAAAATTAATTGAAGGCTTTAAACAGGTTAAAGATATAAATAAACCGA
Organism: Candidatus Gastranaerophilales bacterium; assembly: GCA_944324425.1. Classification (GTDB taxonomy): domain Bacteria; phylum Cyanobacteriota; class Vampirovibrionia; order Gastranaerophilales; family Gastranaerophilaceae; genus Galligastranaerophilus_A. The sequence continues at coordinate 7,623 of CALUWE010000025.1, forward strand.
CAATTGTCCACATTAAAACCCAAAAAGGCAAAGGCCTAAAATTAGCTGAAGAAAACAGGGAATATTTCCACTGGATTATGCCAAAAGGGCTTGAAGACTTTGGAAAAACCTTTTCTTTACCTGAAAATTACACCGATTTAACAAAAGAATACATTTTAAACGAAGCAAAAAATGACCCTTCTTTTATGGTTGTAACTGCTGCTACTCCGGGGGTTTTCGGGTTTGATAAAGAATTTAGAGATAAACTTCAAAAACAATATATGGATGTCGGAATTGCAGAAGAACATGCAATAGCTATGATATCTGCCATGGCAAAAAGTGGTGCAAGGCCCATATTTGCAGTTATGAGTTCTTTTATTCAAAGAACATACGACCAATTATCGCAAGATTTAGCATTAAATAATTCGCCTGTCACAATTCTTGTTTATTGGGGCGGCATATCAGATGCCGATGCAACGCACCTTTGTTCTTTTGATATGTCTTTGATGAGTAACATTCCAAATATTAATTGCCTGTCGCCCACAAATAAAGAAGAATATTTGGCTATGCTTGATTATGCAACCAAAAAATCGACAACACCAACTGTTATAAGGGTTCCAAACATTCCTCTTATAAAAACAGGGGTTGAAGATAAAACGGATTATTCAAAAGCAAAATATGATGTTACAAACAATGGCAAAGATGTTGCAATTATTGGCTTAGGTAATTTTTATAAATTAGGAGAAATGGTTTATGATGAGCTTAAAAATAAAGGTTTAAACCCAACTTTAATTAACCCGAAATTTGTATCTAAACTTGATTTTGAAACTTTAGATAAAATTAAAGAAAACCACAAAGTTGTAATAACTTTGGAAGATGGTATACTGGATGGCGGCTTTGGGCAAAAAATTGCAGGGTATCTTTCAAAGTTTGGCGTTAAAGTTTTAAACTATGGCGCAACAAAAGAATTTACGGACAGAATCCCCTTAGATGAACTTTACACAAAATACCGCCTGAAAAAGGAACTTATTGTTGAAGATATAATAAATTCAATGAATCTTATAAATGTTTAAAGTTTAAAAGCCCCTAATTCAGGGGCTTTTAATTTGTTTGTTAAAAACTTGTTACATTTATAAAATAAAAAGGCAATTTTAAATAAGAAAAATTGTTTATAAAAGAGTAGGGAATAAAACTTAAAGGAAGAAAAAAGCACAGTTACTGCAATTAAGCAGCAATAAGCACTAAAAAGAATTATTTACTCTCTCTTAATATCCTCGTGTTTATTTGAATGTTTGTCAATTTGACAGACATTTTTTTTATTTTAAAAAGCCTTGAGGTTAGAGGTTTTTGAATCCATTTCTTTTATTCCGTGTTTCAAAAATTCCACTTTATATGAAATGTCATCTCCCATATTATTTGATTCTTTAACAAAGCCAATACCGAATGTTGAATGAAAAACTCTTGAACCAACGGGAAACCCTGCTTTTTTAAGAGTATCGCCCGAACTAACAGCTTTTTGTTTGCATTTATTAATAAGGGCTGAAACATCCACTTTTGATTGCGGCGCTTGCTTTTGAGGGGTTATTTTTTGTTCAAAAGTTTTATTTTGACTTGAGTAAGTTTCTATTTTTTTAATAACCGGCTTTTGTGCCGTTTCACCCAAAGAAAGCCCTTCTACCGTCGGTTTTTTCTTTACCACGATTGTTGTTTTCTTTTTAACATCTTTCAGGCTGGATGCTAAATTGTTTGTTGAATTTGCGGGTTTTACAATGATTGAATTTGCGCTTTTTGAAATAATGCCTTCGCCTGACAGTTCTTTTTTCTTTGCAATAACGGCATTTTTAAAGCTGGAATCAGATTTTGGTTTATTTAAATTGTAGCCGCCCCAGCCTTGATTATAGCTTGGTTCTTTTTCTTGTTTTATAAAGTCTTCTTCAATTAAATTTTCAGGGATTTCTTCAATAAAGCGGCTTTTTGGGAAATTTTTGATATCTCCCCAGACACGTCTTCTTTTTGCGTATGTAAGAAATAAGGTTTCTTTTGCCCTTGTAATTCCAACATACATAAGCCTTCTTTCTTCTTCAAGTTCGCTTTTATTTTCATAAACTGCATTAACGGCTCTTGACCCCGGGAATAAGCCTTCTTCAAGCCCAATTAGAAAAACAACGGGGTATTCAAGCCCTTTTGCAGCGTGGAGCGTCATTAATGTAACGGATTTTTCTTCTTCCTTTAGTTGGTCAACATCAGAAACCAATGCCACTTGAGATAAAAAGTTCCCTAAAATTCCAAGGTCTTCTTCTTCATCAATTTCAAATTCATCCGCTTCAAATTCTTTAATAACGTTTATAAATTCTTGTAAGTTTTCAATTCTGGATTGGTTTTCAACCGTGTCTTCTTCTTTTAATTCTCTTAAATAGCCCGTTTCTTCCAAAACAATAGCGGCAAATTCAGAAAGTTCATAATTATTTTGTTTTTCAATTAAAGAATTTATCATATTGGAAAAATTCAATAAAACGCCCGTGTGGCGGGAAGAAAAATCGGGGTAATCGTTAATATTTTCAATTATGGTGAAAGCCGAAACTTCTTTTTCATCAGATAATGAAAAGATTTTTTTCAATGTTGTGTCGCCAATTCCCCTTTTTGGAACGTTTATAACACGCCTTAAGCTTTGATTATCGTGTTTATTATAAATTAATTTTAAATATGCAATTATATCTTTAATTTCTTTTCTTTCATAAAACCTTAAGCCCCCCACTATTTTATAAGGTGTATTATTTGACATTAAGGCTTCTTCAATTCCCCTTGATTGGGCGTTTGTTCTGTATAAAACGGCAATATCTTCATAATTTACACCGCTTTTATTTAATTCTTTTATTTTTTTTGCAACATAAAGGCTTTCTTCATAATCGGATTCTGCCTCATAAACCATAATTTTATCGCCGTCGCCTTTTGTTGAATAAAGATTTTTATCAAGCCTCTCTACGTTATTTTGAATAACTTCATTGGCTGCATTTAAGATGTTGCCTGTTGATCTATAATTTTGTTCAAGCTTAATTAATTTTGTGTTTTTGTAATCTTTTTGAAAATTTAAAATAATTTTATAATCTGCACCGCGCCAGCTATAGATTGATTGGTCAACATCGCCCACAGCACACAAGGAACAAGATTTATCAGCTGCTTTTTCATTATCAAATAAAAGTTTAACAAATTCATATTGGGTTTTATTTGTGTCTTGGAATTCATCCACTAAAATATGTTTAAACCTTGTTGCATAAAGGTTTCTAACTTCTTCATTCTGCTTCATTAAGTTAACCGCAAGCATTAACATATCGTCAAAATCAAGAGCATTGTTTAAGGCCAACTGCTTTTCATATTCATAATAAATTTCTGATATTTTTTCCGTTTTATAATCTCTTGCCGTTGTTGCAAAAGTGTAAGCGTCTTGCATTTTGTTTTTAGCGTTTGAAATTATGGATTTTACCATTTTTGGTTCATAAATTTTTTCATCCAAATTAAATTTTTTAATTGCATTTTTTATAATTGTTTTTGTGTCTGTATCATCATAAATTACAAAATTATTGTCCCAGCTTCTGCCATCCTTTGTTTTATATGTATTTAAATGCCTTCTTAAAATTTTCCCTGAAATAGAGTGGAATGTGCCGACCCACATTTTTTTAACAACAGGCTCGCCCAAATATAGGCTTAACCTTTGCTGCATTTCTTTGCTTGCTTTATTTGTGAAGGTAACGGCCAAAATTTCAAAAGGGTTTGCGCCTGTATCAACCAAATTTGCAATTCTGCTTGTTAAAACCTTTGTTTTGCCGGAACCTGCACCCGCTAAAACCAAAATTGCGCCGCTTGGCTCTTTTACTGCTTCATTTTGTCTTTCGTTTAAGCCTTTTAAAAAGCTTGGCATGTTCTCTATCACTAAAAAATTCCCCTATAAAAAATAAAAAAATTGAAAAATCTAAAAAATATGATATTATTATAATACAAAAATTATGCGTTTTAGGAAAATTTAGATGACTGAAAATTCAAACGAAAATCAACCTTCGATTATGGTACCTCTTGATGATTTAGACAAAGTACCGGTTGATGACATTGACAAAGTAGACACTCTTGTTCAAGAATTGGCTACAATCAGGCAATCAGCCAAAAAAATTGCAATAATCGGTTCAAGAAACCTTGCAATTACTCACCAGCAAATTATTGAAACTTTAACAACCTCGCTTGTAACACAAGGCAACACAATTATAACTTCAGGCGGTTCGTCAGGCACAAATGCTGCTGCAATCAGAGGCGCAATGAAGGCAAACCCTGAAAATCTTAAAGTTATCCTTCCCCAAACTATCGGTCAACAACCATCCGATGTTCAAGACCAGCTTATAGGTGTTCCGAATATCATTGAACACCCTGACAGAGCAATGATGACTTTAACGGATGCTTCAAGAATTTGTAACCGTGAAATTATAACGGAATGCCAGCAATTGATTTGCTTTTTGTCGCACACTTCAGGCACACTGCATCAGGCAGTTGAATTTGCCGAAGAATCGCACAAAGTGGTTACTGTTTTTTACTTAGATTAATTCAAAATTTTAATAAAAAAGCGCCCTTCTTGAATTGAAAGGCGCTTTTTAGTATGTTTATCCGATTTTTTTAAATGAAATTAAATTAACGCTTGATTATTTTTTTTGTCTTTGCTATTATAATTTTCGTCCAAAGGGAACTTCCCCGAAAGACGCCCAAATGGGGGATTAGCTCAATTGCTTGAAAAACCTTGTTTTTCAAAAGTAATACACCTGATTTAAGCAGGTGCGCTGAGACCCAAAACTCAAATGGGGGATTAGCTCAATTGGTAGAGCACCTGCTTTGCACGCAGGGGGTTAGGAGTTCGAGTCTCCTATTCTCCACCATTTTATATAAGAGCCTACAAGGCTCTTTTTTAATGCGTTTTTGGCATATTTTCAAAACACAAAAATAAGATAAAATAAATATAAAAGGGACCAAAAAGGGACTGCTTAAAAAATTTCTTTATTTTAAAGGGTTTCTAAAATCAAACAAAATTAAAGATTACACAATAATTTTTGCGGTAAATGCGGTCAATCCCAAATAACACATAAATTTCAGGATTACCACCTGCAATAATTGCGCTCAATGCCAATGTTTATATAAATATTGGTCTATTTTACTATGCCAAATTTTTAAAATCGAAAACAATATTAATAAATTACACAATTTCGCAATTCCAAAACCGCTTGCACCAATCGAAGTCAAGAATTTGGGAGCACGTTTTTATAAAACAGTTTATTATAAATTTGCGTAATTTAAAAAATAAAAAAGGAGCAAATTTATGGAAAAATTAGCAATAGCTTTAGTGATTTTCATTTTTATTCTTGGCCTTATTGAAGAAGCAAAAAATCGATTAAACGGTTACAACGACAATGATGATTACTATGAAGAAGATAATTATGATGACAACGACAATTGGAATAATAATTATTCTTATAATCAGCAAACTTACAACAGTCCACAATTTGACAATAGCTTTATTTCTCGAACTCAACCACCTGAATATCATCATAAAGATACTAATGAATACAAGATGTTAGTGCGAGTCAAGGGAAGTAAATATGCAAGACAGGAAGAAATTACCATAGAAGCACACAACATATCTGAAGCTCGACAAAAGGCTAAAAATATGGGTTACGACATTATCAGAAGTTAGGAAAAATATGAACAAAGAAGAATTAAACAAAATCTTAAAATATTTTATAAAAGGTTCATTAATTGCAATAGGTGGTCGCCCTGCTATGGGCAAAAGAATATTTGCGCTGAATTTAGTTGAATTATTTTGTAAAGAAGGGCATAAATGTCTGTATATAACAGATTACAATAGACAAATAATTGTAAAAATGTTATTAAAAATTGCTGCAAACCTAAATGACAACGATAGTTTAAAGGTGCAAACAGAAAAATTCTCGCAAGCAACAAAAGAACTAAACAATTGGAATTTAGTTATTAAATCTACAGAATTTTGCAGAATAAAAGACATTAAACAAATAATACAGAAATACAAACCTGATTATTTATTTATCAATATGCACATTAACAGCAGAAATAGGTTAAGTTCTGAAAAATTGAGAGAAATATTAAAGTATAATAATTTAATAATTTTTAAACTGGTAAATACTCGCAAGGAACCACACAACACAACAAACTATTATCCAAAAATTATGGATTTACAAGATAAAAATCTTCCAAGATACTCAGATGCAGTCTTATTACTCTATCGTGAAGATTATTATAATTGTGATATTTCAGGTGATAGAAAAAATATTATTGAAATAATTCAGGTAAAACCTGAAAATAATTTAATCAAATTAAAATTTAACAGAAAAACTGGAAAAATTGGGACATAAAGATAAAGAATTTTTAAAATAAAAAACTTAAAGGCTCCAAAATGGAGCCTTTTTTAAATTTATGCTGTCTTCCAATCAATAATATCAACATTATTTGCTCGTAAAAAATTATTACATTCTTCAAAAGGTTTAAATTTTTTATCCTTAAAGGCTGAAATCTCACCATTACAGATAGTTTTTATACAAGCCTGATAATTATTTGACGGATGAGAAGAACGCAAAATTTTAATAAATGGATATTTTTCTTGAAAATCTACTTCCTG
>CALUWE010000026.1 GCA_944324425.1 Candidatus Gastranaerophilales bacterium
TTCCTTGTGGTTGATGAGGTTCTTTTAAGAGGTGTTCAAGGCATTTCGGATATTATCGTTATCCCCGGTTTAATTAACGTTGACTTTGCAGACGTCAGAACCGTAATGCAGGCTTCAGGTTCAGCATTAATGGGTATCGGTAAAGCATCAGGCGAAGGCAGGGCAATGGAAGCTGCTAAACTTGCAATAAATTCAAAACTTCTTGAAACTTCAATTAACGGTGCAACCGGTATCATTATGAACGTATCAGGCGGCCCCGATATGACACTTCATGAAGTTAATGAAGCTGCAAGTGTTATCCATGATGCGGTTTCAGATAATGCGGAAGTTATCTTCGGTTCTGTTATTGATGACAGAATTCAAGGTGAAATTCAAATTACGGTTATTGCAACAGGTTTCCAATTAAAAGGCAATGAGGCTCCTAAGGCTCAAGAAAAGAAAATAAACGCTGCGGATATTTTCTCAGGCGGTTTATCATTTACTGATATGGGGCCAAAACAGACTTCAACTCAAAGCTTTAATCAGCCTTTAAATAAACCTGAACCTTCAACAGGCGGTTTGTTGGATATTCCCGAATTTTTAAACCCAAAAAGATAGATAGAATTTAATAATAAAAAAATAACTCCCAAAATTTGGGAGTTATTTTTATTTCTTATATCAAACATTTAGCAGTCGCAAAAATCAATGCTGTGTCCGCATTCCGGTTCTTGTCTGTCTAAAACATTGTCTCTGATTGGGAATTTTTCTAACATTTCTCTTTGTGTTTGAGTAGGTCTTGTTGTTTTCTTTTGGAATGTTCCGTTTAAAATTCCTTTCATTGCGCTGAATACACCGTTTGCGTTATCGCTGTAATATGTTTGTTTGAAGCCAATGTCAAAAAATTTGTCTGTTTTGAGGTGGTCTTTACCGTCAATTTTATAAAGTCTGTTGTCTCCGTCTGCAAAAATAACTTTTGCGCGATCTTCTTTGTTTTTGGGGTCTTGAATTATTATAACGTCTACGCCCATTTTGTCTAATCTGTCCACTTCATCGGAGTATTCAATTTTTCTTGAAAGTGATTCTGCCATTGCACTTGCAGTTGAGCCCATTCCGTCTGTATCTACATAGAGTCCGGAAAAGTTTGGGGAATGATTTAAGCTGTTAATGTTCATATTTTATTTCTCCTTTTAGTATTTTCTCTAAAACATGTGAATATTTTTTTTTAACGTTAAGTAAAGAAATATTTACAAACAATAATTGCAGCCATAATTCCGAAAATATCTGCCATAAGCCCTGCTAATAATGCAAATCTTATTTTTTTAATGCCGATTGCGCCAAAGTATACGGCTAAAACGTAAAATGTTGTTTCGGAACTTCCCACAATAACAGCCCCCAATTTTGAAGCGTAAGAATCAACGCCCGTTGAGCTTACAACATCCGATAAAATTCCTAACGTTGCACTTCCTGACATTGAACGGGTTATCATGATTGGAAGAGTTTCTGTCGGTATATTAAAATAATTAAGGGGTTTTGCTAAAAGGTTTGATAAAATTTCAATGGCACCGGATGCTCTAAACATTGAAATTGAAACAATAATTGCAATTAAATAGGGTAAAATTTTTATTGCAACAAAAAGCCCTTCTTTGGCGCCATCCACAAAAACTTCGTAGCAGGGTGTTTTTTTATAAATTCCGTAAATTAAAATAACAGAAATTAAAATCGGAATTATCATTATGGAAAGGAAGCTTAAAAATTCTTTCATTTTTAATTCTCCTTCCATATTTTAGCCAAAATTTTTGCAATAATAATTGCAAAAATAAAGGATGATAAAGTTACAATGAAGGTTGGAATTATAATTTCTGTCGGGTTTTTAGCACCTGCCGCAATTAAAATTGCAAGAACCGTTGCAGGAACAATTTGAAAACCCGCCGTATTCATTGCAAGAAAAATGCACATGGAATTTGTTGCAACATCATTTTTGTTTTCTTCTTTTTTAATATCTTTCATTGCTTTAATTCCAAAGGGTGTTGCGGCGTTTGATAACCCGAGGGCATTTGCCGTTATATTGAGTGCAATGTTTGAAAAAGCGGGGGAATTTTTCGGCAGTTCATTAAAAATTAATTTTAAAATCGGGGATATTAATTTTGAAATTAAGTTAATTAACCCTGATTTTTGTGCAATTTTTGCAAGCCCCAACCAAAAGGCCATAATGCCAATCAAACCTATTGAAACTTGAACCGCCCTTTGAGCGGAATTTAAAAGTTCGTTTGTAACTTCTTCAATTCTGCCTGTGAAGAATGCTGTTATTATTGATATTAAAATTAAAAATACAAAAACGTAATTCATTTATTTGATTTTACGTCAAAAATCATTAACGATATTAATAACAAACTAAAAAAATCGGTCGTTTGAATGAATAAAGGAAAGGTAAATCAGGCTATACTTCTTTGTATGGGAGAATAGGTTTTAATTGCCTTAAAAGGGATATAAATTGTTTAACTATAATTTAATAAATCCTGTAAATATTCATTACAGAAAGTACCCAAACAATAGTGAGGGTGCTAAGTCTGCTATTGACCCCGATAGGGAATCACCTTCAAGGCAGCCTGTCAGTTCTGATGAAAACAATAATCAAAGAAGATTTCCAAACGGCAATAAAGTTGCAATAGATTATACAAAAAACCAAGTTAATATCTCTCAAATACTTCAAGATTTCAGAAGTACAATTTCTGCTATTAATTCCCCCGATAGTGTGGTAGAAGAAGTTGAACAATATTTGGGGCTGGTTGGAAAAGAAAGTGAAAAATCTGACCCTTCAAGAGAAATTGTATTATCTAATCTTAAAAATGCGGCAAGAATAACGGATAAATATATTCAAGACAGTTTAAAAAAGCCTTCCCGTGTTGTGCAAGATTGGGTTGATGCTTTGTTTTTACAAAACATTAATTTAAAAGCCGACCCGAATGAAGTGAACGAAGAATTCAGGGTTAAAATTCCCGAAAAAAAACAAGCTCAGCAAACAGAATTTTACTCCGCTCAAACGGCAGAAAGTGTTCATACGGGCGGTCTAAAGCCGTTAAATGAAGACACGGTTACTTTTTCTTCCGCAAAACCGGTTCAAGCCCCCGTTCAAGAGCCCCAAATTGATGATGATTATACCTATTTAACCCAAAACAGCTATATAGAATCTTCCTATGAAACCCTTCCTGCGGAAGAGCCCATTTATACAATTGATTCATCAACAGAACCCGTTGTTGATACGGCTGATTACTATCCCGAACAATATATTGAAGAACCTGTTTTTGAATCGGAACCTATAACTCCTTATACTCCCGCAATTGACAACGACGAGCTTGCAAAAGAAGTTTTATTGCAAGGAAAAGCTGTTTTTGAAGAAGGCGGCGACATTTATTCTACCTTAAAACTTTATGATGAAGCTTTAAGCTTAACGGAAGGCAGTGAAAACCTTAATCTTAAATCTGCAATTTATTTTGAAAGAGCAAAAATTTTTGATTCCTTTGATTATCCTGAGCTTGCACTTATTGATTATCATAAGGCAACAAAATCAACCGACGGCAACCTAAGGGCTCATGCAAGAATTAAAATGGGCAACATTTATGACGATTACGTTCAAATTGACCCTGCAATAGATCAGTATTCTTTGGCAATTGAAGATTCGGAAGAAGCCGAAAACCCGCAAGGAAAAACAAAAGCACTAAGGTGTTTGGCTTCACTTTTTGCAAGTATTTATGATATTCAATCAACGGAAAGTTTTAATGATTTAGCTCTTGAATCTGCTAAAGAAACAAACAATCCAAGAATTATTGCAAAAACTTATATGGAAGCAGCCGAAAATTATAGATATATAGGCGAAGATAAAAAAGCCCTGCAAGTTTATGCTTCGCTTGCTCAAGAAGAACTTGTTCAAGATGATTATGAAACTTTAGCTCAAAATTATATGGAAGCATCTGCCCTAATGGATAAAAAAGGAAACAGACAAAAATCATACGCTCTTATGCTTAAATCAAAAGAATATCAAAGACTTGCAAGGTTAAGAAGGGCAAGTTTGGAAAGTTAGGTTTTCTAAGCGCTGTAACCGCTGATTGCGGCAGTTGATTTTATGTTTTGAATTCTTGATAAAAGAAGCGGACTGTACGAATTTAAAAGTGCTGCTTGCGGTGTAATATCTGCTGTTGTGGGAGCAGCGGGCGTTTGGCTTTGGCCCGATTTATTGTTTGTTTTCGGTGCGTTGCTTGCGTTTCTTATTGAACCGTCTTCTTCTATAATTTTAATTCTGCCGTCATCTTTAACCGTTAACTTGTCTTTGTTCGGCAGTTTTTGAATATAATCTATTAATAATTTATCTTTATCAAAATCAAAAGTCTGTTCAATTTCTTTGTGCGTTTGACTTTCGGGAACAAAAACAGGGTATTCCGTTCCTTTTGCAACGAAACTGTCGTAGCAAACTCTGTAAGTTTTGTCTGAGGGGTTATTTATATCAATAGGGGTTTTGTTGCCTTGTTTGTCAACAAAGGCTATTTCTTTCAGATTGCCTTTGGAATCTGCCGTATATGTCAGACCGGAAACATGGAGTATGCCGGGTTCGCCTGTTTCATGGTTCATTGTTGCTTGAAGAGATTCTTTTATTGCTTGTACAATTTCTTTTTCCGTCATTTGTTTTACAAGCAAAGTATTTTTTAATGGTGTTGATTCGGATATATCTCTTTGGGTAACTGTCCCTTTTTGGGGAACCTTTCTTGTGTTGGCCGCATTAATAAATGCAATGTCAACATTCAATTCATTTTTCATTGCATCTGCCATAAGGTTTGTCCAAGCGCAAGGTGTTATTCTTCTGTTAACGGGCATTGGGTCAACATCTTCCACCATTGCAACTTTTGGCGATTTCCCTAAAGCCGCATCTTTAATATAATTTAAAACAACGCCTTTATCTTGACTTGTTTTTACCAAATTATTTTCGGCAGAAACAGGAATTCCGTTTTCATCGAATTCGACATCTAAAATGCCCACATTTCTTGCATTTTCGCCTGTTTGAACAATGATAATCGGGTTGCCGTCAGCGTTGTTAAATAAGTTTTCATTTGCTTTGATGTCTTTTACTTCCGTGTGGGAATGGCCGCCCACTATAATGTCTACCCCGTGAAGTTTTGGGGCAATTTCTTTATCTTTATCGTTTCCTATATGAGAAACCAAAATAATTTTATTTATTCCTTGGTCGGTTAATTTTTTGGCTTCTTCGTTTACAATCCTTACTGATTCATCAATGTCATAAGGCCTAATGCCTTCCATTTTTTTGTCATCCGCCCCCGTTACTTTTTCAAGGTCAAAGGGCAATAAGCCGATAAGCCCGTATTTATTGCCGTTTACATCAATTACGGTTGATTTTTGAATATTTTTATAAAACTCGGAACCGTTTGGAGTTTTAGCGTTTGCTGCTAAAAACTTTGTTTTTTCAGGGTGAAGGAATTTATAAAATGTGCTTATTGTTGAATCAAATTCGTGGTTTCCGACAGCTGAAGCATCAATTCCCATTCTGCTTAAAAGGTTGATTACAACTTGGTTTTTCTTTTCGTCGCCGCCTGAAAAATTATCTCCGGCAGATAATTTTAAGGTGTCAACATTTTCTTTTTGAGCTTCACGATCAAACTTGTCGGATGCCGCAATCATGCCTGCCATATTATCAATATTGCCGTGCATGTCGTTTATATAAAAGACGCTTAATTTTGTTCTTTTTGATAAGGGATTACTCAAGGCCCCGTTGTTTATTGTTGTTTGAGGATATGCCTGATGAATCGGATATTGCTGTACGGGGTTAGCCGCATAACCTTTATTAATCGTATTTTGCGGATAATATGAAAAATATTGATTTGTAAGCGCCGGATTCATCATACAAGGGTAAAACGCATAAAGGAAAAAAATTGCCTAAACTGTGAACTAACCTTTACATTTGGGTGAAATATTGTTACTTAAACAATCTTCAATGCATTTTGCGCATTTTTCAGACATTTCGCCGTTTTCCATATAATTTTTAATGCCTTCAAACCAACTTGGAACCTCAGCCGGGCAAAAGCCTATAAAATCAAGAAAATAATTGAATCTTTCAACCATTTTTTCATCTATATAATATTGAAGTTTTTCCGTTTCTTCTCTAAGTTCACTTCCTTCCAAAAGAAGAAATTTATTAAAAAAGTTTGAAACCGTTTCTTTTTTTATTTCAATTTCTTGTGCATATTTTTTTCCTAAAGAGGTTATAGCTATGCCTTTATAGGGCTTATATTCAATCATTTTATTTTTTTGAAGCCCTTTTACAAAATCCAAAACGCTTGCTGCATTGTGCCCTGTGATTTTGCCTAAATCTTTAGGGAAAAGCTTTTTATTTTCTTTTGATAAAGAATAGATGATTGACAGATATTTTTCTAAACTTTTTGTTAATTTTTCCATTTTAAATTCCTATGGTATGCCATAAATATACCATATTGTTTTAATTAAAAAATCGGGTAAATGTCTTAAAAAGTTTATTTAAAGGCGCTGAAGGTTTCGTTTATATTATTGTTAAAAATTTTATGCGATGCTTCAAAACCCGCTTTGTTTTCTTCGTCTTTATGGGTTTTATTGTATCTGTATTGCGTCCAAAGCCTTGTAATTAATGAAAGAGAAAAGCCCATAAATAATAGGCTGAATGCGTAAGGAACACCTGTTATAATTGCTTTTTCTTTTGTCAGGCGCTTTAATTCATCTTTAACATTTGTATTTTTCAGTTTTGAAATGTTTTCAGCTAAATTCGGTAAATCGGTGCTTTTCGGTATATCTTGAATTTTGCCGTTTGCGCCTTTTTTAATTAAATCGGGGAATTTGTTTTTGGCGGCAAGAATTTTTTTGAAGCCGTTATCAAACATTGCACTTCCGAATATTGTATAGAAAACAACCAAAGGAACTCTTGTCCAAACTTCTTTTTTGTCTAATTCGCCCCTATCTTCTGCTGCCTTTGAATAGCCAAAAAGCCCTGAAATAGCAGTTAATGCTAATTGCCCTTTAGATAGTGCAAGTTTTCCTTTATCTTCATCAAAGTCTAATTTTGTATATTCGCTTAAAAAATTATCAAGACCTTCTTTTTTAATTCCTATTTTATGAAGTCCCTTTGAAATTTCTTTGCCGGGTTCAAGTAAAATTTCGGATGCTTTTTGTAATTTATCTGACTTGGCGCCGAATTTTGCAAGCGCTAAGCCGCCAAGAAGTGCAGCGGATGAATAAATGGCAGCTTTTTTAAGCTGGCGAATTGAATTTTTTTCAACTTTTTCTTTTAATTCGGTGTCATCTTTTTTGTTTTTGCCTGATTTATCCAAATTTGCAATGTCGTTAAAATCTGCCTTGTTAAAAGTTTTTAGGGTGAATAAATTTTTAGCGAAACTTAAATTGTACTCTGCAATGGGAATAGCGGCACATGCAAGCGCAATTCCTGCTTTTGTTGCAATAGATTGTCTTTTAACGGCGTCGGTTAAGCTGTTGTTATTTTTAATTGCTTCAACACTTTTTGGAATTAATTCAACAACTTTGTCTTTAACATCTTTGTTTTGAGCAGCTTTAAAAATTTTATTTCTGAACAGGTGTTCGCCTAATAATGGCGGTGCAAAATAAAAAATGCCCGATTCCAAAAATTCTAAAAAGCTCATCTCGGCAAAATCGGCAGGGCTTCTTGAAAAAATTGCTTTTGGCATCCAGTTTGTTGCCGTGTCTTGAATAAATCTTGTGCTTGATAAATTTTCCTGAGATTTAATAAACTTATCTAAAACTTTTGTTCCAAAATCCATAGCAGAATACGGGTTTGAAGTAAAGCTAGTTTTTGAATTATTATTTGAATAACTTTTATTATTAAAATTTTCTATTTTTATCATTTTTGCCCTTTGCTCTAAATTAAAAACTAAAAAACCGCCTTATATTTGGCGGCTTAAAAACGAATTAAAAATGCTTTCACATTCGAAATTCTAAGCCGCAAAAGGGCATTTGTATCATCATATTTGTTGTTAATAAGTTCATAGATAGTGATGACATTAAATCTAATTCCTTGTTTAAAGCAATTCAAATATAAATAAAATATTAATTCGTGTCAATAATACAATTTTTTTTGTTGCAAAAAACCTCTGCGATATTATATAATCGCATATGGTCTTATTGGAGAATTTTTAAATGAAAAAAGATATTAACTGGAAAGAGCTTGAGTTTCAATACATAAAAACAGACTTCAGGTTTTTATCTGAATTTAAAAACGGTGCTTGGGATGAAGGCAGATTAATTGAAGATGAAAAAGTTGTTTTGAATGAATCTGCAAGCGTCTTGCAATATGCTCAAACTTGCTTTGAAGGTTTAAAAGCTTATACAACCGTTGATAATAAAATTGTAACCTTTAGGCCCGATATGAACGCTGAAAGAATGGTAAATTCCTGTTCTTATCTTGAAATGCCCGTTTTTGAAAAAGAAAAATTTATTGATGCCGTTATAAAAACAGTTAAAGCAAATGAAGGGTATGTTCCCCCTTACGGTTTTGGCGCTTCACTTTATATAAGACCGTATATGTTCGGTTCAAACGCAGTTATTGGCGTTAAACCGGCTGATGAATATCAGTTCAGAATTTTTACAACTCCTGTCGGCCCGTATTTTAAAAGCGGTGCTAAACCGATAGTAATTAGAATTTCAGATTTCGACAGAGCTGCCCCCCATGGCACAGGTCATATTAAAGCAGGTTTAAATTATGCAATGAGCCTTCATGCAATAGTTGATGCTCACAATAAAGGTTTTGCCGAAAATATGTATCTTGATTCCGCTACAAGAACAAAAGTGGAAGAAACAGGCGGTGCTAATTTCATTTTTATTGATAAAAATAATACCGTTGTAACTCCAAAATCAAACAGCATATTGCCATCTATTACAAGACGTTCTTTATTGTATGTGGCAGAACATTATTTAGGCTTAAAAACAGAAGAAAGAGAAGTTTTTGTTAATGAGCTTCAAGATTTTAAAGAATGCGCCTTAACGGGAACTGCCGCTGTACTATCTCCTGTCGGTATAATTAATGACCATGGAAAAGAAATTAAAATGCCATCCGGTATGGATGATATGGGTGAAATTACCAAGAAATTGTATGAAACTTTAGTTGGTATTCAATTAGGAACAATTGAAGCGCCTGACGGTTGGATTTATGAAATAAAATAAGAAATTAAAAAGCCCCTATTTAGGGGCTTTAATTTTATTCAATTCTTGCAACGTATTTATCGGGGTTTTTCTTATTTTCAATTAATGATGAAATAAATGAACCGCCGACTAAAATTAAACCGATTGAGCCTGTTATAACTTCGCTTATTTCTTTAAAGATTGAAATAAGCATAATAACAGCTAAAGACATTATTGCAAAATGTGCGCCCGAAACAAGGTAGATATATTGGTTTAAGGTTTTTCTTTCAACAAAAAGCAAGGTTAAACTTCTTACAAACATTGCCCCTATTGCTAAGCCTATACATATAACAACAATATCTTTGCTTATTGCAAAACTTCCTAAAACGCCATCTAAGCTAAATGAAGCATCTAAAATTTCTAGGTATAAAAACATCATAAAGCCGCCTGTGGCAACACCTTTTACCATAGATGCCTGCTGCTTTTTTTCCATAAAATTGCATAGGCCATGGATTATTTCATAGCTTAAAATGCCTGAAATTCCGGCTATTGTAACTTGGTTTTTAATATCATCAGGCAGAATAAAATATATTCCAAAAATTATAAGCAGGCAAATTATGGGGGCTGCAAATTTAAAATTAATTTTTTCCATAATTGTTTCAATTCCATAAAGCCATTTATGCTCATTGGTTTTTCCTATGAAATAAGATAAGCCAACCATCATCAAAAAGCTTCCGCCAAATGAAACCAAAGGAGCGTGCGCTAAATGCAGATAGTGAGTGTATTGGGTTACATCTTCAAGTGCCATATGAATTGTTTTTATAATGCTTAAATTTGAAAATATTGAAACGATTATAACAGGCAATATAAACCTGACACCAAAAACGGCAATTATAATACCCCAAGTTAAAAACCTGTGCTGCCATTTTGGGGTCATTTTATCTAATATAACAGCGTTTACAACGGCATTATCAAAAGATAAGGTTACTTCTAATATACTTAAAAAGAAAACAACAAATAATGTTTTTAATTCGCTGCCTGCTTCAATGTGTGCAGCCCAAAACCAAGCGCCGACAAGGCCCAGTATTGTTACTATAATAGATTCTCTAAAGTGCTTAAACATTTCCTTTTATCCAGTTTCTTTCAATTTCTTCTAAGCTTTTACCTTTTGTTTCAGGAATTACAAAGCGCACAAAAATTATACTAATAAATGAGATAACAGCAAATAGCATAAATGTATTAAATTCGCCAAATGCCTTTAACATTGGTAAAAATGATAAAGAAACCATAAAATTAAATGCAAAGTTAGACATCATTGCAATGCTCATCATAACCCCTCTTATTCTTAAAGGAGAAACTTCTGACGTTATAACAAACATAATCGGCCCTAAGGAAAATGCAAAGAACATTATGTATAAAATTGTTGAAACCAATGCAAAATATTTTGAATAATCGCCCAAAATCTCAACATTGCTGAATGAAAGGGCAAGCAAAATCAAGCACAAGCCGACACCTGTTAAACCTACGTATAATAAAGGTTTTCTGCCAACTCTGTCTGTAAGATAAATTGCAACAAAGGTCATTAAAAAGTTTACAATGCCAATGCCTGTTGTTGCATAAATTGCGCCTAAGTTATCGCTAAAGCCTGCTGATTTTAAAATTGTGGGGGCATAATAAATAATTGTATTTATGCCAGACCATTGTTGAATAAACATGCACCCTACACAAATAATTAAAGGTAATAGCATCCATTTTTCAAATTGAAATTTTTCTTTTTTGTTTTCTTTATAAATTAAAGATTTAATATCTTCTATTTCTTTTTTAGAATCAATTTCAGGCTGCAGGCGTTTTAAAACGCTTTCAGCTTCATCAAACCTGCCTTTTAAAACGTACCACCTTGGGGTGTCCGGCATGAAATAAATTCCAATGGCAAGAATAATTGCAGGAATAACGCCTATAAAAAGCATTAATCTCCAGCTTTCAAAAAATTGTGCCGATAGTGCATTTGTAAGGTATGAAAACAAAATGCCCATGGTGATTGCAAGTTGGAACAAAGAGACAAGCGCGCCTCTTATTTTTTCAGGCGAAATTTCTGATAAATATAAAGGAGCACAGAAATTAATTATACCGATTGCAAAGCCTACAATAAACCTTGAAACCATTAAAACGTGGATATTTGGGGCAATGGCGCAGAGAATTGAACCAATGAAAAATATTAATGCCGTTACAAAAATAACTTTTTTTCTTCCGAAAATATCTGCAAACCTGCCATTTAAAATAGCACCCAATGCTGCCCCTATTAAAACGGTTGAAACTAAAAGCCCTTGCATAAATTCGCTTAATTGCCATTCGCCGTTTATATATAAAAGCGCGCCTGAAATAACACCCGTATCAAAACCTGATAATAAACCGCCGAGGGCTACAAAAAATGCAACGAGATATAACATTTTTTTCATATCAATTTCCTTAAAAATACCAATTCGACACCATATTTTTATTTTAAGGCTTGATTTAAAAAAACTCAATAGTAAAAAAGTTCTATATTATGATGCAAGTTTCCAGACCAAATGCGGTTCAAAAGCAATCCAACCGTCATAGTCGGTGTATTCAACTTCCTTGAAACCTCTTGAAATTAATTCTCTGTCGAATTTAATTTCATCTTGGTCAAATGCGCCTATAACCAAAATGGAGTCTTTATCCATTTTTTCTTTTAATTTTTTAATAACCGCTTCTTTATCATTTCCTTTTAAATACGGCCAAAAGTTTCTTGCCATAATAACTTTCGGGCCTTTTTGAAGGGAATCAAGCCCGTCCATTATATCTTCTGTTTTAAATTGAACGCAAGATTTTGTTTTTTCGTTCGGCTCAATTGTTCTGGAATCAACCAAATTGAAATAATTTCCCCATGAATTGTTTGTTACTTTTCTCATTGAATCAAATTCGGAAGCGGAAAGTTCATATCTTCCCTTTTTTGCTTGTTTAATTATTTCGCTGTCATAATCTGAAGCCATAACGGGAAAAAATTTATTCGGGTTTGATGTTCTGCTTTTTAAGGCAGTTACCAAAGAATATGGCTCTGAACCATCCGAACATGCAAAAGAATAAACTTTTACTTGGTTTTGGCCATAAAAGTAGTCTTCCAAAAAGTCGGCAAAGTCTTGCCAGCAAATATCTTGCCTGTACATTCTTGTCGTGTTTCTGTGAACGATAAAATTGTTTTCATCTTTTACCGTTCTGTCATAGCCTTTAAATACGGGAGATGTATAATTAAATGGGGATATATTCATAACAAAATATAGAAAACAAAAGGCAAAATTAAATTGCTTATTGTAGAATTAAAAAATGGATAAAATAAGAAAAAAGCTTATTGAATTAAGTGATGAAAAATATAAGAAGTTTTCTTTGTCGCTATTGCCTGAAACCGACAATTTGCTTGGTGTTCGCTTGCCAATTTTAAGAAAACTGGCAAAAGAAATTATAAAATGTGATTATGAAAAATTCTTAAATTCAAAAGAAGAATTTTTTGAAGAAACAATGCTAAAAGGTATGGTTATAGGGGCAATGGGTGCAAAAGTAAAAAGTGAATATATTGAACACCATATTAAAAAAATTACAAATTGGTCTTTGTGTGATTCTTTTGTTTCAAGTTTAAAAATTATAAATAAAAATAAGCCCTTTTATTTTTCATTTATTCAAAAATATTTATTCTCAAAAAAAGAATTTGAAATAAGGTTTTCTCTTGTTGTGTTGTTAAATTATTTTGTTTGCGAAAATTACATTGATGAAATTTTCAATATTTTAGAAAAAATTTATTTAAAAGATTATTATGCAAAAATGGCTGCCGCTTGGCTTATTTCAATTTGTTATGTTAAATATAAAGAAAAAACGCTTAATTTTTTAAATCAAACAAAAATTGATAAGGAAACTTTGAATAAAGGAATTCAAAAAATAATTGAATCAAGAAGGGTTAAAAATTTTGAAAAAGAAAAATTAAAAAAACTTAAAAAACCTGAAAACCATGGGCAAATATCCCTTTACAAAAAATATGTTCCTGTTAGAATTAAAGAATAAATAACTTAAAATGAATTAAAAATGTCCTTAAAGGGGCATTTTTAATTGTCAAGAAAATAACTAACAAAGGAGAAACCCAAATGGGCATAAAAGGTAA
>CALUWE010000027.1 GCA_944324425.1 Candidatus Gastranaerophilales bacterium
AGGTATGAGATTTGCTATCAGAGAAGGCGGCAGAACAGTTGGTGCCGGCGTTGTAGACAAAATCCTCGGATAGTCTGTATAAACAAATTAATAAAAACCCGAAAATTTTACTTTTCGGGTTTTTTAATGCATTTAAATAATAAAAAAATTGGCGGCTTTCAAAATGCCGCCAATTTCCTCAGCTGAAATATATTTAAAGGTTTGCTTTAACTTCTTTTTTATATTTTTCAACATTCGGCTGTAAAACTTCAGGTAATGCTTCATTATATGAAGTTTCATTGTCGTTTATTCTCCTTAACATATTGCCTGTATATAAGGTTTCAAAATGTTTTAGTTCAATGAACCTTGCAATTGATTCAGGGCTAAGGTCATCCAAAACAATTTCAGAAACAGGGTGCTGTGCCTTGTATGCGGTTGTAACGCCTTTTAATACGGCATTTGTAACTCTGTCATCGGTTTTTGGATATACAAAGGTATAGAAAGAATCTTGATTGTTTTCGTCCAAGTCTGCCTCTGCATTATAGTGAAGATACCCCGGGCCAACATTGGTATCGGTTGAAATTTGAGCCTTTAGAGATTCATTATTTAATTGTTTATCCCATAGGGTTGCACCATTGAATGCGTCTGAAAAATATTCAACAAAGTGTTTGTTTTTTCCGTTCATTTTTGACTCAACATTAAATGCGGCCAATTGAAGTGCTTCATTTTGGTAAATATCGGGATTCAAAAATTCTTTCTGAGCTTTTATTGAAGCCTCAAGCATTCTTTGAACATCTTCTTTGGGAACCCCTATATATGCCAAAGTAAATAACGTTGCATCATCAAAAATAGAAAATCTTCCGCCCACATCATCGTGAACAAGACCCGAAAGTTTAATTTCGCCATTTTCAACTTCGCGCCTTAAATTACTTTTTTCAGGCGAAATATCTGTCATTGCAATAAATCTGTCCGAAACATCTTCTTTGCCTAAATGTTCTTGAACTAATTTTTTAAAGCCGTTATATGCCGTTGTTGTTTCAAGTGTTCCGCCGGATTTTGAGACAACAAGAAATTTTGTTTTGTCTAAATCAAGCCCATCCTTAAATCTATCAAAGCTTTCAGGGTCAATTGACGAATAAAAATGCACGTTTTTATCTTTGCCTAGCATTTTTACCATGGCTTCTGTCGTATGTCTTGAACCGCCTATGCCTATGACCGCCAAATCGGTAAAATCACCTTTTTTGGCGCTTTCCGCCATTTCATAAATGCTATCCAAATTTTGAAGCTGGGTTTTTGGAAGCACTTGAATCCAATTCAAAAATTGCCCTTGCCGTCCTGCTCTTATGTTGATATCAGAGACAGAGTCTTTGGCATCTGTTTCATATTTTGCTAAATCAACATCTGTTGTTCTGATTGAAACATCCTTGGTTTTATTTAAGCCTCTAAAGCTTACATTAGCTGAAAGGTCAAAAATTTCATCCAATTCCGCTTTCAAATCTTTTACGTTTTGCTCGGCAACAGCAGCGTCTTTATTATAAGTTTCAATATATGCCTTTACTTTTGGCTCGGTTCCCGATTTTCTTACTAAAACGGATGAACCGTCAGTCATATAAAGTTTGACACCGTCGCCGCCTTGCTTGTATTCTTCCATGGCTTGCATATTTGCACGGGTTTTTTCGACATCAATTTCAAAACTGCCGAATTTTGTATCACCCCTCAAAGCATCATTATATATGCCTTGCATTTTTTTCATTATGGTTGCCTTTGAAGCTTCATCTTCAAGTTTTTTGCTGAAATTATACGCTTTAAATTGAACCCCTGAAGATTTTTTAACGTCTTTTAAAATTCGAGAAAGCGGTTTACCTTCTTGTGCAACCATGTCTAACAATAATAAAAGCGCAATAATACCGTCTTTTTCAGGGATATGACCGCTTACGGTTAAGCCGCCCGATTCTTCACCTGCAACAAGAATATCTTTTCCTTCTTTTCTTTCCTGAAGAATATCTTCGCCAATGTATTTAAAGCCGACAGGGGTTTGAATTACTTCTAAACCGTTATTTTTTGCAAACAAATCAATTTCGGATGAAGTTGCCTGACTTCTTATGATATTTCCGGTTTTTCCTTTATTGTTTGCCAAATGATGTGCAACAAGCAAAATAACATCATTCGGAGATACAAAATTGCCGTTTTCATCAACAACGCCGAATCTGTCAGCGTCGCCGTCATTGGCAAGACCTATTTTTAAATGATTTCTGTCGTTTTTGACCCATCTTTTTAGTTCAGAAAGGTTGGAATCGGTAGGATTAGGCCCTTCTTTATCATTAGAGTGAATAAATTTAAAAGGAATTTTGTTATCCCTCAATAATTCGGGAAAAACATATTCGCCTGTACCGTTCATACCGTCATAGTATATTGCAATATCCGCAAATTTAATATTGTTCCAATCAATTAAACCGGATTTTTCCAATTTTTCTTTATATAAATGATATGGGTAAACAACGGCCGAGTTGGCTTCTTTTGTTTTGTCCGTTGTATAGTAGCCCTGTTTTGCATATTCAACCGCATTATTTGCAACTTGCTTTGTAACATCAGGGGGAGCAATTGCGCCGTCGTTAGTTACAAGGTTATAACCGCCGTCAGACCATGGGTTATGGCTTGCGGTCAGCAAAATTGATATATCATTTCCCAATTCCTGCGTCATTTGCGCCAAAAGCGGGGTTGGGACCGGCTTTTCAATATACAAAACCGAAATGCCTTGTTTTCTTAAAGTATCGTCAATTAAAGGAAGTGATTCTCTTGTTGCTTCTCTTGTGTCGCCGCCTATTATTACAATCGGCGTTTCGCCTTTTTTCTCTGCCATATCTTTTGCATATTTTGCAACACCCAAAGTCAAAAGCTGAACTATTTCCGGATTAAATTTATCGGAACCATATTTTGCCCTGTGGCCGGATGTTGAAGTTGAAAGACTGTTTGCAACAAATTCTGCAGTATCAACATCCACATTGATTTTGTGAGTTTCAATGTTTCCCGTAAAAGATACTCTGTCTTCAATCGGTTCAATAATTCTTGAGTAATTCGGGTTGGTTGAATTTTTTACATTTTGCACACCAAAAACATTGCGGACCCCGACGTCCGAATTAAATAAAATTTTCATAACACCTCGCTGCCCGTTTTTTAAGACGGGGAATATACCTAACAACAATAATTGCCTTATCTATAAAACCACTAAAAAAAAGCATTTGCCAGCCATTATTTTTATATTTTACATTTCTTAATATATTTTTCAGTCCGCAGAAATTTGTCTAAAATACACCTTTTGATGGATGAAAATATATATTGATATGGTCTAAACTGTTAATGTTGAGGTGTATAGTATATGGAAAAAGGTTGCTTAAATTGCTCTTTAAAAAGAGCAGAAGTTTTCGTTCCGCAAACAAACGGTTCAATATCGGATTCCTTACTAAAAAATTGGACACAGCAAGCGTTTGAATGTTACAGCATAAATTGCGATTGCTCTTTGTGTTCAATAGACAGAAAAAAATATTCTTTTGTCTGTCAAATGCCAAAAGTCATCAAAGAACTTTTGAAAAACAATATTCAGCCTGACGTAAGTTTATTCATCGGCTAAATCTATTTGTTTATCTCCTTTCTTTACACAAGCACTTGTTTTTAAGAAAAATGCCCGAAAACGCATACTTAAAGACTATTAAAGCCCTTAACAAAAGGGCTTTTTATTTTATCTTGTTTTTTCAAAAAATATTCTCAAAGCATCGTTTCCGCCCTGCGGAATCATTATTTCATCCTTAATTGAGGCTTTATCTTCTTCGTTTCTTTGAAATTTAAGGCTGTTGGCATAGTATACTTTATTCATAATCGTTAAAATTAAGAATATTACAAGAGAAGATATAACAACACCAAGCATTGCGAAGGCAAATTTTTTCAGCGTAAATTTAAGGTTGTTATTTGTATCATTTAAAACATCTTTTCTGACTTCTTCGTTTGCATTTGGAGTCATCACCTTGACATCTTCAACGTGCGGAGTTTTTACCTCTTTGGTTGAGTTTTGAATGGCTTCATCTATTGCAAGATCAATGTCATTATTTTGAATTTCAACATTCGTGTTTGCGGAAAACGCCGCATTATAAGAGCTTGCACCGGCAATGAACGGCACAAGCAAAAATAATGCAATTAATAAAATTTTATTCCTGAATATTTGCATCAGGTGTTTTCCTCGATGTTTTTCTTGGTGTTCTTTTTCTTTTTGGTTTCTGATTTTCTTTATTTTCCGATTCAGCTTCGGGTTTTTCCGGCTGAGCTTTTTCTTCTATTATATCAGAAGTTTTTGTTTCTGTTGCGGTTTCAATTTGGGCGTCTTGCTTTTGTTCTTTTTTGCCCATTTTCTTAGCTCTTCTTGAAACTCGTTTTTGAGGTTTAGCTTCTTTCGGCTCTTCTGTTTGTGAAGGTTCAACTTTTACTTCAACGGCATTTTCAGCTTGTTTAACTTCAACTTGTTGTTCCATAACATTTTCTAAAGCTGTCTCGGACAAAATCTGATTCATAACTTCCTGAACTTCCGGAGACAATTCGCCTTGTTCTTTTTTCACATTTGATTCTTTATTTTCGTTTTGGAATTTATTATTTTTGAAATTATTTCTGTCGTTTTTATTAAATTTATTATTCTTATTTTTTTGGAAATTGCCGCCCGAATTATTGTTTTGATTATTATTTTGACTTTGGAAAGGCCCTTTAATTTTGTTTATTTTTGCCCTTTGTTCGCCTGCTTGCAAACCGGACATGAATTTCAAATCTTCAATAACAAAGCCTTGTCCTTGGCATTTATCACATTTAACGGTGAAAATTTCGGATATACTTTGACCTTGTCTGTGTCTTGTTAATTCAACAAGTCCAAGGTCAGACAATTGCCCTATTTGAGGTTTTGCTTTATCTGATTCAAGTGCAAGTTCAAAATATTCAAGAAGCTTTAATTTATCTTCTCTTGTTGCCATATCAATAAAGTCAACAACAACCATACCGCCTATGTTTCTTAATTTTAATTGCCTTGCAATTTCATCTGCGGCTTGAAGGTTTGTTTTCAAAATTGTTTCTGCTTGAGAGCCCGAACTTGTAAATTTACCGGAGTTAACGTCAATTACGGTTAAGGCTTCTGTTTGCTGAATAAAAAGGTATCCGCCCAAAGGAAGGTTAACTTTTGTTTGAAGAGCGTTCATTATTTCTTTATTAACGCCTTCCGCAACAAGAAGAGGGTCAACACCTTTGTGCATTGAAACTTTAACTTTCATATTCCAGTGCTGTAAAAGTTGGGTGGTTCTGTGAAGTGCAAAAGATGTATCTACAATAATTTCATCCGTATCTTCGGTGCAAGCTTCCCTTATAACTTTATATAAAAGGTCTTGATCACGGTATAAAAGACAAGGGGGGTTTGAGGTGTCTGCTGCGGTTACAATAGAATTCCACTTTTCAAGAAGCATTTCCATATCTTCCTGAATTTCTTGATCAGATTGCCCTTCAGCTTCAGTTCTAACAATAACGCCGACACCAACAGGTTTTAGAAGGCTTACTATTGATTTTAATCTTGCTCTTTCTTTGCTTGAAACAATCTTTCTTGAAACATTTATACCTGTTTCATCAGGTAACAGTACAAGAAATCTGCCGGGCAAACTTAAAGAGGTTGTAACTCTTGGGCCTTTATGACCTGTCGGTTCTTTTATAACCTGAACAATTAATTTTTGTTTGGGCTGAACTTTTTCAGTTAAGGTGCCTTTTCCTTGAATGTCATCTGTGTGAATAAAGCCCATTTTATCTTTCATGCCGACATCCACAAAAGCGGCTTCTATACTTGGAAGAACGTTATCTACAACTGATAAATAAACATCCCCTAAAAGTACATCGCCTTTTGTGATAAAAAATTCTGAGACTTTGCCATTCTCCATAACGGCAGCGATGCTGTCTCTTTCAGAAATTACAATTTTTTTTGACATAGTTTTAAATCCTTTTTCAAATTTTTTAAAAATTTGCACTTCTTTCCCCAAAATCGGAAACAACGCACTTGAAAAACGCAAGAGTGCAAAAATTAAAATATGTTATACCTTGTTATCGATATTTTCAATCTTGTGACAAACGCACATTGAAAATTATCACAGCATAATAATACTACATTTATCTAAATTTTGAAATACCCTACATATTGTTTACTATACATTTAAATTTAATAACGTAAACATTTATTAAATAATTTGCACAACTATTTTTTTTGTGTAATAATTCAAATCGTTAATAGTCTAACCATTCCTTTCTTGACTTATGCGGTTTTTGAAATTTCAAGGCCGCATTTTTATTTATTAAGAAAGTTTGAATTTTTGAATTTTTAAACAAGAATATTAAAATATTGATTATGAGGATTTTAGGAATCGACCCCGGCATCCAGATAACAGGGTATTCAATTTTGGATGTTGAAGGGGAAAATTACAACATAATAGCTTCAGGCAGCATAAGAACCGAAAAGGAACAAGGGGTTCAAAACAGGTTGTCTGAAATTTTTCATGATATTATAAGTATTTGCAAAATGTATGAACCTGATTGCGCTGCCATTGAAGAATTATTCTTTTTTAAAAATCAAAAAACAATAATTCCCGTGGCTCAGGCAAGAGGGGTGATTTTAGCAGCACTAAATGAAATGAACGTTAAAATGGGCGAATATACACCATTGGTTGTAAAACAGGTTATAACAGGCCATGGAAGAGCCACAAAAGAAGAAGTAAGGGATATGGTAAAAAGGTTTGTTGAATTGAATAAAAATACAAAATTGGATGATACAATTGATTCAATAGCAATTGCAATTTGCCATGCCAGAAACCTTGAAGTTGCAAACAGGAATATATAGAAATGGAAAATATCAGTCTTGAGCATTTAAAAAAACTGGCAATTTATTCGGTTATTTTGGGGGCAGCTTGCGCCATAATTTCTTTAATTCCCTTTTTTATGCCCGTTATCTCTTTGTTTTTGCTTCCATTTTTAGGGGCAATAGCGCCCATAATTTTACTTGTAAAACTTGATAATTTCGATTCAGGTGAAAATAAAACTTTTGCAATTTTAGGGGCAATTTCAGGCTTTTGCATTTGCCTTTCATATTGTATTGTTTTTGTTCCCATTGTCTTTTTAATTCACCTTATTTTTAAAAGTTATTATGATTACGGCGTTCAATACTTAAATTTATTTCTTTTAATTCTGTTTTTTGTAATGGTTTCAATTGTTTATGTAACCGCAAATGCGGCTTTAGGGCTTATTTTTGGAATTATTTATAATTATATAAAGCAAAATAAGCAAAATGTTTGATTTTTTTCATACTTAGATGAGAAAATAATGTTATGAGGAAAATCAAGCTAAAAAATATTAAAAGGTTTAAATTCGGCGCACCCTTATTCAGAACAAATATAAGGGCAGGGTTTCAAAATGTTGTAAGCGATGACATAGAAAAAAGAGTTTCACTGGATAGAATCTTTGAAATTCAAAGCCCTTCTACCTTTATTTTTACCGTTTCCGGCGATTCCATGGTAGATTTTGGAATTTATGAAGGCGATTTGGCTGTTGTTAAAAAAACAACCGATATTAAAAACAACGATATTGTAATTGCAAATGTGGATGGCGCCTATACAATAAAAATTTACAAAGAAAAAAACGGCAATATATGGCTTGAAGGCGCAAACCCGATGTATAAGAATATAAAACCGAAATTTAAACTTGAAATTTTTGGCAAAGTTATAGGCATCACAAGAAAAATATAAATGGAAAACATTTTACTTATAGACTGCAACAATTTTTTTGCAACTTGCGAAGAACTTTTTGACCCGTCTTTAAAAGGAAAGGCAATTTGTGTTTTAAGCAACAACGACGGCTGCATTGTTGCAAGGTCTAACGCTGCAAAAAATTTGGGCGTGCCTATGGGAATGCCATATTTTATGGCAAAAAAGAAGTTTAAAAATGTAATTTACTTATCAGGCGACCTTAAAAAATATTCTGAAATTTCAAAAAGAATAATGAAAAAATTATATGATTTCACTCCATCTGTTGAACAATATTCAATAGATGAAGCCTTTTTAGATATAAAAGGCTGCCTAAATTGCCACAAAAAAACGCCCGTTGAGCTTGCAGTTCAAATAAGAAAAGAAATTAAAGAAGAAATAGGAATTGATGTTTCTATTGGCGTTTCAAAAACAAAAACTTTATCTAAAATTGCAAGCGAAATTGCAAAAAACCAAATAAGAAAAAATGTTCAAACAGAAACTTTAGGGGTGTATGAAATAAGCAAAAATAATTTGGATAAAATTTTAGAAAACACCCCCATTCAAGAAGTTTGGGGAATTGGGAGTAACCTTCATAAATTTTTCAGAAAACATAACATTATAAACGCTAAAATGTTTGTTAAGCTTGATGATGATTTTATTCAAAGAAATTTAGGAAAAAAGGGCTTAGAATTAAAAACGGAGCTTATCGGGATAAAAGCTTACCCTGTTATTGATTATTATGTACCCCCGAAAAGCATTTCAAAAAGCTCATCATTTAAGGAATTTACAACAGATAAAAGTTATATTAAAAACGAATTAAACGGCCACCTTCATAGGGTTTGTATTAAATTAAGAAACCACAATTTAAGGGCAGGGGTTTTATCCGTTATGCTTCGAACCAAAGATTTTAGAGTTGAAAGTGAAAAATTTGTTTTTGATACCCCAAAGAATAGCGAATTTGAACTATATGAAACAATGCACAAATTGTTTGAATTTTTGTATAAAAAAGGGGTTATTTACCGTTCATCCGGAGTTACGGTTTCAAAATTAAGCGGCAAAGAAGACCTTCAGTTAATTTTATTTGAATCAGAAGCAGATAAAAAGAAAAAGAAGCTATCAAGCGCATGGGATAAAATTGAACAAAAATTCGGTTACGGTGCGCTTTCAGTCGGCATAAAAAAGAAAACGGAAGAAGAAAAATAACAAACTTTACTTTATTTACACGAGTGCAAACCCCCTAAATTAAAATATAATTTGGCAATGGAGGAATTTTTAAGCATGATAATAACCAACATTGAAAACATACCCGGAATGACAATTGTAGCCCAATACGGATTAGTAACGGGAAGCACCGTTAGAGCCAAAAATGCAATAAAAGATTTTGGTGCAGGATTGAAAAATATAATTGGCGGTGAGCTAAAAAGTTATACCGAACTTTTAACAGAAGCAAGAAAAGAAGCTGTTGAAAGAATGAAAATGCAAGCAAAAGCAATGGGTGCAAATGCAGTTATCAATGTAAGATTGGCAACTTCTTCAATAACAGCAGGCGCTGCGGAAGTTTATGCCTACGGAACGGCTGTAAAGGCAGAACCTAGAGGATAGTTCATGAGTGAAATATTATTACTGCTAACAGTAATTGTAATAACATACATTACCGGCACCGTTATTGAAAAAAATCATTATAAAAGCATAATAAAAAGGGAAGTTGCACTTGTTAAAAAGCCGATAATTAATGCCGGTGCAAAAACTTGGAATTCCAAAAAAAAGATTAAAAAAATTGAACTTGTTTCAGGCGAGGTTGTAATCAGCGGAGATTATTTCAAAAACTTTGCAGCTACGCTAAAAAGCTTCTTTGGCGGAAGGCTTACATCATTTGAATCTGTTTTAGACAGAGGCAGAAGAGAAGCTGTTATCAGAATGAGAGAAAGCGCAAAAGGTGCAAATTTCATAATCAATACAAAAATAGAATCGGTAATGATTAACAATTACTATTCAAATAACAGTGTGCCGCAGTGCGCAATTATTGCTTACGGCACAGCCATTACATATGAATAAAGAAATTGAAAAAAAATATTTAGAAAATATAGAAAACAATGTTAATGTCGGAAAAATTGACAGCGGCACGGAATTTATCTTTCTTATCATCGCCCTGTTTGCAATAATCGGTGCTTTTTGCATGTTTACCGACAATTTAATAAGCTTTTGTATCGACAAAATATCCAATGAAACTCAAGTCAGACTGGAAAGGGCAATAAGTTTCAATATTAGAAATTTAAGCTTGGCAAATGACGCAGACACAGGAAAATTAAGCGCTATCGTGCAAAAAATTGTTGCAATGGATCCGAAATTGCAGAAGAAATCAAATTTTCCGATATATGTAATTAACAACAACAAAATTAATGCCTTTATAGCACCTGATGGCGCAATATTTGTTACATCCAAATTAATGGATACCATCAAGAATGAAGAAATGCTTGCTTTTGTTTTAGCGCATGAACTTGGGCATTATGCAAACAGAGACCATTTAAAAAGCGTTGGTAAAGAGATAGCAAAATTTATAGCAACAGTAACATTATCAGGCAGCAACACCACTCTTGAAACCACATTAAACGGCATATCCGATATACATGAGCTGAAACATTCAAGAAAACAAGAAAAAAAAGCGGATGAATATGCAGGATTAGCAATATACAAATTGTACGGAAGCAAAAAAGGCGGAATAAACTTTTTCAGATTAATTCAAAACGAAGTAATAGGTTTCTGGGACATTGAGACGAGGAAAATTTAATAAAAAATCAAAAAGACAGCCTATTTGGGGCTGTTTTTTAGTATTGAGATGTACCGGTCATTTTTTGCACTAAACTACTCAATTTTTGCACTCTTTTGCACTAAAATCCTGTCACCCTGAATTTATTTCAGGGTCTAACCCGCCCACAAAGCCTGTTTTAGCCCAGTGCAATAAAGTGCAATTTTATTCTTACTTGCAAATTGAGATATAAACTCTAATCTTTTAGATTAGATAAAAGTTAAAATTTTCTTAATTTTTTATTTAAAATTACGCATAAATGATAAGATATTCAAAAGGATGATAAAAAGGAATGGCGAAAAACAAACTTTCAATTTATTTAATAAAAGATGGTGTTCAAGAAAATAATGAAATTTTTAAAAATGATTTATTAGAATTACGTGTGTATAACGAAAATAAAATCGCTTATTATGTAAGAAGTAATTCTCACCAACCGACATGGTTAAATAACTTTTTTGAAATAACTGATGCAGCTCTTTTTCAAGCAAATGCAAAAGTTGTTTTATTGGTAAAACGGATCTATGAAGGAAGATTAAGACTATTTGCATTAACATTTGGATATGCAAAACCTTTATTTAAAGAAGGTGTTCTAGAAGAACAATTTGGGCTTAAAATTGTTTTAAATACCGTTAAAGAGAATGAATTGAGAAAAATATCAAAATTAAACATAGGAGGTAACCAAAAGCAATCACAGGAACAAATTCCTAAAACAGGTAAAATTTCGGATTTTGGATTTAATATTTATAGTGACTTGATGCGTAATGTTACGGCTGCAACCACAGATGAAAGATTTGGCAAAGCAATAATTACAGGTGGTGATATTTTTAGTATAACTGTTGATAAAAATATACATAACATTGAAGAATTTCTTGATTATTGTTACTCAAAATATAATGATATGTCATATAAAAATAATTTTGATTGGCTTGATAATATAAAGGCTGTGAGAAGCAAAGATTTAATTGAAAGTCTTAATGATTACGTTATTGAAAAAATACAAAATCAAGATTTAGAAAATATTTGGATGGCTGTGCCTGATGTTATCAACTGGGAACAAGTAAAGTGTTTTAAATATTCTGGCTCTAGAGATGAATTTGATGATATTAAAATTGAAAAAGTTCTTGAGACTTTCGATAATCTTGATGAATTAACAATGGATAAGTTTAAAAATAAAACAATAAAAGTTATTTCCGCAGAAAATGAGTCTGAAATATTATCTTGGTCTGCTCAAAAATGTCTTATAGCGGAAATAGAATATCAAAATAAATCATTCTGTTTAAACAATGGTAAATGGTACCAAGTAGATAACAATTTTGAATTAATTGTTAAAAGAGAATATGATAATCTAACGATTTCTGAATTAAATTTACCCTCATACTCTTCTAATGGTGAAGAATTTTATACAGAAAATGAGTATAACGAAAATTTAGCAACAAGTATTAATGCTGCATTAATACATCGAATTGGTGAAATCCCTTATGGGGGTGGAACTGGTAATAAGATAGAAGTTTGCGATATTCTAACAAATAACAAAGAGCTTATTCATATAAAAAAAGCAGGAGGTTCTTCTGTTTTAAGCCATTTATTTAATCAAGCTGCGGTTTCTGCTGAAGCATTATTAGATTCTGATTTTAGAGAAAAATACAATAGAAAATTAACAGAAGAAGGAATGACAGAATATATTGATAATAACTTTAAATCAAGTAACTATACAATTATTTTAGGTATTATTAGTAAATATAATGATGCTAGACCTAAAATACCTTTTTTTAGTAAAGTTGCAATTCGCTATATGGTTAAGACCTTATCAAACTTAGGATATCAAATAAAAATAAAAAATATTCCTAATTTAGACGATTAACACTTGACTTCTGTCTCAAAACGAGTGATGAATGTGTTGCACAAAGCATTACAAGGATTTTGAGACAATGGAAAACCAAGTTGAGACAATCAAATACACCCCTGAGAAGGCAAAACAAAATGCACTTGCAAAACTTGATTTAATCCGCAAATGGCAGGAGTTTCGCCGTAAAGCTGTCAATAAACTTCAGGCAGACTATGATTTTGTCAAACTGCATAACAGTTCAAATTCCTACCTTTTCAATGTTTTAGGTAAAATTTCACGAGGAAGCCTGCATCGTTGGAAAGCAAGCTTAGACGGCACAGAGGATTACACAAGGCTAATTCCTAATTATAAATACGTTTCTGTAAATGAATACAGAACATGTCTAACGGATGAAGAAATCAAAATATTTATGGGCTTGCTCCTGCACCCGAATAGAATTTGTAT
>CALUWE010000028.1 GCA_944324425.1 Candidatus Gastranaerophilales bacterium
AAAGAATAATACTTATCATCAGCAAATTCTGAATCAGAAACGGAAAAATCCATCATTGTTTTGCCGTCTTCAAAAATATCATACAATACATCGCTGCTAGAATCTTCCGGCAATCCGTATTTATTATTTGCAAGGTACTTTTTGTCTAATAAATCAATAGGGTTTGTGCCTGAATGAAGCTGATATTTTATATAAGATTTCATTTCTTGAGCAGAACTGCTGCTAAGTGAATTGATGCTCATATATTCTCTGTAAAATTCCTCGTATATTAATAAAGTAAAATATATAAAATTTATTTACTTTTTTTACAAAAATTTACATAGCTACTGATTCTGCTTATTTTCTTATAAAGACAAGTTGAGAAATATTGTAAAACTTAAATACTGAAAAATTAAAACTGCAAAATGAAATTATAAAAATACCCAACTAAAGTAAAGGTTAGAAACATAAAAATCACATATCTTATAATTAATTCTTTTTTCATTACTCTTGATAAAATAATCATTTCAGGCAAAGAAAGGCAAACAACGGCCATCATAAAAACTAAAACCGTGCCTGTTGCTGCTCCTTTTTGAATTAAAACTTCTGCAATAGGAATAATGGTTGTTGCATCTGCATATAGTGGAATTCCAACAATAACTGCCATTGGAACCGCAAAAATGTTGTTATCCCCCATATATGTTATAAAAAATTCTTTTGGAATGTAGCCATGCAAAAATGCCCCTACAAAAACTCCAAATAAAACAAAAAGCCAAATTTTTTGCATTAAATCTTTGGTGTATAAAAAAGCATTTTTAATTCTTGATTTTATTGTTAAAAATTCTTTTTTACAAGAGCAAGAACAACAAGAACCACCTTTGTTTTCGCCTAATTTTTTTATGTAATCCTGTAAATATTTTTCAAAACCCATTTTTTCCATTAAAATTCCGCAGAAAACGCCTGTTAAAATACCTGTTAAAACATAAATTACAGTAATTTTTACCCCTAAAACTCCCATTAAAACAAGAATTGCAATTTCGTTTATCATAGGGGATGTAATTAAAAAGCTCATAGCAACGCCAAAGGGAATTTTTGCTTCCATAAAGCCTATAAATAAAGGAATTGAAGAGCAGGAACAAAAAGGCGTTATTGCCCCAAAAACAGATGCCATAAGGTGTGCTATAAATTTTGGCTTTTTTTCAATGTATTTTTTAAATTTGTTGTTATCAACAAAGCTTCTTAAAAAAGCAATTGTTGAAATTATCACAAATAACAAAAATAAAATTTTAACCGTATCATAAATAAAAAAATGAAGAGCGGATGCAAAATTTGTTTCAGGCAAAAGCCCTAAAATATCATATACTAACCAATTTGCAAAATTTAAAAACATATTTTCTCCTTATATTCCAAAAGTGGAATATTATATTTGAAAGT
The DNA here is from genome assembly GCA_944324425.1 of Candidatus Gastranaerophilales bacterium. Classification (GTDB taxonomy): domain Bacteria; phylum Cyanobacteriota; class Vampirovibrionia; order Gastranaerophilales; family Gastranaerophilaceae; genus Galligastranaerophilus_A. The sequence continues at coordinate 1,414 of CALUWE010000028.1, forward strand.
ATATTCCATTTATGGTATATTGTCAACTGATGGAAAATAAAATTGAAACTAAAGCAAAAATATTTAAAGCGCTTTCAAACCCTGTGAGGTTAGAAGTTTTGGAATGTTTGCTTGATGGCGAAAAATGCGTTTGCGAAATTATTGATAAATTAAAAAAATATGAGCAAGCCCACATTTCAAAAAGCTTAATTAAATTAAAAGAAGCGGGAATTTTAAAAGACAGAAAAAACGGGCTAAATGTTTATTACAGCCTTTCTATGGAATGTATTAAAAATTTTATTGAATGTTTAAATTTGAATTTATAAAACATAATATACCCTTGCTGATTTTGCCAAAAAAGGTAAAATTAATATATTAATTTATAAGGAGTTTTTTATGGCAGAAGGCAAAGTAATGAATACAAAATTGAAAAAATTCTATGTAATTTTACTGTCGCTAATTATTCTGTTAATTCCAATGGCTTTTTTGTTCGGAGTTATTGACGATAGAGAATCATATAAAAACGAAGCCGTTCAAAATGTTGAAAAATCTTGGGCGGGCATTCAGGTTTTAAGTGCCCCTAAAATGCTTTTAACAATAGGGAAAGACAAGAAAAACCCAAAGCAGGAATTGGAACTTGGAAATTATGACATTAAGGTAAAAATAAATACGGAAATCAGAAAAAAAGGAATTTTTAAAGTTCCTGTTTATACAGCAGATGTTTTAATTAATGGGCATTTTAAAAATCCTTACGGCTCAATTAAAAATATAAAATCAGAATTATCTTTTGATGTTTCTGATACAAAAGGGTTTGTTGAAGCCCCTAAATTTAAAATAGGTAATGAAGCCCCTAAAACCGTTGATGACAACAATTACACCAAAATGCTGACAACAAATTCAAATATAATTCCTTTTGAAATAATGTATAAATTAAGAGGCTTAAATTTATTATCCGTTGAACCCAAAGGAACGGTAAGCAAAATTTTAATCAGCGGAAATTGGAAAGACCCAAGCTTTGAAGGCGATTTTTTACCTCAAAATCGTTCCGTTACAAATAAAGATTTTACCGCCGAATGGTCAATTCCAAAAATCGCAACGGTTAAATCAGGCGAATATTCATCAAGCGCAAGAGCAACGGTTTCTTTGCTCACACCTGTTGATAATTACAGAATGGCTTTAAGGTCTGTTAAATATGCCTTTTTGTTTTTGCTTTTGACCTTTGTTGCATATTATGTTTTTGAAATTACACAAAAGAAAAATACGCCCATTCACCCCATACAATATATGCTAATGGGCGGTGCTTTATTAATATTTTACCTTTTATTGACGTCAATTTCAGAATTTATTCCGTTTGTGTTTGCTTATATTATTGCTGTTTTATTTACGGTTGGGCTTATTTCTTCTTATACTTATTTTGTTTTAACCAAAAAACAAAATCTTAAATTTACCGTTCTAATAACTCTTGCAATGCTTTTGCTATATTTATTTTTATATACATTACTTATAATTCAAGATTTTTCACTTTTAATGGGAAGCTTTATTTTATTTATTATCATTGCGGTTATAATGTATACAACAAGAAATGTTGAATGGTATGACGAAAATTAAATAAATTTTTATAATAAAAAAAGACCTCAAATAAGAGGTCTTTTTTTATTTATTTTTGGTTGAATTTATGCATTTGTATCAATTTCATTAGCTTTTTCAACAGGTGCTTTTGCTTCTTGTTTTCCGCCTTTGTATGCATCAACAATGTTTGCAATCCATAAACCTGTTGCAGCAAGGCCAATTAAACCGACTGCGGCTAATTTTCCGGTTGGAGTTTTTGGCATTGCTTCCGCACTTTGTTCAAGAGATTTTATCATATCTTTAGCAATTGAATGGCCAACTAAAGAAGAAGCAACACCAAGACCGATGCTTCCGCCTAAAAAGCCTGCGCCTTGTTTATTTCTGCCGTCTAAAAATTGCCCTAGTCCGGGAACAAAAGCTGATGCAACAGCCTTTCCTGCGCCGCCTTTTTGTCTTGTTTCTTGTATATTGCCTGAAAAACTAATTGGTGAAATTGTCATTTGTATCTCCTTTAAATTAACGTATTTAGTTAAAACATGTAAATATAATAAATTGCTTTTTGGTATCTATATTTTAATATAAATTTTACAAAAATATTAATAATTAACTGCTAAAACATTGGCTTATTTTTTGTTTAATTTTATACAATTAATTTTTTTATTTTCAAGTTTTATTAAAATATGCATATTTCACCCGTATCACAAAATATATATTTTAACGGCATTGTTCCCAAGCGCTTTACAAAAAGGAAGAATGAGCCTGAAATTCCAAAATATGATGAATGCTATGACCCGAAATTAAAAGGTCTTAGGGTCAGGGTTCCTGTTTTTGGTTATCGTTCTTTTTCCGACCCAAAATCAATTGTTATAAATGACCGTTATAAAGAAGTTGTAATTCAAGGCGGAAGAGCTTATTGCCCTGAAGACAAAGAAGATTACAGCGGGCTTGTTGTCTTAAAAGATAAAAAAAATGAGCTAATAGGGCTTGAATTTAGCAAGGGAGAATTAGTATCTTCTTACGTAGGTAAAAAGCAATATAAAATTTATTCCGACCTTCCTTTTCAAGAGGCATTAAAAGATGAAAATTTTAATTTTTCTCATAAATTTCAAGACGGTACAGAGCTTGAAGAAGAGCAATTTTACGGTATGCAGGATGTTGTTTATAAAAAAATAACCACAATGAAAAAAGGCACTCCTTCGGTAACGTATATTAAACGAAATAATGCCCCAATATATTACGGCGAGCCGTTTTTAAGAGTTGTAACAAATGAAAAATCTGTTGCGCTTTTAAATAGTGAAGGAGTTAAAAAAATTGAATTTAAAACATTAAGTGAAGCTGAAGAGTATTTTGATAAAGAATACGGAATAAAGGCAAGCTTTATTAATCTAAAGCAGGCTCACCTTGTTAAAAACGCCATAGATGAATTTGCAAAGTTGAATTATAAAGGAAAAGGTAAAAGGCTGTTTGAAGGGCTTCACATAGGAAAATTTAAAGGAAATCCAAAAGAACAAGGCCAGTTTTCGGTTTTGTTTTTCCCGTTAAGGCCTAATATTGAATCTGAAGTTAATTTGGATGAAATGGACGAAGATTTTTTTGCAGACCATATTGAAGTAATTACATTTAATAAAGATTACAACTGGAATGTTATTGAACAGGCCGAAAGATATTGTTATAAAATCGGTTTTCATCCGGATTCAAAAGCAACAAACCCGATAATGCATGAATTTGCGCATAGTTTGCACTTAATAAGCTCGCCTAAAAAATTCTATTTTTGTGCAGAAAACAAGCCGACAGAAGAGGAGCTCCCCGTTGTTCAATCCGTTTCAAAGTATGCCGTGAATAACATAGGCGAATTTGTTGCCGAATATATTGCAGGAAGAATGTCAGGAAAAAAATATTCCGAAGAAGTTGATGATTTGTATAAAAAATATGCCAACGAAGATTTGATTGCCTATTTTGAAGGCGTTGCATAATAATATTAAAGCTTAAATAATTTCTCAGGCTGCCTTTTTGCCGAAAATAATTATCGGCAAATTGTTATCTTGGGCATATTTTCTTAAAAATTCAGGAATTGCTTCATAAGATTTATCATAAGCAAATACACCTTGAATTTTTGGCCTTGAAACAAGCATTTCATTATATTGTCTGCCGCCTTTTCTTTTTTTGGATTCCATTTCTTCAAAAACTTCTTTAAGGACTTTTGCGAAATTGCCGTCAACCTCTTCAATATCTGTTAACGATTTACAGCCTTGAATTTTTTCCATATATTTAACATATTCTTCGTCATTAATTCCCATTTTTTGTTTTATGAGACCTGAAATATAATCTCTATATTTGCTTCTATCGGAACGCCATGCATTTTTTTCCAAATTTTTTGATTTTCTAAGACCGTTGAATAAATAATCGGATTTTAAAAGCTCTATTGATTTACCGTACCCTGTGCCGAAATCCGAACAGTAGCCTGCGTGAATATCATTTGGGTTTACATCTAATATTAAGCCTTGTTTTCTAAACACTTTGTAACTGTTTGCATCAATGTATGATGTACTTAAAAGCGCTTCCGTATCAATGATTGAGAAGGTGTTGAATTTTTGCATTTGCTCTTCTTTTTCCAATGCATGGACAAGCCCTCTCCAATTGCTTTTTGTTGTTCCTTGGCTAAAACCGTATTCGGTTAAATCATCAGCTGCATCGTCCATATAAATAACGGTGTTTTTAATTCCGTTAGCTTCTTTTATAACGCCGTTTTTAATTTCGGATGCTTTTGGAATAACAGTTTGAGGAAGTACAATTTGAGTTTCATGGATTCTTCTTATATATTTATCAACTGCAGCACTCATCTCATCAAGAGTTTTTTTATGATGTTCAAAGAAAGAATCGTCTTTTTTAACTGCCTTCATGTCTGCTTCACAAAGAATTTTAGCAAGTTCAAATGTATTTGTATGTCGTGAATCAAAAGCAACATCCTGCGCTATTCTTTGAATATCATCAGCTGTATTTTTAGGGTTATTCAACCTGTTCAGCCAATTGTGAGATTTTATAAGCTCATAAATTTTTAATTGCTGTTCTTCGGGCAAATTCATTTTTTGAATTATATAATAAGCATCAAACGCAGATTCCATTGGGTGAGTAAAATCTCTAAGCCCTTCTGCTTTGGTAATATCATGCAAAAGAGATGCTATTGTTAATATTTGCTTATCATCTTCGGATAAATCTTTGAATTTCGGATTATTAACAACGCCTTGTAAAACTTTTAAGGTATGTTTATCTAAAGTGTAGGCGTGTGTGTGGTGCTGAACTTTGCCTATCATAGGCCTTAATTCAGGCAAACCTTTTAAAATTTCATTTATATCTTGCTCAAGCTCTTTGTTTTGTAAATTTGTTCTTATGGGGTTATTTTCGGAAAAATCTATAACGGTTTGTCTTAGATTTTCAACAACTTTTTTTGTTTTTTTATCTTTGATTTCAGCAAGTTTTGCACCGTTATTTGCATTTATAGGATAGCCTTTTAATTTGCCGTCGGTTATTTCAAAGCCAAAGTAATCCATTACTTTTCTTTGTTCACCTTCAGATAAACCTTCCATGGCTTTTGTTGCTTTTTCAATAAAAGTTTGCCTTGACATTGTTAAAGATAAATCCAAACTGTCAATATCAACATCTTTTATGCTTTGTTCCAATTTTGATAAGCCGTTTTTAAATGCTTGCATTTCTTTCGGGCTTAGAGGCTTTGTATCAATACCTATTGATTTTGCCAATTTATTCAAGAGTGCGCAATATTCCTCTTGGTTTTTCGGAATTAAAGGAAACATTTTATTTCCGCAGCCAAACGAATATGAATTATTTTTTATAAGTTTATTCATTAGTTCTCTTTTTTCAGCTTGCGTTAATTCGTTTATATTCTTTTTCCCGATAAATTTTTCAAATCTTAAATATGTCAGAACATCGCCATAGCCAAATGTATCCAAAACATTTTCAGGCAGCGAATTTAATTTTGCCACTGCCTTTTTGGGGTCTATGTCGGGTTCAAGCAAAATATCTCTTAATGTGTTAAAGTCCGTCTTTTCAAATGCTTTTCCCTTTAATTTTCTGTAGCAGTCATTAAAAGCTTTTAAATTAAAATCTTTATCTTGTAAAATTGTTTTTATGTCATATACGCCAAATAATTTTTCTTTGGCGCCCAAATGCAAGCTGCCTTTTTCTAAAAGTGTCATAAAGGTATATGTATCACTAAAGCGCAATTTTGGGTTTGCATCCAGCAATTCTATTGTTGAAAATTTTCCAAAACCTTTGGAGTTTACGGCATTGTTTGCACAATCAAGTAAGCCTGCCAGCCTTGTTGCGCTTTTATACGGCCCTTTGTAGCCGGTCATAATGTGCGCAACATAATATTCTTGCATTATAGGTTTATCGCTTGATTCCATTAGTATTTTTATAAATTTTTCCACTTCATCTTTTGAGCCTTGTTTACCGCTGTATCCATGCAGCAATTTTGATGCATAATAAGGACTCATTGCTTTTTTTGTGCCGTCTGCATTATCGCAGAAGTTTTTACCGCTTAAAATTCTAAGCAAATGTCTTAAAGTTTCATCTGTTTCAGCTTCTTTGGAGATAGCATCCAATTTTTTATCAAATGAATATAAAATATTATTTTCTATTGCACTTTTAATTTTATCTGCAGATGTAACACTTTCATCAAAGCCGTAATCCAAGGCTATATTTTTAATTTTTTTATCTATAATATCATCCAGCTCATCAAGTGAGGGTAAATTTTCAAAAACTTTTTCATGGCAAAACTCTCTGCTTCCAATGTCAAGTTTTCCCCTTTTTACCCGAATAAGCGCAATTGCAGCTCCAAGAATAATTGCGCCCGCTGCACAAAGTTTTGTTACAAAGCCTTTATTTTTTATTTTGCTTGTTTTTACCTTGCCGCCGACTTCAATGGTATCTTGCCCGTTATTTGCACTCTGAACTCGGGCATTATAGCCTTTTTTAATGCCGTTTTTTGTTTCAAAATTATTTAAAACTTTGCCAAATTCGCTTGGGATAAAGATATTGTTATTCATATCAGCCGCTTTTTTATACCCATGTAAAGTATTTTTTTAATAATTTATTGCCATTTTTCAAAGCTGATATTAAAAATTTGCAAACTTTACGGTTTTAAAATTATTTTAAAAAGTTTTCAAGAATTTTTTCACCCATCGGGGTTAAAATTGATTCGGGGTGGAATTGAACCCCGCAGGTTTCATATTTTCTATGTTTAATTGCCATAATTTCATCATCAAAACTCCAAGCAATAACCATTAATTCTTTTGGCAAAGTTTTTGAATCAATTGCAAGCGAATGGTATCTTGCAACTTCCGTTATGGGGGAAATTCCTTGAAAAAGTTTGCATTCATTATAAATTTTAACTAAAGAAGATTTCCCATGCATTAATTCTTTTGCGTAAACTGTTTTGCCGCCAAAGGCTTCACCAATTGCTTGGTGCCCGAGGCAAACACCCAAAATGGGAATTTTTGGCGCAAATTGTTTTATAACATCAATAGAAATGCCCGCATCTTTTGGCCTGCCTGGCCCCGGGGAGATTATGATTTTATCAGGGTTTATTATATTAATTTCTTCAGGTTTAATTTCATCATTTCTTACAACCTTAATGTTTGGGTTAATTGCGCCCACCATTTGGTATAAGTTATATGTGAAACTGTCGTAGTTATCTATAATTAAAATCATAATTCTTCCTCTGAATTTTGAATTGCATTAATAACAGCTTTTGCTTTATTTATTGTTTCTATGTATTCTTTTTCGGGGTCACTGTCAAAAACAATGCCTGCTCCTGATCTTACAAAAACTTTATTGTTCTTTTTAAATGCAATTCTGATTGCAATGGCTGTGTCTAAGTTGCCTCTAAGGTCAATATAACCAATAGCACCACCATATATGCCTCTTTTATTGTTTTCAAGTTCGTTTATAATTTCCATTGCCCTTATTTTAGGCGCACCCGATAATGTTCCTGCGGGCAAAACCGCATAAATGGCATCTAAGGCGGTTTTATCGTCTTGAATTATACCTTTAACGGTAGAACCAATGTGCATCACGTGGGAAAATTTTTCAACGCTCATATATTTTTCAACTTCAACAGTTCCAAACTTTGAAATTTTTCCTAAATCGTTTCTGCCAAGGTCAACAAGCATATTATGTTCTGCAAGCTCTTTTTTATCTTGAATAAGTTCTATTTCAAGCTCCATATCTTCTTTTTCGGTTTTTCCCCTTGGGCGGGTGCCCGCTAATGGAAATGTTGAAAGTTCATCACCATTTAATTTTACAAGCGTTTCGGGGGAAGCGCCTGCAATTTCAATGTCATCTGATGAAAAATAGAACATATAAGGCGATGGGTTTGTTGTTCTAAAGTAGCGGTATGTATTTAGCAAACTGCCTTCATATTGGGCTTCAAGCCTGTTTGATAAAACAACTTGGAAAATGTCGCCTTCTTTAATATAATTTTTTGCCTTATTTACCATTGAACAAAATTCTTCTTTTGTAAATAAAGGCTTAAATTCAGATTTTAATTTGCCTTTTTCGTTTAGGTCGGGGTTTTTGGTTTTAATTAAGTTTGCAATTTCAGAAATTGTTAAAATTGCATTTTCATAGTTTTCTTCAATTGTATCTGTTTTAATGTTCACAATAATCATCATTTTTTGGCGAACATTATCAAAGGCAATAACTTTATCAAAAAGCATTAAATCAAAATCTTTAAATTTTTCTTCATCTTTTGCATCAAGTTTTAAATTGGGCTCCATATATTTTATAAAATCATAGGAAAAATACCCCACTAAACCGCCTGCAAAAGTTGGCAGCCAGTCAAAATTGGGGGCTTTATTTTCTTCTAAAATTTCTTTTATATAGGTTTCAGGGTTTGTTGTTTTATAAATTTTTTCTTCTTCATTTTCTTCAACAATGGTTAAAACCCCGTTTGTGCAGCTGATTTCAACCGAAGGGTTAAAACCTATGAAAGAATATCTGCCCCATTTTTGTGATTTTTCGGCACTTTCTAATAAAAAGCAATGGTGCCCAGCTTCTTTTAAAACTTTTAATACACTAACAGGTGTTTTAATGTCTGAAAATATTTCAGCCATAACAGGAAGCATTTTATATTCGCTTGCATATTTAACAGCTTCTTTAAATTCGGGTTTAAATTTCATAATATCTTGCCTTTTGTTCCGGTCTTTTAATTATACACCGAAATTTGATTTAGACAAAAAGGCATTTTAAAAGCTACATTTGCATTAAATTGTCATAGTTAATTTTATGCTCTCTTGCATATTTTAAGAATTCTTTTTCTTTTTCAGATACTCTAACTTGAAATTTTAAAACCTTGCTTTCATCTTTTGGTTTCCTGCCTGCACCTTTTCTTTTTCCGCCATGGTGAAAGGTTTCATTGTAATAATTTTCGCCTGAAATTTCATCGTATTCGCTTTTAGAGATAATTGTTTCATCGGGCAAAAGTTCGCTTCTTTGTTTTTTAACAACAAAACCTTCTTTGTCTTTTGCATAAATATATTCCATTTTTATGTCTCCTTTAAGCGTTTTTGTGCCAAGTCTATGTAAAATTGGGGTGCTTTATTTGTTTGCTTTTGATAAACAAGTGCAATTAATATAATTTCGTTTTAACTCCAAACTTGAAAAATGTCAACAACATTCAAGATGTATTTGCTTGTTAAATATCTTCAAAATATGCAAAAAATTCTTTAAAACTAATTTCAAGGGCGTTTATAATTTTTATTAACCCGATAAGACCGGGCTTATTAATTGTTGCTTCAATTTTGCCTAAATAATCAAGACTTATGCCGCTTTTTCTGCCAACTGTTCTTGAGTTAAGCCCTCTATTTGTCTGAAATGTTTTATTGTAAGCGCAGCTTTTTTATAAAAAATATCCAATTCCATTTGCATATCAAAATTTTATTCATCAATAAATTTAAAATCTTCGCC
>CALUWE010000029.1 GCA_944324425.1 Candidatus Gastranaerophilales bacterium
GTATTGTTTAATTTAAAAACTTTTTCTTTTGGTAATTTTTAATATCTTTTAGGGACTGTTTGTAGAATTAGTCCCTTTTTGGTCCAATTGATTAAAGATAAAATTTAATTTGTAAACACTGTTCTTTTATTTTAAAATAAGCACATGAAAAATTACTTATTCTGTCAAATTGATATTTTGGGCTTTAGTGATTTAATTTGCAATCCACCAAGAAATTTATCAATTAGCAATATAGAAAAATCTTACAATTTAATATTTCAAAAAAATCTTAAAGACTGCAAAGATTTTCATCAACGACGTCCAGATTTTCTTTTGTTTTCAGATACAGCTTTTATATACCAAGAAGATTTTTATAATTGTTATAATTTCACTTTATACTTATCAAACATTTTGCAAAACTCTTTCTACTCGATAAAAAATGAGCAAGAAAATTTGATTCCTCAATTATATTTTAAATTTCCCTTAAGAGGAGCTTTTTCGCTTGGGAGTTTGGTAATAAATAATAATAACATTATAGGAAAACCTATTGTTTCAACATATCGTTGGGAAAGATTACAAAATTGGATTGGCATATCTATTCCTTATAATGATATTTCAAATGTTATGAATAATTTACCAAAAAGCGAAATAGAAAAAATTATGGACAATAATTTGCTTATAGAATATGATATTCCTTCAAAAAACGGGGTCTTCAAAACTTATGCAGTAAATTTTATTTCTAGTGATAATAAGAATAAAATTATGGACATCATTGAACAAGAATTATTAAACTATAAGGATAAAATGAATATATACACAAAATATTATAGTACAAAGAATTTTGTAAAGCATGTTGTTAGCAATTCTCTTTATGTATCAAATTAAGTATCCTTATCTTCATATATCTGCTCTTTCAATTCCTCGGGACTTAATCCTAAGTCCATTACGAGTTGTCTGACTTTATTTAATTTTGAATTTTTGTTTGACAAATCCCGTTGCATATTTTTAAACGTACTTTTATCAGGCATAGTAAAATTTAAATACGGGTAATCACTTAAAATTTTTAAATATTCCTTTTTAAAATTATCGGCTGCTTGACCAATACCAGTTATCGTTAACCAATATTTTGTTCTTGTTAACGCCGTAAATATTTTATTTCTATTACTTATTAAATCTTTTTTATCTTCTTTAAATATTCCGTCAATACCCACAATATAAACACTTGCAGCTTCGTTGCCTTTAGCTTTATAAACAGTTGTCAAAGTAACGTTGTTGTCTACATAAAAATGTATATCACTATAGTCTGACTTACTGAGCATATTATTGCATTTAATGCCATTTTTTAATAATAAAGCCGAAATTGTATCTAAATAAGCTTTAGAATTTTTATCATCTAATGAAAGCACCATTATATCTTCAGGACATAATTTAGAATCAATATCTTTTTTAATTCTCTCTACAACATATTTACATTCTTCTTCAAATCCATGCTCCTCGTTAAATGTTTTTAAATTGATAATATTTTCTGTATTTGGAATTTCAAGTGGACTATTTTGGGGTGGTCGTTTAATTTGCATTTTATCACCAACATTTGACCTCCCCTCTAATACCTCAAATCCTAAATCCTCCCAATGCGAATTATTCTCAAGCATTTGAATAATTCTATCATTGTAAATACCGAGTCCCAAAGCAAAAGCCAAAAATATTATTTTATCAGGATTTCTGTAACATTTATGTAGAATTATATCATTTTCTATTTTAGTTGAGGATTCATCAAAATCCACTAAAAATTTCCCTTGACTATCCTTTCCAAAGGTGATTTTTGTATCTTGAATGTCTGTATCCATAATATTTTGACATTGGTCATAACCCCAAACTAATTTTCCACCCTTTGCTAATTTATAACAGAGTCTGTAAAAATATCTATCAAAATCTTGGGCTTCATCCATTACTACATAATCATACTCGGCTTCTATGTCAACTTTTTCTATAAGTTCTTTACAAGCAAGGCCAAAAGTTGTTTTTTTTCCATTGTATTTTTTTGGGGATAAACCATATTTTTTACATTGACTCGAATAAACTCCTGGTACAAAATTACCTCCCCAAGAATGCATAATATGTATATTGTCCCAATTTGGGTCAATATCTGAATTCTGACGATAAAATTTTGTAATCAACTTTTTACTTATATCGTACAAACTTTTTGTAAAAAAGGTGAAAAGTATTTTTGCACTAGGATTCTGCAGATGAATTGTTGCAACTTTTTTAGCTAGAACAATAGTTTTACCAGAACCAGCAAGTCCCCGAATGCGTTGTGGACCATTAACAATTATATTAGCAGCAATATTTTGTTCTTCATCAAAATTTTTAATTTTAGTTTCTATTTTTTGCAGGCAATATCCTTTAGATGAAGTATCTTTTTCTTCAATATTTCTGTTTCTTAAATCCGTTGATAAGGCTTTTGAGCCTTCTATAATAGCTCGTATTTCATTAAATGTTTCCAATTGTAAATTGTTTTCTAATTTAATTGAATTTAAAATATCTTTTAATGAATTAAGTTCATTGAAAAAATAAACGCCGTCTCGTTTTGGTAAATCATTTTTATAATTAGGTACAAATAAAAGCTGTTCGAATGAAAAATTTACAAGACCCCGTCCTTTTCTTAGAATTGGACTTTTGATGAATCTTGATAATAATTGAGAATATGTTTGGTCAAAAATGTCTATTTTTTCTGAATCAAAAGTTTCAGCATTATATGCATCATCAGTATCAAATAATATTAAACCATATTCTTTAGATAAAATTAGAATTTTGGCATTAGAAGCAGACAAACTATTTTCTTTATACAATGGTAAATTATAATAAAGACAAGCACAATCTCCAAAATCCAAATAATTTTCATTGGTTTTTATATAATCAATTAATAATTTACATGCAGAATCCTTCTGCAATTCTATTTCATTAATAAAAAAATTCATATTTTAATTAAACTACAAAAATATTTAGTTTTCTATATACTTATTAACTTGTAGAGTTTTATAAAACTCATCCATTTTGTTTGCAACTTGTGTCTCTCTTGACTTAATCATATGCGAGTAAGTGTTTAATGTCACATTCTTATCAGCATGTCCGAGGCGTCCGCTTACGGTTACA
>CALUWE010000030.1 GCA_944324425.1 Candidatus Gastranaerophilales bacterium
GTCCTTAGTTCAGTTGGTAGAACGTCGGTCTCCAAAACCGGATGTCGAGGGTTCGAGTCCTTCAGGGCGCGAATTTAAAACAAGGAAATCAAAATGGTTAATAAAGAGAAAACAAAAACAAATACAACTTCATTTAAAGACGGTTTAATTACCTATTTCAAAGGTGTTAAGGCCGAATGGGGAAAGGTTACTTGGCCTGAAAAAAATCAGATTGTAGCCGAAACCCTGATTGTTGTTTTTGTTGTTGCTGTTTTTACCATTGCGGTTTACCTTATGGATATTATTTTTAAAGGTCTTTTGGGATTAATAGCCAAATAGAATCATAAGAAAAAGGTAGATTATGACTGAAAAAGAAAATAACCGACAAGAAAATGAACTTATGGAAGAAAACCTTCAGCCTGAAATCAAGGAAGAAAAATCCGAATTGAAGGAAAAAACACCTAAAAAAAGATGGTATGTTGTTCATACATATTCAGGGCACGAAAACAAGGTGAAAGTTAACCTTGAAAAACGTATTGAATATATGAACATGGGTGAAAAAATCTTTAGGGTTGAAGTTCCGCAAAAAACAATTACCCAAGTTAAAGGCGGCAAAAAATCTGAAAAAGAAGAAAAAATCTTCCCCGGATACGTTCTTGTTGAAATGATTATGGATGATGATTCTTGGTATGTTGTAAGACATACGGCAGGCGTTACAAAATTTGTAGGTTCATCTAAGAAGCCTATCCCTGCTAAAGACTCAGAAATCAAGAAAATTATCCACAGAGGTCAAAGCCAAGTTCAAAAAATTGAACTTGATGTTAAAGTCGGCGATAAGGTCAGAATTATTTCAGGGCCTTTTGCAGAATTTATCGGCGATATTTCGGAAGTTTATCCTGATAAATCAAAATTAAGAGCTATGGTTTCAATCTTCGGTCGTGAAACCCCCGTTGAATTGGAATACAAGCAAATCCAAAAAGTGTAGCGGATTTTGCGTAGGGTGAAAGGCAAAGCCTGTAACCCGCCAAAGTGAAAATTCGCTAAACACTAAAAACATTGTTAACCGTGGAAGGGCTAAATCATTTGTCATTTGATTTAATAATTGCCCGCTTGACCACAAGAAAAGGAGAAAATAATGGCACCATCAAACAAAAAAGTTACAGGGAAAATTAAGCTTCAAATTGAAGCAGGAAAGGCAAATCCTTCACCTCCCGTTGGCCCTGCGTTAGGTCAAAAAGGTGTAAACATCATGGACTTTTGCAAACAGTTTAACGATAGAACTGCTTCAATGGCAGGCTATGTTATTCCTGTTGTAATTGACGTATATGAAGACAGAAGCTTTACATTTGTTACTAAATCACCTCCGGCTGCTGTTTTAATTAAAAAAGCAATTAATTTATCCAAAGGTTCTGCTCAACCTAACAAATCAAAAGTAGGTCAAATTACAAGAGCTCAACTTGAAGAAATTGCAAAAACTAAAATGGAAGACCTTAATGCTACATCTCTTGAAGCTGCAGTTAAAATGATTGCAGGCAGCGCAAGAGCTATGGGCGTTACCGTTGTAGATTAATCGCCGGGAGGCAATTTATTGCCGCTATTACCGCAAGAAATGGAGAAAAAATGTCAAAATTAACCAAAAAACAAAAGAAAATACAAGAATTAATGGAAGGTTTTGTTCAGCCAGCAACAGCCGCTGATGCTATTGATATGCTTCAAAAAGTTGCATCCGAAACTTCAAAATTTGATGAAACGGTTGAATGCCACATGAGATTAGGTATTGAAGTTAAGCACGCTGACCAACAGGTTAGAAGCACAACAGTTCTTCCTGCCGGTCTAGGCAAAACCGTTAGAGTTTGCGTTATCGCAAAAGCAGATAAAGCAGCTCTTGCAAAAGAAGCAGGCGCTGATGAAGCAGGTGCTGAAGAAGTTATCGAAAAAATTCAAAACGGTTGGTTTGAATTTGATACTTTGATTGCAACACCTGATATGATGGCACCTTTAGGTAAATTGGGCCGTGTTTTGGGGCCGAAAGGCTTGATGCCAAACCCAAAAACAGGTACCGTTACACCTGATGTTGCAAAAGCCGTTAAAGACGCAAAAGCCGGTAAAGTTGAATTCAGAGCTGACAAACAAGGCATGATTCACGTGCCTTTGGGAAAAATTAAATTTTCAAAAGAAGATTTAATGAAAAACTATTCAACTTTGGCAGATGCTGTTATTAAAGCAAAACCCGCTTCAGCTAAAGGCACATACATCAAGTCAGCTTATCTTTCAACAACAATGGGCCCCGGTATCAAATTAGATCCGAAAAACATTGCTTTTGAAATTAAGGAATACATTGAATAAAGGTAAAACATTTTTATAATGTTTGGAAATATAGAAAATTCAATAAGAAAAAGTACGGAGTATAAAAAGTTTCGCTCCGTACTTTCTATTATTTTTGAATGGTTCTATACAAAATTTTTCTTTGGTATTTTGAGCCGTTTTGAAAGAAAGTTTGTTAAATATCTTTTTGTCGGCTTTATGAATACCGTTTTTTCATATATTATTTATGCAATTTGCGTTACAGTATTATCTCGCCCGACATTATCTTTGGCAATTTCATATGTGATTGGCATTTTGTTTAATTTCCAAACAACCGGAAGAATTGTATTTAAAAACAGAAACAATAAGCTTATTGTTAAATTTTTCTTATGCTATATAACAACATTTTTTATAAACAGATATTTTTTGGATACGCTTGTGGCTGATTTTCATGTCGATAAATATTTATCCCAAGCGATTCTTGTGTTCCCTATTGCCATGCTTTCATTTTTGCTTCTTAAAAATTTTGTATTTAAGGAAAAACATCAGTAATTTTTTAAGCTTTTGCAGAGCTTTTTTGCTGCTGTAAAATTTTGTTACAAAAGTATACATGTAAATTTTTTTTGGCAATTATCTTGTGAATATATCTTTTATATATACATACACGTATAAAAGAGAGTAAAGATGGCAGTAGAGCAAATTAAATTTAACAATTTTGACTATCAAGCACAAAAGGCACAAAACCCCGTTAAAACAAGCCAAACAAAAGAAACAATTTTTGGGAGTAACATAAATTCAACAGATTCAATTAAGCCTGTTGATTATGACAATGATGTATATCAAAGCAGTGCTTCAGCAAATACTCAAGCCCAAGAGTTAAAAAATCAGCTGTCTTCAATTAAAGAAGAACAAGGCTTAATCGGCAAAGCTTGGGACGGCATTAAAAATTTATTCGGTTTTGGTGCAGGTTCAAATAAAGCCGAAGATGCAATAAAACAATTTGAAAACGGTGAAATTTCATATGAAGAAGCTCAAGAAGCCATAACAAAATATCAAGACGGTCAGGATATGTCAGTTGACGTTGTCGGCGACATTGTTTCAGGTATCGTTGCGGTCGGTGCCGTCGCATTTGCACCGTTTACAGGCGGTGCTTCACTTCTTGTCGGTGCCGCAGCAGGTGCTGTTACAAAAGTTGCCGTTAAAGGGGCAGATTCTCTTGTCGGCGGCCGCGATTATAATATGAAAGATTTTGGTTATGACATCATAACAGGTTCAATAAACGGTTTAATGGCACCAATTACAAACGCAATTGGCGGCGTTGCGGGCACAGGTGTTGCAAAAGCTTGCGGCTTAAATGTTGCTAAAACGGCAACAAAAGAAACGGCAGAGGGTGTTGTTACAACAGGTGCTAAGGGATTTTTAACAAAACTTCTTGCAAATCAAGGCGCTGAATATGTAGCAAAAGAAGGCGCTGAAGCAGGTGTTAAAACAGTTCTTGCAAAAGTTGCAGCTTATGGAACCGATATGGCAATAGACGGTGCATTAGGCGGCGCAACAGACGGTTTTGCAAGAACAATCGCCGAAGGCGACTTTGAAAATATGGGTAAAAATGTCAAAGAAGGCTTTGTTGGAGGCTTAATTGCATCACCTGTTATCGGCGGCGGCTTCAAAGTTGCGGGTAAAGCAGGCAACAAACTTGCTTCAAAAGTATTTTCATCAGGCGCTGATGCAATTACCGATCAAACAGCTAAGGGCGCATCAGACGGAGTTGCTTCAATGGCTGATGATTTTGATTACAGCTATTTTACAGGCAAGGCATCACAAGAAGTGGCAGAAGGTGCAGCTGATTCTGCTTCTCATCAAGTAAAAGATATTAATTTAGAAATGGCACCTGAAACTAAGGGCTCTCAATTTGGCGATGAAATCGGCAATGCAGGCACAAAACAAAACCCATTCGATGTTAAAGAATCGGAAATGGCTTTAGGGGAAGATTTTATTCCTGACTATGATTCATTGGATTCAGATTGTGGTTTAGGTGCGGATGTAGATTTAGGTTCTGATTTTGACATTGTACAGGAACACCAAACACCAAAAATGGGTGATGAAGTTTCCGGTGAAAGCAATTTAGCCGCTCCTGATTTTCATGAAGAAACACCCGATATTTTAGAAGCGCAAAAACCGGCTGATTATGTAGTTACGCAGCAAGAAGCCGCAATTTCGAAAAAAATATTGGAATTAAATGCTTCTCATCAAATAACAACAAAGAACTTTAATATAGACGGCAAAAATTCTACTTTTACAATTTATAAAGGCTCACAAGCAGGCAGCAACAAAGGCGGATATGTAGTAAATAATTCAACAGGTGAATTATTCTATTCAAAATTAGGCTCAGCTTCACAGTCACAAACCGAAGTTTTGGCTTCAAAATTATACAAAGCAGCAGGCATTGATGTTCCCGAATTAACGCTTTATACTGACGAAAAAGGTTCTATCGGTTTATTGAGCAAATTTATTCCTGAACTTTCACCTGTTTCAGCGCCTCAAAAAGATTTAGCTAAAGGCTTTGGTATGGATGCTTTACTTGCAAACTGGGATGCTGTTTGTTCAAATAATGCGGTTACCGACGGCTCTACAATTTATCGTATAGATGTTGGCGGCACATTTGATTTTCGTGCACAAGGCGGCAAAAAAGCATATACATCAATTGTAGATGAAGTTACAACTTTAATTGATCCTAAATATAACCAAGTTTCAAGCAATTTGTTCTCTTCTATGACAAGGGAAGATTTAATCGATTCTCTTCAAAGAGTTGCAGATTTATCAGATGATGATATTATCAAAATTCTTCAAGAACAAGGTATGACAAAATATCAAGATGTTCTTTTGAAAAGAAAACAATTTATGGTTGATTTGCTCAATGAAGTTAAGAAAATGCCTGATGACGGTTCAGATATGTTGACTCTTTTAACAAAAGCAAAAAACAAAACTTATGAAACATCAATTTCAAGAGCAACATCAATTAAAGACCTTGCGGATATTCAAACTTCCATCAGCAAAGTTGCCGATGCAGACCAAAAGAAAGTACTTCAACAGTTGTTGGATGCTAAAAAAGCCGAAGTTAACGCAGCAACTTTTGTTCCAATAAGCGGCGAAGTTGATGAAGCAACATTTGAAAATCTGCTTATGAATGCAGGTGTTATAAAGGATAGCTGGGGCAATTATATATTCAAAATTTCACAAGAATATCAAGATGCAATTATTGATAAATACGGCCCTTCAACAGGTTCAAAAATTATCAACAAAATGCAAACGGCATTAACAAAAACAGATATTGACAAAATGAGACAATTCATGAATGTTGCCGACGGCAAATATGCGGGATATTTTGCAAACGATATGTTGGAATTGCTCGCATTCTACCAAGTAATTTCACAAGGAAGTGTTTTACAGCATATTGATGAAATAACCCCCGGACAATGGGATGCAATTATCAACACAACAAAATACAAAGTTCCTGTTGATACTCTTGAAAGTCTTGTTTCATACAAAGCTACATCAGGTTATATAAATCCGGCACTTACAAGCATGAAAAACGACCCAAGTTATATTCCGCCGGCTGATATAAAAGCTCAAATTGATTCAATAACGCAATATATTGATTCTCAATCAACATCACAACCTATGAAAGTGTATAGAGGTGAAGGCTTTGAAGTTTTGGGCTCGGTTGAAATTAACGGCAAAAAATTGTCAAAATTAATGGAAGACGCCCTATATTATGGCGACCAAAAACAAATTGATGACCTTATATATATGATAGAACAAGGCAACTATATTGCTCATCAAGAAAGATTTATGTCAACTTCCCTCTTGAAAAAGTCGGCATTTAATAATAATATGGTAGTATGGGAATTGGATGTACCGGCAGGTTCAAAAGGTGTCTTTCTTGAAGGATGTAATATAACAGGACAATTGAGCAACGAATGCGAATACTTGTTACAACGCGGTTGCAAAATATTAATCAAACATGCTGAATTAAAGAACGGCAAATGGCATTTACAAGGCAGTATTGTTAACCAATAAGGAATGGCAAAATGAATGAAGAACAAAGAAATAATTATAAATCAGAGACGGAAAACTTGCAATTTAAAAGGCAAATTTTGAAATTCTACCCTGAAGATGAAGCAAAATTGGAAGCAATGACCTCTACCAGAGAAAAAATTGAATATATAAGAAAATTAAAAGACGAAAACAGATATATAGTAGTTGATGAAGTATAGTGGAAAGGAAATAAAATGGTCGACATATCCGGCGTAATTTCATTCAGGGGCACTGATATAAAATCAAGGCAAACCGACGCTCCCGAACCGAATGTACATACCGCCCCAAAATGCAGAGGAAGGTACTTCTTAAGACCTTCTTTAGATAAAGATGTCTACTGTCCGTCTAAAAGTAATTTAACCAGCGGCGGGGTCTTGTCAAAAAAAGAAAGACAAGCGCTTGAGCACCAAAAACAACTTGAAAGCGAAACAAAGGGAATGAAATTCAAAATGATTAAATTGAAATTCTACCCTGAAGATGAAGCAAAATTGGAAGCAATGACCTCTACCAGAGAAAAAATTGAATATATAAGAAAATTAAAGGATGAAGGCAGATATACGGTCGTAAATCCTGAGGTATTGCACGAAGAATAGCTATCCTTTATATCTTGTTTCGGAATCTTCAATTTCATCGGGATTTTGATACAAGTCTTGAGCAAGTTGAGCAAGTTCGGTTGAAAGTTCGACCGAACTTATCCATTTTTTGGGTATAGCTTCCATACCAAGATATGCACCCAAGATATTTCCCGTTATTGCACCTGTTGAATCACTGTCTCCGTTGTGGTTAACGGACATCAATATTGCTTTTTCAAAATTATCGGGTGATTTTAGTGCACAATACACGGCAATTGCAATTGCTTCATCGCCAACCCAGCCTTCCCCAAGTTCTTTTATGGCATCTTCAGGGTCAACATCCGAGTTTGCAAGTTCTTTGGCCTTTTTAATTAATCTTGTCGTGTCTTCGTTGCCGTCATACGTTTTTAAAATTTCAACCGAATTGTCAACGGCTTCTTCAAGGTTCTTTCCTTGAATTAAATTTGCAATTATTGCCGCTTGAACGCCCCCCGGTAAATATCCTCCGGGGTGTCCATGGGTAATTGCCGCACACCTTGCACCTGTTTCAAAAGCAATTTTCGGGTTTTTGTAATACATTAAGCCGGCAGGTGCTGTTCTCATAACGCCGCCGCAGCCCTTACTGTTATTTATGCGGTTTTCAATGGTGCCCATTTCTCCGCTTGATAAAGCCCCAAGACAAGTTCCCCCGGGTGCTCTGTTTGCATATAGGGTTTCAATGTTTGCGACCCAGCCTTTATCACTTGGTTTAAAACCCTGTCGCTGTGTGTTCAGCCAATCTTGATATGAATTATAAACATCTTTAATATCGGGTATTTTATTATTGTCAAATGATTTCACGGCTGATTTTAACAGGCCGTCGGCAGTAAAAATTGTCATTTGGGTATCATCCGTAATTTCTGCAATACCGTTTTTTAGGTCAAAATCACGAATGCCCTCTTTTCCGTATTTTCCTTTTATAGAGCAGAGGGGCGCAAATTCAACAGGCCAGCCTAAAGCATCCCCTATTGCGCCGCCAAGCAGGCAGCCGCAATAATTTTTAAAATCATGCTTTTGTGCTTCTTTCGCTACGGGCGATACGCTTTCTATTTCAAGCTGAGAATAAAAGCCGTTAGGCAGATTATTCAAGTTTTGAACTTCAGCTTTTTTGCCCGATAAATCAACATCGGCTGTTTTTGCGGTTTCAACTTGTTCCTGTTTGCTTGTGTCAAACCTTTTATTAAAAAACAGATGTTTAATATTCATTTGTATGCCCTTTGCTTGTACAAAACACCAAAAAATAAAATTTGCGCTATTTTTCTATTTTATCATATTTTGAGTAAAATTTGGCTTAATTATTTCTGAATCAGGCAATCTTTACAATAGATAGTGTTTGTGTGAGAATATTCTCATTAATAGTTACACTTAGTTAAATAAGGAAAAATAAAAATGCCAAGACAAACTCCACTTGAAAAAATAAGAAACATTGGTATTGCTGCTCACATCGACGCAGGTAAAACAACAACAACCGAACGTATCTTATTTTATACAGGTAAAACTCATAAAATCGGTGAAGTTCATGACGGCGCTGCTGTTACCGACTTTATGGAACAAGAAAGAGAACGTGGTATCACAATTCAATCAGCTGCTGTTACGGCTGCTTGGAAAGGCCACCAAATTAACATTATAGACACCCCCGGCCACGTTGACTTTACAATTGAAGTTGAACGTTCGCTTCGTGTTTTAGACGGTGTTGTTGCCGTATTTTGCGCAGTAGGCGGTGTTCAATCACAATCAGAAACTGTTTGGAGACAAGCTAACAGATATGAAGTTCCAAGAATGGTTTTTGTTAACAAAATGGACAGAACCGGTGCAAACTTCTATCGTGTAGTTGATCAAATTAAAAACAGATTGGGTGCAAATGCTCACCCCATCAGACTTCCAATCGGTGCAGAAGATAAATTCACAGGCCTTATCGACTTATTCACAATGAAGGCTGAAATTTATACAAACGATTTAGGTACAGACATTAAAGAAGAAGATATTCCTGCTGATATGCTTGATAAAGCTAAAGAATACAGAGATGCTTTGGTTGAAGCAATCGCAGAAACAGATGATACTTTAATGGAAAAATTCTTTGAAGACCCTGAATCAATCACGGTTGATGAATTAAAAGCAGGCTTAAGAAAAGCGGTTTGCGATAACAAAATTGTTCCCGTTACTTGCGGTACAGCATTTAAAAACAAAGGTGTTCAATTATTGTTAGATTCAATCGTTGAATTAATGCCTTCTCCCGTTGATGTTAAAGCTATTGAAGGCGAACTTGAAGACGGTTCAAAAACAGAAAGACATTCATCAGACGATGAACCTTTCTCAGCTTTGGCATTTAAAGTTATGACAGACCCTTATGTCGGTCGTTTAACATTCTTAAGAGTTTATTCAGGTAAAATTACATCAGGTTCATACGTTTTGAACGCTACAAACGGCAAAAAAGAACGTATTTCAAGATTGGTTCGTATGTACGCTGATCAAAGACTTGAAGAAAACGAAGTATATGCAGGCGACATCTGCGCAGCTGTTGGTTTAAAAGATACAACAACTGGTGATACCCTGTGTGATGAAAAAGCTCCAATTATCTTAGAAAAAATGAGCTTCCCTGAACCTGTTATCTCTGTTGCTATTGAACCTAAAACAAAAGCAGACCAAGACAAAATGGCAATCGCTCTTCAAAAACTTGCTGAAGAAGATCCGTCATTCAAAGTTAAAACAGATAATGAAACAGGACAAACAATCATCTCAGGTATGGGTGAATTGCACTTGGATATTATCGTTGACCGTTTGATGAGAGAATTTAAGGTTGATGCTAACGTTGGTAAACCTCAAGTTGCATACAGAGAAACAATCAGAGGCAACTCCGATCAAGATTCTAAATTCATTCGTCAGTCAGGCGGTAAAGGTCAATACGGCCATGTTAAAGTCAGAATTTCACCGGCTGAAGAAAATGCAGGTTTTGTATTTGAAAATAAAATCGTCGGCGGTGCTATTCCTAAAGAATATATTGAACCTGCAAGAAAAGGTATGGAAGAAGCACTTGAAGGCGGTATCTTAGCAGGCTATCCTATGATAGACGTTAAAGTTGAACTATATGACGGCAGCTACCACGAAGTTGACTCATCTGAAATGGCATTCAAAATTGCCGGTTCAATGGCTATCAAAGAAGGCTGTAAAAAAGCAAGACCTTGCATCTTAGAACCTATGATGAAAGTTGAAATCGAAGTTCCTGAAGAAAACACAGGTGATATCATAGGTGATATTTCATCAAGAAGAGGCCGTGTAGAAGGTATGGAAATCATTGAAGGAACGGGAATTCAAAAAATCAGAGCTATCGTTCCTTTGGCTGAAATGTTCGGTTATGCAACGGATATCCGTTCAAAAACACAAGGCCGCGGCACCTTCTCAATGGAATTTTCTAAATATGAACAAGTTCCAACAAACATTGAAACTGAAATTATTTCAAAATCAGGCGCAGCTGTTTAGTTGAACTTATTCGAATAAATATAAAAATAACCCTTGAATTAATGCTCATGTACGGTAAGGAAGCAAGCAACCGAAAACAATAGATAGACCGCCAGCACTACACTATTCCGAACCAAAGACCAAAAGATAAGCATTGTGGGAAAATCTAAACTTTTGGA